>NZ_JASHBO010000001.1:0-234436 GCF_047464615.1 Streptococcus infantis
CTAACATCTCTTCAAAAGTAGTGCGCTGAACACCAACAAGGCGCTTAAAGCGTGCATCAGTTAATAGTTTACTTGATTCATAATTCATAGTTTTATTGTATCATATTTTTATTTCGCAGGAAGTCTAATATACCATAGTCATTCAGAAAAGATTATTGCAAAATCTCTGTAATAGTAACTTCTCTTTCTGACTTTAAATCATAAAATCCTAAAATCCTATATGTACATTGTCCTTGTATAGCCAAAACAAATCTGTTCCATATTTTGCGGGAAAAATTTCTAGTAGAACTGGAGCAATTTGCAGCATACTGGTCGCACCTAGAATTGTAAAGTTATCAGGATTAGAAATATATTCTTCATCATCAATAGAAGATAATATTGTCCAGCCATTTAACTGAGAAATTGAAGATTTCTCTCTATAAGTGTACTGAATCGGATAGCCATTCAATACATTATTTGAAACCATAAATCCACCAAAATCACTATTATTCATCAGCAAGTAACCCTCCATTTTCAGATAATAAATCTTGTCTCCAACTGAATTCTCTCGCATAATCTATAGCTGACTTCCCTTGAAAATCTTTATGGTGAATATCAGAACCACTAGCAATCAACATCTCATATAAAGGCAAGGCTTCCTTGGTTGTTAATTTCAAGACTGTAATCGCAGTAATCAATGGAATTGCCCCATATTTATCAACTTGGTTAACATTTATCCCTGCTTTCAACAACATTGACATGACCTTAGTTGCATACTCAACATCTACTCTCCAATTCGCTTTAAATTGAAACAAATTATGTAAGGCATTTCTATTATATGAGTCTAAACAATTAACATCAATTTTTTCATCAATAAGAAACTGAATAATCTTTAGTTTTTCATCTAGCAAAGTATTGCTAGTTAAAACCATGTTTAACAAATTCAATTTCTCATGTGTGATTTGATTCACATCTCCCTTGTACAGCGAATGAAACTTTTCAAACGTTCCTTCTTGAGCTGCATCAAATATGTCTCGTAATATCATTTCTTTCTCCTATTCATATTTATGACTTCTATTTGATTTTGGTACTTCAATTTGAAAGTTAGCAGGATTTGACTGGTTTGTTTCTAATCAATCTACTATTTGGATCTATTGCTTGCTAAACTATCAACTTGCCAAATCTTAATCATATGTCACTTTTACTTTAACCTTAACAGTTTGGTTAGATAAATTCTTTATTTTGATTTCAAATCCTTTTTTTGAAGCAAATGAAAAAAGTGTCTTTTGAGGTGGATCCATGATAATACCTTCGCGATCGACACCAATGCCATTATGAGGATTCTCTAACATCGTTACATCCCAGCTTTGTGTTTTTTCATTATAATGATAGGTTTCAATCCGAGAATCCTTAATATTATATCCAATTCCTTTTTCAGGATCAAACCAATCATCGCCTCGAGAAAGCTTTATCTTTCCATCTGTAGTAACTGGAATGACCTCTACATGGATTATGGAGTCCAAACTCTCAGAGTGTCCGTTTACATGCACCTTTGTCTCTTCATTTGCACCTAAAGTGATGATTTCCCATTTTATATTACAAATCACAAGAGCTAGGATGGATACAGTAAACAGTAAGATGGTTAAAATAACAAAATCTGATTTTTTCAATTTATACCTCATTTAGATATTTCAAAGAAACTCAACTTGATACGATCTCAAAACAAAAATACCCATATGGGAGGGATGCCACATCTAGTTTAGTCATATCGTAAAGCCATTCCATCATTTGAGGAATCCCTCGAATCATCAGATAATCCATATATCTATTAATACTATCTTGAAAACCAGTAATATCTTTCTTTTCTACTAAAAAATTCGTATGTTCTACATCTTCCATTGATATATAATTCTCAAGGATTTTATAATCAGAATCTGGATGTAACCAATACATTTGTTTTCTTAAAAAGTTCTGTTTATCTTCTACAGTTACAGTGTCCGCACACTTGAGATAGAAAACTCCAATATCTAATTCTTCCTGAAAATCCAATTTTTCGTTGATATAGAAAAGGGTAATTAGAATGCTTTCTGTAGTTTCTTCTGTTTGGATAATTTCTCTCAAGATACCAAATAAATTTGTTATTGTCGGATAAATTCGACACTTTGAATCTTGGTAACTTGTATTCACATAAATAATATTATTTATCACGCCTTCTTTTTGTTTCTTCATATGATTCACCTCATCAGTTAACAGTTTTAGGATTTTTCTTTAATCCAGTATGTATTCGCTAATCATCTTTACATTACCCCAATTTTCAACTGAAAAGTGACTAGGATAGACGGAAAGCCAGTCTGGAATAATCTTATTTCGTAACAATTCTTCACTTTTAGTAAAGTATGGTGAAAGATCCATTTTTTTATCTTGTACATACTCCATAATTTGATTAGGTTCTGTCAACCTTTTTTCATCAATAATGCTTAGAGACTGAACCAATTCATCAGATTTGTGATTATACTTATAATATATATCTATAATCACTCCACTACTATGCATGAATCGGAAATTTATAGACATTTCTCCACTATCTAGTTTACCATCTGGATAATAAAAACTGTACGAAATCCCCTCAACTCCTGTAGGTAAAACTTCTGAACGATACTTTTCTATAGTTGAACCGTAAAGTAGACCTCCTGTTTTATTTACTTCCATATCAGGTATTCTATTTAAAGTAGAATTCGTACGTAAAAAAGAAGTTGTGGCATGATGGTACTCATCATGGTAAATTTCTTCAAAAACATTACTATAGCGTGGCTTTAAAAAAGTGAAAGCGAGTGGTAGTAGCATGATTACAAATGCCCCTATAGATAAGGTATAAAACATTTTTTTATTCATTTTGCGACCTCTTTCTTGTTAATCAATATAATCTTGCAAATCAGATTTTTATATAAAGATTTGAAAATTCTTATAACTCCTACTACTACTACATTTTTATCATCTTCTATCATAAAACTTAAAAGAACTCCTTAAACACAAAATCATATTCTCCCTTCAATCAAGTTACATTACTTATCCAATCTATAATTAGCTCCAATAATCTGAATTAGGAATATCCTTCGATATTTTTTCAGTAGAACATGGAAGATAACTATTTACCGTATTTAAACACAAAATTTCGATTATCGTCCTAAAATATATATAAACATATTTTTCCAAGTCATACATTTTACACTTAATAGAAAGTACTTTTTGCATAAGTAGGACAATCTATTTGGAAAAATTCAATGGCACAATCTCTACATCCCCAAGATTGTCAACTGAGTAACGTTGACTGCCATTTTTGAACCAGCGTTCTAGAACGACATCATAGAGCATGAAGTGGGATTTTTCTTTAATCCAAGCTTCATCAATCCCATGAGGTTTTAAATACTCTAGTACTTCGTTGGGATCTGTTAGCTGAAAACTTGGTAAACCTTTAGTCGAGCTAAAACTATAGGAACTTTTTAAATGTAGCTCTAAATCAGATTCTTTTCCCCTCTTCACTTCTATATTATAACCAATTAACCCGTAAGCTAATGATTGATCAGATTCCGAAATTTCAATAGTTTGTTTGAGCATCTTATCTCTATAATCATAATCAATAAAAAGGTATCTACCATCAGGTAACGCCCGCCTATACTCAATTAGAAATGTTTTTTCAATACCTACATACACTAATATAGTTTCACTCTCAGATAAGCCTGCTTCAGGACTCAGACCAACTATAATATCCTTATCGCGAAATGATTGGCCTCCGTCAACGGCTTTGCTAAAATCAGCAAGTCCAGGTAAAATACCACTATGGGTTTCTGCATAGTTCATTTCTAAAAAGACATTACTTAAAGATTCATACACTCTCTTATAATAATTCTTTTGATAGACACGATCTAGACTAAACAAAGTTAGAAAACCTACTACAGTTATGAGTACGATTTTTAAAAATTTTTTCATTGACTTTTTTCCTTACTTAAATCTTGGATAAACTGATAAGCAACATTATTCTTCTCTTTTAACATCTCCATTGCTTGGGCATCATCCTATTCAGAAAAACTTAGTGGCACAATCTCTACATCCCCAAGATTGTCAACTGAGTAGCGTTGACTACCATTTTTGAACCAGCGTTCTAGAACAACATCATAGAGCATGAAGTGGGATTTTTCTTTAATCCAAGCTTCATCAATCCCATAAGGTTTTAAATACTCTAGTGCTTCGTTGGGATTAGTTAAGTAAAAATTGGGTTTTTCCACAGTGCCCGCTCTCTTAAAATACGACTCCAAATTTATCTCCCCGCTATCCTTATTTCTTATATTATACGCAGCTAAGTAGTATGCCAGTGAACTTTTAGAATCTGAAATTTCGATAGTTTGGTTAAGATTTTTATTCTTATAATTGTATCTAATAAATAGATATCTCCCATCAGATAACAGTTGCTGGTATTCAATAATAAAAGTTTCTTCAAAACCTACAATCACTTCTAAACTTTCATTTTCAGACAAGCCTGCATCAAGTCCTATGGAAATTATCCTGTCTGGATCTCTAAACGATTGGCCTCCGTCAACGGCTTTACTAAAATCAGCAAGTCCAGGTAAAATACCACTATGGGTTTCTGCATAGTTCATTTCTAAAAAGACATTACTTAAAGATTCGTACACTCCCTTATAATAATTCTTTTGATAGACACGATCTAGACTAAACAAAGTTAGAAAACATACTACAGTTATGAGTACGATTTTTAAAAATTTTTTCATTGACTTTTTTCCTTACTTAAATCTTGGAGAAACTGATAAACAACATTATTCTTCTCTTTTAACATCTCCATTGCTTGGGTATCATCCTATTCAGAAAAACTTAGTGGCACAATCTCTACATCCCCAAGATTATCAACTGAGTAGCGTTGACTGCCATTTTTAAACCAGCGTTCTAGAACAACATCGTAGAGCATAAAGTGGGATTTTTCTTTAATCCAATCTTCATCAATCCCATAAGGCTTTAAATACTCTAGTGCTTCGTTGGGATTAGTTAAGTAAAAATTTGGTTTTTCCACAGTGCCCGCTCTCTTAAAATACGACTCCAAATTTATCTCGCCACTATCCTTATTTCTTATATTATATCCAGCTAAGTAGTATGCTAGTGAACTTTTAGAATCCGAAATTTCGATAGTTTGGTTAAGATTTTTATTCTTATAATTGTATCTAATAAATAGATATCTCCCATCAGATAACAGTTGCTGATATTCAATAATAAAAGTTTCTTCAAAACCTACAATCACTTCTAAACTTTCATTTTCAGACAAGCCTGCATCAAGTCCTATGGAAATTATCCTGTCTGGATCTCTAAACGATTGACTCCCGTCAACGGCTTTACTAAAATCAGCGAGACCAGGTAAAATACCACTTTTTACCTCTGCATAGTTCATTTCTAGAAAGACATTACTTAAAGATTCATACACTCCTTTATAATAATACCTTTGATATACACGATATAGACCAAACAAAGTTAGAAAAACTACTACAGTTATGAGTACAATTTTTAAAATTTTTTTCATGACTTTTTCCTTACCTAGAACTTATATACTTTACAAAGTAAAAATACATTTTAAATACCTTATTTTAGAGACAAGATAAAATTTAGACGCAAAACACTTTTTTATAATTTTTTTATCTTTAGCAACATTTTCCTTATAATCATTATACTATAAAATCTTAGACGGTGGAATCCAGACCATTTTTAGATAATCTCCCTTTAATACAAAAAACTTAGAAGCAAAAGCCTACTTCTAAGTTTTTTATCTCAATTATTTAAAATCATCTACTCAAATAGTTGATAGTAATCTGAAATCTTCATCTTGGCTTTTTCATCCTTATTCAAATCTTGGATGATTTGTCCATCTTTCATAACAATCAAGCGATTTCCATACTTGAGAGCATCTTCCATATGGTGAGTAATCATCAAAGCTGTTAGATGGTCCTTGTTGATAAAGTCATTTGTCAATTCCATCAAGGCGACACTTGTTTTAGGGTCAAGAGCTGCTGTGTGTTCATCCAATAAAAGAAGTTCTGGACGTTTTAAGGTTGCCATTAAGAGGCTCAAGGCCTGTCTTTGTCCACCTGACAAAAATTCAATCGGTGTATCCAAATGCTTCTCTAGACCATTGCCAACCTTCTCAATGGTCGCTTGAAATTCTTCCTTATAGGATGACAATTTTCTTGGGAAAAGTCCACGTTTTTCCCCACGGAACTTAGCAATCAAAAGGTTTTCTGCAACGGTCATACGAGGGGCTGTTCCCATCTTAGGATCTTGGAAGACACGAGAAAGATACTTGGCACGCTTTTCAGGGCTAAAATGAGTTACATCCTCGCCCATGATGCGAATGCTACCACTGGTTAAAGGTAAAGTTCCCGCAATGCTATTAAAGAGGGTTGATTTCCCTGCTCCATTTCCACCCAAGATTGTGATGAAGTCATGTTCATAAATATCAAGTGAAACATCGTTTAGAATAATCTTCTCTTCATCAAAGCCATTTGTCACAATTTTTGTGGCATTTCTTAATTCTACAATCGCTGTCATTTGCTTAACTTGACTCCTTTCAAGTATTTATCCTTAAGGGTTGGAATTACCAAGCAAGTTGCTAGGATAAGAGCACTGTATAGACGGAGGTAGCTGGTGTTAAAGCCAAGAGCAATAACGCCCCATACCAAGAATTGATAACTGATGGAACCAACAACAATAGTAACCAAGCGTTCTGCTAAGGTAAGACTCTTAAAGAGAACCTCACCGATAATCAAGCTGGCAAGTCCAACTACGATAACTCCGATACCGCGAGAGACATCGGCATAGCCTTCTTGTTGAGCGATAAGTGCGCCAGCAAGTGCGATTACACCATTTGACAAGACCAAGCCCATAAGTTCCATACGTCCTGTATTGATACCAAAACTACGAGCCATGTCTGGATTATCCCCTGTAGCGATATATGCTTGGCCAAGTTTGGTATCTAGGAAGAAAAGCATGAGAAGGATAACCAAAGTCACAAAGATTAAACTTGTCAGTAATTGATTAACCTCTGATGAGAATGGAAGAACATCCTGGATTTGCTTGGTGTTTAAGAGTCCAAGGTTAGCCCGTCCCATAATCATGAGCATGATAGAATGACAAGAAGTCATGACTAAAATTCCAGATAAAAGAGTTGGAATTTCCCCTTTGGTATACAATAGTCCAGCTGCTAAACCAGCAAGACAACCTGCTCCTATGGCTGCTAAAGTAGCCAGAAAAGGATTAACTCCTTGGGTAATTAGAGTGACTGCTACAGCTCCTCCCAAGGGGAAAGAGCCCTCCGTTGTCATATCTGGGAAGTTCAAGATTCGAAAGGTCATAAAGATTCCTAAACCTAGGATAGCCCAGACCAATCCCTGTGAAATAATTGATATTAGCATGTTTGATTCGTTTCCTTCTTCTAAAAATTGGAGGAGATGTCTCCAACTCCTCCTTCATTCTTATTCGATTACTTGACCAGCTTCTGTGAGAACTGATTCAGGAATTGTGATTCCAAGTTCTTGAGCAACTTTTTTGTTGATCACTGATTTACCAGTTGAGAAGACATTAACTGGTGTATCTGTAGGTTTTTCCCCCTTCAAGACTTTAGCAATCATTTTACCAGTAGCAACACCAAGATCGTGTTGGTCCACAACGACTGATGCCAAACCTCCAGCTTCTACCATGGCAGTCGCACTTGGGTAGATTGGTTTTTTTGCTGTTTGGTTACTTGATACTACAGTTGAGAATGCAGATGCGATTGTGTTATCGATTGGAACCCAGATTGCATCTACTTTACCAGTCATAACGTTCACTGTTGAAGCAATTTCGTTAGTTGAAGGAACTGCGAATGTTTCTACTTTCAAACCAGCTTTTTCTGCGTAAGCTTTGAACTCTTCGACTTGTGATTTAGAGTTATCTTCACTACTTGAGTAAAGAGCTCCAACCGTCTTGACATCAGGAGTCAATGTTTTGATCAATTCAACTTGTTGTTCAGCAGGGTTGTGGTCAGATACCCCTGTGATGTTCCCACCTGGTTTTTCCAAGTTTTGTACAAGGTTAGCACCAATTGGATCTGTGATAGCAGCCATGATAACAGGAAGGTCTTTTGTTGCACTTGCAAGACCTTGAGCTGCTGGTGTTGCAATACCAACAACTACATCATTTCCGTTTGCCACCAATTGTTTACTCATTGTCGCAACCTTACTTTGGTCACCTTCTGAGTTCATAAAGTCGATTTTAACTTGGTCACCTTTATAGCCTTCTTCAGCAAGTCCATCTTGGATACCTTGGTAAATCAAGTCGAGTGATGGGTGGCTTACAAACTGAAGAACTCCAACCTTAGCTGTTTTATTAGCTGTCTCAGTTTTAGTTTCTTGTTTCGTTAAGCTAGAATATACCAAGCTTCCTCCAACTACAAGTGCTAATACTACGATAATACCGAGTAGACGTTTGTTTTTCATAATTTTCTCCTTATTTCTTCTTAACTTATTATTTTTTTATTCAATCACTTATTCAAGCGACGCCATCGTTTGATTTCCATAATTTTTTCCTCCCCATAGAAAAAGTCCTCACACAAAAAACTTGTGTGAGGACGTCGATGCGCGGTGCCACCTCAATTATAGGAACTAGTCCTATCGCTCTTACTCGCTAAAACGAGTTGCACTGTAAGGTGTGCTCACCGAATTCTTATGATTTCAAATTCTTAATAACATTCAGCCCAATTTTCATCACTTCCACCTATCTGTTTCCACCAACCACAGACTCTCTAAAAAATTTCAATGATTACTTTCTGAACGCTTAAATTATATCATTTTACTAAAACTTGTCAAGGGTTTTCATGAATTATTTTAAAAAATTACGAAAATTCCTACGGTTTTTGGAAAATGGAGCTTATATCAACCTGAATTACGTAATCCTGTAGCAATTCCGTTGATAGTTGTATGGATTAATCTTTCTTCATCTGAAGATAGCTCACCTCGACGTTGACGCTTAATCAATTCCAACTGAATATAGTTAAGGATATTGAAATAAGGCATTCGGTAGTTGAGACTGTCTTTCAAATAAGTATTTTCTGCCAAGAGCTCCTCATGGCCTTCAATAGCCAAGATAACGTCCTTAGTCAACTGCCATTCATCCAAGATCGTATAGTAGATTGCTTGTACTTCTTCACTTTCACAAAGTTTAGCGTACTCAAAGGCGATATTCATATTTGATTTAGATAATACCATATCTACGTTAGATAGAAGTGACTGGAAGAATGGCCAATTTTGATACATATCACGAAGATATTCGATATTTTTGGGATCTTGATCGATGAATTCTTTGAAGCTTGAACCCACTCCATACCAACCTGGGAACATAACACGACTTTGTGACCATGAGAATACCCAAGGAATCGCACGTAAACCACCAATTTCAGTGATTGTTTTACGAGCCGCTGGACGAGAACCAATATTGAAACTTGAGATCGCCTTGATTGGACTAGATTCAAAGAAATAATCATAGAAATGGTCATTTCCGAATACGAGTTCACGGTAGATATCGTAACTACGTTCTACTACTTGATCCATGATTGCTTCATAGCGATTTGACGTATTGGTATCACTCTTCTTCTTGGTAATCATGCGGTTAATAGCGGCTGAAACCAACATTTCAAGGTTATAGTAGGCTGCATCCTTGTTTCCGTATTTGTTTCCAATAACTTCCCCTTGTTCTGTCAAACGGATACGATCCTTGATGGACTTGAGTGGTTGAGAAGCAATGGCATCATAAGTAGGGCCACCACCACGGCCAACGGTACCACCACGACCATGGAAGAAGGTTACTTTGACTCCAAATTCATCACCAATAGCAGTCAATTGTTGTTGGGCCTTATAGAGTGTCCAACAAGATGATAGATAACCGCCATCCTTATTACTATCAGAGTAGCCAAGCATGATTTCTTGGTAATTGTTTTTAGAAGCAATCCATTTCTTAGCAAGTGGTAGAGAGAAATACTTTCTCATTGTTTCTTCAGAATGATCCAAGTCTTCAATCGTCTCAAAGAGTGGTACAATCTGAACACGCGCTTTTTCAGCATCAACTAGTCCTACTTCTTTGAGCATGATAGCCAACTCCAGCATATCTGACACGCTAGTTGCATGAGAGATAATCGTTTGACGAATGACATCTTCTCCTAAACGATCTTTTAATTCACGTGCCGTTTTGAAAATAGCTAATTCTTTTTCGAGAAGTTCAGACTTCTCAGCATGAGTTGCAGACAAGATTCGAGGATCTTCTAACAATTCATGTAAAAGCAAGTCGCACTTTTCATCTTCTGACAAATCGCTATAGTGATCATTGATTCCAGCAGATGCCAACAATTCTGCTACACAGGCTTCGTGGACGCTTGAATCTTGACGCATGTCGATGGAAGCCAAGAAGAAACCAAAGACTTCTACAGCTTCTAAAAGTTCTGCAAATTCACCTGTGAGTAAGGACTCTGCCTTGTTTTCAAGTAATGAATCCTTAATGGTATATAGATCTTTTTTGAACTCTTCAACTGTTTCGTAAAATGGTGGACGATCTTCAGCTAGCTCTTGAATAGCTCCTGAAAGTCGATTGCTAATATAGTCTGTAATCACTCCTTGTTGATGCCCTTGAGTACCAAGAAGACGTTCAACAGGATGACGTTCATCAGCTGACGATCCAACAACAGACCATTCTTTTAAATTCAAGAGAGTTTGAATCAATTTGGACTGAATCAAATGAAAGGCACGACGATAGGGTTCTTTCTCACGAAAGACGGATGTATCTCCAGACTGAGCAGCCATTTCTTCAACAGCTTTGCTAGTTTTTGACAAATTCGTTGAAAGAGAGAAGGTACGATAAAGACTAGAAATTTTACTGATGTAATAGTTCAAAATCACTTCACTTTGAATGGTAGCAGAACGCAGAAGTGTCTCAGCTGTTACAAATGGATTTCCATCACGGTCTCCACCAATCCACATTCCCATAGTAATAGGTTTGGCTTGTTTAAGATCAATTCCTTGCTCTTTTGCTAGGCGTTTGTACTCTAGCATCAAGTTAGGGACAGCCTGTAGGAAGGAACTATTGTAGTACTCCATCACATTGGTAATTTCGTTGGTTACTTTAAGTTTCTTCTCACGAATCATATCTGTCTGCATGATAATCTCAATATAGCGACGAAGATCATTATGCCATTTTTCCTTGTTAATGAGCCCCATTCTCACGTCACGGTATTTACGTAAAAGGGTATGGATATGAGTGGTCAAATCTAACATACTCTTACGTTGAACCTGAGTTGGATGGGCTGTCAAAACTGGCACCACATTCAAGTGTTCAAGAATCTCAGAAGCGTTTTCTTTTTCAGCCACCATTTTAATAGTTGTTGACAATTTACCCAGATAGTCTTGATCGACATTATTTAGATGGTTAATCTCATAAGCCAAGTCAACATCTTCTGAGATGTTAATTAAAAGAGGCAAAATAGAGAAGTATCTAGAAATGTAGACCATCTCATCATTTGAAAGACCTGTTACTACTTTATCTAGCCCTTGATAGTCAAGTTTTGAAGAAAGTTCCTTCAAGTGCATAATCTTATCAAAGGTTTCAGCAGGAAGCATATTTTTTGTGATATCTTCCAGCATATCTGTCAAGATTTGAACTTCTTCTTGTACGACCGTTTTGTTACTATAATTTTCTAACTTTTGAAGAGACATTTTTTTCTCCTTGTTATATTATGTCTTAGAGTTGCGCTTCTAATTCGCGATAGAGTTTGGCACGTTTTTCACTGGCATCAATATTCAACACAAAAGCGATGGCTACTGATAGGACCAAGAGACTGTTTCCTCCTTGCGATAGGAAGGGGAAGGTTACCCCTGTTGAAGGGATCAAGCCTGATATACCGCCAATGTTAACAAATACCTGTATCAGAATCATTCCACCAATACCAATTGCCACCATAGAGTTGAAAGGATCTCTCGCTCGAATACCAACCAAAATAATACGAAGAATCAAGAAGAATAGAAGAGCTAAAATAAGACTAGCTCCTACAAATCCAAACTCCTCTATCACAATCGAAAAGACAAAGTCTGTATGAGCTTCTGGTAGATAACCTCGTTTTTCAATGGAATTTCCTAAACCAAGACCAAACCAGCCACCGTTAACCATTGCATAATAAGAATTGGCCAACTGATGCCCAGATCCTGCTAGGTCATTAAAGGGGTTGAAAAAAGCACTGAAACGCTTGGCAACATAACCAAAGACAGGAATTTTTGAGAATTTTTCAACACCGATAAACCGAATGGCAGTCAAGGAAAGAATGGATGTTCCAGCCAGCAGTCCCAGAATAGTTGTGAACCACCGATAAGCTATTCCACTGATGGTATACATGAGTAAGGATACTAAAATCAAAATGGTTGCATTTCCAAGGTCAGGGAAAATTGCCAAACTTCCAATCATGACCAAGAGGACAAACCGCCAATCATTAAAGGCTCTTGGCAACCACTGATTAAGGGTTAAAACTTGGAAGTCATAAACCGCAATCTCATCTTGTTGTTTTGAAAAACGCTGAGCCAAGTACCAAATGATAATAATCTTTAGATACTCTGCTGGTTGAATCGTGATGGGACCAACCTTGATCCAGCCATAGGCACCGTTGATGGGACTACCTATTAACCGTGCCAGAGCTAGAAGTATCAGCTCGACAAACATAACGATAAAGAGCAACCGCTCATTACGGAGAAATCCTAATTTTAATTTATAGATTAAGGCTATTAAGAATAAACTGGCTATCCAGAAAATCCCCTGATTTCGCACTAGATATAATGCACTTTTCCCCTCCTGAATAAGGGTCGCACTAGTTGTCGAATAAACTACTATCAATCCTAAAACGGATAACAGTAAATAAGGAATCAAAATGGAATAATTCAGCAGGTGCCTTTTACTTATTTTCATATGTCACCTATCTTTCGGAAAAATATTTTTATTTTCCCTTATTATTTCTAGTTTTACATGCTATTATACCATTTTTTAGCCTAGAAAAAAACTCTTACAGTATAAACATTCGAATTTTACTCAAATATAGCATAAAAAGGGCAGTAACGCCCTTTCTATTTTATCTATATTTTCGTTTTCCTGCTAAAGCAAGTAGTCCAATACTTGCACCAAGCACTGCTAAGAGATTCGATTCTTTCGTTCCAGTATTTGGAAGTTGTTTCTCAGGTTCTGATTTTTCATTTATAGCTTGTGCAGGCGCTTGATAGGTTTTATCATTTTTAGTTCCTACAGTCACTTTATCTACCGTATAATCAATAATATTACCTTTTTCATCCAAAACAGGGACTGGTTGGTAACCTGCTTTTTCTAGCTCTTTACGTTTTTCTTCTGCAAGTGCAGCCAAACGTTTTGTTTCTGCTTCTTCATACTTAGCTTTTGCAGTTTCGTAAGTAGTTTTAGCTTGACTTGCTGCAAGGCTCTTAACTTCGTAGTCTACTTTAGCTTCGTTTTGTGCTTTGTAAGCTTCTTTAAGCTCAGTTTCAGCTTTTTCTAGCTCTGCTTGCGCTTCTTTCAAACGAGTGTGCGCACCGTTAAGGTCTGCAAGCTCTTTTTCGGCTAGTTTAACTTCTTCTTGTGCATCTTGAAGTGCTTTCTTAGCAGTAGATACCGCTTGTGCTTTCGCACTTACATCAGCTTGTAACTTAGTAAGTTCAGCCTCTTCTTGTTGTATAGTGGATTGAGCCTAGAATAGTACGATATGGATTCTGAAACATTGTTAGAAATGATAGTAAAATGAACTTAGAATAGTACGCTACGAATTCTAAAACATTTTTAGAAATTATGGTAAATTGAATCTAGAACAGTACGCTACAACTGCTAAAAAACTTCTAGAAATTAAGTTTGACTTTCCTAATCGATTTGTTCATACCTTATTTCAATCCACTATAACTTATCTTTCCCAAGTTTTAATGCATTCTCTTTATCAACTAGCTCTTGTTTTGCTTTATCTAAATTCTCTTGTTTAAACTTAATATCAGTCATAACTTCATCTTGTGCTTTTTGAGCCAATGCAAGTCGTTTTTGAGCTTCAATCTGAAGTTTTTGAGCTTTAGCAAGTTCAGCCTTTACTAAAGATGCTTTAAATGGAGTTGACTTTAGAAGTTCTAGCCTGTTCTGAATATCTTTTTGAATCGATAAATGTTCCTTATATTCTGATTCTGCTTTTTCCAAGTCTGCCTTCGCTTTAGTATAGTTGGCTTCTGCGGTCTTTAGCACAGTCAATGCAGATTCATTGCTTACTGTATTAGATTGAGTTGAGTTTGAAGGTTTAATTACAGTTTTATCAAATTTTTCATTACCCTTGATTTCTTCATTGACAGTCAAATAATAAAACTCTGTTTTCCCATCTCTTTCAATAAGAGTAAAACCAAAATAATCTTTTCCCGTTTTAAACGAATGTTTCATAAACTTCCAATCAGATGAAACAATTTGATGTCCGATATATTCAGGAGATTCAAATAATAGCCAAGTAAACGTTTCATATATGTATTTTTTGGCTTCATCTATACTAGACATTTTGATTTTATTATCGCTAGTTACCACACTATAATTAATAGGGGTATAATCATCGATTTGAAGAAAATTGAATTCCTGAGCAGCCCAAATTGTAGTTTTGTCCTTAGCAACCTTATCTGCAACTCCTATCATTCCTTGAGTAGCTACTGTGTCAGGCTTCGCAAACAATCTACGAGCTTGATTGAAAAGATCGTTTGCGAAGAGTGTCAATTCCTCTCTCTGCTCCAATGTCAAATGAGAAGAATCAAATGGTCTGTGTTTATCCTTTTCAACTGAATGGTATTGATTGAGAGATTTATTTTCTGTAGCAATTTTCTTCAGTTTTTCTCTATACTCTTTACTATGTTTAATGAATAGTTCTGGTTGTTTATCATAATCGTATGGATTTAATACAAAAGACTTAAAAGTTTCAACAAAACTATCAGTTAACTTAATTGTATTTTTAGGATTTTGGTTTGCTAAATTTTCTTGCGCTTTGATTAGCTCAGACTGAGTTTGCTTTACTTTTTCGCTCGCGCTAGAAATTGATTGATTAGATGTTGAAACTTTTGTTATAGCTTCAGCTAAGTCATTTTCAGCATTTTTTATCTTTTGACTATGTTTTTCATCTTCAATCTCTGCTTTTGCTAATTCATCACTTAGTCTTTTAACATTAGCTGTTTCTTGTTCTAAAGCTTCCTCAGCTGATTTTTTCTCTTCAGATATTTTAGTCCCATCTAAAATATTTTGTTTCAGCTGTACATTATTTTTAGCTACTAAAACAGCTGATTGAAGTTTTTCAATTTCTTCTTTCTTACCTTCAACTATTTTTTCTTGATTAGATACAGCTTCATCAGATGCTGCTTTCGAAGACCGGGCAGAATTTAAAGCTTCTTCTTTTACTTGAACTTCTGCTTTAGCACTTTCCACTTTCTTCTCAGCGTTTTGAATAGCTTCAGGTGTTGCTTTGTCAACAATCTTTTGAGTGTCTGCTTGAGCTTGTTTCAAGTCAGCGACTTTCTTTTCTGCTTTACCAGAAGTTTCATTCGCTTGATCCAAGACTTCTTTTGCTTTGCTTTCATCTTCCTGTGCTTTGGTAGCACTTGCACCAAGTTCAGCAACTTCTTCCTTTGTAGGAGTTTTCACTTCCACTGGTTTTGGTGCTTCTTTTTCAACCAAAGCTGGTTCGGTTTGAGCATCAGTAATGTTAAACGCTGGCTCAGTTTGAGCAGTACGAACACCACCTGCATTATCTACATTGGGTTCAGCCACCTCATTTGCACTTACAGTTGTTGCAAGGCCCGTTGCTGCTATGGCAGTCAAAGTAATCAATTCTTTTTTCATAGGTTTCCCCTTTTTATTTTTTATATCTCCATTATACCACAATGTACAACTTTTTAAAGTTATTTTATCAAAATGTAACTATTTAAAGTCTAAAAAATGCAGTCGTTTGACTGTATCATGTAAGTAGCGAGGTACTACATGGTCAAAAATAAAAGTAATTTGCAAGACTACATTTCTAAACGCATCCGTTTACTCAGAATAGAAAGAGGATATACCCAAGAACAATTAGAGGAAATGGCTGACTTAGGAACAAATTATGTTTACAAATTAGAAAATCTATCAACAAACTTAAAGATTCAAACTCTAGAAAAAGTCATGGAAGCATTAGAAGTAGATTTAGACACTTTCTTTGATATCCAACTGAAAGAAGAAGACCCCAAAATATCCCGTCTGATTGACGAATTGAAACTTCTTCCTGCAGAACAAAGATCTCGTGTACTAGATGCACTACTGCTAATTCTGAAAGAAGTCCAATAGAAAAAAACTATCTACTTTCTAAAAAAGAAAGATAGATAGTTTTTTTATTAGTTTGAGGCGCTACTGCTACTGTCAGTAGTTGCTTCACCCTTGATGTACTGAGTAAAGATATTTTGGAAAGTTTGGTCTTTGACTTTGATGTTGGCATCTGTCAATTCTTTACCGATAACACCTTGAACAAAGGTAGCATCATTTTGTTTTTGAGTTAAAATAATTGTTTTGAGTTTTTCTTTATAATCTTCTAGATTTGAAGATTTTTCTGACTTCTTAGTTAGTTTCACAATGTAGAAACTACTTGTATAGGCTTGTGTTCCTGGTGCAGTGATGACATCTGAAATACCATCAACATCAAGTGCAAAGGCTGATTTCTTAACGGCATCTGGCAATTCTGTAGAGGCAGAATCAAAGGTGATCTCACCACCATTTTCCTTTGTTTTTTCGTCTGTTGAGTTGTCTTTTGCAAGTTGTGCAAAGTCAGCACCTGACTCTTTTGCCTTGGCAAGAATTTCCTTAGCTTTTTCTTCACTATCAAGTTTAATAATTTGAGCAGTTACTTCTGGAGTATACTCTTCGAAAGCTTTTTTGTAGTTTTCATCTGTTAATTCAGCTTCTGCAGCCTTCTTCACTGCAAACTCAACTAATTTACTTGTTCGGATTTGAGCCTTACGACTTTCAGCAGTCATACCTGAACGAGCTAGAACTGTTTGATAGCTATCACCATATTTCTTTTGTTCTTCTGCAACGGCATCATCTACTTCTTTATCACTAACTTCTGAACCGTACTGTTTTTCAAAAACTTTTTGAATGGTCATGTTAAGCAAGACTTGTTGAGCAGTTGGATTATTTTTAACTTCTTCGTAGAATTGATGTTCTGTAATCACATCACCCTTCATACTGATCAAGTCTGCTCCTTGAGAGCTATTGGAACAAGCAGCCAAAGTAGCTACTGACAACAATGTGATGGCTCCTGCCATTAGTTTTTTCTTCATGTTTACTCCTTTTGTTCACTAAATAAAGGTTTACCTTATCTATTTTACCAAATTGTCTTAAAAATATCTGAAATCAATCAATATCAGGCAGTTCTACTTCTGCTTGATTCTTTCTTAGCATGAGAATCCCATCTCCAAGAGGAACCAAGCTAGCGGTTAAGCCAGGATTGTCTAAGGTTGCATCAAATAATCTTTGCAAGCCACGATAAATCGTCCGTTGTCCACGTCGGACTTCCATAATATCCCTCGCAATATCTCCTCCTTGGAAAATATCATCCAAGACAACGACTCCACCTACTTCGAGGTGTTTGAGGATTTCTGGTAGAAAGACGATGTACTTGGATTTAGCAGAATCCATAAATACAAAATCATAGGTCTCTGTTAAGGTCGAAAGGACATCTACCGCATCACCTTCTAAGAGAGTGATTTGTTTGCGGCTATCAAATTTTGCAAAATTCTCCTTGGCAAAACCAATCATTTCAGGATTTCGGTCAATAGTGGTAATTTTTGACTTAGGTGAATGCTCTGCCATTAAAAGTGCTGAAAATCCAATAGCCGTCCCGATTTCTAAAATGTTTTTTGGTTGAATGGTTTCCATAAGGAAACGAAAATAAGCGACAGTTTCATGAGGAATGATGGGAATATTTTCCTTACGAGCGAACTTCTCTAATTCCTTAAGTGAGCCAGTCACTTGCTTTTGTCTGTGACGCATGAACTCAACAATATCATGCTTGACAACAGGACGACGCATATTGTGATTGGCATTTTTGCTATAAGACTTTACCATCTGCCTTATGCCAATCCTAATTTTTCAACAAGAGCTTCAAACTCATCTAAACGACGTTCAAAGACAGCAAAGGCATCGTTGAGGTAGTCTTCCTTCTCCATATCAACGCCTGCTTTTCTCATGACATTAAGTGGATAGTCTGACTTCCCTGCTTTGAGATAATCGATATAGCGATCACGATCTTCTTGGCTGCCATGAACAATCTTTTCAGCCAAGGCTGAAGCTGCTGCAAAGCCTGTTGAATATTGATACACATAGTAGTTGTAGTAGAAATGTGGAATACGGGCCCATTCATATTGAATTTCAGGATTGTCTTCTTTACTCAAACCATAGTAAGCTTCATTCAAGTCGGCATAAAGCTCATTTAAGAATTCACTAGTCAAGACTTCACCATTTTGGTCAGCTTGGTGGATGGCATGCTCAAATTCAGCAAACTGAGTTTGACGGAAGACTGTACCACGGAAGCCATCTAGGAAGTTGTTTAAGATTGCAAAGCGAGTTGCATCATCTTGAACTTCCTCCAATAATTTCTCAGTCAAGATATTTTCATTAGTTGTTGAAGCAATTTCTGCTAAGAAAATTGAATAGTCTCCATAAACATATGGCTGGGTTTCACGAGTATAGCTAGAGTGCATACTGTGACCAGTTTCATGGACAAGGGTAAAGAGATTATCTAGATTGTCCTGCCAGTTAAGAAGCATGAAGGCATTTGTATCGTATGATCCACCTGAATATGCACCTGAACGCTTGCCTTGGTTTTCATACACATCTATCCAACGTTCGCTGAAGGCACGTTTAACTCGGCTCAAGTAATCCTCACCAAGAACTGCCAAAGCTTCTTCTGCCTTCTTCAAGGCTTCCTCGTAAGTAAAGCTGTAGTCTACTGAAGACAATGGTGTATAGACATCGTACATCTTGAGGTCAGGAATACCCAAGATTTTTGAACGTAGTGCAAGATAACGATGCAAAAGTGGCAAGTGTTTGCGAACTGCTGACACTAGATTGTCATAGACACTTTCTGGTACAAAGTTAGCCGCAAGAGCAGCCTGACGAGCACTCTCATAATTGCGCACTTTAGCACGGTAGTTTTGAACTTTTACATTTGTCTGCAATGTCTTAGCATAGGTGTGCTGGAACTGCTCGTAAGTAGCATAAAGTGCTTCATAGGCACAACGACGTACTTCACGATTTTTTGATTCCATCAAACGTATGTAAGTTCCGTGAGAGAGTTGCACTTCATTGTCTTCGTCATCCAAAACGTAAGGGAAAGTAAGGTCAGCATTGTCTAGGATAGCAAAGGTTTCACTTGCCGATCCAAAGATTTCACTGGCTCCTGCAAGCAATTCTTCTTCTCGCTGTGAAAGAACATGATCTTGCTTTTGTAAGAGCTGATCAAAAAAGTGTTTATAGAGCTCAAGTTTAGGTTCAGCAGCCAAGAAAGCAGTCATTTGTTCCTCAGTAATCTTCATAAACTCTGGCTCGTAGAAAGAAAGAGCTTGATCCAGCTGGCTATAAAGCGTCATAGCCTTAGCATAGTATTCTTGATATTTAGCTTCGCGCGTGTCTTGGTCATTTTTCATGTGCGCATAGACATAAAGCTTCTCCAACTGGCGCTCTAACTCTAGAGAACGTTCAGTAATTTCAAGCAAGCTCTGAGCACTGTCTAAAAGATGACCTGCATATTGATCAACTGTTTCAACTTCCTCTGACAGTTGGTTGAGGGCATCTTCCCAAGCCTGATCAGTAGCAAAGATCGTTGATAGATCCCATTTGTCTTTTTCATTTATTTCATTTCGTTGTAATACCATAAGATTCCTCCATCCTTTCTATTTTACCACATTTTTTAAGAAATATTGCTGATAAAAAGCTGGGGGATAGAGCTTTTGTGTGTCAGTTTTGGGATTTTGTTGATAATAAGCCTGAAAATTGTCGTAATAACCCTGCAAATCTATAGTTATCTGGCAAAATCGACCATTTTCTATAGGCCTTACTTGGGGAAACCAATCTTGAACATCCAAATTCAGTAGATTCTTTCCCTGAGCATAAGCCTCCCCCTGTTTCCTCATCCAGTAAGGATTTTTATAATAGAGTTGTTGGCGAATATAGTCGCAAATTGTTTCATCTTGTGCTACATCCATACTTGCTATTCTTTGCTTCTGATAGGGAAGTCGTAAAATCTCTATGAGATTGCCTTGCCCATAAGGGAACTCCCTTATTAGATAATAAAGATTCCCCTTCAAATCTTGATGGATCATGTATTTCAAGCGAAGTATGTCCCTTTGCTGATCTAATTCCCATAGATGAAAGCCCATATTTTGACTAAAGGAAAGCAGGTCTCTTTGGAGGTGAGTCAAACGTTCCTTTAACCAAAGTTTTTGACCTACTAGCCAAAGTACTTGAATTCCCAACCTTCGATAACCATTGCTTCTCTCCCGTAAAAGTTCACAAGAAATGGGACTACACTGAATTTCTAGAGCTATTTTCTTATTGATAAAGATATCTGCGATTTGCTTCAGTTCAGGTATGGGATATTCCATTTCAACTTCATCATTCTCCTTAGCCCAATAAAATAAACGTTTCTTGTTTTCCAGATGCTCTGGTCCTTCATTTTCATGGAAAAAATCACATTTTTTGAGACTTTCATGAGCGAAATGTGCACGCACATTTTTTCCTTTTCTCATGCGAACACTTGTTCCACAAGCTGGACAATAATAAACTTGTTTGACTAGTTCATCCTCCAAGGCATTGACTAGGCTCCCTTTTTCATCTCTAGCTAAAAACATAAAACCTCCTTTTCTACTTTATTCGAAAAGGATAAGAAAAAGGCTGAGCTATTCCCAACCTTCATCATTTTATGAGTTTAAAGCTGCAAGCGACTTTCAAGAGCTTGTGTCAACAATTCAGAATAGTTCACTTTCTCACGATCTGCAAGTCTGACTAGCCACTCTGGAACCGTAACATTTTTTCGAATCGCCTTATTATTCTTTACGAAAGGCACGGGATTGACCTGAATCAAAGTCACAAATCCATCAGGAGCTTTCAACTTAGAAATGTCACTAGGAGTAGGCAAAGCCAGTCCTTCATCAATATAAGAAGCTAAAACACTCTCAAGCATTTCCCGAGCATTTTTCATTGCAAGTTCAAGCGTTTCTCCTTCAGTCCCACCTCCAAATTCCGGAAATTCAACCCAGTATCCAGTGCCTTCTCTATGAAAAATAGCAGGATAAGATTTTAGCATAATACACCTCCACAATTTCCAAATCAACTACAATCCCAAATCTTTTACTATTTTTCTCTCTAAACCTCTTCCTAAATCCTCATTACCGTGAACTGGAATAGTGACAAGATAGGGAACTCCTTCTTTCTTAAAATGATGATGACTTCCTCTCTTACGAACTTCAATCCATCCATTTGCAAGAGCTAATTTTACCATTTCCTTACCTGTGATTGGCATTTATGGTCACCTTTCTAGCTAAAATTATACTTATAATGCGTATTTTTGTCAATTCTTCTATCTTATCTATTCGTAAAAAAAGAAAAAAGATCAGGAAAATTCCTAATCTTCATGTGTGTTTATTTGATTTTCTTAGCTAGCATGGTCGCAAAGCGTAGTTGGATACGATTGCCATTTTCGTCACGACGGTGCAAATGACCAGGATTTTCATTGTACTTCACTAACTCCCAATCCTTGTAGTAATTGGCTAACTCACCCTCTTTGAGGGTAAATGGGAAATTAACAGAACATGGATAATCCTCTGTATCCATAGCACAAACAATCAAATTATAGCCACCAATAGAGGTTTGTTCCTGCATGTTTTGGATAATAGCTGGAATACGATCTGCTTGTAAAAACATGAGCACAACTGTCGATACGATAAAATCGTAGGTTTGGCCAATGCTAGCTGAATTGATATCGTAGAGACCGACAGGCATTTCTAAATCTTCTTGCTCAACGATGCTTTGCAAAATTTCAAGGGATAGCTCATTTTGGTCCACTGCTGTGACATCAAATCCATGTTGAGCAAGAAAGAGCGCGTTTCTTCCTTGACCACATCCTAGGTCTAGTGCCTTACATGGCTTGACCGTCTGCATAGCTTCTAAAACCTCCGAATGGACTGGATTGGTATTGTATTTCTTTGGGAAATAATCCTCTGGTTTACAATAAAATTCCAGATACCATTCTACATCATCTGTGGCAGCTTCCACTCTGTGCCAAGCTTGAGGTTGCGCCATAGGATTATCAGCACCTGCTTCAAAGAGGTGCTCAGCTATAACTTCCCCCTCTTCAGTTAATTCAATAAATTTAAGGGTTCCTTTTAATACAGTGATTTTGCCCCAGGTTCCAACCTTAGTATTGTGTTTTCTTTGAACAGCTTCTGGCATGGTGTCTTTATTCCAGACAGGCATGCGTTTATAGGCAACTAGTTTTTCCATTTACTTCACTCTTTCTATCGATGGTTAACTGCTTTCATAACACGCGCGATATCGCGATCTTGCTCACGACGTTTGATAGACTCCCGTTTGTCATAGTCGTGCTTCCCTTTTGCAAGCCCTAAAAGAAGCTTGGCATATCCATCTTTGATGTAGACTTTAAGTGGAACCAGAGTCATCCCTGTTCCTTTTGTTTCCTGCTCTAACTTCTGGATTTGCTTTTTATGAAGGAGAAGTTTACGACGACGTTCTGGCTCCTGATTCCAGATATTGCCTTCCTCATAAGGAGCGATATGGACGTTGCTCAGCCAAACTTCCCCATTCTTAACCTGAGCAAACCCATCTTTCAGATTGATGCGGGCTGCTCGAACACTCTTGATTTCTGTACCAGTTAGAACCATTCCTGCTTCTAGCGTATCTACGATAGTATAGTCGTGGTGCGCTTTTTTATTTTGCGCGACGACCTTTCCCTCGCCCTTTGCCATGCTTAGCTCCTTTCTTTGCTACTTCTTTGTAAAAAAGTTTCTTGCTTTTTTTCTTTTTGTCCTTCGAAGAATGCTTACGCTTATCATTTGAGCGGCTAGTTTTTCTCTTGTCTTCTTTCTTATCCGAACGACGACTTGAACCACGCCCTCTGTCATTTCGACTAGACTCTTTCAAGCCTTTTTCAATCACATCAAATTCACTTGGAATGTAAGAGAAGTCAATTTCGCCCGTCATCTTGTCCGCTCTTTCAACCCGAATGCGAATCTGCTGACCTACACGGAAGGTTGTACCCGATTTTTCTCCACGAAGGGTCAAATCACGCTCATTGAAATGATAAAATTCAGGTAAATTAGTAATGTGAATCAAGCCCTCAACTGTATTTGGCAATTCAACAAAAAGACCAAATTTAACGATACTTGAAACGACTGCATCATACTCTTCGCCCACAAATGCTTCCATATACTCAGCTTTTTTCATGGCTTCAACTTCACGCTCTGCCTCGATGGCACGGCGCTCACGATTGGATGATTGAGTCGCAATCTCTGGAATGACCTGTTCAAAATGTTCTGCTATTTCCTTGGAACGTCCATAGTCACGAATCATTCGGTGAACCAAGAGGTCCGGATAACGGCGAATCGGACTGGTAAAGTGGGTATAATATTCCGCTGCTAGGCCATAGTGACCATGATTATGCTCAGAATAACGAGCCTGTTGCATAGAACGCAGAAGCATCATAGAGAGAACATCCGCATAAGGCTCACCTTCAACAGCACTCATGATGTCTTGAAGAGCTTCCTGACTAATCTCACTGGCAGTACCATAAATTCTCAAACCAAAACTAGAAGCGTAATCAATAAACTTCTGAACTTTTTCAGCTTTAGGTTCCTCATGGATACGATAGATGAAAGGTAAATCAAGCTTGCTGAAATGCTCAGCAACCGTTTCGTTAGCCATCAACATAAAGGACTCAATCATACGTTCAGCTGTCCCACGATGACGAAGAACAATATCTACTGGTTTCCCTTGCTTGTCAACTAAGATTTTAGCTTCATTGGTATCAAAATTAAGAGCTCCACGCTTAATCCGCATACCTTCAAGAATTTCATGAAGCTTGGCCATGAGTTCAATACTAGGAACAATTTTCTTATACTCTTGTCTCTTCTCCTCGTCACCAGCTAAAATATCATTGACAGCACTATAGGTCATACGGAAACTTGTTTTGATAACTGTCTGCGTAATAGTATAATTACGAACCCGACCATGTTTATCAATTTCCATGATAGCTGATTGGGTCAAACGATCTACTTGAGGATTGAGGGAACAGATGCCATTTGAAAGGCGTTCTGGTAGCATTGGAACTACACGATCTGTCACATAGACAGAAGTCGCACGATTAAGGGCTTCCTTATCAAGAGCAGAACCTTCCTTTACATAATAAGAAACATCCGCGATATGAACTCCAAGTTCAAAATTTCCATTCTTCAAGGGCTTGATGTGAACTGCGTCGTCCAAGTCCTTAGCATCTGCTCCATCTATGGTAAATGTAATTTCATCTCTCAGGTCCAGACGGCCTTCCAGGTCTTTTTGGGATGGAGCATCAGGTACACTTTCCGCTTCTTTAAGAACAGCCTCTGGAAATTCTGAGACAATATCCATAGACTCTAGGACTTCAAGAACATCAATCCCTGCATCTGTTGAATGTCCCACAACATCTAAAACACTCGCCACAAAGAAATCGTGTTTCTTACTTGGGTACTTATCGATAAAGACCTTGAGAACTTCTGTGCCTTCCAATTGAATAGCTGGTTTTTTAACGTAGATCGGTTGACTAATTTTTTGATTTTTTGAACGGATATAGCCCGCATACTTGGGCTTTTCCTCATCAAGAACGATTTGCCCAACAACTGTCGTTAGACTGTGCTCTAGGATGTCGATAATCTTTGCTTCTGCGGCGGTTCCTTTGTTACGGTCAGCAACTTTCTTAATGACAACTTCAACAGTATCGCCATCAATGGCATAGTTAACATCACTTTTCCCAACAAAAAGATCGTCTTCTTCGCCTTCAAGACTTACAAAACCAAAGCCATTTTTATGGGCATGAAAAGTTCCTTTAAGAGTAATCTCGTGTTTCTTCTTTTGGTTCAAGGTGAGACTACCATCTTCTTCAAAGCGAATTTGGTGCTTTCTCTCCATCAGTGAAAGAGTTTTGATTAACTCACGGAAGTCCTTGGAACCATCCTTTCCAAGAACTTGAGCCAAGTCATTGACTGTGACTCGCCCCTTCTCTTGTAAATATTCTTTTATTTTATCTTTCATGTTTACTTTCTAGATTTATAATAATTTCTTTTTGGTGTAAAACCTTATTTCTTTTAAAAATAAAAATAGGCAAAGACCTAGTCCCGCCCATTATTTTCTTATCTACTTGATAATACCGTCAATGCTAAGGCAATGGCTAGCCAGAAAAAGACTAAAATTCCTGTCAAACGTTGCATCACAGCTTCAAAACCGCGCGCTTTGCTACGTTCAAACAAATCACCTGCACTGGCATCAAATACATTGCTAGATTGGTTTTTAGTTGGTTGCATGAAAATTGCAATCACAATCACAACAGATAATACTAATAGAATGGTTAATAATAGGTTATACATATCAAACTCCTTAAAATCCCTATTATTCTACCATAATTTCTACTTAGATTCAAGATGTAGAGTCACTTTTCTTTCTTTTGGGCAATACTTTAAGACCTCAATCTTGTCTGGATGGGTTTTGGAGTTCTTACTGGTTAGATAATTGATGCTACCACAAGAGGAGCATTTGAGATTGATTTTTACTCGCACTAGATTTCCTTCACTTTTAATAATGTTTTAAATTGGATAAGGTTAAATAAACAACTGATAGCTACACAAAGAGCTGTTGCATAAAATACTGAGTGATAGCCAAATTGTCCCGCTACTGCTGATCCTGCTAAGGGACCTATCACTCCTCCTAGATAAAAAAAGACTTGATTAAAGGCAAATACCCTTGAAATGCCAACTTTAGGGGTCATTTTGCTTAGAAGAGCATTGACACCAGGTATCAGAGCTCCCGTCCCCAAACCAAATAGAAAACGATAGAAGCCTAATTGGAATGGGCTAGTCGCATTTGCACATAATAGATATATGAAAACTGAATATACCTGAGCTACGACAAGTAGTCGATGATTGCCCACTTTATCACCTAATTTACCCATGATGCCTGCGCTCATCATACTTGAAAATCCCATGCTGGATACAATCAAACCAGAGACAAAGAGGAGATTCTCTTTCTGTCCCAGATCTCGTACATACAGGGCAAGGATAGGACCGATAGATTGGGCAGCAAATTGAATCACAAAGCTAGTTAGAAATAAATTTATCAGGAGAAAAGGATATTTAACAGAAGCAAAGAGCTCTTTTGTAGGGAGTGCTTTTTCTTTCGGCACAGGTTGAAAGTCCTCTTTGATAAAAAGAATGGTTAAGATAGCTGCCAAAAACAAGAAACCGCCAACCAATAAAAAGACATTCCGAATGCCAAAAATTTCGGCAATGAAACCACCGACAAAGGGACCAGTCAAAGTTCCAGCGACAACACCAGTTGATAAAGTCCCTAGAGCGTATCCCGACCTATCTTTGGGGACTTGACTTGCAATTAAAGCTGTCGCATTGGGTACAAATCCTGTAAAAACACCATTAAGAAAGCGTAAGAACAAGAGCCAGAAAACGTTTGGAACAAAGGCCAGACCACCCATAGTAATAGTCATGGCTAGCCCTGCACGAATCATCATGGGTTTTCGACCATACTTGTCTGCTAAGATACCCCAAATTGGTGATACAACGGCTGCAGAAATGGCTGAGACTGATATAGCTAACCCTGAATAAAAGGCAACTTGATCTCCTTCAATTCCTAACTGTTCGACAAAAATAGGCATGAAAGGAACAACGAGAGAAATGCTGGCTCCTGTTAAAAAGCAACCAAACCAAGCAATACGAAGATTATCCTTCCAACTAATCTTTTGCATGGGCATCGCCTCCTTCAAGCAAGGTCACTACTTGACTCAAAAGCTGCTCTCGACTGTCATTATTGTCTAATATATAAGTAGCAAATTTCTTCTTTTCTTCTAAAGGCCACTGTGAAGCTAAACGAGTTTCAGCTGACTCTTTGGATAGCTGATCCCTTTTCATTAAACGTTCCACTTGGACATCTCGGTCCACATAGACCAACCAAGTCTCATCAAACCAAGAGACGTAGTCCTGCTCAAAAAGTAGGGGAATATCCATGAAGAAAATCTCTTCTGTCTGAGCCAATTGGTCTCTTAATGTAGCTAGTTCCTCACGGATAATCTCTCCTTGAGTTATCCTAGACCATTCCCGTTCCTCAGGATTTGAAAAGATAAGACTAGCTAGGAGAGGGCGATTGAGTTCTCCATTTTCTAAGATAATTTTTTGACCAAAGTGCTGGACTAGAGCCTGAAACAGACGACCACCAGGTTTCTGTAGTTGGTGGACGACTGCGTCGGCATCCACTACTTGAAAGCCTTGCTTTCTTAGAAAATTTGTCACAGTTGACTTACCAGAGGCAATTCCCCCAGTGATTCCAATGATTTTTCCCATCAGCCCCTCCTTTGGCACTGAGGACAAAAATGAGTTCCTCGTCCGCCTAGTTGGATTTTCTCAATCACAGTGCCACAACGTGAACATTCTTGACCAGCCTTGTCATAGACTTGATGAAAATCCTGCATGGTTCCATCTTCCCCAAAGGCATTGGTATATGTTCGAATGGTGGAACCACCTTTTTCAACAGCCTGCCCCAAAACTTCAATGGTTTGATCATGGACTTTTCTAGCCTCTTGGGCGCTTAAACTTTTAGAAGTTCTAGAAGGATGAACTTTCGCTCTCCAGAGAACTTCATCCACGTAGATATTTCCCAATCCAGCAACCAAAGTCTGATCGAGAAGATGCGATTTGATAGGTTTTTTAGATTTCTTCAAGGCACCTATAAAAATCTCTAAGTCAAAATCCTCTTCAGTAGGTTCTGATCCAAGCTTTTTAGATACAAAGTAAGCATCTAAGAGTTCAGGAGCAAGCAATTCCATAGTTCCAAACTTGCGTACATCTTCATAAACTAAAGTGCCACCGTCTTCGAACTGGAAGAAAACATGGGCATGCTTACGTTCAGGAACCTGGTCTGGATAGTAAAAATACTTCCCTTCCATCCGTAGATGAGAAATCAAGACCTTGTCTGTTAGATAGAAAAGTAAATACTTGCCACGGCGCCCCATCGATTGAATCTCTTGACCAGGCACTTCCTTTTGAAATTGATCCAAATCTGTCTTAATCATCTTGGGATAGCGAATTTCTACACTCGAAATCTTCTTACCCAGAAGCAATTTTTCCAAACCACGACGAACCGTTTCAACTTCTGGTAATTCAGGCATAACTCCTCCTTCTCTAAAAACAAGAAGCAGGCTACTGCCCACCTCTTCTTAATATTCTTTTTCGTTATAGCCAAAGTCAGCCAAATCTAGCTTCTTATCTCGCCAGTTTTTCTTAACCTTGACCCAAGTTTCTAGGAAAACTTTGTCCCCTAGCATAAGCTCGATATCACGACGGGCCATAGTCCCAATTTTCTTGAGCATGGCACCACCTTTACCGATGACAATCCCTTTTTGGCTGTCACGTTCAACCATGATAGTTGCTCGGATATGAACCTTGTCTGTATCCTCGTCTCGTTTCATAGAGTCCACCACTACTGCAACTGAGTGTGGAATTTCTTCACGAGTTAGGTGCAAGACCTTTTCACGAATCATCTCAGAAACCAAGAAACGCTCTGGATGGTCTGTGATTTGATCGGCTGGAAAATATTGGAAACCTTCTTCAAGGTTTTCACTGAGAATGTCGATTAGACGTGAAACATTATTTCCCTGAAGAGCTGAAATAGGAACAATTTCCTTAAAGTCCATCTGATTACGGAAATCATCGATTTGAGCCAAAAGTTGATCAGGGTGTACCTTATCAATTTTGTTGACCACAAGAATAACCGGAACCTTAGCAGCCTTGAGTCGTTCGATAATCATATCGTCGCCCTTCCCACGTGGTTCATCAGCAGGAACCATAAAAAGAACAGTATCTACTTCACGAAGGGTGCTATAGGCAGACTCCACCATGAAGTCTCCAAGAGCCGTTTTTGGTTTGTGAATTCCCGGCGTATCAATAAAGACAATTTGTTCCTTATCAGTGGTGTAAATCCCCATGATTTTATTGCGCGTTGTCTGCGCCTTATCACTCATGATAGCAATCTTTTGCCCCATAACATGATTCAAAAAAGTTGACTTCCCTACATTTGGTCGCCCTAAAATGGCTACAAAGCCTGATTTAAATGTCATAATTTCCTCTTACTGTTTAAAATAATAAATCCCAAATCCGTGGGAGAAAGATGAGTGCACCTGTCAAAGCGGCAAAAAGAGAAACCACAAGCACGGCACCAGCTGCCATGTCTTTAGCTTTCTTTGCCAACATAGAAAAGTGATAGTGACTAGCCAAATCTACTACATTTTCAATAGCTGAATTAATAATCTCAAAAGCTACTACCATGAAAATGCTTAAAAGTAGAAATAACCATTCGATTCGTGACACCTGAAAAACAAAACCTGCAAGGACAACTATTAGAGCCGTCACTGCATGCTTTCTCATATTACGTTCTTCCTTAATCGCAGTAAAAATCCCTGTAATGGCAAATTCTAAACTGGAGATTAGGTCACGATTTTTCCATTTTCGTTTATTGTCTTGTGAGTCCATAGGCTGTCAAAATTTCTTCTTGTAAACCGAACATCTCCGCTTCTTCCTCGGGAGTGTAGTGATCATAGCCGTTAATGTGTAAAAAGCCGTGCACTGCCAAGAAGCCCATTTCACGTTCAAAACTATGACCGTACTCCTCAGCTTGCTCATGTGCCTTATCAATGGAAATGAAAAGCTCACCGATATAAGCATCAAATTCTGACATCATATCTGCCAAGTCGGGATCATTTTCCAGATCTTCCTCATCAAAGGCAATCTCTAACTCCGGCTTATATTCAAGACTGATAACATCTGTTGGACGATCGGTATCACGAAACTCTAGATTGAGTTCATGGCTTCGTTCGTTGGTCACAAATGTGACCGCCATTTCCTTGTCTTCTTTTCCAATTTTTTTTGCAGCAAATTCTAAAATTTCCTGTGTTTGTTCTAAAATTTCTTTTGAAACTTGTCCAGTTTCATCTACCATTTCAATATACATGTGCTTCTCGATTCTCTTTACTTGGCTTTATTATATCACATTTCTATGATTTTATTCTACCTTTTTGATATAATACTATGGAATACATTCACGAGGAGAGAACCATGTCATTTGATGGATTTTTTTTACACCACATGGTTGAGGAATTGCGAACTGAACTACTCAATGGTCGCATCCAAAAGATAAATCAACCCTTTGACCAAGAACTGGTCTTGCAAATCCGTAGCAATCGTAAAAGTCATCGTTTGCTCCTGTCTGCCCATCCAGTTTTTGGACGCATCCAGTTAACAGAGTCCACCTTTGAAAACCCTGCTCAGCCATCTACTTTTATTATGGTATTGAGAAAGTATCTTCAAGGAGCAGTTATTGAATCAATCGAGCAGATCGAAAACGATCGTATCGTGGAAATCACAGTTTCCAATAAAAACGAGATTGGGGACCATATCCAGGCTACCTTGATTATCGAGATTATGGGAAAACACAGTAATATTCTACTCGTAGATAAAAGTAGTCACAAAATCCTTGAAGTTATCAAGCATATCGGTTTCTCTCAAAATAGCTACCGTACCTTATTACCAGGTGCTACTTATATCGCTCCTCCAAGTACAGAAGCTCTCAATCCTTTTATGGTCAAGGACGAAAAACTCTTTGAGATTCTACAAACCCAAGAGTTAACTGCTAAAAATCTTCAAAACCTCTTTCAAGGTCTGGGACGTGATACGGCAAATGAATTGGAAAACATTCTGGTTAGTGATAAACTGTCTACTTTCCGAAACTTTTTCAATCAAGTAACCAAGCCATGCTTGACAGAGACTTCCTTCAGCCCAGTTCCTTTTGCAAATCGTGTAGGAGAGCCTTTTGCTAGCCTTTCTGACTTGCTGGACACCTACTATAAGGACAAGGCTGAACGAGACCGCGTCAAACAGCAAGCCAGTGAACTCATTCGTCGTGTTGAAAATGAACTTCAAAAAAATCGACATAAGCTTAAAAAACAAGAAAAAGAATTACTGGCGACAGACAACGCTGAAGAATTTCGTCAAAAAGGAGAATTGCTGACAACCTTCCTCCACCAAGTGCCTAACGACCAAGACCAGGTTATCCTAGACAACTACTATACTAATCAACCTATCACCATTGCGCTTGATAAGGCTCTGACTCCCAACCAGAATGCCCAACGCTATTTTAGACGTTACCAGAAACTCAAAGAAGCTGTCAAATACTTGACTGATCTGATTGAAGAAACCAAGGCAACCATTCTCTATCTGGAAAGTGTGGAGACCGTCCTCAACCAAGCTGGACTAGAAGAAATCGCTGAAATTCGTGAAGAATTGATTCAAACCGGCTTTATCCGTAGAAGACAGCGGGAGAAAATCCAGAAACGCAAAAAACCAGAACAATATCTAGCAAGCGATGGCAAAACCATCATCTATGTTGGCCGAAACAACCTACAAAACGAGGAGCTAACCTTTAAAATGGCCCGCAAGGAGGAACTTTGGTTCCATGCCAAGGACATTCCTGGAAGCCACGTTGTCATCTCAGGAAATCTTGAGCCATCTGATGAAGTCAAGACAGACGCAGCAGAACTTGCAGCCTACTTCTCTCAAGGTCGCCTGTCAAATCTGGTCCAGGTAGATATGATTGAAGTCAAGAAACTCAATAAACCAACTGGCAGAAAACCAGGCTTTGTCACCTACACAGGACAAAAGACCCTCCGTGTCACACCAGACCCTGAAAAAATTGTATCAATGAAAGTAAAATAAGGACTTTTAACCTGAAGCCTGTCAACATTTTAGATTTAAAATAATAGGAGGTAAGCTCAATGCTACGGCATATCAAATCTATTTTAACCATTATATTCGGAGCTGCCATCTATGCCTTCGGACTCACGTATTTCGTTGTGCCCCACCACTTATTCGAGGGGGGAGCAACTGGGATCACCTTGATTACCTATTATCTCTTTAACATTCCCATCTCCTTGATGAACCTGTTAATCAATATCCCGCTCTTTATTCTAGCCTGGAAAATATTTGGTTCAAAGACTCTGTACACAAGTTTGCTCGGAACAATTTCCTTATCCATTTGGTTAGCAATCTTTGAGAAGATTCCTCTCAGCTTTAATCTTGAGGGAGATCTGGTTATTGTTGCATTAGTTGCGGGTGTTCTTTTAGGACTTGGTCTGGGTATTATCTTCAATGCTGGTGGTACCACTGGTGGAACAGATATCGTCGCTCGAATCCTGAACAAGTACACCAATATCTCCGTGGGGAAATTACTCTTTGCACTAGACTTCCTCATCTTAATGCTCATTTTAATAATCTTCCAAGACCTTCGTCTCGTTACTTATACACTTCTATTTGACTTCATCGTCTCAAGAGTTATTGACTTGATTGGTGAAGGCGGATATGCTGGAAAAGGTTTTATGATTATCACTCAAAAGCCTATGGAAGTGGCAGATAAAATCAATGAAGAGTTAGGTCGAGGTGTCACCTTCATATCTGGACAAGGTTACTACAGTCAAAAAGATTTAAAAATTATCTACTGTATCGTAGCAAGAAATGAAATGATTAAGATGAAAGAATTGATTCATACAATCGATCCTAAAGCCTTTATCACCATCACTGAAGCTCACGAAATTCTTGGAGAAGGCTTCACCTTTGTAAAAGAAGAAACTTCCTAACACATAGACAACAAAAATAGTACATAATGTGGTATAATCTTTTTATGGCATATTCAATAGATTTTCGTAAAAAAGTTCTCGCTTATTGTGAGAGAACAGGTAGTATAACAGAAGCATCACACATTTTCCAAATCTCACGTAATACCATTTATTGCTGGTTAAAGCTAAAAGAGAAAACAGGAGAGCTAAACCATCAAGTAAAAGGAACAAAACCAAGAAAAGTTGATAGAGATAGACTTAAAAACTATCTTACTGACAATCCGGACGCTTATTTGACTGAAATAGCTTCTGAATTTGGCTATCATCCAACTACTATCCACTATGCTCTCAAAGCTATGGGGTACACTCGAAAAAAAGAATCACACCTACTATGAACAAGATCCAGAAAAAGTAGCTTTATTTCTTAAAAAATTTAATAGTTTAAAGCATCTAGCACCTGTTTATATTGATGAAACAGGATTCGATACTTATTTTTATCGAGAATATGGTCGCTCTTTAAAAGGTCAGTTAATAAGAGGTAAAATATCTGGAAGAAGATATCAGAGGATCTCACTGGTTGCAGGGCTAACAAATGGTGAGTTAATCGCTCCAATGACTTACGAAGAGACGATGACGAGCGACTTTTTTGAAGCTTGGTTTCAGAAGTTTCTCTTACCAACATTAAACACACCATCAGTTATTATTATGGATAATGCAAGATTCCATAGAATGGGTAAGCTAGAGTTCTTATGTGAAAAATTTGGGCATAAACTTTTACCACTTCCTCCCTACTCACCTGAGTACAATCCTATTGAGAAGAAATGGGCTCATATTAAAAAGCATCTCAAAAAAGTATTGCCAAGTTGCAATACTTTTTTCGAGGCTCTTTTGTCCTGTTCTTGTTTCAGTTTATTATAACTTCGAATTTGAAGTTACTATTTTTTTGATGATAAAAACGGAAGAAACAAATCTTCCGTTTTACAAATCATTATTTTTCAGCTGTAAGTGCAGCCATTGTGATGTAGTTATATGGTTTGTTGAAGTGTGGCAAGAAGAATAGGTCTGTCAATGCCAATTTTTCAATTGTAACATGTTCTTGGATAGCCAATGAGAACATGTGAATTCCCATAGCAATTCCAGGATCACGTGATACCATTTGAGCACCAAGGATTTCACGGCTATCTTTGTCGAAGACAATCTTGATAGCTACTTCATGGTTGTCATGTTTCATAAATTCTGGTTTTTGAAGATCGTTGAAGCCAGTTTCAGTTGCATTGTAGCCTGCAGCTTTTGCTTTTTCAAGAGTCAAACCAGTTGAAACCATGTGAAGACCGTAGATAGAGATACCGTTTGATCCTTGAACACCGATTCCTTCAAGCTCATGTCCACAAGCATTGTAAGCACCAACGATACCAGTACGTACAGCGTTTGATGCAAGAGCGATGTAGCTAGTGTCTTTACGAGCGTTGTCATAAACAGTTGCACAGTCACCCACAGCGAACACACCTGGAAGTGAAGTTTCTTGTTTCTTGTTAACAAGGAAAGCACCGTTGCGGAAGAGTTCAATCTTACCATCAGCAAGAGCTGTGTTAGGACGGAAACCAACTGCAAGAATAACCATATCAACGTCAAAGCTTTCTTTGTCAGTGATCAAGCGTTCAACTTTACCGTCACCTTCGATAGCTTTAACAGTTTGTCCAAGTGCCAAGCGGATGTTGTGGTCTTCCAAGTTCTTAGCCATCAATTGCGTGAAGTCTTTATCGTAGTAACCGTTTAAGACTGTGTCTACGATATCAACAAGGACAACTTCTTTTCCAAGACGTTCGAATGCTTCAGCAAGCTCAACACCGATGTATCCACCACCGACAACAGCGATACGTTCAAGATGTTTGCTCTTATCAGCAAGTTTGTTAATCACTTCTTCCGCATTTTGGTACAATTTAACGAATTGTACATTTTCAAGAGTTGCTTTGAATTCGCGGTTACCTTTAACAATTTCAACACCTTCGATTGGTGGCAAGATTGGTGTAGAACCAGTTGCAAAGATCAATTTTTCGTATGATTCTTTGTGTTCTTTTCCGTCAACTTCTGCAGTAACAACTTTGTTGTCATAGTCGATTGAAAGAACTGGTGAGTTCATGTAAACTTTAGCACCCTTTGCTTCCAATTTTTCTTTATCTGAGTAGAAGAGACCTTCTGGACCATCGATTTGCTCACCAATCCATAGAGCCATTCCACATCCTAGGAATGAAATGTTTGAGTTTTGGTCAAAAACAACGATTTCATTTTCACTTCCAAAATTGTCCAACATAGTGTTGATACAAGCTGTTCCAGCGTGGTTAGCACCCACGACTACGATTTTACTCATAAGATAATTCCTACCTTTAATTTTTTTTACCTTTCCAGTATATCATTTTCTGTGAGCGTTTACAAGCTTTTTACTTGTTTTCCCTTATTTTCGAAAATACTAGAAACATATATTAATTTATTTTCAGTGTTTTCAAATTAAATTTTAAGGAAATATAGTTTTTTTGAGCATATTTCTTGACTTTTTGTAAAAAATAATTTGTGAAAACGCTAACTTTATGATATTCTATTTATATGGAAATGAAATATAAATCTTCAGATTGCTTTCATATCTGGATTTACAACTATTTCCAATTGATTTGAAGGGAGTTGATTTTTTGCCTTTCAGTTCATTATCTGAACGGTTAATGGGAACTACGATTACTATTTCCTTGGTACATGAACAAGCGGATAATCTTCTCCGTCAAGCTTTTAATTTGCTCAAGGAACTTGAATTTCGATTTAATGCGAATAGCACCGAATCGGAATTGATGGAAATTAACTATCAGGCGGGAATTGCCCCAGTTAAGGTCCACCCTGATTTGTTTGAACTGATTTCCTTAGGTTTAGACCATAGTCTAGCGCCTGGAAGTCATCTCAATATCAGTATCGGTCCCTTGGTTCAAACCTGGCGTATTGGTTTTTCCGATGCGAAAGTTGCTAGTCCTGAAGAAATTTCTTCCGTTTTACCATTGATAGAGCCCCGTTTTATCAAGCTTGATTCAATTGATTCTACTGTTTTTTTAGAAAAAAAAAGGATGAAAATTGATTTAGGCTGTTTAGCAAAGGGGTATAGCGCAGATAAGGTTGCTACTTTCTTAAAAGAAAATGGTGTCACTTCTGCTCTGATCAATCTTGGAGGAAATATCCTTACCATTGGTAATAACCAAGCCAGAAATGGACAACCTTGGCAAATTGGTATTCAAGACCCTAATCATCCACGTGGTAATCACCTGATGACCTTATCTATTACTGGAAAATCCGTTGTTACTTCTGGAATTTATGAACGGCATCTTGAAATCGATGGAAAGGATTATCATCACATTTTCGATAGTGAAACTGGCTATCCTATTGAAACGGATTTGGCTAGTTTAACCATTATATCTGACCGCTCAGTTGATGGTGAGATATGGACCACACGATTGTTTGGTGAACGTAGCGCTTCTATCATGTGGCAAATCGAAAATATCGATGGAATCGAAGCCATCCTTATTGATAAAGATGGACATATCGCTTGTTCATCCGGTATCCAAAGATAAATAATAAATAATGCAAAAAGAGAAAGGAAAGCTCATGCTAAAACTTATTGCTATTGTAGGAACCAACTCTAAACGTTCCACAAACCGCCAACTGCTTCAATATATGCAAAAACACTTTGCTGATAAAGCAGAAATCGAATTGGTAGAAATTAAAGACCTACCAGTCTTCAACAAGCCTGCAGATAAACTTATTCCTGCAGAAGCCTTGGAAATCGCTGCAAAAATTGAAGCAGCTGATGGTGTGATTATCGGTACTCCTGAATATGATCACTCAATTCCTGCCGTTCTTATGAGCGCTCTTGCTTGGATTTCTTATGGAGTATTTCCACTCCTTAACAAACCAGTGATGATCACAGGTGCTTCATACGGTACACTCGGTTCATCACGTGCTCAATTGCAACTCCGTCAAATCTTGAATGCACCAGAAATTAAAGCAAATGTTCTCCCAGATGAGTTCTTGCTCTCTCATTCTCTTCAAGCATTCGATAAGAATGGTGACTTGGTAGATCTTGATGTCATCAAGAAATTAGATGCCATCTTTGATGACTTCCGTATCTTTGTTAAAGTGACTGAAAAATTGCGTAACGCACAAGAACTTCTTCGTAAAGATGCAGAAGAATTTGACTGGGAAAATTTGTAAGATAGGAGATCGAAAGAATGAAATTTGTTGGACTTGTTGGATCAAACTACGACCAATCATATAACCGCAAACTCTTGGAATTCATCCGTCGTAACTTCAAACTGAAATTTGAATTAGAAGTTCTTGAAATCGATGAAGTTCCAATGTTTAACCAAGACGAAAAATGGGACGAAAGCTTCCAATTGCGCCTTCTTTACAATAAAATTACTCGTGCCGATGGTGTGATTATTGCTACTCCTGAGCACAACCATACAATTTCTGCTTCGCTCAAGTCAGTTCTTGAATGGCTTTCATATGAAGTACATCCATTCGAAAACAAACCAGTGATGATCGTGGGTGCTTCTTACTACGACCAAGGAACTTCTCGTGCGCAAGTTCACCTTCGTAAGATTCTTGACGCACCAGGGGTGAATGCTTACACATTACCAGGTAATGAATTCCTTCTTGGAAAAGCTAAAGAAGCTTTTGATGCTAACGGAAATATTATCAACGAAGGAACTGTTAAATTCCTTGAAACTTGCTTAGATAACTTTGTCAAATACGTAGGAGTCGTTTCTAAATTGAAAAAACCAAAACCAATTGAACCAGAAGACTTGGATTGTGGAAAACCAATCGCTACAACTATTACAGAAGTTGATCCTGACGATCCAAACTGGGTAGAAAAAGTCGCTGAAATCACAGGTGCTGTTTCAGGTGATACATATGTTAAACTTGACCATGGTATCTTGACTGTTAACCAAATTGATATGTTCTTGAAAGCTATGCCTTTTGAATTGACATACGCTGACGATAACAACCAATTCCTCTACTACAACAACGCTCACCAAGATCCTGATACAATGTTTGCAAAACGTGTACCATCTCAATCTGGTAGCCGTATGTCAACAGTTCATGGTTCACTTCCACCAGCACGTATGAAAAATGTTGAGTGGGTTATCGGAACACTTCGCAATGGTAACCAAGAATACGTACGTACAATCGTTCCTGGTTCACCTGCAGGTGTTATTAACACTCACAACTACCAAGCAATGTACTATCCTGACGGATCATATGCTGGTATCAATGAAATTGTCTTTAACTTCCAACCATGGCTTGACTGGTACTTGAAAGAAACAGGTCAACGCTTGGTAGGAGGAAGCGGACCGTTTGCTCCTGCTGGAGGCCACGGTGACGCAGATGCTACTTCTGGGGCTTCTGACTCAGCTGACGGCGGCCATGGAGATGCGGATGCTACTTCTGGTGCAAGTAACTAATACTCAATGAAAATCAAAGAGCAAACTAGGAAGCTAACCGCAGGTTGCTCAAAGCACTGCTTTGAGGTTGTAGATAGAACTGACGAAGTCAGTAACATATATACGGCAAGGTGAAGCTGACGTGGTTTGAATTTGATTTTCGAAGAGTATAAAATTTAATACTAAAGGAACCTCTTTAGGTTCCTTTTTTTAAAACAAAAACTCGGTTAGATTTTACTAACCGAGTTTTCTATATCTCAAAATTATGAATTTGGATCGTCAAGACTACGACCATGCAAGCCTTTTTCACGTTGTACCTGACGAAGTTTCTCAGGAGTCACATCATTTCCATCTTCATCGACGATTTTGATTCCTTCAATGTGATGACGAACTGAACGACGATAGCCTTCGATATATTCCTCACGAAGTTTAGCTTGTTCTACTTTTTCTTCTGCAGTCAAGCCTTCAGTTTTTTTCTTTTTCGCAAGCTCATTAATACGAGCGATTTTTTCTGGTGTCATATTTGAACCTCCAATCTACTTTTTAATTTCTATTTTGTATTAAGAAGATTAAAAGCAGCGACAGTTTTTGCTTTATTCACAAGTTCAGTTAGAATAGCTAGGCGATTATTCTTAACATCAACATCCTCTGCCATAACCATTGTATTGTCAAAGAATGCATCAATAACAGGACTAAGAGCAAATAACTGCGTTAATTTATCACTAGCTGAACCTTTCAATTCTAGATTTTCTACTGCTTGAGCTAGTTCTTTTTCTTGTTCATTTTCAAAGAGGCTAATATCAACTTTGATTGAACCTTCTGCTTTTTCAGCTAAGTTAAAGGCACGAGATAATGATTCAACTGATGATTTGTAGTTTTCAGTTTTTGCAACTTCAGTTAAGGCTTCTGCTGCTTCAATCATATCTGCAACAACAAAGTTTGAACTTGCAAGAACAGCCTCTTTAATATCTTTTGCAGTAGAACCCATCATCTTATCAACACGAGCTTTGATGAAGTTAAGCACTTCTTCTTGATTATCGTAAGTTAGGCTATCAAATGATAAAGCATAAAGGCTAGCAATCAATTCGTCCATTGGAATATTCCAGCCGAAGTCTTCTAAGATACGGACAATCCCTTGTGTTGCACGACGAAGAGCATAAGGGTCATTTGAACCAGATGGAATCAAGCCAACAGAGAAGAAGGACAAGAGAGTATCCAATTTATCAGCTAGTGCAAGGATAGCTCCGACTTTAGACTCAGGAAGAGCACCATCTGCAGAATCTGGAAGGTAGTGTTCACGAATAGCTTGTGCTACTGCTGCATTCTCACCAGCGAGAAGAGCATATTTCTCACCCATGATCCCTTGAAGCTCATCAAATTCACCAACCATACCAGTCAAGAGGTCAAACTTATAAATGGCTGCAGCACGAGCAAGGTCAACAGTTTCATCAACTGATAAACCTGCTTTTTCTGCCAAAAGGATAGCAATTTGCCCGGTACGAATCATGTGCTCACGAAGTGAACCAATCTTTTCATGGAAGGTTACGTGTGATAATTTAGCTACAAGATCTTCAATCTTGAGTTTTTGGTCTTCACGCCAGAAGAATTCACCATCTTCAAGACGTGCCACCAAGACTTTCTCATTTCCTCGGATGACATTATCCAAATACTCTGCATTTCCGTTACGAACAGAAATAAAGTTTGGTTTTAGATTTCCATCAAGGTCACGAACTACAAAGTAGCGTTGGTGAGTTTCCATTGAAGTGACTAAAACTTCTTCTGGAACCTCTAGGTACTTAGGATCAAAATTCCCCATAAAGGCAGTTGGGTATTCAACCAAATTCAAAACTTCATTCAAGAGTCCTTCATCAATTTGTACTTGAACACCTTCTGCAGATTCGATAGCCTTAATTTGCTCACGAATCATATTTTCGCGTTCAGTGCTATCTGCAATAACATAAACTTTGCGCAGGTCTTCTTCATAGCTGTCAGCATGCTGAATTTCTACTTCGTGACCAAGGAAACGATGTCCACGGCTAACTCTTCCTGAGTGAATATCTAAGAAATCCATATCGAGTGCCACATCATCCAAAAGAACTGTCAACGTATGGACTGGACGGATATATTCAAAGGTATTGTTTGCCCAGTGCATACTTACTGGGAAGCTTAAGCTAGCCAATACTTCTGGAATTCCAGCCAAAACTTCCTCAGCTGGTTTTCCAGCTTCATGCTTAGTCACGTAGACATATTCTTCACCCTTAATTTCACGGAATTCGATATCATCTACAGTCAAGCCTTTACCACGGACAAACCCTTGCGCTGCTTTAGAGAAATTTCCTTCTGCATCCAAAGCAATTTTTTTAGAAGGTCCTTTAAAATCTTCAGTCAAATCCGTTTGTTGGTCTGCCAAGCCAAGTACGCGAACAGCCAAACGACGTGGAGTTGAAAAAGTTTGAATTCCTTCGTATGAAAGGCGGTTATTATCCAAAAAGGCTGCCATTTTTTCACCTAGTTGTTTTTCACTTGGTGTGACAACGTAGGCTGGTAACTCTTCGAGTCCTAGTTCTACTAATAAATTTTTTGCCATGTTTTTTCCTTTACAAAATTTCTTCTTTTTGATAGGCACCTTAGGTACTGGGGACGTTGCTAACTAACTTTGTGAGTCTGTGGGGAAATCTTCTGTCTTCTTGACAAAGATTTCCAACAGTCTCATCAAAGTGGATTTAGGCAACTGATTTTTGAACCCAAAGTTTCAAAAATCCCCAGATATCAGTACGGCGGTGCCTATCCCTTTAGCAAGTCTTCGACTTGCCTCTGAGTGCCATACGGGCTCACTTTGTTCGCCCTTTTTCTATTCTTGTAACTGTTTTTATTCTTCCTCTTCTGCTAGGAGTTTTGCACGTGTTGCTTCATCAAGAAGTGGATATCCGAGTTTCTTGCGTTCTGCGACGAAGGTCTTGGCTACAACACGAGCCAAGTTACGAATACGAGCGATATAACCAGCACGTTCTGTAACGGATACAGCACCACGAGCGTCGAGTAAGTTAAAGGTATGTGAACATTTCAAAACGTAGTCATAGGCTGGGTGTACAAGTCCCAATTCCAAAGCACGTCCTGCTTCTTTTTCGAATTTCTCAAAGTTTTCAAGAAGCATATCTTGATCAGAAACTTCAAAGCTGTATTTTGAGTGTTCGTATTCTGGTTGAAGGAAAATTTCTCCATATTTAACTCCTGGAGCCCACTCAATATCGTAAACTGAGTCTACTTCTTGAATATAAGAAGCTAAACGCTCTAAACCATAAGTTACTTCAGCTGTAACAGGACCAGTTGCCAAGCCACCGACTTGTTGGAAATAAGTGAACTGAGTGATTTCCATACCGTCAAGCCAAACTTCCCAACCAAGACCTGCAGATCCAGTTGATGGGTTTTCCCAGTTATCTTCAACAAAACGAATATCGTGTTCCAAAGGATTGATACCCAATTTTTTCAATGACTCAAGGTAGAGTTCTTGGATGTTTGATGGTGATGGTTTCATGACCACTTGGAATTGGTGGTGTTGGTAGAGACGGTTTGGATTTTCCCCGTAACGACCGTCTGCTGGACGACGTGATGGCTCTACATAAGCTGCATTCCACGGCTCAGGACCAATAGCACGAAGGAAAGTGTAAGGACTCATGGTTCCCGCACCTTTTTCGTTATCATAAGCCTGCATAAGCATACAACCCTGATCATTCCAGTATTGTTGCAAAGTAAGGATGATTTCCTGGAAAGTCAATTTTTTAGACATTATTTACTCCTTTAGTTTTTATATTTCTTTTTCAATTAATTTCTGCTGAACAAACCAATTTAACAAGGGAAGAGTTTTATCTGTATTTGCCCATAAATGATAAGAATCGAAGACCGCTTGTACACTACCTAGATTTTCTACCAACTTATCTATTGTCAAAAAACTACGCCAGTATTCGTAAAAAATACTTGCATAATTCTTATCATAAGTCGAAGAACCAAACTCATTCAATGAATGCCAACCATACTTCTTCTGAAAAAGTTCTACGAGAGATTGATTACAAATTTTTTCCGCTTGAAATTCCTTTTCTGTCAAGAAATACTTGCGACTAATATATTCAACCATCCCCTCTTCGAACCAGATATAAGAGTCGTAACCATCAAAATCATCTAAAAAATGCTCCGACCAATGAGCTAACTCATGTCCTACAATCTGTAAGAGGAAATTTTCAGATAAAGAATGATAGTGACTTTCTATTGCTTGAGTTTGCTGAGAACACTCGTAATCCATCAACTGATACAAATACAACTCTTTCCAAACAGCTAAATCAGGCGTCATAACCATTCGTCTATTATTTGTATAGGCTGGAACAGCGCTTTCCCTAATAATCTGTGTAGCAGCATTAAAACTTGACCAAATAACGGCTTGCGGTAAATCACAGACTGCAAGTTCATTCTTTAAAAAAGATTGATAATCTTTCAACTTTTCAGTATTTCTTACTACAAAATCACGAAATGCAGCTAGTTGACTATCGTCTTTTACAAGATAAAGGTTTTCCACGTCTCTCCTTTCTTTCACACAATAGACTGAATAAGCAAAAGAACCGCGTCCGACAATCCTAGGTTGATTTAACCTAGGGGCGTCAGAAACGCGGTTCCACCCTAATTTATTACTTCATTGTTTTTGAAAATACTACAGAAAGCGCCACACTCATCTCTCAATCACCTGACTCTCACTACCACAGGCTCGCTTGGGATTTACTGATAAGATATTCTTTCTTATTTTCTATTATATCAAAAAGAAATGAAAAAGTAAAATTATTTTATCACTAGTCCTATATATTTCTCAGCCAAATTAATTTAACGCTTCCCTTTTTGCCCCATTTGTGCCCCATGGAACATAAAAAGAAAAACCGCTACTCCTAAGAATAGCGGTTTAATCATGTTTTTAAGCTACTAATGTAGTCGCTCTATTATTTAAGAGTAACAATTTGCAAATTCTATTTTCTCCCAGTATTAGTGGGTTAATTCCTCAATTTTCAACTCTGGCAGGAATTTGGTAGGTAAATTGATAATCCAAGATTATCTAAACTGTTTGTAATCTCTTCTGAAATTGTTGAATCACCTGAATAATACCAGTGACTATATGTATTCAACGTGGTTGACTTATCAGCATGTCCTAATCGATATGAAACATATAAGGTATCCTTATGCAATACATTTATAAGATAGGATGCATGACTATGTCTTAATCCTTTCCCTGTAATTTCTGGTACACCAGTAATCCTAGCATGCCTTTTTATTATCCTAGAGATTGTAGACTTACACAAGGGCTCACCAAAACGTGATATTACATAATCTTTATCATCATTCTTGATTTGAACTTCTCGCCATTTTTTAAGTATTGTAATTGTAAAATCATCTAAATCAATTTTACGATTCCCTGCTACTGTCTTTGTTTGTTGTTTAGCATACCATACACCGTTTTTATCCTTCTCAATCGTCGAATGAACATGAATCCATTTACGTTCAAAATCAATATCTTCCCATTTAAGAGCAATACCCTCACTAACTCTTAAACCAGTCATAAAATATAACCAGATCGTCATGTAATTATGGAGTCCCTCATACTCACTAATATCAAAAGAGTTTATTACCTTCTTAAATTCATCAAATGTCCAAAATTTTGTATCAGGGTGCTTTCCTCTAGGATTATCTAATCCTTTAAAAGGAACTCTATCAATATAACCCAATCTTTCTGCATAGCCCAGACATGCTTTAAATCTAGACCACATATTTTTAGCATAGTTACTAGAATACTTGTCTATAATAGCTAAGCGAAATCTTTCACAGTCAATAGTACTAATATCTGATAATTTTTTACTACCAAATTGCTTAATAAATAACTGATGATGTGGTAAAGCGGTTTGATAAGTTACAAATTGAACTTTTTGTTGATAATATTTTAAATAAATCTCTTCCATAAACTCTCTAAAAGTTAGAAAACTATTATTAATAGTAGAGTTCACAAATTCATGTTTTAAACGAAGTATCTCTTCATATGCTTCCTTAAAAGAATTAAACGGTAATCCCTGTTGATTTTTCCTTCCTTTCTTTTGAATTCTTTTCCCAGTTATTGGATCAACTCCTAATTCAATTTGAAAATAAATTTTTCCTTTTGAATCTTTGTATACACCTTTATATTTCTTTGTCTTTGATATAACCATTTTTCTCACCTTCTATATCTGAAAAAGAAATACCAATTAAATTTTCTACAATATTTTTAGGAGCAATGCCTAACCTTTTATTATCGAAAGGTGAACATCCTAATTGTACCGCATTCTTATCATTTTTTCTAGCTTCTTCAAACTTTTTTACCGCAATCTTTTTTGCTTGTCTAATAATATTTCTCGATGTGTGCTCTGGAAAACCAATCGCAACTAAATCTTTATAGTTTACTGTTTCCATGATTTTACTACTTCCTTTCTTAGATTTTTTCACCTCCATGGCATGACTGATGAAGTCATCATAAGAATTTCACTTGCTGCTCTTTTACGGTGGCAGCCTGAACGGTCAGAAGTATCATTGTATATCATTTGTATCATGGCATATAAAGTATCGCTCTATTTTATTGATGGTTTTAAAATCGCTCTTATCATGGCGAGCCATTCAAATCTGCTCCACAAATGAGGAAAGTACCATTTTGGACTATTCAATTGTCAATGTGCTTTCTTAACCTACTACTTTTTGGAGTAATGGTCTTCTTTATTATCCACTCGACCTACAAGGTAGTCTAAACTTACCTTATAAAAATCTGCAAGTTTGATAAGGTCATTTATAGAGATTAACCTGCTACCAGCTTCCATTTTAGAATAAGCTGATCTTGTACAATTCAAAACGATTTTCGCAATATATTCTTGTGTCAAATCATCATCCTCACGTAAATCTCTAATCCTTTTCAACATCCAATGTCTCCTAAAACAAGTATAATATAGTTATTTTCTTATTTTTAAATATGTGACAAATTGGCACATGAAACTATTCTATATATACTTTTTAGGAAACTGTTTACTCTAAATGTATCTCATTTTCCTCAATAGATTTCATATTTTTTGTTTCCTTGTAATTCTTTATTGTACGATTAAACATTTCAAATTCATTTATAGCTTTTCTATGTTGTTCCTTCAGTTTTTCAATTATTCCTTTATAGAGGTATAAATCCTTCTCTATTGTATCTACTGAGCTTTTACCTTGAATATTTTTTTCTAAATTCCCAGAACTATTTGTCGTATCTTTCAACAATACTTCCTCTAAATTAGTTAAATCATCAATTTTATTTTGGACTTGTTCAATCATATTCTCTAGATATGATATTTGGGCAATGAAATCATTTGTTATATCTTCAAAATCATTCGGACTATTTTCCTCAGATATAAGAAAATCTAATTGTTCTATTTTTTCTTTAATTTTGCTAAGAGGTATTCTTCTATACATATACTGTGGTTCATACTGAAGATTAAATTGCTTAATCAAAGTTTTACCTTTCATAAAGCGATTTTTTTCTGCTGAATCTTTATGGTATACATAGTAAGAACTAGTTTCTCTGAGAAATACTTTAACTTTTTCTTCTTCCATATTGATTTGAATATTTGGTACAAAAATAAGTCCTTCTTGTCGGATGCCGAACTGTACCTTAATGTACATTCCATCGTCTACTACTTCTTCTATTTGATTAAGATTCAACTCTACCTCAAACTCATGAACTGCATCCCTATTTCTCTTGAAATCTTGATAGGATTTCCATACCACCTCTTCTGTCGGCAACTCTTTTTCTTTAATTAGCTTTTCTTCATTGTAAAGTTCAACTAAATTTTTATTATCTAAGAGAACAGTTTCATTTTTGATATTAAAATAGTCTTGAAAATAACTAATACTATACCGATTCGTTTTTACCAATTCCTGCTCTGAAATCTTAATCTCATCAAATTCAAATAGAACATGTTTTTCTTTCGGAATTATTTTTAATCCAAAAAATTCTGCTTGTTGAATCAATTCATTCATATTCTTCATTTTCGGAAGTAAAAATTCTAAGATGTTTATGATTTCCCTTTGAACAAACTTTTTCTTAAAATATGTTTCATTATAAGGTTGTTTTCTGCTCAATTTACTATCACGTACGACTTGTTTCATATTTGAATCAGTCATAAAAAAAGTAACATGCTTGTGTCTAAAATCAATTTTTAAATGTAAAGCTTTTGCTTTTTTCTTGAAATCTTCAAAATTTTTCGAGTTCTCGATTAGAAAATATACTCGTTGTTTTATTTCATATTTGTAATTTGTTTTGCGATAAACTTCATACTGACGATGCGAATAACGATTTTCTATAATTTTTGCCCCTGCAATTTTTGAAAGACGATCAGAAACCATTCGTAGATTATGTTCTGCCTTATAATCCCATAGAAACTTTTTATCAGAATTCTGATTAATTGAATTTAGAATGATGTGATTGTGGATATGATCTTTATCCACATGAGTTGCTACAATAAAACGAAATCTACCTCCTGTCAACTCTTTAACTGTCTGATAACCAATCCGATTGATTTGTTCAGGAGTGAGATGGTCATCTGGAGAAAAGGACTGAATGATGTGATGAGAATGAATTTTTCGTTGATTTACTTCTTGCCTATCATGACGAAATTCATAAAGAGTATCATTACTTAAAAAATTATCATTGTACATCTTCACTAGTTCTTTATAGTTAGGAAAATCTAAATAATTTCTCATACCAAAATCTGAAACTAGTGTTAGATTTTTTGTTTTACTTGGATTCAAAATATATTTGATTAGTTTACTACGATAATTTTTTCCATGAATCGCAAAGTGTTTAGTAATGACCATAAAATTTCCTCAATTTTTCAGATTGAATAAGAAAATCTTTCTCCACTTCTACTATTAACTCTTCTATACCTTTTCTCAACTCATTTAATTCAACTTCCGTTATTAAATTCGAATAATTTATGCTTCTGGCTATTTGATTAATATTATTTCCGATTCGTTTTAATTCAAAAATCAAATCTTGATAACTATTTGTATCAATGGTGATAAAATTCATACCAGGATCTAGTAGAGTTCGTCTAGCATATTCTGAGAATGATAAGCAGTTACTTTTTGAGATATTTTCATTCAATTTGACTAATTCTAGGTCAGATAAAAAGACTTTTTTTAAATTTGTTCTATATCGGTGCTCCACTCTACAACCTCATGTATTTGTTACGAAAATTTTCACTAAGAGGACTTGTTTTTTCTACCTCTTTAATTAATTCCTGAATACAAGTTAACAATATAGAAACATGTTCTTGAGTAACCTGATGATTTATTTTAGCAATTATTAATATTTCATGAACATCACGGCTAATTTGTTCCAACTTTTGTTTTTTCCAAAGGTTGAACCATTTTTCCATCTGTTTTTGTCCATCAGACAATAGTAAGCTTTTACGGAGAAAATCAGAAAAATTATCCTCTCCTTTCTCTCTCATTAAATCTATTATTTGTTTTTCTTCCGTTTCTGTTAAGCGAAATTGTTTCCGAATACTACGTATATCTCTTTTCATATGGCTTTTCCTCCCTCATAGATACTTGTACTGACAATGTAAGCTTACAGACACTGTCAGTACATTTTTCAAAATAGCTTCAACATTTTTGTAAGGCTTTGCGAGCTCAGATATTGTGTCCACAATATCCCAAAAATCATATCGCCAGCCGATCAAAACATTCTCAGTTTTGACAGCCAACGATAAGATAACTTGGTGGCTTCGCCCCCAAACCCCCAGAGAAAATCTAACATAGATTTTTACAAGTTGAGAAAAGTATATCCGAAGAAACTTGGAGAAGTTATCACAAATCAAGTAGGGACTAATCTCTAGCCCATCTCACACCACTGCATGTACCGTACAGCGCACAGTGTACAAACTAGGTTTTAACTAGAGCATTAAACTCACTCATATTCTCATTTTACAATTCGTTCTATCAGTACCGTCCTATATTTGTGATCAGCTCCCATCATTTACATTTTCAGGTCACTGTCTTTTGATACCAGGAATTAGAATTGACAAATTTAATTAGAGAGAGATTCATTTAATTGTTCACTTCTTCGCTCCATTTCCATTACAGAAATTTCTTCAATACTATGTGTTCAGCTGACTCCCATGATTCGTTGTACTACGTCCTAAACGCTCACGGAATAATCCGTACATCTTTCCTAGTTTAGTCTCGTAATTTACATATATAGGTTACGACACCTATTTGGATTTTAGAGTTCCTCATCCGCTATGTGGCTTCAAGTCACGATTCTGTTTATAGAGCCTTGATTTCGCTAATTCCTTCCTCTCCCCCCTACCTCACGATATTCAGGCTTAGGAGTCGCTATTGGTTTCATCTGCAGCAGATATCCACAGAGGACTTGGACCTCAGATGTACACTATGCCTGTCGAACAAAGAAAAAAGTAGGCTAAATTTCTAACCTACTTTTTCTGGCTCTACTCTGATAAAGCCGTCTCATATATAGACATTTTATGCTTGAAGGAATCTTTCCCTCCCTCTAATTGATTGATGATATGATTTTTTATATATTTTTCACTAACATATCCCTGTGATTCAATCCATCCGTTAACTCCATCTGACTCCATAATAACAACTTGATCTGTCATAGAATTTGTTACAATTGTAGCATTATGTGTTGCTAAAATAATTTGACGTTGAGCTTTCACATCTCTAAACTGCTGAACTAAATGCCTGTAAATATAACGATTGTCTAGATTATCTTCAGGCTGATCAATAATCAATGGTCTGAAGTCTTTAGAATAATCACTATACGCTAATAAAAAATCAAGCATGGCTACAACTTTTTGTCCCAAACTTAATACACCAACTTCTTTATAGAGAATATCAAGTTGTTGTGAGGTTTCTTTGGAGTTAATATTAAACTCTAAAAATAACCTTTCATTAGCTACATGCGCTTTTAAAACTCTTTTAAACTCATTTAATAAACTACTATTCTCAATTAAAGAGTAGATACTCGTTTTTAAATGCGTAATGTTGTATTCATTAATTTCAGATTTATCTCTCCAATTATTTTCTTGTTTTGCAAAATTATCTTCAGAGATACTTTTTAAAAGCATAAAATACTTATTAGGGATATTTTGTCTTACAATGACTTTAACAAATTCTTTCATTCCTAATTCCCGATAGATAAGATATAAAACGTCTGCTACATCTTGCATACTAATTCTATAATTATCAAACGAAGAACGACTATTCTTGAAAAGATAACTTTCGAAATGCGGTTCTTCCCATCTATCAATTTGCTCATAACAAATTCTTAACTTACCAATCTGAGTTTCATTAAAATCCTCAATAATTTCGAGTATTAATTGCTTCCGCTGTTTTAAATATTCATCAAGTTCCTTTAATTTTACTTCAAACGATTCGAGTGTCTGAGTTCTTAGCCCATAGTCTGGTCTAGGTAATTTTTTATTTTTAATCATTAAATTAGAAATAAATTCTGTAATTTTTTCACCGTCAGCTGTTCTAACTAACTCATTAACAGAATATCTCCTATCAAACATTTTCTCTAAAATTCTAGTTTTATCAACTAATCTAAAATAGTTACCTTCAACTTTATAAACTTTTGTGTACTGAGACCGTGTCCATTCTTTAATAGAGTCAGAATTAAATCTATAAGAATAGCCAAACCTATTCTCTCGATTTTGCCCATAATATTGTAAAATATTATCCTTATTTTCTTGTTTGACATCTGGCAAACTAACTTCAATAATATATTCAGTTTCTTCTAAAACATAGAGTACAAAAGCATTTGCATGGTTACATAGAAATTCCAATTTGCTTTGCTTATCACAATCTTGAGAAAGTACAAATTGTAGCATATCAATTAATGTGCTTTTTCCTGTACCTCTCCCTCCAATTAAACAATTCATAGATGGTGAAAATGTTAAAAAGAAGTCTTTATCTTTTTTTAATTTATCACCTGCAAGAAAGCTTCTATTTCCCCCACGATTTTCTATATATAATCCTTTTATATAAGACTTTTGTTTAAAGCTTGGCTCACATAAACTAACTGATACGTTATAATCAAACAATGCTTCTTGAAACATCTTGAAAGAAATTTTTCCACCTTTCAACCACAGATTGTTCTTCCCGAGTGAATCAATTTCGTGAGAATCATTATCTAATAGAAAGTTGGGCTCACAATTAAAATCTGTTAATAGTTTTTTTCTAGAACCTTCAATAGAATTTATATTTTTAATACCAATAAATCGTGTATTTTCTTTAGAAAAAATTTTTCGTTTATATGCACCTGATAAGTGAGAACCTTTTTTCAAAATGTCATAACTATTGAAATGAGCAATATAGTTAACTATTTTTTGATTATTGAAATCCTTCATTATAGTCAGTGAATGTTGATAACTTCCATCTTTCTCACTTATAATATTTTCACTTAACCATTGATTAACCCATGACTCTTGTTCATAATCATATATACATACAATATGCAATTTATCCGCTGCACTAATTTCTACTCCATGTAAAATATGAGGATGTATATCATAATTCGGATAAGTTTGCATTATGATTGAGACTGCCTTTTGCAACTTTTTAATACCTTTGGTAGTATTATGATCAGTTACTACAACTATTTCTATTCCATTTTTTATGATTGCCTCTGCTAACATAAGAAAACTAATATATTCTTTTGAACTAGAAAAAACAACCTTATCAAAATTACTAAAAAAAATTGTCTTATCAACTTTTATTTTCTTATTTTCAAAAAATATATCATATAGTTCATCTTCAGTAATTTTTCTATATTTCGTTGCAGTCCAATTAGAAAATAGCTTGTAATCATAAGAAACAGGTGTATGCAAATGCATTAAAGTCTTGTGAAAGCTACCGAATTTCTCTTTGGATTTTGTTAGTTCTTGATAAACAGACTTTATCTTGTTATTAAACCCTCTCACTTCTACTCTCCTAAAAATATAAATTGTTTATTTTTCAAGTAATTCATTAAGTCTCTTTTCCCCCACCTTCAACATCTCTTTCTCTACCTGACTCCACTCCCCAAAGAGTAACTCTTGAAGAATATCTGCTGCTGGAGCTGTATTTTCTTTTGAATCATATACACAACTTCTATCTCGTTGGTAAATTTGAATTCTTTCAAAGATAGCTAGTTCTTCCAATTGCCGTGTATTATCAACTAGATGATTTACAATGAAATCATGATGTTCTTTTGGAGTTGCACGTGCTTGATTTGGATTGATAGCGTATAGTTCTTCGTATCGGATAAGGGTGCTCAGATAGGACAGCTTAGGCTTTGTCGCAATCAAGGCTAATTGTACTTCATATCCCCTACTTTTCAAGAGTTGTGCTGTTTTCTTTGGAACATCAATCGTTCGTAAAGTTCCCTCTATCAAAAGATTGTATCCCAAATGACTCAATTCTGTTACTAAAGACTCTACCATTTTACCTGCAAAATCTTTGGTGTATTCTACACTATCTTTGCCATATTCTTGCTGCAGTTCTAAATAGTGTGGATGCTGAGAACGAAAACTATCGCCATCTATGATAACAATATTTCCTTGAAATTCTTTCTGTTTAATACGATGAATTGTAGTCTTGCCAGCACCACTTTGCCCTCCAAGCAAAATCGCTATAGGTTGCTTACTGGACTTTCTTCCTCTTGTCAGAGAACGAAGATTCCGTGCTAGAGCATGTTTGAATTCACTATCAGTATAATCTTGGATTTCCATTAAGCTACCATCCGTTTTTCAGATATCTCTAACATGCGCTCAATTCCATCCAAATAGCCGCTATATCTCTCTATTTCATCAAAAGTTTCAACTAAATAGATATTCGTATGAATCAAGTCAGATAGATCATCACTCATTAAAATCCAAGGATTAGATTCATCATCAATGCTAATTCCCTGACTATCTTGATAACGATAAAGTCGAGATAATAGATTAGCACCTCTTTCTTTCACTATTTCAATTTTTAAAGTCAGTTCATAATCTTCAACAGGATTAAGCATTTTGTCTTCTCCTACAATATCGACATAAGATACATTAAACTTTTGACAAATGATGTCTATTAGCTCCGTAGAGACTGAACTAGTTCCATTTTCATAACGACTCAAGCTATTTCGAGAAATTCCTATAATTTGGGCAAATTCGGGTTGTGTTAAGTCGTGTGTTTTACGTAAGGATTTTATGTTCTTTCCAATCATGGCAAACTCCTTTATTTTTATAATTCAATTATAGCATAAAAAAGTATAACGCACCAATTTTGGTGCGTTATTGACTATTTTTCCTAAATCTCTCTAAATTCTTCTCCAATTGTTCCTTATGAAGTTGATTTTTAGCTTCCTTTAATGTGTCGTCCAATGTTTCTTCCCTATAAATTGATTCTGTTTTTACTTGTTGTGATTCTTGATCTGGAGTGAAAATGATATCTAACAGTCTGTCAATTTTTTCAAGATCTTGGACAGACATATCAGATAGTCTATGAATTAGCTTCTTAAATACATCACTATTGTCTTGATTTTTCTTAAAAAATGTTGTAAACATCTATAACCTCTCAAAAAAAGCAGCCTATCAGGACTGCTTAGTGTAATTCCGAAATCGCATCATAAATTGACTGCAATTTCTTATTGTCTTTATTCTTAGTGTCAATCAACGTATGTAGCTCTTCAATTTTCTTTTGACTGCTTTGGATATCGCTATTGTTATCCGCAATAAGTCTTTTAAGATGTTGCTGATAACTTGTAGTAATATCTGTCCCTTTTCCTGTTCTAACCTCTGTAACTTTGGGTTTAGAATTAGGATTTGATTCCGTCACAGGCGCTTGTTTTCGCTTTTGAAAAGCTGCTTCATAATTTACTTCATTACCTCCTTGATGATTTCCAAATAAGGCCGCAATTTTATCTGAAGCCCCTTGATTTTCTGATTTACTTTCTAATGGCTGATTAAAATTCCAATCTTTTGTCATTCACTCATTTCATCCTTTCTAAATTCAGAATCATCAAATTGTCTTTCTTTACCAAAGGCATGGTCAAGAGCTTCTTCAAAACTCATGTGACTAATGATTTGACGCCTTTTGAACGTCGCAAACATCGCTGTCTCCAGTTGCTCTCTGTAAGCTGCTAGTTTTTCTGTCTCTCTTGCTACCTTGTTTTCTTGCCTAGTGACCTTTTCTTCTAAGCGTTCAATAATGGTCATATACGATCCTCCTTCATTTTAATATTAGCTAAAACATCTTGATTTTGTTATCACAATTCTAAACATTGGGAGGTTTGTCTTACTGGTTGATTCCTCAATGTCTCTTTTGCATTCTCAAGCTTAAATTGAAAATCTGATTTGTTTTCTCGAAGAATATCGTTCCAGTCTATTTTTTCTTTCCCAAATTCATTATTAGGTAAATCCAGTTTAACAGGCAATCCTGCTTGAGATAACTTATCAGAAAAATCTTTTCCTGCATCATCACAATCTACCGCAAGTGTCAATAAATCAGGATGATTATCAAAATAGGTAGTGGTATCACGAATTGTATTGATCAAAGGCAATAACTTTGAAGGTGTTACTGTATCTAAAAATTCCAACTTCTGATTTTCTTCAGCTATCAGTCGTAAAGTTTGATAAGCGACAACAGACCTTTTTAATCCCTCCATAGATACCAAACGAACATCAGTTAGACTTTGTTGATGAAGTTCGTAATAGCTCATCAAGTCGATAAACGATTCACAAAAGACCAGTCTATTTGGTTTACCAATGTCAAAGGATATTCCAACATGTCCATGGCTTCCTTTTAGAATCGTTTTTAACCTCTCTCTAGGAAGAGAGTGATTCTTATAAATCCCTTGTAAGCTTGCTGCCTGCAGCTTGTAACGATGATCAAAGCTTTTAAAAACAATAACAGGTTCAACTGTTTCATTTGTTTTCCAGCTGGCTTGTGCTATCAAACCTTGTTGAATCATCCTTTGTACGATTTCTTCTGAAATTCCTCTACATTCTGTTAAGTAATATCTGGCCAGACTACAGTTAGAATCTTCTATTCTCTTTAAAGGATAATAAAATGGTCTCTCTCTTTTTTCTTGAACAGCTTCTTTTTGAAAAGGTTCTTCAGAAAGGAAGGCTAGAGCTTCTTTAAAGGAAATTCCCTGAACAAGTCGAACAAAATCAATGACATCACCTTGAATATCTCTTGAAAACCATTTAAAAGTATTGGTAGTTGAAAAAATCCGAAATGAATCGTGTTCAGGATGTTCATAGACACTGCTAGAAACTTGTTTAAAGGAGATACCTAAACGATTGGCTACATCAAGAATTGAAATTTGCTTACATTCTTCTATTTCCATGCAATATCATCATTTTGTCGTAGTATTTGGCAGTGATGGTATTGATGATGATTCTTCTAAAGTTTTGGGAGTGGCCTTATCTAAATCATCTAACCCAGATTTCCAAACCTGCACTTGATTGACCAATAACTTACCAGGTAGTTTAGAATAGGACAATTTAACAGTTCTTGTTTCTGTCTGATTGGTCTTTGATTGGTTGGCATTCTTTAAATCGGATACATAGGTTACATTATAAGAGACCATGGCAATGGCTTGATTCGTAGTCTGATTGACAAAGATATCAGCTTTTTCAAAATGATAATCCAAAATATAGTCCTTATACACTTGGTTCATGGCATCGTTTTGACTTGTCAATTCTTGAGAATAAGCCGATTCAGTCATATAAGGTTGAATACGTGTATTATTTTCCCCTAGCTTTTCTTTCGTATAGTACTGAGTCAAAAATTCTTTTACAGTATCCGATGACAAAATGCTGGCTTTATCTTCTGCTTGTTTATCCTCTACAAGTTTAGATGCAGCCAATTCGATTTCTTTGCGACTTTGTTTAGCAGTAGAATGTTGACCAGCAGTATATCCCATCATGAGAATAAAGCTAGTTGCAGCCACTGCTCCAACACTAATTAAGGCTTTAGTTTTGACTTTATTTAACATCTTAGACCTTCTTTCTATAAAAACTAGGTCAAGAATAGCAGATAAATCTTGAAAAAAGTATCACAGAAGTAAAAATGCCACCCGAAGGTGGCCAATATAACTTACAAAATTAGTAATCCGTCTGATAAAGTTTTTTATACAAACCATTTTTCAGATACCATAAACATAATGATTTTCTCCTTAATTACTAATAGATTATCAAATATACCGTTTATTAGAATGAGTAATATGTGAAATTTTTGTAAATAAATTAAAAAAGCTACATCTTCTGCAGCTTTCTAATCTGGTGGAAAATAACCCAACTGCTCAGCGATATGAATCGCCTCCTGCCTGTTAGTCACTCCCAATTTTGAAAAGATATTGGCCAAGTGATTGGAAACTGTACGTTTACTCACATAGACCTTGTCACAGACATCATCAATGGTCAAGCCATTTCTAACCAGTTCTAGTATCTCGATTTCTCGTGGTGTTAACACCTCTACCATCACTTCATCTGAAAAGACCTTACCACCTAGATAAATCTTTTCCAGTTTTTTCACCAACTCATCTGGATCCATACTTTTGTCCAGAAAGCCATAAGCCCCCATAACTTTAGCTCGGTGTTCATACATTTTTTTACTGTAACCTGTCAAAATCACAACCTTACTAGAACAACCATTGTCGATAATCTCTTGTGCCAAGGTCAGCCCATCATCTTGATACAGACTCGTCAGGTTGATATCAATCAAAATAATATCGTAGTCATTAAAAGCAATCTCCGAAATAGTCGAAAAATTATCTACTAACTGGACCTTTTTAATGTTTTCCGATAACTCTAAAATCATCTTGATACTTTGGCTAAATAATTTATGATCATCAATTAACAAAATTTTCATAACACAACTCCTTATCAATCGGGAGAGTAATTTCTACACGAAATCTCTTATTATTTTCAAAAATCTGCATTTGACCACCTAAAACACTAATTTTATTAGACATATTTTTCAAGCCATAACCTAAGGATTTTTCTTTTTGAAGGCAGTCATTTTCAGAAATGATAAAAATAGCGTCATCATGCACATCAATCTTCAAAGAAATCTTTCCACCACTAGCGTACTTAACGGCATTGGTCGCCAACTCCTCAACCAGACGATAGGCAATTTTATCGTAAGGAGATAAAAGCCTAAAGTGGGCAGGAAACTGTGTGACGACTTCATTTTCTGCGTGATAGCGTTTGACAATCCGATTAATCAGCCCTTGATACTGGATGTCTAACTGCTCGTCTGTTTCTACCATTGGCTGATAATAATCCATCCGCTCACGAATCCGCTGAACCAACTCCTCTGTTACCAGATTGATCTGTTCACCAAAAGCTTGATTGCTACTATATTTATTGAAATTTTTTATTGCCATAACATTTTGCAGGATTTCATTGTGAAGAAATTCGGAGAACTGTTGTTCTGTATCTTCATTTGCCAGCAGATTTTTCACCATACGGTTACGCTTTAAAAAGAGAACTTTTACATAATCCCTAGAATCTAGCATTTCAGCAGAGCGAAAGAGGCGAATCAATTCTTCCGAACAAATCCCGAACAATAGTAACATGATATTCAAAACCAAAAAGCTCGTGTTTAAATCTAGACGAAAGATGATGAAAATGCCTACTAACAAAAACATAACCAGTAAAAACAAGCGTGAAAAAGCTTTTATATAGGACAATTTTAACTCTGATACCTTTTTTTGAAGTGAGCTGATAATTGTTTTGAAGTGTAAAAAAGCTAAGATACCAAGAATTTCTAGATACCAGATTAGGTTAGTCACTCCTGAGCCCGTCGTATTGATATACAAAAAGAAATAAGAAAGAGGCAATATCAAAGCTAATATCCACAAATTTCGTCTCTGATACTTGAGTTTACTTTTCAACTCTTTATGATATAAAATCAGTAAAATCAAGGGAACAAGGTTTAAAAAGAAAGACGCAAACAAGGACAGAAATAGAAAAATTGAAGGACTTAACAGATACGAACTCATGGTGATTAGTGTCAACACCAAGGACACACTCAACAGTTCTTCTCCTATTTTCTCTCCCAGAAAGATAATAGACAGAGAGCTATACACCAATAAAAAAGAGTTGAGCGGATGAAGAATATCAAAAAAGTACAACAGGGTGCTCGCAACTCCTTGATTAAAAATGGATTGCCAGCTAATGAGAAACAACATAAGGAGCAACCAAAGTTTCAACTCACTATACCGAAAGGTCACAATATTACAAATATAACTAAATGCAATTAAAGCAATAATTAGCAATAAAACCATCTGCAAGGAAAAATCTGTCGAAAAGTCCAGAGGAATCCTATAATAAATATAAATCATCAAAGTTAGATGATTAAAAATCGTCAACCACCACAATAAAAGTGAGTTTTTCGAGAGCGATTTGACAAACTGTTTCATATATATCCACTTCCTGAACTACTTTAATATCATTATAACACAATACCAGAATTGTCGGATAGACAACTCTGGTATTTGACTTAATTTTCAATAATTTGCCAACTTACTCTGTAAGTCACTAGCAGGTAAAGGACAAATAGTAAGACCACTACTCCCAGATAGGTGATATCTATAGAAATGCTGGTATTAGCGAAATTTTCAAAATAGCCTAGAAGTGCGGTACTTAAGGCAAGCGCTAGCGGACCTGCGATGACCAGCGGAACCAAGAAATAACTTAGAATCTGTTGCAAAAGAATAGAGCGATTTTGCTTCCTCTTATTCCCAAGAAGATATAAGATTTGATAATCATTAACACTATCCAAAGCACTTGTAGATGTTTGAAGGGACAAGATACTGAGGGAAATAATGATAAAAATAACACTGACAAAAATCATGACAAAGACAATGACGCCCATAAATCCAAGATAAATCTCAAAAATTCTTCCTTTGGTTTGATAGGTGAACGGATTCAACTCTGCTCCATCACGAGTGAAGTAGTATTTTTCTATCCACTGACTTAAGAATGTTTCTACTTTCCGTTTGTCGATATTTTCTTTGAAATTGGCAACATAGGTCGTGTGGTCTTCCGTCAATCCAACTACTACCTTATCTGGTACAATTAAGGTTCCTGTATCATTTGTACCCACTGACGATAAAAAGTAAACTGTTTCAAGTGGATTCGAAGAGGCAAGGTTGAGAGAATGACCGTTAATCATGAGGGTTTTGGTCGTTGATAGAAAGTCCTGGATCTGCTTGGCAGTTCCTTTATAGTTTGCATTGACCAGAAATTGGTTATCTGCCAAGTCAACCGCTTTTTCCCCTTGCAGTTTGCGGAGATGATTGTAGGCAGAAATTCCTAAAATCGGTACTTTTGATTCAGGAAGTTCCTTATCATGCGCCCAGAGATTGCTAGTATCAATCAAATCTTTATAGGTTAAATCACTAGAATAGATAGGATAGCTGTACTCCTCTTTGATGAGGTTAAAGTCAAATCCATCTGCTTTCAATCTGTCTTTGACAGATTCCTGAGAAAACTGGAACTCTTGACCACGATAAAGATTGACAGTTACATCATAAGGTGAGTATTTGTTCAGCTCTCGGTTCATAGTCGTATAGGCACTACCACTAAAAACTAGTAAGCTGAGAGCCAGTGTCAAGGTCAAGGATAAGACAGCCAACGTTACCGAATTACTATCAGCTTGTTTTGAAAATTGACGAATTTTAAAACTGTTTAGTTTGTTATAGTAGGTTTGAGGCAGTTTTCTAAGGGAAACCAAGATAAAATGGCTCAAGGTATTGTAAAATAAAATCACAAAAATCACGAAGACAGATACCAGCAAGATACCCCAGCTTTTCAAGAATGATAGATGGTGATAGTCTGAAAAATAGAGAGCACCAAAACCGATAACAGCTGTCGAAAGAATAAAGAGAAGTGCTTGAAGAACTGGCTTGCCTTTTGCCAAGACAGATTTCTTGACCCCATTTTCTTGAATGAGTGCAATGATATTTTGCTTTCTAAAGGTAAGAATGTCCATGACACCAACAATAAAACTGGTTACTAAATAGGAATAAACTAGTAAGATGACAGACTTGCTATCAAAAAAAAGCAGACTACCAAAGTAATTGGCCATAAAAAACTCAGATGCAACCTTAGATAGAATGACCAGTAAAATCAAGCCAAGCAAGAAACCTAGAATCAAGGAAAAGATATTGACCAGCATGGTTTCAAAGAACAGGGTACGGATAATCTGCTTCTTCTTCATTCCCAGCGTTGCATAAAGTCCCAGCTCTTTCTTACGACGTCCCAGGACAAAGTTTGTGGAATAAACGACGAGAAAGGCAATCGCCGATAGAATCAGATAGGAAAGCAAGCCCATGTACTGACTCATCACCGTCGTCAACATTTCCTTTGCCCCTGATAAACTTTGCATCACTGGATGGCTTGGTAAAGCATTAAAAGCATAGAGCAAGCTATAAATCAAGGTTAGACTGAAAAAGTAGATGGTGTAAGTCTGTAAATTTCGAAATACATTTCGTAAAATTAATTTTGGATACATACTCTCTTCCTCCTATCTGGTACGGCTGTAAATCTCTTGCAAATACTGTTCATTAGATAAGCTGTTACGTTCCAAATCATCCATAATCTTTCCATCGCTAAGTAGCACCATCCGTGAAGAGTACTTGGCTGCGGCAGGGTCATGCGTAACCAGTAAAATGGTAATACCAAAACTTTTATTGATTTCCTGCAAAAGTGCCATCAGTTTTTCAGAATTGGCAGAGTCCAAGGCTCCTGTCGGCTCATCTGCGATAATCAGTTTAGAATCATCAATCAAGGCTCTAGCAGTTGCCACACGTTGTCGCTGGCCACCTGATAACTGATTAGGAAACTTATCTTTTAAGTTTTGAATGGCCAACTTATCCAAAATTTCCTCAATCTTATCCTGATGTTTTTTGATATTTTTCCCCTGAATTTGAAGAGGTAGAATGATATTTTCATAGACCGTCAAGGTTTCCACCAAGTTGTAGGCTTGGAAAATATAGGAAATGTTTTTAGCACGATAGTCAGCTAGTTCATTTTCCTTGGCATGGATGATGTCAAAATCTTCAAATCGAATCTCACCTGATGTTGGTTTATCAATCGTTGAAATACAGTTGAGGAGTGTTGTTTTTCCACTACCACTGGCACCCATAATTGCCAGAAATTCACCTTTTTCAACGGACAAGTTCACATCTAATAAAGCATGAACGATATTATCCCCTTGACCAAATGTTTTCGTTAATCCTGTCACAATAAGCTGTTTCATCATTTCATTCCTCCGTTTCTTTATTACTCTCTCATTATACGGTTTCTTTCAAGGTTTTCCATGAGTATTTTGTGCAATATATTCAAGTTATAAAAAACCGATACCTTTTTCAGGTATCGGTCGATGTTGATTATTTGCGATCGTTTCTTTTTTTCATAAAGTAAACAATCCCTATGACAATAACTCCTAAGACCAGTACAGGTGCATAGAATTCTAGTGTTCCAATAATTCCTTCCATTTTATCCTCCTATCAAAAAATATAGGTAGTTTTATCCACAGCGCACGTTTGGCGAAGTACATTCATAAGAATATGTAAACCACCAACCACAGCGACCTTGTACTGTTAATCTAACAGTCGTACGTCACCCAGCAGTATATTTAATATTTAACTTTTGGCTATTAATTTCATAATCCAAAGAATCAATCTCAAAATGGTCTTGTTTCATTTGTATTTCTCCTCGTAAATATAACACCAAATCAAAGTTTTGTCAATGTTTTGTAATAAAACTCAAGAATTTTCCTTTTGTTTTATCTAACAACAAACATTATTTCTCGTATACTCATAGGAACAGGTGAAACACAATCCACAGCGACCTGCTAGTGTCATTTTAAAAGCTATGCACCACTAGCTCCTGATTTCCCGGAAAGTTCTTGGTTTTCAACCTCGAAACTTAGAGAATCAATCTCTGGACGACTTGTATTTTTAGACATAAGGTTGCCTCCTTCCTTCTTTTAGATGATCATTATTACAGTAACTAGTATAAACTCTAGTATTGGCTAAGTAATGAGTAAATCGTGCAAGTTTCTTATTTTCGAGAAAAATTTTTATAGTTCCCAATTAAAAAGTAGCTGAACAAGAGATTGTTCAGCTACTTTTTAATCTTCTTGTCCAACTAATGATTTTCAAAACACCACATACAAGCACGGCTAGATTAAATACCGCATAAAATCCTGTAAAACTGATCAGACCATTCTGGGATAAATCTTCCATATAAAGGGTCGGTTCAGTAAAGAACAGATAAATTCCATAGAACTCTACGAAAATAAGAAAACTGATAAAACCAATAAGGAAAAGTCCACTGGCAATAAGAAAGAGTCTCCATAAAAGAATGAGAATTCCTCCTACTGCTAAAAAAATTACTGGGATAAGGAGTAAATCATTCATGACTTTCTCCTTTCTAATCAATCAACTGACGATAATGGGTGGCAAGAGAGGAATCAAACTCTTCTAATTTTTGAACTAAGTCCAAATACTCTTCTTTTTCATGTTCTTCAAAGTCCACACCTTGATGATTCTGAAGAGCGATTTCCAATTGACTAGTGAGCTCTCGTTTAGAAAAACTGTAATCCCCTGTCACTTCCTCATAATGTTCCTTTAACTCCTTGTAGGCTTGGTATTCTTCAGGTGTTTGAAATCCCTGTACCAAAGCCTCTTCTAATTGATAATAGGTATCTTCCATCATAATCGTTACCTCGTTTCTTTCTATCTTTATTCTACCGCGCTTTTCTTTTCTTGTCCGCTATTTATATCTATTTTTTAATCTAATTCAAAAGAAAGTTGTTCTTGCTTTTCTTTTCCTTTTTCGTGGAATTGTCGTAAGGCCTGATCAATAATATCTAAATCCGTTTCTGTTTCAATCAATGGCGCGAGTACATCGTATTCGGCCTTTTTAGTTTGATAATCCTCTTCCTTTGGAAAATTTTTCTCAATTTCTACCTTAGCAGTAGTCCATTTATCCTTTAATTCATCCAATAAGTTCTGAGTTTTCACTTGGTCATCTTTAATGTGGTCTATCGTATGCTGAAGCCTTTGAATTGTCCCCAAAGGAGAATACAAATCCAAACTGACAGAATACTGATTTTCTCCTACAATCTTAACAGAGAAGGTTTCAGGAAGAGGCTGATTCGTTGGTAGACTAAGCATTTTAATGTCAAATCCTCGATAACTTGCTAGGGTTCGAAATTCTTTGCTGTCAGATTGATTATGACGGATAAGACGGTGTAGGGATTCACCTGCTTCAGCTCGTTGCTCAAAAACTTGTTTACCTATCGTCATAGAAAATGATTGGTCTTTCGACATTTCAGACTGTTGAATGTCGCCTTCATACTTGCTTAATCGTTTCTCAAGAATGGGCATATTTTCTTCACAGTAAGAGATTGTATGACGATAGTGATCCTTGCTGCGTTGAAAGGCGCGTCTTTGATTTTCTAATAGAGTTAGATCATTCTCTAGTTCCATCTTATATTTGAGATAAGGATTACCTGTTGCTAGTGCCTTAAAATCAGAAGCTGTCATAGTCTGTTCATCAATATCTTCCGCAGCACGAATCGGCTCCTTAGAAGTCATAATCTGCTTAATATAACGGAGTTTGTTCTCCTGAGTTGCCCATAGATAATTATCAAACGAACCTTTGGTAATATAGTGGTAAATATCCACTTCCTTGTTTTCATTTCCCTGTCGGATAATACGTCCATTACGTTGCTGAATGTCACTTGGTCTCCACGGTACATCCAGATGGTGAACTGCTTTCATCTTGCTCTGAACATTTAAACCTGTTCCTCCTTTTTCAGTTGAGGCAAGAAGAACCCGAACCTCTCCTGCATTAACCTTTCGAGACAAGCTATTCTTCTTTTCATCACTATTGGCATCATGTACAAAGGCAATTTCCATACTAGGGATTCCTCTATCAACTAATAAAGCCTTAATCTCAGAATAAACATCAAAGCCATTATCTTTTTTCTTAGGTGTGCCAATATCTGAAAAAATCATCTGAGTAGCCTTATTTTCCATTCCCTCACGATAAATTCTTTCAACATTATCCACTACCTGAAGCAGTTTATGATTGTCTGCTAGACTATAACTAGAGTCCAATAAACGCATATCAATAGCTAGTTTCCGCGCCTCACCCGTAATCTTCAACATGTTATCCTGGCTCGGATCAACTGTTCCACATTTGACCATATCTGACCTCATAACTAATTCTTCTAAATAGAGTTTCTGGTTTTCAGTTAACTCACTCTCAATAGGGATAATATGAGCTTCTGGAACAGGTAAATCCAACATATCTTGTGTTTGAATGTCGGCTGTTTCTTTATAGATTTTCATCAACTCAGGTAGATTGACAAACTTTTTAAATCGTTTCTTAGGTTGGTACTTATCCCCTGTAGGAGCTAATTCCATAGAGTTTTGAATTTCTCCAAAAGCACCTACCCAAGAGTCAAAATAATCAACTTGATAGCGTTTTAAGATATCTGGTTGAATGTAGTTCATCATAGTATATAACTCACTAATAGAATTGGAAACAGGTGTTCCTGTCGCAAAGACAATGTTTTTAAAATCATGTTCTTCCTGAATCTGTCGAACCTTCATTTCCATATCCACATTCTTCTTAGAGGTTGTATTGGTAATCCCTGCTACATTTCCAAGTCCAGTAATTGGACGTATATTTTTAAAGTGATGTGCTTCATCCACAAAGAGAAAATCAATTCCTAAGTTCTCAAAATCAATAAAACTATCACGATTAAAGCGTTGGAGTTCTTCCAATTGTCTCTCAAGACCACTTATTGATTGCTCTGCTTCTTTAACGGTGTACTTATTTTCAGAATGTGTTTTAATCTCTCGTAGTTCATTGAGTTTGTCCTCGATATAATTCATCTGTCTTTCCTTACTGACAGGGATTTTTTCAAATTGAGAATCCCCAATGACAATGGCATCGTAATCTCCTGTAATGATACGTGACACAAATTGTTTTCTTCTCGCCTTCACAAAATCTTTCTTAGTGGTCACAAAGACTTTTTTAGTAGGGAAAAATTTCATGATTTCTTGGCCAAACTGAGCAGACAAACTAGAGGGCACCACATACAAGGGCTTATGAACCATCCCCAACTCCTTTAATTTAAACCCAGCACCAAGCATGGTCAAGGTCTTTCCTGAACCTACCTCATGAGCTAATAAAGCTCTTTTTTCTTCTACGATTCTTTGAATAGCATTCTCTTGATGAGGACGAAGACTGATGTTTTGTGCCAAGCCATCAATGACTAGATGGCTACCATCATACTCTCGACTAACTGTTCGATTATAAAGACGATTATAGCTTTCCTCAATGACCTGTTGGACTTCTGGATACCGTGAGACAAATTCTTGAAAGAGCTCTTGTAAATGCTGCTCTTTTGCTCTTAGAACAGAGGTTTTTTCCAAATCTGTGATAGTCTTTTTCTTTTCCCCTTCCGTAACAGTCATGGTAATCGTCGGTTGGTTCGAATTAAGTAAATTCTCAAAAATCTTTCTTCCTGTATCATAACGTGACCCACTAACTCCAAGACTACTATCTTTGGCACTTGGATAGCGATAAACAAATGATGTCCTTAAATGAACCTGGCCATCGACAGGATTCACTTCAATGACTTGTTCAACATCTGGCGAAGACAATTCAAATTCACGATTGGTAAAACATTCAAAGGCAAATTTACCATAAACGGATTGAGGAATCCAACGTGACCCTATTTTGAACTCAATATCTGCCAGATGAATCCGTGGAGGGCGAACAGATTCTAACAAATCTAAAGCATGAGACCAGTCAAATTCTTGGTTGTTTTCATCTACTAATAGTTGAACTACTTCTATCTTATTGAGAATATCTCCTGACAAAAACTGGTTCTTAGAAAGATATTTTCTTTCCCCTCTTAAATAACTTTCTGGATCCATTAAAACCTGGTCACCTAACTCATCTAAAATAGCAGCTTGGCTATGTTCGGGATAAATTGATACCATATAGTCTAAATCAACTCCTCTACCATCCGATAAACTGGAGTTTAAGGCATCTAAAGCCGTTGATACTCTTGTAATCTCTCTCTCTGGTCTAACCAATGCTTTCTCAAAGGCTAAAGATTTTTTATATTTTACTTTCTGGTCTTTAGAATCGATGTATTCATCTTCTAAACTTGCTAGTAAAGAATACTTATCGTCACTATCAAATAAGTTCCGATTGACTGAGGCATTCAAGTATCCAAATTGACTTACAAAGCGGTCATAGTTATGATTGAGTTTACTAAGTAACACCTGAAATTCTGTCCGACTATAATCTTGATGACGTTGAATTTCAATTAAGGATTGATAGGTCTCTCTCAAATCAACCATGCCCTTAATGCGACTAATATCCTTATCCGATAAGGGACTTTCATAAAAGACAGTTTTTTTGAACAGTCCCTTATATTTCCCTCTTTTACTCGCTTCTTCTGACTTGTAAACATCTAGTGCTTCCTCTTCTGTCAAATGAAGTTGCACGAATCGGTCTATTTTATGTTCAGACAAAGAACTGTCCCAAGCTTTAAAATCTCCCTTCTCATCTACATAATAACTAATTTCGTCTACTTTTGAACTTTTCCGAATGCCATGCGTATCTCGGTAATAAATTTGATTTCCCTCATATCCAAAAGAATAGAGCGCTAAGTCCTCACGTATACGACTTGGGATCGAATTATCCACTTCTTCTTGGATAAAAACAGGTGCTTTCAAAGAATTGTCAATTTGTTTAGGTGCTTCCACATTCTCGAATGCTTTCATTATATCAGTAGATAATGTTTCTGATTCCCCCTTTACATTGAGGGTTCCTCCATTAAAATTACGTACTTCATATTCACCCAAAACTTGTGTGTTGTATTTCCCATCAAAATAAGGATTGATCCAGACACGCTTATCTTCCTCAAAGGGAATAGAGCCACTAAAGACAAGTTCCTCCTCATTAAGATTCTTTGCTTGATCCTTTTGAAAGAAGAGGAGATCTGTGGTCACTCGAGTACCTGCAATCGTTTTAAAAGCCGTATCCGGCAAACGAACACCCCCTAAAAAATGAGTGTTGGTTTTAATCTCTTGTAAGACATTATCTGTCCGCTTATCCATTGTCCCAATAGATGAGATAATCGACACTTGTCCTCCGTCTCTTACTAAATCAAGTGAGTGTTTGACAAAGTAATCATGAATCATATAAGGTTTATCGTAGTTTTTATCGGCAATGCGAAAATTTCCAAAAGGAACATTCGTTAAGACTAAATCAAAACTATTATTTTGATAGGGAACTTCTTCAAATCCTCGCACTTCAATATGGGTATTGGGGTGGAGTTGTTTTGCGATTGCGCCTGTCACACTGTCTAATTCAACCCCATAGAGCTCTGATTTATCTCGTATACTTCTAGGCATCGCCGCAAAGAAGTTCCCAGTCCCCTCTCGTGTCAAGCGACTGACACAAAATTTATTGTCTATTTTTAGACAGCAAAAAGAGAGTGATTTCTCACTCCCTCTTGCGTCTATTTCCATATGATTTTTTGAACTATACTACCTTCACAGATAACCGACTCAACATACTTTTCCATAAGTTCTCGTGTAAGTTCATTATCCGTTACAACTTCTGTTTCATTAGAAGATAGTTTTATCTTTTCATCAAGCCTATCAAATTCATTATCTATCTGGTTTTTACTTTCTACAAACTTAGCTTTCGTCATTTTCCCAAGCTTATATTTTTCAAAATCAGACATTTTTTTCGCCTGAAGCTTTTCCATCTTCTTCTCTATATCTTTAATACTTATTTTTTCTTTGGGCTTCACTTCTGCTTCACCATATTTCTCTTTAATAAGTGCAAGCACCTGATCCTCTAACTTATCTACTCTTGAGTTTTTATGTTCTACATTATTGCACTTGCAGATCCTACAATGAAAATACTTATGTATTCTCATACTTCCATCTGGTCGCTTAAATTTTGATTGAGTAAGTCCCAGAATATGGTTACAAGTAGGACATCTTGCAAATCCTTGTAATGGAGAATGCTTTCTCCATGGATAGTCAGTATTTTTCCCTTTTAAGAAACTATTATTTTCTTTGATAGCTTGAACCTTTTCAAACTCTTCTCTTGAGATAATAGCTTCATGATGTTCATAAACTCTACCCCATTCCTCTTTGGGATTAAATTTAAAACTACCAGGAGTCAATATCGACTTTTCTTGCATATTGAAGACATAAGTGCCGGTGTAATTTTCATTGGATAAAATATCTACCACTGTACCATTTGTCCATGTTGGTGCATCTCTTGTATCTGATGAGACTATGTTATATTCATAATCCATATTGGTAAGTTCTTTTTTACGCTCGTTTGGTGTTGATATATTTTCTTCATTCATAACTGCTGCAATCTTTCTTGATGCAAGTCCTGTAAGTGCTAAATCATATACCTTCCTCACAATCCAAGCTGTCTTATCATCAATAATGATGTTGTGCTTATCATCTGGATCTTTCATATAACCAAATGGTGGACTCCAAGCAAGAAACTTTCCTTGCTTTTTAAGTTCAGTAGTAACTGTCTTTACTTTCTGAGAAATATCTTTTGTATAAAAGTCATATAGCAAACCTTTAAACTGAATATCAAGGTCTGTTCCATTTCCTTTTTCCTTAGCACTATCATAGCCATCATTAATCGCAATAAACCTAATGCCAAGAAAAGGGAATATATTCTCCAGATAATCACCAAGTGAAATGTAATCTCTCATAAACCTTGATAAGTCTTTTACAATGATGGCATTGATTTTACCACTCTTAACTTCCTCAAGCATTCTTTGAAAAGATGGTCTTTTCTCATTTGTTCCTGTGTATCCGTCATCAATATATTCTTCTCTTTGGAAGCTTTTCAATTCATCATTTCTATCAAGAAAATCATTCAGGAAATACCTTTGGTTGATGATACTTTCGCTCTCATCTTTCTTCATCTGATCTTCTACAGATAATCTGATATAGAGTGCAATTTTACTCATCTTCAACACCTCCCATCAAACTATCCATATTAAATTTAAAGACTATTTCAAAATTATGATTGCCATAGACAATTATCTTTTCCACTAAATTATGAATTAAATCAGCTGGTAATTTTTCAACCTTTTTTGCCGAAAATACATCCTTAATCCACTTAATAGATGTTTTATTATCCCTTTCAAGGTCTTTTACAACCTGTTCAATCGCAATAACTTCATTATTGATTGTTGCAATATGTCTAAGGGTAATTTCTCTTTTAAGGATATATACTTCCCTGTCAATCTTGCCTAAGCTATATTCTTCATAAGTTTTTTGAATTAGGAATTCTTCCTTCTCCGCCTTAATTTTAAGCTTTGAAATATTTTCGTTTAGCTTACCTATGCTTTCAGAAAATCTGTTAGATACTCTTTCTATTAACTTTACCTTACTTGTAGCCTTAGTAATAAAGTCTGCTACCTTTTCAGACATTGCTCTATCAAGCTCTCTTTCCATAATAAATACTCTTGCTTCGTTATCTATCTTGCCTGTACAAGTATCGTTTTGAAAAGAATAATAAAGCCTATCATGGTTTATCCCATAAATTCTGGTTCTTCTATGAAGCTCTTTACCTGTTGCATTATTGAAAATCAAGCCCTTATATCTATTCTCATAATCTCTTTCAAAGTCATGCATTTTTGCACCAAAAGCATTGTTCTTTAATCTATCTGCTCGCCCTTGCAGCACTTTTTCAAAATCCTCTTTTGAGATAATTGGTTCATGTGCATTTTCATAAATAATATGCTGACTTTCATCTACAAATTGTTGCTTCATTCCCTTTGCAAGATTCTGTTGCTTAACACCTTGTACTAAAGTTCCTGTATAAGCTTTATTCGTAAGCATTTTGGAAATAGTACCTTTATTCCACTGCGGATCACCATCCCGTCTATAAATTCTACCTGTTTTGTAATAGACCATTCCTGTAGCATAACCCATAGTATTAAAGTGCTTTGCAACCTCATATTGGCTTTTTCCTTCAAGTGTTAGTCGGAACATTTCTTCAACAATGGATCGAACATTCTCATCAACTTCTAACTTCTGTCCCTCTTTTAATTTCACTACCTTATATCCATAGGGCGGAACAGAACCAATAAAATATCCATTTCTTGCCCTATTATGTTTACTTGTCTTTATCTTTACAGAAATGTCTTTAGCATACATATCATTGACGATATTCTTAAGAGTTACTTCAAATGACTTCTTAGAGTCTAAATCCTTAACGGTATCAACCTTATCATTAACAGAAATAAACCTTACTCCCAAGAACGGAAATACCTTGTCTATGAGTCTACCCATCTCAAGATATTCTCTTCCAAGTCTTGATAAATCCCTTATGATAATACAATTAATTCTTCTTTCACGAATATCTTGCATCATCTCCTGAAACTGTGGTCTTTCAAAATTTGTCCCACTATATTCATAGTCTGTGTAAATATTTACGACTTTAATATTTTCCTTTAAAGCATATTCTTTACAACAAAGCACCTGTGTTTCGATAGACGATGATTTCTCACGCCACTCTTCTTTTCTTTCACTGGATAATCTTGTATATATTCCAGCTTTATAAAATACTTTTTGTGTTTGTTCTTCACTTTTTCTTATATATCTTTTGGAAGTCCTTGCCATTAACAAACACCTCCAACTGCAAGCATAGGTTCAACTCTTTCTAAATGCTCACCAAATAGCTTGCCCATTGATATTAGTCTTGCCTTATGTGTATCCTTAGCTTCAACCTTATCACTATCCACAATTGCTTGAAGCAGGTTCACTGTTTCAATATTGTTGAAGACAAAGTTAATTACATTATCTTCTCCAATCTCAATACGATCTATAAAAGACACTAAAGACAATCGATTTAGTTCATCACTTTCAGGATTAGGAACTATCTCAGAAACGAAACTACCTTTATCGTTTATCTTCATTTTCAGTTCATTTACGATATTTTGCTTTGTAATAATTTGTTTCTCAATTTCCCTAATCTTAATAAGATAATTTTTTCTAAATCGTTCAAATTCTTCAGTCGTTATAAGTTCTTCTTCTAAATCCATATAAAGAGATTGTCTAAGTCTTTCATACTTTCTTTTTTCTGCATATAATGACTCAAAATCAACTTTTAATTTAAACTTTGACACATCTATTTCGCTAACTTTTTTAAGCAGTTCATTGTACTTAGATAGATATTCATTTAATGCATGAATAGTTGCATGAGTAACATAGTCTTCTTTTACACTATGTCTTGAACACTCTCCAGCATTGTTATATTCAGAGCAAATGTAGAAAATCTTGTCTCTTACTTTTCGCCTAATCATAGGACTTCCACAATCTTTGCAATAAAGCATACCTGATAATATATATGGCTTATCTTTAGACTGTTTCACATCACGAAGTAGCATTTTGTTTGCAAGTGCAAAGATGGATTTTGATACTATGCTTTCATGAGCATTTTCTATTGCTATCCAGTCTTCTTTTGAAACATCTACTTCATGCTTTGATTTATAATTTAATTTTGTGGTTTTTCCTTGTTCTAGGACACCAATATAAACCTTATTTAAAATAATACGGTTTACCATCTTAGCATCCCACTTTGCTTTTTTCACAACAAAACCAGTATTGAAGTTATCACCATTATTTTCCTTATGCTTGGATGGTGTAACTGTTCCAATACTGTTTAGAAAGTCGGCAATAGCCTTTGAGGAATAACCCTCTATTTTCATATTAAATATTCGTTCAATAATATGAGCTACTTCTGTATCAACTACAAGCTGATGTTTGTTCCTATCATCTTTCTTATAGCCAAAAGGAGCAAATGATCCAATAAACTCGCCATTCTTCCTTTTAACTTCTTTTGATGATTTTACTTTCATAGAAATATCTCGACAATAACTGTCATTGATAAAATTTCTAATAGGAAGTATTAAATGTGTATCGCTAACATCCGCATTATCACTATCATAATTATCATTTACAGATATAAAGCGAATACCTTTTTCAGGAAATATCTTTTGCAGATACTTCCCAGACTCAATATAATCTCTGCCGAAACGAGATAAGTCTTTTACCATAATGATGGAAAACTTTCCTTTATTCAGGTCATCAATCATATTCCTAAAATTTGGACGCTCAAAATTAGAACCACTATATCCATCATCTACATATTCATAAAATAGATCTATGTTCTTTTCTTTAGCGTAAGATTTGATTATTTGTCTTTGATTTGAAATAGAGTTACTTTCATTGCTGTCTCCATCTTCTCTTGAAAGACGAAGATACATACACGCAGTATTTCTCATAACAATCCTCCTAAAATGATATTTTGGCAAATAGTCATTTCGGAAGATTACTTCTACCACCTATATTTTACCGCACCCTATTTCTCTTTGTCAGCCCCTCAAATCCTGACACAGGATTTGCATAGATACATCTCAACAATATCAAGTAAATCAAGCTTTTCACTTTCGCTTGTAGAGTAGGTTATTTTCTTAGAATAATCATCTGCTATTTGCTTCTTATCCTTATCTTTTTTAACTTCTTTTTTCTTATTCATAGTCTTAACCTCACTATTTTTATAATAAGTTTTTTGACATTGGTAGATGCATTGGCTGCTACATTGGAATCTCACCACCGCCCCTTATTAAGACGAGCCGGCTTAAACTATTGAAGTATCATTATCACCATTCGTATCACAGAGATAGATTGCCACACCTATCCTTTATGTATTCCTATTTATCGCTCTTTTTCTTTTATCCTTGGCACTTACCAGTATTCATTTAAACCAATTTCTCAGCAGAAAAGTCTTGGCGTAGGTCATAATTCTCCACAAATGGATAACGTCCCACCTTGGTCTATTCAGTTGTCAAAGATCAATTAGCTTTCTGCTATGTAGGATTCTTTGCTTAATAACGGAATAGATTTTCTCTTCTACCTGAAAAGCAAAAAGGATAAATTTCCCCCTACACTTTAAAAGTGAAAATTTATCCTTCTTGGTAACCAGATTTATTAATTTTTTAAAGAAAAAAGCAGACCATTAAGATCTGCTAATTTAACTATCCAATAATACTCTTAATATATTTTTTTATATTTGTTTTTCTATCAATAATAAAATCCTTAAAATCTTTTATTTCCAAACCAATTCCATCAGATAAAAATAAATCATCATGTGTCTTGTTTTCTGCATCAACCCATTCTTTAAGAGACTTAGCATTCTTAGATTCATTTTGCCTTCCGTTTAATAATTGCAAATTAGCAACTCCATTCCAGTTTTCTCTTTTCTTAGCAAAATCTTGTACTTCATATGGAATGAAATTATTAAACTTTTTCTCATCAGTGAAAATAGTTGACGGGTGTAAATGATCTTGATGAAAATCTTGGTTTGAAAAATCCAAATTTGAATACATTAAATGCAATATGTAATATGCATTATTAGAATCTTTCTCTGCTTCTAATAAACCATCTATAAATTCGTCATCAAAACTATAATTTCTTGCCGGATCATTTTTAAAAGCATCCATTAGCTCTTTATCCGGAAAGTCCTTTCCTAAATTCGCTTTCAAAACATCCCTCATTTTCTTTAGAACGGTATCAGTTTGTCCACCGAATACCGACTTAATAAACGTAAGTATTAACCATTTTGCTATTCTATCTTTATTTTCTTTATTCTTGTAGATAGGACTAGAAATAGTTGTTTCTAGATTGTTATAGTAGATATAATATATTACTGGAATTGCTGCATTTTTTGCTCTAAAAGTTTTGTCATTAAATCCTAAAGATTCGAATAAAGAAAATGCTGCAATTATGCTTTTTCTTACTCTACTCCAATTATTTTCAAATTCATTAACATTTTCATGTGTGAAATTTTTTAATTTAAACTTTATGTCATCTATAAATAGTACTAAACAAGTTTTTAAAACAAAATCTTTATCAATAATGAAACCAGGACGCCCAATTATATAAACTTCCTCTACTAATTTTTCTATTTCCTTACGAGCATCTATCACTTTCCAATTAGCAGATGCAATAGACATAAGTAAATCTGAAAAAGATAGTGGTGTCCCTCCACTATTAGTCCTAATAAAAATTTCAAGCACTTTATCAGGTTCTTGTTCTTCTTGTAGATAATAATTTATTAACTTGTCTTTATGAATAACTTGAAATAATTGAACTAATGTATCGGAAGCATAATTATTATCCATTAGTTTATTATCATTTAGATACTTATAAACTTTATTTATAGTATCTAGGTCTAACACTTCACCGACTCTAAACCAAAAATATGTATCTCTATCTTTATCAAATTTCTCTAAATCTAATTTTGACAGAAACCTAAAATCAAATTCCTTTTGATTATCATATTCTTGATTTATAGGTGCAATTAAATTTAAATATAATTCTCTAGTAGGAATGCATTCTTCTGTATCTTTCCACCATTTTCTAGGCATTTTATATGCATAACTACCTCTTAAGCCAATGTATAAGCTTGTTAATCTTTGTTGTCCATCTATAACTGCATCAAAATTAGGAACTCCCTTTGTATCAATATCTCTATTATTTTCCGAAAAAAATTCTCTGTATCTAGTTATAAACTCATAGAATTTATAGCCACTTTTTATTTCGTTATCTGTTATCTTCCAAAACATAAAAGAATTAATAGGATACCCATGCATAATACTATCAAATAGCATCTCAATCTGATTACTCGACCAAGTAAATTTTCTTTGAATTGCTGGTAATAAAAATTGTCTATTATGGATGTTATCTATTGCATCTTTTATTGTAATTGGAGATTGAAAACCACTGCTCATCTTATTTCCTCCCAAAAATATATATTAATTATACCATTTTTCGGTATGATTTTCCATTTTAAAAGCAGGCAGATTTTACTCTGCCTGCTTATTTTAAACACTATTTAAAGTCTTTCAGCAATTCTCTTAGCTTTTCTAATATCTTATTTCTTCTCTTTATGAGAGCTGGATGAGATATTTTTTTAGTTTCAGCTACTGAGCGAATGGTTTCATCATTGAAATAAAGTCTATCAATGATTTCTCTTTCTTCATCATTTAATTTTGATAGTGCATCTCTTACTGCCTCTATCATCATTTGTGTCTGAACAATCTTATCTACATCAAATCCCTCATCAACGATACTATCTTCAAAATGCCCATCATGATCAAAAGACGAGAAAAAAAGCAGGTGATTTCTTCTATCCACCTGCTTCAAATATTTTTCATGATTTTTTTCTTGCCAGTAGACTTTATAAATCTCTTCACTAACCTCCACTTTTTTTCCATTCACAAACAGGAAATAATTTTTTCGCATTTTTTTCCTCCATTTCTTTGTTTTCTTGTTTAAAACAAAAAAGGAGGACTTCGGCATTTATGCATACCGAATCCTCCATAATGGATGAAAAATATTAAATTATTTACATGGTAATCCTTATGATTTACTAAATTGAAAATATAAAAAAGGACTTATATTAAGATATGTATCGTATTTAGTTCTTTGTGACACCATCTTTAAAAGTCCTCCTTAACCTTTTGTATTATTTCTATTTTCTAAAAATCAAATATACTAAGTTGTCTAGTTATCTCTCTTTCTTCAAATTCTTTCAAGTAGCCAAAAATAATATCATTGTCATGCATTATTTTCTCTTTTTCGCAAAAGTCATGAAAGATCTTCATTAATTTAGAATTATTCTTGCTGTTAGCAATATAGCTATTTCCAAATGTTTTAATATATTTATCTTTAACATTGGGGAATTTTTTATCTAATGCACAATAGAAATATTCTCTATTCCCTTCTCTTAGGGTAAGACCTATACCAAAGCAAATTATCCCCTTTACTTTTGCTTCCTTGCAATAATTTAAAATGCCCATTAGATTCTCTTCAGTGTCATTGATAAAAGGTAAAATTGGACTTAACCATACAATTGTAGGTATCCCTTCATCTCTTAAAGCGAGCAAGGTCTCAAATCTTTCCTTTGTTGTAGAAACATTTGGTTCAAGCAATTTGCATAGCTTTTCATCATAAGTAGTAAGTGTCATTTGAACAACACACTTAGTCTTGGCATTTATTTCTTTCAATAAATCTAAATCTCTTAACACATTTGATGATTTTGTTATAAGCGTTATTCCAAATCCATATTTGTTCACTAACTCAAGTGCCTGCCTTGTATAATTTAATCTAAGCTCTTCTTTAATGTATGGATCTGTCATAGAACCTAATCCAATCATACATTTTTTGCGTTTTCTTCTTAAAGAATCTTCTAAAAGTTGTAGGGCATTTTCTTTAACTTCTACATCTTCAAATCTATGGTTTATCTGATAGCATTTACTCCTTGAGTCACAATAAATACAACCATGTGTACAGCCTCTGAATAAATTCATTCCATTTTTTGAAGATAATATTCCTTTTACCTTCGTAAAATGCATTCTATCATCTCCATATCTGCTTATTTTTTCTTACAATTTTTTTGATGTGCTTTTAATTTCTTCATCGCCCAATCATAATGGCTTGAAGTAGTGCTTACAAAATACGAACCAAGTACACTTCCTCCTACCCACTTATAGACATCTTTTGAAAACAATTCTTCGTTTGTAAATCTCTCAGCTAATTCTAAAATATCTTTATGGGATTTCTGAAACATTTCTTTTGAATCTTCAAGAGAAGTATTTTGATGTTTTTTCCAAAACTCGACATTCATATCTCCATAAGTTTTCCAATTATATGGAGCTGGAATAAAAGGTTTTGCCACTCCCTTTAAATTTGTATCTACCCAATTCAAAAGAAGTTGGTGCCATTCATATAAATGAATCAAAATATCTCTTAAATTTTTGTCTCTTTTCCAATGAGCCTCTTTCTTTTTTTCATCACTTGAAAAGTCAAAAGGTGTATTTAATTCTTCGTCATACAGCTTAGCAATTAATACGTTCAACTTATCATAGTTTTCTTTCGCTGCAATCATTAAATCTTCTTTTGTTCTTGGTCTTGGCATAATATTTCCTCCTACTTTACGCTATATCTCAATATGGTTTTTAAGTTTTCTTCTGATGTTCTATTCTTGTTGCTCAAATAGATTTCTGTATGATAATCAAATTTTCTTAAAAGACCATGTTTTTCCATAAAACTTTCTAGTTTTTCAAATGAATATGGTTCTGTGTCAAAACTTCCAATATGTAAAATCTGTACTGCTTTGCCACCTTCTACATTATCAAAAATGATTTCATCATATAATTTATTCGGTTTTTTCTCTCTAACATTCTTAATAGCTAAATCAAAAATATCTCTTGTAATAAAATCTGGCTGTTTAATCATAATTGCATATTTCAATTTATTTTTATCAAATTGTTCTCCAGAGTTTTTTCTCCAGATGCCTTCGAGTGGAAATACAGCAAAGTCTTTGTAAGAAGAATTATTTTCATCTATATTCGTCTTTTTAAATAACATTTTTATACCATATGCTAATGTAAACAATGCCGAAACTCTATCTGAAAAATCAGCTAAATTGGGATTACCTTCTCCATTTATCATAATGAACTTCTGATTAGGAACATCTATTATCTCCGCTTTTTGCTTCGCTCCATATAAATATTTTTCTTCTTTTTTCCATTCATATTTCATAGCAAAATTCTCCTTTGTACTGATAAATATATTATACAAAAGTTAACTTGACACCATCTGTCATATTCTATATTTTTTAGCCATAATGTTTATTATGTTTTTAATTTTATCTCGAATTTCTTTCGGTTCTAACACCTCTGCCGCATCTCCATAGGAAAATATATAGTTATATAAATTGTAATCGTTGGGAAGTTCTACTGTAGCATATAAATTTCCATCTTCATCTTCTTCAATAGCACTGGATACTTCATCATATACTCTAAAAGCCATTTTTCTATCAAATTTTACTTTAACAAATACAGTTTCCTCATACTCCATTTCTTTTTTTAAGACGATACTATCAAAATCATCTTCAAAGGTATTTGGTAAAATTTCAAATTCTTTTATGCGTGACAGCTTAAAATACCTAAAATCATTTCTTGACAAACAAAATGCATACACATACCAATCCCATCCTTTAAATAGGAGTCTGATTGGCTTTACTTTTCTGCTTGTTTCTTTTTTATTACTGGAAAAATATATTAAACGAACAATATTTTTATTGATGATTGCTGATTTTATATCTTTAAATAATTCATCATAAGATTTACTTCGTTGCCAATTTGTAAAATCAACTTCTATCCAGTTGGTATTTTTTAAAGAAAAAGTATAAAATCTGTATCAATGCAAGGGCTACAAGGGTTTAGAGCTTCTGTATAAAGTGTATCAGGATTGCACGACAATAAAAAAAGCAAGGTCAAAAATGCTCTTGCTTTTTTGTGTCGTTTTCTAAGGCTCTAAAACGTATTTTAAGAGCCTTAAAGGTGGGGGTGGTATATTTAACCCTAGAAAGATACTTCACTTTGTTTTCTATGTTCCATGTACCCCAATATTGTTGCCACACTTAGGACATTTTCCTACAAGGGGTCCCGAGCGCTTAGTGGGAATTTGTACCCCTTATCGATACAAATTCCCCGTAGGCGCTAGGGACCTCTTTAGCTTCTTGGAAGCTGTCAGTAGTATACCTAATAATTTATCTACATTCCCTTTAGTAACGTGTAACTTTCCAAATTTACAAAAGCGACTCATAGAATTATTTCCTCCCGTTAAATAATAGATAACTATTAAAAATAGACAATACTTGCTCATAAGTAACGGTACTTAAATTGTTTACTTTGGCGTGTTTCATTGCTTGATGAAACTGATTTTTAGTAAACAGTTGACGATATTCTCGATTGACCCATTTTGAAACAAAGTACGTATATAGCTTCCAATATTTATCTGGAACATCTGTGGTATGGCGGGTAAGTTTTATTAAGACACTGTTTACTTTTGGTTTAGGATGAAAGCATTCCGCTGGCAGCTTAAGCAATTGCTGAATCGAGACTTGAGTGTGCAAGAGCAACCCTAGTGTTCGGTGAATATCCAAGGTACGCTTGTAGAATCCTTCTTCAACAATCAGATAGATGTCAGACGCACGGCTTTCAAAAACCACTTTTTTAATAATTTGTGTGCTTAAATGGTAAGGAATATTCCCAACAATTTTATACCTCTGTTTGTTAGGGAATTGAAACTGTAGAATATCTTGGTGAATTAAAGTGACACGAGTATTCAGTTTTAATTTTTCTGACGATAAGTTGAATAGATGACTGTCTAATTCAATAGACGTTACCTGTTTACTTATTTTAGCCAGTTTCGTCGTTAAATGCCCTTTACCTGTTCCAATTTCGTAAACGGTATCGGTTTCTTTTAAATTCAATTGTTTTATTATTTGGTTGAGTACTTTTTCACTCGTTAAAAAGTTTTGAGAATATTTTATATTTTTTTTCATGTAATCACTCCTGAAGTGATTACATCTATAAACAAATACAGAAGTTAAACGATTTGTTTGTAATTTTAGTTATCTGTTTAAAAAGTCATAAGATTAGTCACTGGTAGGAATTAATCTAACGTATTTATTTATCTGTGTAATCACTGTTTTTAGTCTGTTTCAAAACAGTAGATGTTTTATCTACATTACGCATTTGGAATACCAACATGACGAATCCCTCCTTCTTAATTACAAATTTTTAGCATCTAATTTAACTTCAATTCCTATTATACAAAATTTTAAGATAATGCACTATCAACACACTCTTAAGTTTGCTTCTAAGTCTTATTTCCATAACTTTAGGGTTAACCATACGCAAGACCAATCACTCTCGGACAATACTCATGATTTTAATGATAAAATCCATGTACCCCTTATCTACACACGTTTCAGGGCTTAAAATCGATTTGAGTAGTTTTTACTCGTCTGTTTCAACATTCCAATATTTTGAAATTGTTGGACGTGATAAACCTGTGTCTCTTTGACAATCGGTTTTCTTTCCCCAAGGTTTCTTTTTGCGCCATTCTTGGACGATTGCTTTCTTATCAGGTCTACCGCCTAGATATTTGCTATCTCTACGCCCTTTTAATTGCCTTGTGAAATTCATGATTTCAACGTGTTCCGCCCTTGTATTTCCGTTTCGCTTGGCTCTTTGAAGCGGAATGCCTGTGCGCTCGCTGATATACTCAATTTTGCGTGTAAATGCGTTTGTATCATTACGGTAGTAAGTTGCAAGAGCTGAAATAACGTCAGATAGCGTAAAATGGTTCTTATCGTCATTTGTAAGGGTCTCAAAATGTTCCATAATCATTTTACAATCCTTTTCCAACTCTTCAGGACTGATACAACATTGAACCGCTAACGAGCAAAGATTTTCAAGGCAATAGTAACGCTTTCCGACAACTGCACCGCTGATAATCTTTTGTTTCCAGTTATCATAAATTCCACGATGTCGATGAAAGACAAAATCTTCACTCGGTTTCTTTTGCCCCTCAACAATTCGGCGCTGATACCAATCAGGATACCTCTTTTTAGCTTCTTCTAAGCTCATTTTAGACTTGTAACCGATTTTGATTTTATCATCTTCTGAAAGAATTTCATTCAAGCTTTCCAGCGTGTGCTTCTCGCCTACTTTGAAAGCTAGAACGTAAGTATCATCTAGCCTTGTCTTGCTACCGACTGCGCGGAAGCCTTGCGTGAGTGTTTCATACTGAATACTGTTCTTATCGCTCATCTTTGTAACTCGTGAGTTCCAAAATAAGTCAATCCAGCGCTTCCGAACTCGTGATAACTCTTCAAAGATATTTTTATACCTGAAATAAAGCGGTTAATTTGGTTAAAAGTTCATTTTCGTACTCCTTATTTGTCAGTTCTAAACCTTTTAAGGCAATCAAAATCTGTTCTTGCTCGTTCTCAGAAAGAAATGATTTTTTCAACACAAAATCATCCGCTATTTCTATTCCACCACCTTTCCCTTGGGTGGCGTAGATGGGAATTCCGGAACTGCTAAGGACATCAATATCTCTATAAATTGTCCTTATTGATACTTCATATTTTTCCGCAAGTTCATTTGCCGTTACTTTTCCTTTTTCCAGTACATAATACAAAATTTTAAACAATCTATTGTTTTTCATTATTTAACCACTCCTAGTAGTTACTATTATACCATAAATATGACATTTTTTGTCATGTTATAAATGTGTTTTAGATAAAACGCTGACATTAACTTCTATACTTGGTATAATTAAGACACAAACTCATATCTCGCTTAACGCTTGCTTTACAAATCATTCTTATGTAGCAAGCACAGTAAGTGTGTACCCACTTACGAAAAATCGATGAAGCAGCCCCCTCGTGGTGTTGCTTCTTTTTTATCAATTTTTAACTTGTTAGGGCGTACCCTAAGACCTCAGATTTTATGAAAGGAAGTAACAGACATGGTAAATAGAATTAGAAATGTTCAGCTGAAAATAAACTTAACAGAAGAAGAAAAAGCACTTTTTGAAAAGAAAATGAAGATGGCAAAATGTAAGACGATGAACCACTTTCTAAGAAAAGTAGTATCTGAAACAGATATTTATGTTGTTGATTTACAGCCCTTTAGAGAAATTCAGGGACTACTTTTTCGATACGCAAGTAGCGTCAACCAAATTGCTAAACGAGTTAATTCAACTGGTGTTATCTATAGCGATGACATCAAAGATATGCAGTCCCAAATTGAACATCTATCAAAAGAAATATGGCAAATACATTCCCTACTGCTCAATAAAACTACCAACAAAGGAGATGACATATAAGTGGCAATTACAAAAATACACCCTATAAAATCAACACTTAACCTCGCTATTGCCTATATAACAAATGAAGAAAAGACAGACGAAAAAATATTGGTAAGCACAAATAAGTGCTTTGCTTCTACTGCCCATACTGCTTTTATGAAGACTAGAGAAGATAATAAAGTTAATGGAACAGTACTTGCAAGACACCTTATTCAGTCATTTATGCCTAGTGAAGCAACGCCCGAAATGGCACATCAAATCGGTCTTGAACTGTGTAAAAAGATATTAAAGGACGAATATGAATTTGTACTATCTACTCACATAGATAAAGGGCATATCCACAATCACATCATATTCAATAATGTAAATATGGTTACAGGCAAGTGCTATCAATCCAACAAGAGAAGCTATCATCAAATTAGGTATCAAAGTGATAAACTATGCAAAGAAAACAACCTATCTGTTATTGATGAGTTCTACGAAACTTATAGGAAGAAATATAAAACTAATGGTAAGTCATGGTATGAAAATGACCAACTTAAGAAAGGTACTTCTTGGAAAAGTAGACTTCAATTTGATATAGATAGAGCTATTAAACAATCCAAAGATTGGGCTGATTTTATAAAGAGAATGGCTACCCTTAATTATGAAATCAAATATGGAAAACATATTGCATTTAAGCACAAGGACAAAGAAAGATTTACAAGAGCTAAGACTATTGGAGAAGATTATACTGAGGATAGATTAAAAGAGCGTATCTTAGATAATGCTAATCAAAGAACCTATGCTGTTAAAAAACGTATCGGAAATATAATTGATATTGAGAATAATGAAAAGATAAAATCAAGTAAAGGCTATGAGTATTGGGCTACAAAACATAATTTGAAAACTGCAGCCGATACTGTACTTTTGATGCGTGAAAAAAGATTTAAGTCTATCTCCCAGCTTGATGAATACATTAAAGAGAGTGCATTAAAAAGACAAGATTTACAGGATCAAATCAAAGTTGTTGATAACAAAATTTCAACTCTATCAAATATTATGGAACAAGTTCATACCGTAAAATTGTATCGTCAAATCTATTTAGAATATAAGAAAGATCCATCTGATAAGGCTTTTTCTGAAGAACATAAATCAGAAATAACGCTCTATGAAAATGCCCTTTCAGACCTAAAAAAATCTTACTCAAAACTTCCAAACTCCAAGGATATTTTGAAAGAGCTTGATTCATTGCATGAAAAAAAGAATACCCTGATGCAAGAGTATTCTTCTTCAAAATCCGATATGAAAGAACTATATCAAATCAGAAAAAATTATGAAAAATATATGGGTAAGGAGATTGAAAGGTAATTCATTCTCCTTTTTCTCCTCTCAAAAAATCTATAACGGCCATTGCAATTTTTTTAGATAAAATTGGTGGAACAGCATTGCCTATCTGTTTAAATGCAGCTGTTCGTGAATGTTCAAAATAAAAATCATCTGGAAATCCTTGTATTCTAGCTGCTTCTCTTACTGTAATTGAACGATTCTGTCTTAAATCTGGATGAATATAGTAATGTCCATCTTTCGCTATATGAGCAACAACTGTATGACTAACAGAGCCATAATCCAAAGCTTTATATCTATCTAAAAAAGATGTTGTATTAGAATGCGTTTGTAGTTCTTCAGGTATATCGATATACCTTAAATTCTTACCTTTTTTCTTAGCTCTTAGTACCAATTTATATATCTTCAAATCATTTTCATTATGAGGTCTTGCAGCATGTTGTGTTAAAATATCATCTTTTTTACGAATATATTTTTCAACGAACTGACTCGAAACATCACAACGATACTTATGAGAACTTCCTCCAGACTTTATACTTGGCAAGTCCTCAAACAATTCTTTTATAGTTGGAGCAGCCTCAACATATTCAGCCAAACTGTCAAAAAATGAGTTATCGAACACTAAATCTTTTCGATGTCCGACAAGTATTAAACGTTCTCTTTTTTGTACTACACCATAATTACTTGCATCTACTATTTGATAATCTACCTCATATCCGCACTTATCAAATTCGCAAATTATTTTTGGCAAGAGTAACTCTCCTGATAAATCTTTAAAAGAAAGCAACCCTTTAACATTTTCAAAAACAAAGAACTTTGGTTTATATTTATCCAGAAAATCTAAATAATGTTTATACAGATAAATTCTTTTATCTGTAGATTTTTTCGACTTGTTATTGGCTCTACCGATTGTAGAGTATGCCTGACACGGTGGTCCACCAATAATACCATCTAACTCATTATTGCCTAATCTTTGGTCAATAAATTCAAAAATCGAAGGTATAGTATCTTTACTTATTTCCTTATTCAATATATCTTTAGTTAGATTTCTTGGTATAATCGAGTACAAATCATCTCTCGAGATTTTTCCTTGAATATATTCAAAATATGGAGATAGGTTATTTTCTTTTTTTAAATAGTAATATATGTTTCTTAATTCTAAAGAAGAGCAAGCATCTTTGTCCATTTCTATATGACAAATAAAATTATAATAGTCTTTATACCTAAAGCCTTCGGTTAATCCACCTGCTCCCGAAAACACATCTACTATATTGAGCATAACCACACCTCCTTTCAAGTTGTTTTATCACTATACTTCTTTATCTGGTTTATAAATGCTCTCAATCTCTTTATACCTAGTTATATAATCTTTATTATATTGCTTTGCCTGCTGCAGTAAATCTGAATACGATTTAATATAGAGTTTGCCTGTATCTTCCAAAGACGAATAAAAATCTGTCGTCTCATCGTCCATCACAAAACTATCTGAAATCAAAAATGTTTTAACACCGTTTGCAATACTCTCTTTATGATTTTTCAGCAAAAATCTTTCGTATTCCCTTGCTTGTCTAATTTCTTTTAACGAAATTTTTATTCTTGGTCTCTTTAATTCAATTATTATCAATTCGCCATTTACTAAATTGCAAAGAAAATCTAGTCTTCTATTTTTTTCTTCAAGTTCTGTATCTGGAAAATTTTCTTTTAATATCTTCTTGAAGGTAACTTCTCGTTCAAATGTTGTAATCCTTGGATCCAATATCCATGGAAATTTTTCTAAGAAAGGTTGAATAACTTTTGTTTCACTTGCATCATTTCTTACATACTTTTCGAACTGTTCAATTGCCTTAATACGTCCGATTGATATTTTAGCCAACTCTTTAGATTCTATATATTCCCAATCTGTAGTAATTTTTTCCACTTTATCAACCGTTAAATCTTCATCATCTAACTCGGCAATATAATTTTGAAAACTTTCAAATTTATATAATGTTTTCATGCTATCTAAGATTCGTTTCAACGAGTCAATATTATCAGTTTCTATCGAGTTAGCAATTAAAGTATCTTTAACTTTATTTATACTAGATATTTCGAGTTTTGACATTCCTTCAAAAAAATCTTCAGGAAGTTGCAACTGTTCTTCTTTCTTATCTTTTCTCTTTTTTCTCCAAGAATTTGAAACTTTAGATACTAATTTATTAAGATATTGTTTTAATTTAGCTGTATCTTCATCCGCTTCCCATAAAATGTTTTTTCTATCTGTGGATATAAAATCAGCTTCATTTGAATCATCAATAAAATCTATATTAAAATATCCAGTAACATATCCATTAAACGTATCATTCGCTCTGTCATCAAAAAAATCATTCTCAGCAGCAAGTTTATTTCTTACATAAATGTAAAAACCTGCTTCCGATTTGTTCAATGGTGTTTTTTTTGTAAAAATTTTACCTGAAACATTATGAGATTTCAACCATTCAAACCATTCCGTTTGACTTAACTCGCTTTCAAAATCATCTGGGAAATTCCAGTCAAATTCTTTATCTAATTTCTCAAAATATATGGATTTAGTTATTTCAATGCGTCTATCCGATGTTAAATCAACTAACTCCACTTTAAAATCAGAATCATAGAACGAAAATCTTTTTGATAAATTATATGCCAGAGTGTCTATATCCATAATATTTTTTTGAGTTATCTCTTTAATAATTACTTGTGTTTGATGTAGCTCATCTGTTTTTTCATTTTCATATAATGCCTTTGGCTTATATTCATCCTTGATTTCAGCCTTAAGTTCATCGTAGTTCATACTAAAGGCGTTTTTTATTCCTTCTTTTATCGAATGAACTTCAATTGTGTTTGCTATTCCAAATACTGCTAATTTCCCAAGTCCCTTTTTACCGGTTACTTTTCTGCCTTTAATTTTAGATAATCCAGTTCCCTCAGCTTTTCTTCTATTTCTACCAATTTTCAAGAAATTTTCATTCAATTCCTCGTGATTCATTCCAATTCCATCATCTGTAACTGTAACAATTTTATTATTGTAATCTATTTCTATTACAACATTTTCAGCATCTGCATCATATGAGTTAGAAATAAGTTCAGCAATTACTGGGGGAAATTTGCTATACAACTTAATACCTAGATGATCAATTGTATTCTTATCAAATTTTATTTTAAATCCACTATTTTCCATAATATTACATCTGATAAAACTATCAGCCCCTCCTAGCATTCCTATTTCCATCTACAATCTATCGATATAATTGTTGTAGGCATACCTATAATTTGTATATCAAACTTCAAACTTGATTCAACCTTAGTCGAAGCATTATGAATTCTGAAACTAAATTGCCAACCGCCATCAAGGTATAGTTCCAATGTATTCTTACTGTCTGGTTTATATTCCAAGCTAACAATCCTTGTTGGAAGTGTTGATATTGGCAATTCAACACTTCTTTTACGCTTTTTACCCTGTCTATTCAACGTTCCTCTCAAATTGTAGCTTTGAATTTGAGTTATCTTTTTATTATCAATCCCAATTACTTTATAAAAATCAAATTCTCCGAGCAAATACTCAACCATCAATCTAGGAATATCTTTACTAAACAAGCAATTTTGTCTCTCCAGTTCCCCTTTAAATGCATTTAATAAAGGAACATATACATCGTCTTCTTTGTTAGGTAATTCACTCCACTTAGAACCCTTTTGTTTTTCAGAATCAAGATATTCAAATATTGGTTTAATATCTTTCCAATATTGTTCAGAACAATCTATTCCATACCACTTTTTTCCAAAATCTAAATTTTTAGATAATCTACTATGTTTTACAGCAAAATGGTTGTGTTTTACGCTAAGACCAATTTCCCACTCAATACCTCGTCTAATAATCAGTACATCTCTTACATCGCCTTCTTTACCTTTATCATCTGATTGAATTTTCAATTCCAACTCATCTAATCCATCATCTAAAATCAACGGTTCAAGTTCAAATATAGTATTTACTCCAGCTAATGCACTAATCTTGTATATAGCTTTTTCAGAATCGGTTAAAGTATTCCATGCACGTTCTGCAGCATAAAAACTACTGTTTTTTTCTATCTTTGCCGGACGAACTTTTGATATTTCTTCAAACAATGTAGTTAAATAAGAAAACTCATATGCCCTTCCTTGATTATTACTTTTTTCACTCATAGATTACCTCCGCCTAATTATCTGTGCCTGTTTTTAAGAGACTCAAATTTGAACTAGAATTACGTAAAGCTTCTAAAATTGACTCAGCCATAACATACGCTAAGTTCACAGGAACAGCATTACCAATCATTTTATATGCATCGTTCAAATTCGTATAATAGAATTTAAAATTATCTGGGAATCCTTGTATTCTTGCACACTCTCTCACGGTTAATCTTCTATATAGTGCTTCCTTACCAGGTTCAAATATATTTTTATTTTTTTCTACTTTAGGCATAACTGGTGCTTGCGGATGTAGTTGACACTGTCTACCAGATGCCTGGACCGTAAATGCCTGTTCATCCCATTGTCTAACTCTATTTCTACTCATAAATATTGGCGAATAGGCACCAATAAAGTATTCATGATTCAAAACTTTACAGTTATCACCATTTGTCTTATTTTTTTCTAATGCTGGAATTGCCGAATCTTTTAAATCAAATATCGCATCTTTAAAAGTCAACTTTGACTCGTATGGTTTAGGTGGTTCAAATTTGATGTTTAAATCCTTTCTAAATCCAACATAGAAAACTCTTTTTCTATCTTGAGGAACACCATAATCACTAGCATTTAACAAATGAATGAAAACATCGTAACCAGCTTCCTCAAATTGAGAAACAATATTTTCAACAGCACTATTATGCCTTTTCGCCATCATGCCCTTAACATTTTCTGCTAAGAAGAACTTCGGCTTTTTATCTTTCAAAATGCGTATGTACTGATAAAATAATTGTCCTCTAGGATCATCAATCCCCTTTAATGACCCTGCCTCACTCCAAGACTGGCATGGCGGACCTCCGATAATACCATCACATTCAGGAAACATCTCTGAAGGAATACCACAAATATCTCCCTTAATAAGTTTTGTATCATGATTTTTTTCATATGTTTCCCAAATTGTTTTATCGTATTCATTAGCAGCTACAACATTAAACCCTGCTTTTTCAAAGCCTAAGTCTAATCCTCCCGCTCCTGAAAACAAGCTAATTAAATTCATTTTATATTTCCTCCGAAGAATCATTAACACATTCTACAATCTCTGAAATATCACATTCCAATACATTACAGATTCTTAGTAACACGTCAGTTGTGACATTATCACCATTTTTAATTTTATAGAATGTACTTTTACTCACTTTTGCTCTTTTCATAAGTTCAGTATTTTTCATATCTTTATCTATCAATTTTTTAAACAATTTTTTATAGCTGAATTTTGACATGACTAACCTCCAGTCATTTTCTTGTTAAAATCATATCGCTTCTATTATACCACAAAACTAGTACTTATAGTACACTTTTATTCCCTTTTCTCGAACTGGTTTTGCAAAAAAAATAATCGGTGCAGCCCGAAGACTACACCGACATATCTTATCTCTCAGTTTCCTTTAGAGATTCTTTCTTTTCTACAGGTTTTGCTTTTTCTTCAGCCTTATATTTCTTTATTGCTCCAAGTACCGATTCTTTCTTTTCTTCTTGCTTCTTCATCTGTTCCTTTGCTTTTAAAAGCTTAGACGATAGTATTCTAACATTAGTATGTTCCTTTCCGTTATCGTCAATGGATGTTCTTACCTGACCAAAAATCTTTACAAAGTCACCTTGCTTAAAATTCTTTGGTATATCTCCCTTATCTCCATAAGCCGAACAATTTATATAAGTCTTATTTCCCTCATCATCTTTTGACACAACCGAGAAATTAACTACTTTAAAGGCTTCTCCATTTTTGTTTTCTCTTTCAATTGTTTCAATCTCACCTACGACATTCCCAACAATGTTCACCAGATTATTATCTTCTTTTTCAATTGCTGCACTTTCTTTAATCTGTCCATTTTCTCTAAGTTCATCAATCAAATAATCAAACTCATCATTAAGTAAGCTCATACTGTCATTATCCATATACTCCTGGTACAACCTATCCAAGGCATTTTTATCATTGATACCTTTTTCAAAACTAATTAGTGCCTTTGCAAAATCTTCGTGATTTTCGTTTGCCATTTGTTCTAGTGTATTTCTCATTTCTTTGTAGTTCATAATATACCTCCATTTTTCTACTAAAAATGAAAAGGAGCTTGTAATAAGCCCCTTAACGTTCATCGTGTTCTTTTGATTTATTTTCTCGTGTTTCTGCTTGTTTTTCTTGTGACTGATATGACTTAATTTGCCCTAAAATAGATGGTTTTTCAGATACCTTTTCTTTGCTTTCTGCCCTTGCATTAAGATTATCCTCTACATCATAAGTAGTTTCAAAATAGTCACTATCTCTAAAGTCATTATCGTATCTATCTGGCACACCATCATTGTCCAAATCTTCTGCAAGCGGATCATAGATATTACCATCGTCATCTCTTTCAAGACCTAATGCTTTTTTAAGGTCATTATCATCAATAGATACAAACTCTCCAAAGTCTCCATATTCCATTTCTTGTTTTAGAAATTCCAATGCCTTTTCTTCACTTCCAAGGTCTTTGAGATAATCAATCTTTGTGATTGATTCTCCATTGATATATTGAGTAGCTGTAAAATCTTCTAAGCTAATTTCATATTGGATTTCATGCTTTTCATCTGGTGTAGTAGTATATGCAATTCCAATATGAGCAAGGTCAGGAAATAGATTATTAAAATTTTCATAGGTATAACTATCATCTTCATATTCCCTTTTGCAAAAATCTACAATAGCCCTCTTTACATCTTCAAGTAATGGATTAGGATTTTCTTTTTCTTCTACTTCTCCCATATCAAGTAGCTTGTTTAATTCTGTAAGCCTTAATACTTTTGTCTTTAGTTCATCTGCTTTTTCAAAAGGCTTTGTTACTTCTTCTTTTGCATTTTCCAGTTGTTCCTTTGTGCTAACGAGTTTTTCTTCAAGACGATTTAACCTTTCAGGTATTTTATCAATAGCATTGTCTAATCTTGTAATATTACCATCTGAACTTGTACCAAGCTCTCCTGAATGGTTTGTAGCACCTTTTAAAGTGAAATTATGCTCATTGGTGAAGAAGTTATAGCTTACCTCTAAATCCATATTTCGATACTGTCCGATAACCTTACTTTCATTAAGTTTTACAGTTTTAATCGCTTCTAAAAGCTTTTCTCCAGCTATCTTTTTATCTCGAATTATCTCGCCATTAATCGTGATAGAAGTGAATTTATTTTCACCACTTCCTTGTGGTTCAACATTTTCTATATCTCTTTTCACTGCTTCAATTAGCTTTTCTGTTCTTGCAATTTCTTCCGGGTAGGTTTTCGCCACCTTGTCCTCTAATCTGTAACGGTTGGACTTATAGTTTGCTTCCAACATTTTAAGTTTTGTAACCTCGTTATCCAAGTCCATTTTCTCTTTAATCTTCGGATCACCTGTGGCAAGAGCTTTAATCTCTGCATAGTTAAGGGAGCTTTCGTCTACATCTTCTGCCACACGAACAGGAGTCTTTGAAGTCATAATCTGTGAAATAAATTTCTGCTTATTCTCTATTGTCTGCCACAAGTAGCTGTCAAATGTATTCTCTGTAACATAACGATAGATACTAACTTCCTTGTTTTCATTACCTTGACGAACAATTCTACCACTTCTCTGTTCAAGGTCAGCCGGTCTCCATGGCACATCTAAATCGTGCATTGCAATTAGTTTATTTTGCACATTTGTACCAGCACCCATCTTCTGAGTAGAACCCATTAAAATACGAATTTCTCCTTTTCTTACCTTTGCAAAGAGTTCATCTTTTTGCTTATCAGTATTGGCTTCATGTATAAAGGCAATTTCTTCATTTGGTATTCCTAAATCTACAAGTTTATCTCTAATATCATCATAGATATTAAAGCTGCCATCACCTTTAGGTGTAGACATATCTGAAAATAGAAGTTGTGTTGATTTTTCTTCTTTTGTCTTATCCCAAATAGAAAATACATTTTTAACACATACATTAACCTTTGAGTTTTCATCATCTGGAAGTAAAGGATTGATTAAACGCTGATCTAAGGCAAGTTTCTTACCATCATTAGTAATCTTAAGCATATTATCTTCTTCAGGCTCTACGGACTTATTACGCACCTTATCAGCCCTTTCAGACAAGCTCTTTAGTATTTCTTTTTGTTCTTCACTTGGCTCTGTCTTAATGACCTTAAAATGAGCTTCTGGAACAGGAAGATTGAGCATATCTGCAGTTTGAATATCCGCTACTTCCTTAAACATACTTATAAGCTCAGGTAGGTTATAAAACTTAGAGAAACGAGTCTTCACTCTGTAGCCTGTTCCCTCTGGAGATAACTCGAAAGCAGATTGTGTTTCTCCAAAGGTTGATGCCCATGAATCAAAATGCTCTAATCCATTCTTTTTCAAAGTATCGTACTGTAAATATCTTTGCATAGTATAAAGCTCTGTCATTGAATTCGATACTGGAGTACCTGTAGCAAATACAATTCCTTTGCCACCAGTCATTTCATCCATGTATCGGCATTTCATAAACATATCTGATGACTTAAAAGCTTCAGATTGTCCAATACCTGCAACATTTCTCATTTTTGTATAAAGATATAGGTTCTTATAGTTATGAGCTTCATCAACAATCAGCTTATCTACGCCAAGCTCTTCGAAAGTAATAACATCATCCTTTTTGAAATCATCATTTAACTTTTCAAGCCTTGTTTCTAATTTCTTTCTGGTTTTTTGAAGCTCTTTTACTGTAAAATTTTGATTTCTATCATGCTTGTACTCTTCTACATAATTTATAATCTCATCAATCTGGTCTTGAATGTGCTTTTGTTGATATTCCTTAGACATTGGAATCTTTTCAAATTGACTATGCCCAATAATAACTGCATCATATTCGCCTGTTGCGATCTTTCCAATAAATCTCTTTCGATTCTTTGGTTCAAAGTCTTTTTTATCGGCCACCATAATATTAGCTGATGGGTATAGTTGCATAAACTCACGACCAATTTGCCCTGTAAGATGATTTGGCACAACAAACAATGACTTAGTACACATTCCAAGTTTCTTAGCTTCCATTGAGCTTGCCACCATTTCAAAAGTCTTGCCGGCCCCTACTACATGAGCAAGTAAGCTATTACCACCATAAAGTATTCTAGCAATTGCGTTCTTTTGATGTGGACGAAGCGAAATATCTGTACTCATTCCATCAAAGCTTAAATTTGATCCGTCATATTCTCGATTACGGATAGAATTAAATTTTTCATTATAGGCTTTTACAAGTCTATTTCTTCTATCCTGATCGTTAAATATCCAATTCTTAAACTCTTCTTTTATAAGTTCTTGTTTCTGCCCCGCAAGCATAGTTTCTTTTTTATTTAGTATCGAAGTCTTTGAACCATCTGGATTGAGAATTTGGTCAAACACCTTTGTTTCTTTTAGGTTTAGTGCATCTTCAATAAGCTTATAGGCACTTACTCTGCTTGTACCATAAGTCATTTCTGCAAGGTCATTTCCCCTGTCTTTGCTCTTACCTTCAACATTCCATTCACTGGTTAAATGTGAAAATTTGACTTTAATATCCCATCTTGCATATCCTGGAGTCTTTAATGTTTCAAATATGAATCTTTCAATATCTTTAGGTGGAATCCATGTTGCACCAAGCCTTACATTGATTTCACTGGCTTCAAGTTCTTTTGGCATTACTCTTTGAAGTTCTGCTTTTTGATATTCCAGTCTGCTTAGTTCGTTTACAAGTGTTTTTCTTTCGTTTTCACTTTCTTCTGGAAGCATTCGTTCTACTTGTCGTAACCTATTGATATAACTATCTACAATACCTATTTTTTCTCTAATATTTCCACTTAAGTATTCATCTTTCGTTACATAGGTATACTTAAAGGAGTTAGTCTCATCGCTACAAGCAAATGGTAAATCACCATCTTCCAAGTCAAAAGAAAGCTTCTGATTAAAACTAACATTCTTCTCCCTAATATTTAGAAAGATTTCTCCTCTAAGTTCTTCTATAAGAGTATTTCTATCCTTATCGGTTAGATTTGTCATGTAATCAAAATCTACATAGCCTTTTTGTGAAATAGATAATACCAATGCTTCAAGTGAAGAATCTACATGGTCAATAACTTTCGCTTTTGTAATGGTTCTTTTCGAGAATATATCTCCCTTTGCCTTAAAGTTTTCTTCTTCATCCAATATCTCAATAGAAGATACCAGTGGGAAGTTACTATCTTCTCGTAAAGCTCTAGTATTACTCAGGTTATTTACAAAGCCGTGCTTCTTAGAAAAACTGTCATAGACTTCGTTTAATTTATCCTGAGATTCTTTTATTTCAGCTTCACTAAAGTCTTCTTTTTGCTTGTATATTACATTCTTTAGTGCATCATTTAATTCGAGATAATCCTTAATCTTTTCCTTGTTTTTGTCCGATACTTCTTTCTTAACAAAAAGTGAATTTTCCCTGTAATATACCTCCTCATCTATGATTGTGTAGGAAAAGTTTTTTACATCATCTGTTGCTGGGATTGCTGTTACTTCATCATCTAACAACTCTATCTCTTCATACTTCGCATCTTTTGATATTCTTTCACCTGCAGCTTCAATACGATCTTTTAAAGAAGACATATTTATTTCATGAGGTAAAAATGCTATTGGCTCACAAGTAAGAGTTTTTCCAAATCTTCCACTTACTTCTCTCATGTTTCCAAGAACTTGTTCTGGATGGTCTACAAAATATTTATTATATACAAGACCATTTTCATCTTCCGCTAAATGAACCCAGTCATCATCACGCTCAAGTACACTATCTCTTTTCTTCAGGAATATAATATCTGAAGTTACTTCTGTACCGGCAACACCCTTAAAGGTATCGTTAGGAAGTCTTATTGCACCTAAAAACTCTGCTCTTGCATTTATATATTTACGGATACTTTCGTCTTTTTTATCCATAGTTCCAGATGATGTGATGAAGGCTATAACACCACCATTTCTTACTTTATCAGTGGATTTAGCGAAAAAATAGTCGTGAATAAGAAAGTTATTACGATTGTAGTCTCTGTCATTTACCTTAAATTCTCCAAAAGGTACATTTCCGATTGCTACATCAAAGAAATTATTTGAAAAACTTGTTTCTTCAAAGCCTTGTACCTTTATATCACTTTGAGGGTAGAGTTGTTTTGCAATTCTACCGCTAACCGAGTCAATCTCTACTCCGTAAAACTTAGACTTATTCATTTCATCTGGAAGATTTCCAATAAAGTTTCCAACGCCCATTGATGGCTCTAAGATATTTCCACTCTTAAATCCCATATCTGAAAGCGTCTTATATACTCCGTCTATTACAACTTTCGGTGTATAAAAGGCTGTTAAGGTAGATTCTCTTGCAGTTTCATATTCAAAAGGCGTTAGATTTTCTTTTAAGAAAGCTCTTGCTTCTTTCCACTGTCCTTCTTTACTTTCATCAAAGACATCAGATAGCCCACCCCAACCTACATATTTTGCTAAAACTTCCTGAGCTGTAATATCAAGCTCTCGTTCTCCGCTCTCCACTCTGTTAAGCATAGAGATTGCTTCAAGATTATTGTTTAACCTCTCACTTGGCGATAACTTTTCAGGTAGTGTTTCTTCTGTGATTTTAAAGTTTGAAGCTTTTGTCTTTTCACTAATTCTTGTTGTTTCTTCTAAACCGAAAAGTCTATCTAAATCGCTATCTTGTCTGTAGGCAATAACTTCTGAACCTGTAATCATTCCGCCAAGATATTCCACATTATCCTTTATGGTTACTGTCTTTAGACCCTTTCCCATGTCATCAAATCTTGTAATGGTAAAGTCCTTATTCTTATATTGAACTTCATCTCCAACCATAAGTTTTGGTCTATCAAAAGAGATTTTTTCTAAAAGCTCCTTATCATCAGCAAAACTCACAATCGGCATCATAAAGTTACCTTTTCTAAGTGGTGCAAGTCTTAAATCATTCTTTTGTAAAATGTTATTAAAAGTAATCTCTGAATCAATCCTATATGCTTCGTGATCCATATATACAGTTTTTCCGATGGATAAATCAAGGGGCTTTTCATTGATATTATCTACATTACTATCCGCTTGGTTTAGATAATCAAAAAGTGTTTCCTGCCTTGTTTGTGGCTCTTTCATTTGCGTATTTTCAGCTTCTTTTTCATCTAAAGCATATTCAGAAATTTCAAGAGCCTTATATTTTCCGCTATCAATGAGCTTATCGACGTTCGTACTTTCCTTAAAAGTAGTGCCACGATGAAGTGGATACTCTATTCCTTCAACTTCTACTTTTCTTCCAGTCTCTTCAAGGCTAATGGCAAAGCTGTCTTTTTTACTTGCAAGGATAAATTCGTTACCCACCTTAATTGCCACTTTTTCATTTTGATTGTTATATGAATATTCTTTAAGGCTATCAACAAACTCGCTCATCGTAACAAAGTCAATATTGTCCTTAAATTCTTCAATTTGACTTATGCTTACTTCATCATTTATTAGATAACCTTTTAGTACATTGAATTTTGCAAGTTCAATATCTAGGTCTTTTAAATACTTTATCTTTTCTGATGTAACACCGTTTGCATCTTTGTTCCAGTCATCAATCAGCCATTTTAACTGTTCCATCTTCCAAACAGGAAGCTTTGGATCTGCAATTTCTGTAATCTCATTTCCGTAAAAGTCATATTCTTTAATGGCAATCATAATCTCTTCTAACTGTTCAGAATTAAAATCGCTTAGCTTAATATTTGTGCCTTGAAGTGCTTCTTCTAATTTGCTTGTGGTAAGTCTACTGATTGCAATATCTCTTGATACCTCGTACTCTTCCATTATAGCTCCGACTTCTTCGGCAAAATTAGTACTTAATTCTTCTTCAAATTCCTCTATAACTTCGTTGTTAATTTCTTTATGAATTACATCATCTTCAAAGCTAAGTTCACCATTAAAGACCATCTGAAGCTCTTGTTCATCCATCTGTTTTTTAAGTTCTGTGTATTTAAGTTCTCTAAAAGTCTTTGGAAAATCCTCTAAAATTAGTCTTTGAGCATTTAGTTCTTTAAGCTCATTGATATTAAAATATCCCCATTCAGGCTCTATTCCTAAAACAAGCCCAAAGGCATCGCCACTTTCTCTATCATACTCTGTCATATACCAAGTCCAGTTACTTCTAAATGGAATAATATATGCTGCATGAACTTCTTTTTCGGCAAGGTTTATTTTTTCCTGTTCATAAAGTTCAGGAACACGCTCAAGCATTTCATCAGTCATTAGATTATATGGTTCTTCGTTAGAATAGAAAAAGGAAGCATTTTCTGCTTCCTCGTTCATATCTTCTGTGCTTTTTTCTATGCTTCTACTATTTCCTTTATCACCATCTCTTTTAGGGCTGAAATCATCGCCTTGTACTCTGGATGATTCTCGTCCATTATCTTCCAAGCTTCCATCATCTTCGGTTTTTCCTCTCTCATAAAGTGGATTGCTCTTTTCTGTACTTCCATTAGATGCATTAGTAATTTCTTCTCCTTGTAAAGGTCGATTAGCATCTGATAGTGTTTCTCCTCGCTCGTTTCTATCAGAAAGTCCAGTCTCATCACTGCGTAAGTCGGATTTGGAAATTCCTCCATGAAGCTCTTCTCGTTTTCCAGATTGTTCAAGGTCTTCTCCTTGATTTTTGAAATTATCTCGTCCGTATTCTCCATTTCCAAAAACTCGGTTTCTTGTGTCATCATCTCTTTGGTCATTTGATCGAATAACATTTTTAATCCCTCCTAAACTATTTTTTTCGTTATCTATATTATAATCGGCACTAATATCCTTTGTCAGGTCGTAATTGACAGATAAATTTTTCGTTCTTATCATGGTATTTTCAATAACATTGTCGCAAGCCTTTGAAATACAAGCCCCTACGCTCATAAGAGAAATACTATCTAAGGTTCTAAAATTTTCTTTTAGGTTATCCATTCCTATCGGATAATCTAAGTTAAACCTGTTTGAAACAGCATAGCTAATAGAATTTCTCATAAAGTTTACAAATGAGTTTCTATCTTCATCAGAAATTCTCAAGTTATTACAAAGCTCATAGATGCTGTCATCTGCATAAACTCTGCTAAGTGAGTAGATATTTTCAGATAACTTATCACTTGCTTCAAAGCCACGAAGAGTAATCATATCTTTTAGTGCTTCTTCATGTTTTTCTCTATCAAACTCCCATAGTTTTACCTCATTTACGCCTCTATCCATAGATACTGTCTGACTAATATCAAAGATATATCCAACCTTTTGGAAAGCATTACTGTCATTTAGAATAGGTATCCCTTTTTGCCCTCTCATAACAGTTCGATTAAATCTTTCTCTCCACATATCAAAGCTTGCACAAGCAGTTGCATTGGGATTTTTATCATAGATACTAAGTTGACTTAAAAAGTCATATCTTTGATTATTTCCAATGACCTTTAAGAGCTTTAGATATTCTCTTTCACTATCTAAAACATCTCTTTTTACAAGCTCAATTATGTTGTAAAAATCATTCGTTCTCATCTTTACCTCCTAGTTCTTCAAAATTTCTTTTAATATTGCTTCTAACACGTTCACGACAATGCTATTTCCAGCTTGTTTATACAGTATTGACGATAATTTTCCTTTTCTTCCTGGATAAATAGCTTTTAGCTTATTAAAGTCTTCATCATCAAAACCCATAAGTCTAAAACACTCTCGCTCAGTTAAATATCTATATTTGCCATTACCTAAATCAATAATTCCTGAATTAGGAATACGCACTTGCTTGGTGGAAATTGTGTAGGCAAACTTATCTATCACTTTAAGTCTTCCTCTAAAATTATTATTCTTAGGCTCTCCTCTTATATATCGAAGTATTGACTCTTGCCTTACTTCATAAAGATTTGAAGTGTCTTTCTCAAAAAATTCAGATATATCCCTTGCTTGTGTTTTTTCTAGTTTGACAAAATCAAAAGGATTATTTTCCAAAATACTCACAACAAAGATACGCTCTCTTTTCTGTGGTATTCCAAAATCCATAGCATTTAGAATTTCATATTTGTTCTCATATCTTAGTCTCTCCATTTCTTTTAAGTAATGAAAAAAGGAAGCTCTCAAATTTCTATCGAGAACTCCCTTTACATTTTCCCAAAGCACAACCTTGGGCTTGATATTCATTTCTTCTATTATTCGTATTGTTTCAAAAAGAAGACTACTTCTTGTACCACTGCCCTTTGTGCCACCTTTCTTTAAGCCACTTCTACTGAAATCTTGACAGGGACTGCCATGCATTAATAAATCTATTTTTTCATCTGGTGGATGATAATCTACTATACTTTTAGGCTCAAATTCTTCATCATAAAGTGCATTATAGCTTTTAACACAGTTCTTATCTAGCTCTACATAATCAACCGTCTTGTGAGGTATTTTTTGCCTTATTAAAGCTTTTTTAATAGCACCTATACCACCAAACAGTTCTAATACATTTAGCTCATCTATTTTCATCACCTCCAATAAAATAAGGGAACAAGATTAAAGCTCATCCCCCTAAAAAACTATTTACGATATATTCCTACTGTTTCTCTTATTTCATTCTCTATACCTTTTAAGAAGTCATCCTTATCCGCCTTGCCATTAGCAATATCAGATAGTTTCATTTCCCATTCAGCAGTAGTTTCTGCCGATTTAAAAGTATCTGAAACAATAGTCACCAAACTAATTCCTTTATTGGTTGCAATTAGATTCTTTTTATCTCTTTCGATAAAACCTTTGAAAATCAAGTTTTCAATAATACCTGCACGAGTTGCCGGTGTACCAAGTCCTTTTCTTTCTACCTCAATGCCTTTTTCTAAGGCATCATTACCCGCTACTTCCATAGCCTTTAAAAGTGTATCTTCCGTAAAATGTTTAGGTGGTGTTGTATATTTCTCTTTTACTTCTTTATTTCTTATCTCAAATACTTCGCCTACCTTTACACCTGGTAGTAATGTATCTTCAGTTTTCTTAGTTTTATATTCTTTTAAATACTTAGTGAATCCCTCATCAATAATCACTTTACCACTACTACTAAATTCAAAACCATCAAACTCAGCAACAATTTTTGTAGTATTTTCTACTAAAGGGTATCCAACACTTGCGTGAAGTTTATTTGTTATAAGTCTATATACCTTTGCTTCACTTTCTGGAAGAGTTGAAATATCTTCTTTTAATGAGCTGATTGTTGGTATAATCGCATGGTGATCCGTAACTTTTTTAGAATTAAACACTATCTTAATTCTTTCAGTATCAAAGTCATTCTTGCCTAATATATTGTTAATTACGCTTGTAATCATATCTTCAGTAAGGCATCTGCTGTCAGTTCTTGGGTATGTGATAAGTTTCTTCTCATAAAGACTTTGAGCATAATCAAGTGTCTGTTTCGCACTATATCCAAAATACTTGTTACATTCCCTTTGAAGTGTTGTGAGGTCAAATGGTAACTCAGGCTTTGTTATCTTTTCTTTTTGAACGACATCAATAATTTCTATGGAATTACCTACTAAATTGATTAGCTGCTCTGTTGTAGTCCTGTCATCAATTCTATCTGTAGAAAGTGAAAATCCATCTAAAGAAAGCTCTACTGTATAGTATTTTTCTTTCTTGAAATTATTAATTTCATCATCTCTATTTACAATCATTGCAAGTGTAGGTGTTTGTACTCTTCCCACACTATAATTTTGCTTATACAAGCAAGAATAAAGCCTACTAATATTCATCCCGACTAGCCAATCTGCAATCGCTCTTGCCTTGGCGGATTCAAATAAATCATCGTAGTAACTTCCATCTTTTAAGTTTCCAAAACCATCTTTTATGGCACTATCTTCCATTGATGAAATCCAAAGTCGTTTCATATTCTTTTTACAATGAGCCTCGTTATATACAAGTCTAAATATTGCTTCGCCCTCACGACCTGCATCACAAGCATTTACTACGGTATCAACATCTTTATCATTCATCAGTTTTTTAAGAGTATTAAACTGCTTTTTAGTAGCTTTTGATACAACATACTTATATTCTTTTGGAATAATCGGTAAATCCGCCATATTCCATTTAGCGTATTTTTCATCATAACTATCGGGATTTGCCATCTGAATTAGGTGTCCAACGCACCAACTTACCTTATAGCCATTTCCCTCATAGTATCCATCTTTCTTTTTTGTAGCTCCTATTACCTTTGCAATTGATATAGCTACACTCGGTTTTTCTGCAATAACTAAATCCATATTATCTCCAATCTTTCAAATAAAATAAGGCGAAAGATAATACTCTCTCGCCTTTAACTTGCACCAAAAATCATATAATTTATGATGCATTTTATTCTTCATCTTCTTCGATTTCTTCAACCTCTATTTCTGATGTTTCTTCACTTTCATCAGCTTCTGAGAAAAAATCATCGTCATCATCTTCTAATGCTTCAAGTTCTTCATTCTCTTTCTTTTTAACAACCTTAAAATAATAACCTGCACCTAATGCTCCAGCTACTACAAGAATCAGAATTAAGTATGCTCCTATATTGCTACTCTCTTCTTTTTTCACTGGTTTAGTCTCTTCTTTTATTGGGTCTTCCTTTACAATCTCCTTTTGTGTTTCCTTCTTTTCAACCATATTTAATAAATCATCTTCCGAAACTTCTGTTAAAAGCATTACATTTTCGCTATCTTCATCATGGTTAATGATTAGATGAAAAGTCTTTCCATTTTTAGTTGTAAAAGTTACAAACTGTCTTGCGTCTGCTGAATACATATCCGTAGACTTATTATCTTTACCATCGTTGTGGTGAATTGGATAATCTTTGTTTGCATTATCCTTATTCTCTGTAACAGATCCTCTTGCCTTTGATGGTGCTGACGCTACTCCTTTATTTGTATTTACAGGCTTGCTTGTTCCATCCATAGAAGACGTATCTCCATTACTTGAATTTTGTTTAGGTGTTAGCTTATTCGGATAACGGATTTCCTGTTTCTCCTCTTTTTTATCTGACTTAGTTTCTACCTTATTTTCAGTCTTAGATGTTGGTGTTGAAATATTACCAGAAGCATCGCTTCCTTTTCCTGTATTTATAATATTACCAGAAGCATCGCTTCCTTTTCCTGTATTTATAGGCGTGCTTGGAATAAAACTACTAAATGATCCACTGTTTTTAGGTACTGGATTTGAAATAGTTGGATTAACATTAGTCCCTATCTTATTTACAGAATTAAGCTTTTCCTGTAGTTCCTTAGTCTTCTTTTCTAACTCTTCAATAGATTTTTTTAGCTCAATATTTTCCTTTGATGAATCAATAGAATCCTTATCCTTTTTGATTTTCTTTTCCAAAGCTTCAATTTCATCTTCAAGATTTTTGATTTTATCTTTTTGCTTATCACTTAACTTGTTTTTGTCCTTAAGTTCCTTGCTAAGATTATCTACCTTTTCTTTTAAGTCCTTAGACTCCTTATCCATCTTATATAAATCATTTTTAGTAATATCAGTTTGAGCTGATGAATCTTTCTTAGGTTCTTCTGTTTGAGTGGCTTTATCTTGTTTTGCTTCATCTGACTTCTTTTCTTTATCTTTATCATTTTCAGTCTGAGTTGCTTCATCTTTTACAATCTTTTCTACCTTACGGATAATCTCATCTTTCCCATCGCCTTTTACTTCATAATAAAGAAAATCATCAATGAATTTCATATCGTCAGGTAACATTGGCAAGTCACCACTATCAAGGATTTGTCCTTTATCTGCCTTTACAACCTCTTCCTTAAATACTTTCTCGTCTGAAAATACATACTTAATCTTTACTTCAAATTTCTCTTCCGTTTCTGCAAGAGCTTCAATCGGATTAAGAATTGAAAGTACAGTTCCATCTTTTGCAAATACAATCTGCTTATTTACAGTCATCACACATATAACTGAAACCAAAAGTAATGCTACTCCAATAAGTGCGACCAATACTTTCTTATTCTTCAATTTGCTTTTCATTACTATATTTCTCCTTTTCTTTTTTCTCTTTAAACATCTTCACTAATTCCTCAAGAGTGATATTATTCTCTCTACAAATCACTACATACTCTTGGTCTAATAGTTCATCTTTACGAATAAATAAAGGCTCTAAATCTTTATCGACCTGAGCTTTCTTATCTAATAACTTTTGAATTTTTTTATTAACAATATTCAGTTCCCTATTCACATTTTCCGCTCCTTTCTATCTTTGTACATTTGGTGGAAATCCAAAGCCTACTGGATGATGTTTACAAAACGTTGCAATCCAATCATCTAATGTTGTAACCCTGACTACTCCAATATTATCCATTACCTTACCATCACCAATATAGATACCGACATGACCATAAGTAAGTCCGGCTTGTCCACCACTACTGCTACTTTCAACAGCTACAAGCATTCCTACTTTTAACTTTGATCTATCAGAAGTAAATGTATGATTTCGGTACATATCATTAGCATTTCCTCCGATATATCCAAGACCTGCATTTTGATAAACCTGTGAAACCCACATTGCACACCAGCCCGCTCCAGGTGACGGTGTAATATATGCTGCATTTACAATTTTCTTTTGAACATCAGACGATGCTTCGTATTCTTTTCCTCCACCAATGCCACCATTTGCAGTAATGAGATTCGTGTTTCCAAATATTTCACCCATATTCCCCTGTGCAAGGAATAGTGCTTCATAATGCTTTAAATTATCTGGATACTTGGCAAAGACTTCTCGAACCACGCTATCCATTTCCATTTTACTTAAAGTTACAATGAGCTTTCTATACTCATAAGGTTCTTCGTGGCTCTCGGTATATTGGTTCCCCTCTTCATCAGTGTAAGTTCCAGTTACAGTCTTATATCTTATCTCTATTTCCTCTTTATAATCGACATGGTACATAGTCTTAAATAAGTCATCTAAAATATTACTAACTTCAGATAAATTTTTTACTTCACCACATCTTGAAGTGATATAGGATAAAAGCTCATGAACATTATGACCAATATCTCCATTTTTTCTTACGATATATTCATCGTATCCTGGATTATTCTTTTCTACATTTTCAAGCTCACTATATAAGTCATTTTCCTTGTTTGAAAAACTTTGATTAATCTCAGTTAAAACATTTGGTCTTGATAAATATGATGTTGTTAAAACACTGCTTGTAGAATTAGCGAATCCACCCATTGTCATACTTGCAAAGTTAAATACAAAAGTTCCAAAAATAATTATGGCAGCTACTACTATTGCTGCCACTTTTGCTTTTCTTATGATAAAGTCTTTAGATACCTTGAATGTATCCATCAGTGTCTTTTTAACTCTATCTCTAATTCTTGTCTTATTTTGCTTATAGATAGCTGACTTCATCTGTTTCTTCTTTTGAAACTTCTTATAAGCATTTGCTTTTTTATATTGGTCGGTCTTCTCAACCTCGTCCATGCTCTTTCTAAACTCAAGCTTGGACTTTCTACTTTTGATTTTCCTATTGCTCTTTTCTAAATCATATATCTTCTTACTTTTTCTCTTATCCGAATATTTTTTTACGCCATGAATAAGTTTAGAGGAACTTCCTAAGCCTTTTTCAGCAGCTTCAACCGATGCATTTTCATCACTACCAGATGATAGATACTTACTTGTAACTTCACCAAGTTTTGCGGCTCCAATCACACTTCCACCGACTAAGGTTTCTTTGTTATACCTTTTATAAATCTGATTTTTCTTTTCCCTATCTCTGATGGCTTCTTTACCAGTTTTAGAAGCTTTAGTATTATCTTCCTTTTTCTTATCCACCCCTTTTCTTGTAAAGAGCTTATCAGCATAGTTCTTTCTTTTAAGTGATCTTTTCTGCTTTTCATGAAGTTTAGACTTTTTATTACCTAAAGGCTCATAGGATACATCACTATCTCTAAAGTCATTATCATATCTATCAATGACACCATCACCATCTTGGTCTTTTGCCAAAGGATCATAGATACGGTTTTCTTTAACCTCTGTTTGATAATCTGACTTGGCTACTTTGGCTTGAAAACTGTTACTTCGAATATTTCTTTTTATAGCATTTTTGCTCTTGTTACTTGTTTCTATTTCACTAGTAATATCCGTTCTTTTACTTATCTTCTCGTGAATTTTATCTTGAAACCTATTTTCTTCTTTAACTACCTTATCCCTGTAATCATCTCCAGTTTTTCTTTTATAATCTAGGACATCATCTGTTTCAGATTTTGTGATGATTTTCTCTTCTCTTGCCCTTAACTTTTCATTCAAATCTCGCTTTCTTTTTTTACTCATAAGACGCTACCTCACTTCTTCAGGTTTTGTAGTCATCTTTTGATATAGGATTGTGTCTTTAGGGAAGTTATCTACAAATGGAACAATGGTGTTTCCAAAGAAAATCAAACCTTCACCTGCTCTTGAATTGGTAACGAATTTTTCCTGATCCTTTGAGATTTTAAGCTTTACAACAAGCCAATCTCTATCACCTGTTGCTTGATTAAGCATTAGAATAAAATCCGTATTATCGAAAATATTTTCAATTTCTTTACTTGCAAGTAGGTCTTTAACATTCTGTGTAATTCCTGTTGGAATACCTCCCCATTTTCTAAATCGCTTCCAGATTTCTACCGAATACTGTGAAGTCTGTTCATCCTTTAAAAGCAAATGAAACTCGTCAATGTAATACCTTGTGCTTTTGCCGGTATTTCTATTTTGAGAAACTTTATTCCAGACCTGGTCTTGAATAACAAGCATTCCTATCTTTTTAAGCTGTGTTCCAAGTTCTTTAATGTCAAAGCAAATAAGCTGCTTATTTAAGTCCACATTGGATTGATGATTGAAGACGTTAAGACTTCCTGAAACATAGATTTCCATTTCTGTTGCAAGTTTCTTTCCCACCTTTTCTTCTTGTCCTTTTAACATATCGTAAAGGTCTTGGAGTATAGGCATATTCTCTGGAATTGGATTTTCAAAATACTTCTCATAAATTCTAGGTAAGCACCTATCTATAACAGATTTTTCTTCTGCTGTAAGACCACTACCACCAACCACAAGTTCAAGCATAGACATAATAAAGTTTGCCTTATCCTTAAGTGGTGCATCACCATCTCCATAATTCATATTTATATCTAGTGGATTGAGATAGTCTTTACTCTTTGCACTAACCTTTATGACTTCCCCCTTGAACTGTTTAACAAGATTGCCATATTCTCCCTCTGGATCACAAATAATCACATCATCATCTGTTGTAAGAATAGCATTTGCCATTTCACGCTTTGCAGAAAAGGACTTACCAGAACCAGGCGTACCTAGAATCAATCCATTTGGATTTTTAAGCATTTTTCTATCTGCCATAATAAGATTATGGCTTAAGGCATTTAATCCATAGTACAAGCTATTTGATGAGTTTATGAAAAGCTCCTCTGTTGTAAATGGTAAAAAGACTGCTGTAGATGATGAGGTTAACCCTCTATCTATTTCAATCTTATTTACGCCAAGAGGTAATACACTGATAAAACCTTGTTCTTGACTATGATCTAAGCGTTTAATCTTACAATTATGCTTACTTGCAATAGATGAAATCTGAGAAATAGTCGTATCTAGCTTTTGTACTGTCCTTGCAAAATTCATAAAGACAATCGTTACGATAAACATACGCTCATCTCTTGTCTGGAGGTCTTTTAAAAGCATCTTAATATTATCACCATAGGTAATTAAATCACTTGGTAAGATATCCATGTCATAACCACTTCTAACTGCCTTTTTATTTTCCTCAATCTTCATCTTATCAATATCTGTATTTTTTCTTTTCACCATCTTAATAGCTTCTGTCTGCTCAACTGCTTTGATATGAAAAGAAATATTGATGTTGTCATCTATATCTAAAAATTCTGCAAGCATTCTATCCGATAGCTCACTTGCAAGTATTTGAAGATGACTTACTGCTCCAATATATTTTCCAAACTTAAAATACTTACTTGGCACGAAGTTAAAAGAATCTGGTGCAATAACAGTCTTTGTACTTTCTCTTGGTTTTATGTCTTTATAGGAAAAAGAAAAGAGCTTATCTGGATTTAAAATATCATGCAATACCTTTAATCTTTCTTCTCCAGTTAAGCCCTCAGCACGAACTCCCATGCTCTTTAGATTTGATAATATATCAATCTCAAGTCGCTCAAGTTTTGCAGTCGCTTGCTCCAAACTATCCGCTTCCACTCCAAAGGTGATATACTTCGATTTCTTTAAACCATTATTTCCCTTTGCAAGCTGACTTTTTAACATCTCACGAAACTCTAATCGAATATCATCATAACCATCATTTTTATCCGGTATCTGAATAGCTGCTTTTAATTCATTATTTCTTCCAAGCTGATTGATATATGAAAACTCAATATCTACACTTGGATCAAAAGAGTTTAAGACATTCGCAAATTGATTGAAAATCAAATCCTTATCTTCTTCTAAGGCAAGCTGATAGTTTATATCCTGAAATGCAATACACTTATTATAGTGCTTTTCATCAAGCTGGCATATTCCACTTTTTAGCATTCTCAGATAAGGTATTGTGCCTTCAACAGTATATCTCTTAGGCTCTTTCTTAAATATTAAGTCGATTAGAGAAGCTTTTTTCTTCTGCTTAGTCAGCTTTTCTTTTTTCAGGTTTCTTTTGTTTTCCTTTAATACCTTTTGATTTTTTTCTAACTGAATTTGCTGTATTTTTCTTTTCTTGTTCAAGGTAAACCTCCTTTCTCACTCGCTTCTGTGGTTGATAAAACTTGTGTAGATATATGTGCTTAAAATATTTCTCAAAGGTAAGTCCATCTTTTTCAAATAGTGTTACAAAGAAGATTGGAAGAGTTGATACAATTAAAAACAGTATCGCTATATCATTAGGCATAAACTTTCTCATAAATAAATAGACTGGTATACCAACCAGTCCAGCAAGTGTAAATCCAATTAATTGTCTTCTTGTAAGATTAAAGGCTACCTTTGTTTTTACCTTTTTTAAATCTTTGGGAATTGGTACATAGCCCATAACTTACCTCCCATCTTCTTTTTCCTTTGAAAATGCTTCAAAATGCTCATAGCATGAAGCAACTTCACTTCTTATCTCTTCTAATTCTGACTCAATGAATGCATTTTTCTGCTCTTGATAACAAAGAATAGATTTCACATCATCTCTTGTACTTTTTACTTCATCTTCTAAATTCTTTAATTTGTTCCTGTTGAAAATTGAGATAGCAATTGCTCCAATCCCTACTGCAATAATTGAAACAGGAAACAACTTTTTCTTTACTTCTATCATTAAAAATCCTCCTTAATGTGCGTTTAATACACTCTTTGCAAGCGTTCCACTCTTTAGCATCATTAGACCAAGAAGTAATGCATAGCCTAATATCATAAAGGTACTTGCATGAATGTCCGTTATCTTTATCGTCTTTACTAAAACTGCGTAAATACCCAAGCATATAATCAAGAATAAGCCTTGAAGTCCAATAGCAAATAGACCTTTGATATAGTTTGTTCCAATTTGTCCCCACTCCTTATTTCCCATAGTGGCAAATGGAATTGCTGAAACTGAACAATAAACATATATCTCAAACATTCTGCCATAGACAACTAGCATAATGACTACCGACATAACCTGTATTGCAACTTTAACAAGCGAGGTTTCAAAGAGTATCATCACCAGTTCTCCAAGTCCTTTGTCTTTTAATCCCTCAACCATCTGAACAATTTGATCACCTGAAACGGTAGCAGAAGTATTGATTACTCCTGCCGCCTGATTTACAAGGTGTTGTGCAACATCAAAGACTGCCATTGAGAATGTAAATGCATGAGATACTAGCCATACCGCTATCCACATCTTTATCATGTATTTAAAAAACTCAAAGGTATCTGTATCGTGCATATTATTCTTTTGCATAACCATATTTATCAGTTCAATACATAAAACTGCTGTAATGATTAAACCTGCAATTGGAATAATGACACTATCATTGATACTCTTAATAAAGTTAAATACCTCTGAATTCCATCCCATTGGTGTCTTGCCTATATCGGTTGCTACTGCTCCGACTTTATCATTAATGTCGATAAACATTGACTCAAGATTTGCTTGGATACCTCCGAGAAGAAGCTCTTTAAAAAATTCCTCTATCTTATCGAAAATACCAAACATAAGCTACTCTCCTTACTTCAATACATTTGAAAGTAATGGGATTAGTTTTAAGCCGATTAGAACGATGCCTCCACCAGCCATTAGCTGCTTAATGCCCTGAGATTTTGCTCCAGGATTATCATTACCATATCCCTCCATAAGGTTAATAACACCCCATGCTCCAAGACCAGCACCTACTGCCATTACCAAAATCTTTAATACATTAACTGCTTGTACGAAAAAATCCATTATTTATTCCTCCTCGTTTTCTTCTTTCTTTTCAATTTTGTTCATAGACATAACTACAAAATTCTTATATGTCTTTCCATTTTTAGTCCGTCTATTGAAGTAGCCATATACATGAATGAAATCACCTTCTGAAAATTCCTTAGCCACTTCAGATTTATTGCCATAGGCTGCACAGTTGATATACTCTCTACCTTTTCCATATCCTTTCGAAAGAGCAAAATTTACAACTTGAACTTCTTCATCACCTCTTGTAAAAGTTCCAAAAGTAGGTTCTTTTAACAGATTGGCATTGATATTAATCATTTTTTTGTCCATTTTTTCCTCCAATTAAAAAAGCGACTAAAAAGTTAATTTCAATCGCCAAGTATTTGTATATTTAGTTGTCTATTAAGTAGGGCTTCTTATCCTTATCATCTTTTCTCCTTTACTTTCTGTAACATATTTAAGGGAACTAGCATTTTGTCGTGTATATATTAGTGAGCGGCATTTGAAATACTAGTTAGCTTCTCTGCGAGTTTTTCCTATTTATTGATCGCAATATAAATTGAAAATAGGCATTAAAAAAGACGATAGATGTTACTTTTCTATCGTCTTTAATATCTTATATTCAGTTCGACAAACTGGGATTTTATTATTTCTTTTTCTTTGGTTTTGGTGCAGGTAATTCATCATACATTGCATTAATTAAACCAGTTAAAAACTCCTTGTTATCTAAATCATCTACCAATAACATTTCCTTTGCTCCATCATATGGCAATTCATATATTGCATTTTCCATATATTCTATTGCAGATTTTACAGGCTTCACTAAAAATCTATCACTATAAATTCCACCAACAATTTTTCCACGATAATAAATTATATATCCACCCATCATTGCACGATATGTTATTTCTTTCAAATCGGATAATTGTTCTAAAATAAAATCTAAATATTCTTTACTTGAAGCCATACTCTTTTCCTATTTATCCTCAAAATTTCAGCAATCCATTTTCATCAAATTGAAAATGCGGTCCCCATGAAACTTCCCAATAGTATCCATCTGGATCCGAAAAATACGCATGATATCCACCCCAGAAAACTTCCTGTGGCTCTTTTACAATTTCCCCACCTGCTTTTCTTACTAATTCAATCACATTATCTACATCTTCTTTATGTTCAACATTGTAAGCTAATGTAATCCCAGAAAATCCATTTCCTTTTGGTGGATTATTTTCATTAATATCTTTTGCTAATTGTTCTAAAGGAAATAATTCGAACTTTGTTCCCGGAGTATCAAAAAAACATACCGGCGGATTATTTTCTGTACAATCAGTCTTATATCCTAAACCGTCTCTATAAAACTTGATTGACCTTTCCATATCTTTAACACCTAAACAAATACAAGTAATCTTGTTCATCGTTACCTCCTATAAATTCTAATTTATTCTATTATACCAAATATACCCATGTCACATAAAGCTATAACAGAAAATATTACAATCTTGTAATTACTGTATTTCTATTCATCTTAACTTTGCCTTTTCTTCTGATGTATTCTTCAATATCAAACACATTCTTTTTATCATAGTCTTCCAAGAGCTTGTAATTCTTGTGCTTTGTAATATCGAATTTGTCTGACAAAAACGGTCTGACACCTCGAAGCTGAAAAATACATTTACTGCCATCCATAACAGTTATCTCATCCTGACTCATCAGCTCCTTTCCTGTCTTTTGATAATTTAGTCCATAACTATTAGCATTGGATCTTGTTTCAGAAGTGTTATATAGATCTATCGTTTCCTTTCCAAGCGTTTCTGATAGCTCTTTAAGTGTTGTTTTCTCCTTTCCACCCAAGAATAGCGTGCTATCACAGTTACCTACAATCGTATCTGCATTGTCCTTGTAGATTGCCTTTAGCTGAGATTGTGCCTGCAAGATAATACTTGCTGAAATTTCTCTTGAACGGATTGTCGCAATCAATTTCTCAAATTTGGGAATTAAGCCTATATTTGCAAACTCATCAAGAAGGCATCTTACATGAACAGGTAATCTTCCCCCGTACTCGTCATCTGCCTTATCGCAAAGTAAGTTAAATAGCTGTGAGTACATGATAGACACCACAAAGTTAAAAGTATCATCTGTATCAGAGATAATAACAAAGAGTGCTGTTTTTCTATCTCCAAGAGTATCAAGCTCAAGTTCATCTTCGCTCATCAAGTCCCTAAGTTCCTGAATGTCAAATGGAGCAAGCCTTGCACCACATGAAATAAGAATAGACTTGGCTGTTTTTCCGGCAGCCAATTTGTACTTTTTATATTGCTTCACTGCAAAGTGTGTAGGCTCTTTCTTTTCCAGTGCTTCAAAGAGTCTGTCTATCGGATTCATATAGGTTTCATCATCTTCTCTAACTTCTGAAGCGTCTATCATATCGAGAAGTGTTGCAAAGTTCTTTTCTTCTCTTGGAGCTTCATAGAAGATGTATCCTATAAGTGCAGTGTAATAGAGCTTCTCAGCTTTCACCCAAAAATCTTCTCCTGCTTTTTCTCCTTCTCCCTTGGTGTTTGCGATGATTGTCTGTACTAATTTGAGTATATCTTTTTCACTTCTGAGATAAGCGAATGGATTGTACTTCATGCTCTTTTTGAAGTTAATTGTATTTAAGATTTTTATCTCATATCCGTTATCTTCAAGCATCTTACCGCACTCAAGGACTATCGTTCCTTTCGGATCAGTTACACAATAGCTGCTGTGCATTTGCATTAAGTTCGGTTTTACATAAAACCTTGTTTTTCCACTTCCTGATCCACCGATGACAAGAACATTCTTATTTCTTGCATACTTAGGATTAGCCGGTCTGCCATTCATAGTTAATCGTTCTGTTTGCGTAAGCAGGATATTGTTTTGAAACTTTTCATCCATATATGGCTCTATATCTTTTTCATTTCCCCATCGTGCTGAACCATACTCTTTCCCCTGTCTGAACTTTTTAGCATTTTTCCCTTTGGTATATACGATAAATTTGATTAAAACAGCTACTACCACGCCCATTATAATATCCGTAGGATGAATACTCGTAATAAAGCTCATCGTATTAATCTCTAATATCCCTTGAAAGATTTTGTCTATCACATCGCCACCCGTATATGCTCGTACATGACGAGAAAAGATATTGCCAACATAGAAAAATGCAAGATAGGGAATGTTCTGCTTTAGAAACTTTACCTTATCTTGCACCTTAAATAAGCCTTTGATGTCCTGTAATATTTTATCTATCATAGGCTCTGCTCCTTTTGTTTATTCTTGATTTTATCTTTGGAAACAGAGTTTTTAGCCATCTCCTTGAACTTCTCAATATTCTTGTGAATTGACTCCTTATTTTTCTCTTTCTTCTCAATATTTGAAAGCACATTTTGAAAAGCTTTATTCATAACTTTTGTATCTTTTGCTTGGAAGAATACTGAATGTGTACCTGTTTCCTTATCTTTCATCACTGAGAATTTAACGCCATATTTATTCAATTCTTTTTTTAATTCTTTTAATTCACCATCTTTAACATTGATTTCTTCAAGCTGCCCTTTCTTAACCATATCTTTAAGTGTGACTTCATTTCCCTCAGCCTTTATAAGTTTATCCAAGCCACCATGTTGTTTTGATCTCTGTTGTAACTTCTTTACCTGGCTTAAGATTTCTTGATATGTTGCCTTTAAGACATTAATTTCAATATTAACTACTCTATTAGAAATTTCTTCATTTATCATCAGTAACCTCCTTCCCTCATATCATAACTAACAAGTGCTGTATAATAGGCATCCATATTGCTTGGTGCATTATATGCTGCCGTTAAAATAAATGCTCTTACATTTCTTATTTTTGATTCGTTCTCTGATAAAGCATTTACAAGATACTCCATATGCGAAGAATCTAATTCTCTAAATCTCTCTTGAACAACATATGCTGGTAATTTCGTTTGATTTATTGTTACTGTATCTTCTGCATTTAATACCATAACATCAGCTAAAACTTTAATTATTTCATCAAAGGTTTTAGCAATAATCTTATTACCTAGCCTCATGTGTTCGTTATATCCTGTACTTTCTCTTAATTCTTCTAAACAAGATTTATATGATTTTATTTTTTTACGTCCATCCTCCATTCCATCCCTTAAATAAAATGTATCTTTTTCATAGATGGGTAGGTGGGAGGAATTCTCTGTAGAAATATATGAAGTAATCTTTGATGAATTATTTGTAGTAATCTCTGGTAATGGTTCATGCAAGTTGCCATAATGCACTGGCAGATTTTCATCAAATGCATCGGTGCTAAATGCCTCATTGCATTGGTTGATTTTGCCCTCTTCCATTGGTGCATTTTGCCCTAATGCATTAGGCATATCTCTTTTACTTACTTGTTCTAGTATTTCTCTTTCTTTATCTTGTTTTCTTTGATTTAGTTCAAGATAAAGCTCTTCTAATTTTTTGTCATTTATTGTGTACCACTTCGTTTTGTCTCTAGGATCTTTATTATAATTTCCAACTAAAAGATAGCCCGCTTTTTCAAGCTTAGAAAAAGTTCGTTTTACTGTATCAACACTTAAATAGTCAAAATCTTTTTCTTGCCATGCTCGTATTGAGTTATATGTCCAATACTTGCCATCATGATAATTGTTACCAGACTTCTTATTTATCTCAATCCAGTAATTTATTTGTTGAAGCACAAGAGCTTCATTTAAGCCTAATTCTCTGGCTAATGCTTTATTTGCCAGTATAGGTTGTTCATCAAATAAATACATACTCATTTCATCGCCTCCTTTCTCTTAAATTTAGGCATAGAAAAAGACGATAGATTTATGTTCCATCGTCTTAGATCTCTTATATTTCCTTTAATGTATCTTTCGCTACTTCAAGGTATGCTGTAATCCACAGTGCAATTTTAGGTAGTCCATAAGGACTGATTAAGAATGCTATAAGTAATGCTACCATTCCTGTTGCCATATCTTTTTGTATGAAGCAAGCTACTGCTCCAATAAATACTAGAAAAGATATTATACCTAAAATCATTCCGCTAACTTTTATAATAAATTTTAGAAAAGCAATTAGTATCGACAAGAGCAATATTATTGGAAATAAGATAATTTTCAATGCCCATCTCATAACATACCTCTCTACTTCTTTGACTTATCTTCTAAGCTCTTAATTCCTGTATTGTTCAACTTTTCAATTGACATCAGCTGAGTTCTGGCAAGCTTTCTAAGTTCTATCATTCTTTCTTTTTGTTCCATACCTTTACCAATAAGAATTGCATTATAGCTTTCCATATTTGCAAGAACAAGTAATTCATTCAGACTTGCATAGTCTCTCATATTACCCTTTAACTCAGGATTTTCTTCACGCCACTGTTTAGCTCTCTTGTTAAACAAGGCTACATTGAGCATATCTGCTTCACTTGCATACTTGTAAGACAACTGTTCGTTGGTAAGATCTTTTAAGAGATATTCTTTGATTGCATCTGTATGAATTTTGTAGTTAATCTTGGAAATTTCTCGATTAAGATTCCAACCTAATGATAGCTTAGAGTTTTCATCTGACTTAAGTCTTTTGTAATCCTGAATTACATACATCTTAAATTCAGCAGAAATCCATGAAGCAAATTCAAAGGCAATATCTGTATGTGCAAATGCACCACCATATCTTCCGCCTTTTGAGATAATTCCGATTGCGTCTGTTTTTTCTACCCATTTCTTAGGGGACAGTGTAAAGGAATTATATCCAGCTTCCGATTTAATTCGGTCGAATTCGACCGAATTGAAATTCATGTTGTTTAAGCTTTCCCATAAACCAAGAAATTCAATTGTATCTTTTCTTCTCATCCAATTTTTAATTACATCACTTGGCTCATCACTTTTATATCTAGCAATATCCGTTAGACTTATATAGTCGTTTTTAAAGTCTTCAGTATAAATTTGAATAGCAAAACCTTTTGCTTCAATCGTCTCTTTTTTCACCCTAGACATATGAGTTCCTCCTTTATGCTGATGTACTGTTTACAACATTTATTTTCGTAATAACTGCTCTAAACAGCACACCAACGATTCATTTTTTTGATTTTAAACTTTGGTAGAAGCTCTAAAACCCTTGTATTTACTTGACTATTTGCCTGTGTCATTATTATGACACGAAACCCCATAGAAGGATCTAATATCCTTCCTCCCTCAAAACCATCATCCAGTAATTTTTGCCAAATCTGGCGAATAATCATTGGGTTTGTATAATAGGCTGTGAGAGAACTTTGTTTCATGGTGGAGTATTCTGATTTACTTACTAAACTCTTAAGAGTTAAACGTTCTGCTTCATACTTTTGATTGAGTTCATCGAAAAATTCATTAGCAAGACCACCCCATCCAACATACTTGGCTAGTAGTTCTTGTTCTTCTGGACTTGCTTGTCGTCTCTCTTTTTCTAATCTTTTAACAAGATCAATTGCGGCGATATTCGTTTCAATTTTTTCTCGATTTGTCTTAGGATAAAAGTCCTCTAAATCATCTGGAAAAACAAAATCTTGAACAGGGACATCCGTCTCTTCTATGCCTACAATAAGCGTTTCTGTTTCCTTATCCTTTTCATTTTCTTCTTCCAGGTAGGAAAACAGATCTATTTCCTGGCTTTCACTTGGTGATTCAATCTCAATCTCTGAATCTTCTTTTTCAAGTTCTAAATGAGACAATACTTGTTCAATCTCTTCCAAACTGTTCAAGTATAAGATAGGATTCTCTTCAAATAACTGGTTGGAATCATTGAATAGCTCTAGGCGAACTAAGTCATTTAACTGCGCATTTTCAATCGAAACCAACTGAAATACTTGTCCTTTATAACTTACTTGTGAACCGATTGGATATTCCCTCAAAGCTTCTTCTACAATTTTATCTACTTTAGATAGGGAATGAACTTCCACATTTTCTTCTACCTGGTCAATATTATCTAAAGGTAAGACTGCTTCCTCTACTTGCTTAGACTTTTCTCTTATAGCCTTTACTTCATCAAAATAAGTAATAATTTTCAGCTTTTGTGTCAGTGGGAGTTGTGTGTAGTTTTCTTCATGATGGACAAGATCCGTAACGATATCTAAAGTAGCCATCAATTCTGAACCCAAATAGGCTAGAACATCTCCTTCTTTTTCTTCAAAATGAATCTCAAGAACTTCTTTTTTTAGTTCTTTGGAATCAACCATTAGAAGAAACTCCTCTATATCTCTACTAATGCGGTCAGATAGATTATTCGCAACCCGATAGACATTGACTAAATTGACATCCTGATTCTGATGAAATACAAGCTCACTTAATGGTGTTAGCTTCTCTTTCTCAGATTGGATGTAAAATCGAGTGAAAAGATTATAGGTTGCGACTTCTAGCACCAAGTTTTTCTCAAAATTACTTAATTGAGATAATTTACTTAGACCTGCTTGTCCAAAATTTCTTGTGTAACTTTCTAAATCTTGGTCATTATTTTCAGAACTGGCCTCTAGGAAAGAGATAATATCTTGATGAAACGAATAGACATGAGGTATCTCCTCTATCTTGCCCTCTTCAGTCAAAAAACTCTCTACCAAATTCTGCCATTTCTCATCAAAATGTTGCGCTTGATAACGAAGAAATAAGTCCATTTTCTCTCTATCTTTTGGAATTGTTCCACGAAACATAGCCAATAATTGTATTACTTCCATACTCGCTCCTTTCATCTATACGAAAATAGGAGAATCACATGATTCCCCTACAACTCTATCTCCATTTCAACCTCTTGAGGACTGATTTCTAAATCACTAGATAAAAGAGAAACGGCATCCGTTCTCATGTAGTAAGTATATAAGTCTTCTAGGTCTTGTTGGTTTTCAATCCCTGTTTCAATACTAATCAGAGCCTGTATAAATTCCTTGTAGTGACTCTCCATCATATCTGAAATCTTTTGTTTCATTTCCATAAATACTGAGGACGGTTCAGTGATACTTGTTTGGTCTATGTCTTGTAAATCCTTTTCTAAGGGATTGGTTCCTTCTTCTATTTCCACTAAATCTGAACGACCATCACCATCAGAATCTGCGCTAAGAGGATTGGTTCCTAGCGCAAATTCTTGAGCGTCAGTCAGTCCATCTTGATCCGAATCACGTTGATAAATGGCTTCCATATACTTCCTTCTTTCCTAGTTAATCTTTTTTCACTCCAATCCTACCAAATATTCCTTGAAAGAAGTATCACAACAAAAAAGAGAACGAGCCAAAACTGCGTTCTCCTGAAAATGATAAAACATTACTATTAAAATAGATTACATGTAAAACTCTAATCAGGCAGAGCCTGCTAACTCATGACAGAAAAAGATGTTTAGCCTATAGTGCTGGCATTAAAAAATCCTCACACATCACGCAAGGAAATCGCTAAATAAAACAGGCTTTGACCATGTCGGGATTAATTGCAGCACATTCCAAGGATCCAGCTTTTTCTTTTTTTTATAATCGAATTTCCCAAAGAGTAAGCAAGATGAAGGCCGTCATTGCTTATGCTCATAAGATTCTCAGAATCATTTACAAACTACTTTCTGCCAAGCATACTTATCAAAAAGAGAAGGGGCTAGGACTGAGGAAACAGTTCTAACGCCAAAACTAAAAAATTTCAATTACACGCTAGTACAGGAATTGATTTTTTACGCTTTCTTACTGTTTTTCAAATAAAAAAGATGACTTACTGAACCTGTAAGCCACCTAATCAGTCGGTTTATTCTGGTGTCTGCCACCGCTTGGCCCGTACGTCCAAGATTGCTATCGGATTTTGTTCTGGTGTCCGCCACCGCTTGGCCCTTATGTCCAAGATTACTATCAGATTGACCATGAGCCGACCACTCATTTATAGACATATTGTATCTTTAAATAGCTACAATTTCAAGTGTAAACTCTTCTATTTGGTCGTATAAGCAAAACTGATGGCACTATCTGCTTGAGAGATTTTTCTAAAGGTATAGTTAGGATTGCCACCATAGTTGGTTTCAGACACAAGGAAAGAACCATCATCATAGACCTTCTCTACAAAAGCCACATGACCATAGCTGGCTGGTGTACCATGTGTACCTCCTACAAAAGAAACAATAGCACCTGCTCTTGGTGTAGAGCCCGTTTCCCCACCAAGACTTGAAGCTGTCGCAACCCAGTCTTGACCATTTCCCATGGTATTAATGATTGAAATCTTTTCTCCATTTCTACCTTTTAATTTTAAGCCTAACTGGTTCATACGAGCCGCAACACCCCATGTACATTGTCCATAAGCATAGGCCATACCATCTCCACCACCAGGAACAGAATGATCATACAAGTCCCCACGAACCCCTTCAAGGGATTGTGGATCACTTTTTGCCTGTCCTCCATTTGTTTGACTAAAGCCTTTTTCAATTTGGTAATACCATTCCGTTGCTCTGGTTTGTCTTTCCAGTAGTTTGTCACCAGAATTTCCCTCCCAATAGGTCAGAAAGAGTTGGGCGAGATTGGCTGCACTGCCTGTATTTTTAAAGAAATCCTTTAACCAACTTTGATAGTAAGGACTATCCCCATGAAGCATAAAATCAAGTTGTAGGTCTAAATCATACCATTTCTTATTTTGGGTGCGTGCATAATTTAACAAGGCTGTATGCCGTGTTGACCCATCTGCGGTATCTGTCCATTGCCCTAAACCTAGACCTCTATGAAGAATATTAGGATAAGCACCACTATAAATGGCTGGACCTCCAATCGCTAACCAGCTTTCATCATCCCATGAGGAATCGGTAGCGCCAACAGGAGGAGATAAATAATCTCCTTCAGCTCGTTTAGGATTAATAGAAGACTCTACCGACCAATTTCCTAAAATTGCCGCAATGGCTTGGGGACTTGCCCCTTGAGATTTCAAAAACTCATAAATATGTTTTGCTCGTTCAAACTCATCCCCACCAAACTGACCAATGGCGGGTAAGATAGTTGTCTGAAGTTGAATGACTTTTGGAAAATAAAATTGCGGATTGACATACACCAATTTTTCTTTCTTGTTCTTATACTTTTGATAGGAAACTTTCAAACCTGTATCGTCTGGTGTCTCACCAATAACATCACCAGTTAAGACCCTTGTCCCCTCAATCGAACGGCCATTATGAATGGAATACAAGGTCAATCGACTCTCATTCTCTCCTTTTCCGTTAGTGAGAATAACATTGTCGCCATCTAGAGATACAACACCATCCATTGGTGAGACAATCGTTTGGTGAGCCTTCGCTTCTAGTAGAATGTACTCCTGAAGGGTAGGTTTTCCGTCTAAATCATAGTATCCATAACGATAAGTCATGGTTAGACTATCTTCGTTGCTTTGTCCCTCAAATGGATTGTCTAATTCCTGCATGGAAGCATACACACCTTCTTCTTTTAATTCCTTTATTTCCTCTTGATCGTCTTTTGATAGTTTATACTTAGGAGTTTCATAAAGGTCTTGCATGGATTTCAAATCATCCCCATCGTTTAAATCATGCCACAAAGTAGATAGATAATCCTTGTAAGTTTCTGAACTAAATAAGTGAACTGGTTTGTGTAACTCATAGTTATGGAATTTAAAGTTCATATACCCCATCACATCATCAACTTTTGTGTAATAGGTAATGCCTTTGTCATTTGTACGAGTATGTTCTGCGTCTTCCCAAGTTAGGTGGGTATAAGCTTTTGTTAATTCAAATTCATCTTGTTGAATCAAACTAGCAGATGAAAAACCTAAAAAGAAGCTCATCATAAGTAAAAGAAGAAAGACTATTCCTCCAACTATCCAGGTTGCAGGATTCCCAGCCGCAAATGTAAAGAAGGAAAAGGCTGCTTTTAGTTTTTGATAGATATTTCGGACACTTGTAAGACCTTGTTTCTTTAATTTTCGATACCGATTTTTAAAGGAACTTGGATTATCTTTCGCTAGTTTCCATCCTTTTCCATCCTTAAAATGATGGTATCGCTCTTTTGTGTTGGTCAGTCTTTTCTTGGTAAAACGACCTGTTGCTTGTCCTGTTTTGACACTAGCTTTTCCAAGATTATAAGAAAGCCGACTGTAGCGTTTCCCTTTTCTAATGGTCTCTTGAAGTGTGCGATAGCCTTCCAAATCTTCATTTTCTGAAGCTAACTCTCCACCTTCACGTCCAAGGACATAAAGAAAAGTTTTGGCTTTCCTACTGACTTTTTTGGACTTATAGGCTTGTTTAGTAAATTTTAGATTCTCTTTTGCGGCCTTGACTTCTTTCTTAGCTTTTAATTCTTCTAAACTCTTCCCTTGAAAGAAAAAATTAGATTTATGTTTCAGTTCCTGACCATAGAGAAATTTTTGATTGGTTATTCTTTCTTTACGACTCTCTTTTCTTTCTTCTTTTGCTTCTACCTTGGCTTCTCTAAATTGCTTCTTGGCTATTTTCAATCGTTTCCTAGCATGAGGCAATCGTCTGTCTCTTAATTCTTTACGATTCAAAAGAGATGGAGGACTATTTTGAAGAATATGATTGTAGTCTTCATTTGCTTGTTTTACTCTCTCCTTTGAAGCTTCTCTCATCTCCTCTAGCTTTCCTTTTATCTCTTTTTTCCATGCTTTTTCATCCAGTACAGCGGAATCTTTTTTCTGTTTCTTCACCTCCTTCTTTCCTTGTTTCAAGAATTTCTTCTCATCTTTTAGGCTTCTTCTAAATGCCTTTCGGGCACGTATGATTTCTCTTTTATCCTTCATTTACCTTCCCCTTAATTAGAAGCCATTTTATCAGGATCTGTACTCATGATATCAAACAATTGTGTACCTTGAGGAATCTTATTTTTAAAGGGAACGACAACTGAACCAGCTTTTATTAGTCCTGCCCCTTTTTCTGGATTGACAAGGTATTTTTCGAGTTCTTTTGACAAGCCTAAGAGTTGAACCAGTTCTTCTCGGTCATTTTTTGCTTGCTTGAGGAGAATCATAAATTCACTATTTGCAATAATCCGTCTACCGTTTGGATCTAACAATAAGGTTTCGACATTTTGGGTTATCCCAGTAGGACTGGCTCCATATTTTCTGACACGACTCCACAATTTAAAGAAGAAGTCACTGGCATATTTATCTAGTAAGAGAAGCTGCATTTCATCAAAATAAATCCAGGTCTTCTTCCCTAATTTTTGGTTCCGAACGACACGATTCCATATCTGATCAAAAACAACCATAAGAGCGATTTGTTTCAGCTCATCTCCTAACTTTTTAACATTATAGATTAAGAAGTTAGATCCTGTCTGAATATTGGTCTTATGAGAAAAAATATCAAGAGAACCTTCGACATACAGTTCCATATCAAGTGCCAAATTCTGCGCTTCTTCTTCTGGTTGTTGACTCAAGACAAAGACCCATTCTTCCAAAGAAGGCTCTTTAAATGACTGATAGGTGAGTCTGGTAACTCGGTCGATAATCGATTTTTCTCTCCCATCCATTTTCCTATCCAATAACTTGCCGATAAAGGATAAAAGAAATTCTGATTTTACCTTTACAGGATCTTCATCCATATTTTCATCAGACAAGTCAAGGACATTGAGATAGGTTTGGGAATCGGGCGCAATATCAATCATTTCTCCACCAAAAGCCCGTCCAATAACACTGTACTCTGCTTCTGGATCCACGATGATAATTTCAGTATTTTCACCAGATTCCTTGATTTTGGTCGTGATAATCTCATGCTTGGTTGCCATCCCTTTCCCAGCTCCAGATGTCCCTAAAATCAGACCAGACGGTGTATTTAATAGGCTGCGATCAATGGTAATAATATTGCTTGAGATTTGATTGATACCGTAATATTTCCCACTACGGTCTTGTAAGTCTACTGAAGTCCAAGGTGAGTTCACTGCTACATTAGATGTTAATAAACTCCGTGATACTCCCTCTAAAAAATCACAACCAAATGGCAGCAAACTATTAAAGGCTGCTTCTTGCATATATGGTAGTTTATCAATCATTAGGTCATTTGAGCCGGCCACTTGTTGAATAGTGTCTAGGGCTTGTTTGAGTTCTTCTTCATCCTGACCAAAAACCCCAATCAAGAAGACCGTTTGAAATAGTTTATCTCCTGTCTCTGTCATGGTTTTTAAGAGTTCCTCAGCTTCATCGATATTGCTTTCTAATACATGACCTACTTTTTCCAAATAGATACCTGTACGAGCAAGTTTTTGTTGTTCCCCAATCTTTTGGGATTCCATCAAGGTCTTCTTTGTTCGTAGTTTCTTCATGGCATCCGCCTTGGTCGAACTTTGAGCATGAAGGCTCACAATCAATTCCAAATCTCCTTGCATGAGGTCTCTGATAAACTGATCTCCTAACTCCATACCGTAGTCTCTGACATAGACAATCTGCAACAAGCGGTCATTGATTTGTAGGTAATTCTTGTTTTTAAAATCTAAGAGATTAGGTGCTATGAAGTGACGAGTTGTCTGACCAGATCTCGTTAAATCACGGTAAGAAAAAGGAAGATGGTGTTCTCCTCTAAGCATATCGGCCAACAAGTTGACACGGTCTTCTCCAGCCAAGGATTCAAATCGTGCATCAATTTCTGAGAAACCACTCTTGAAATATTCTCCTATTTGGGACAAGGAACGATAGGCTTGTTTGGGATTAGAATCCTTTCTACCAAAGCTAATCAGTTTCACAGCTGAAAAATTATTTTCACCACTGTCTAAATTCTGATTCATCATCCGATTCAATTCTTTACGATAGGTATCATATCCATCTTCTTTTTCCTCATACAAAACACTTTGTCTAAACTTTTCTAAATTCAATCTTTTATTAAAGATGGTCAATTGGAAGTTGGTTTGGTCGTCTAAAGAGTTAATCAAATCAGAATACTTCTCAATGATTGAGCCCTTATCTTCTAAACCAACGGTCTGGTAATTGACATCACCAAGTAAATAACTTTGTGAGAAATAATCTTCTTTTACCTGCATCAGACCATTTTGATACAGGGCTTGATAGGAAAGAGTATTAGCCGTAGAGGGTAACACTTCCTCTTTTTTCCCTTTAACTTCTTCCTTTTTATTAGTCATTGAAGTTTTTTGTTTCTTTAATGTATTTGATTTTCTTTTCATGTTCAGGTCCTTTCTTTCCTGTAATTGTGCGTAGGGGAACCGTTAGTTCAAAATGAAGACGGTATTTCAAATAATGTTCAAAATATAAATCATTGGGTTTATAGACTCCAAAAAGCATGAGGGGGATGGTAAAAGCAAACACAAAACCGTAAACAAACCAATCTCCAAATTGCCAGAAAAAGAGATTCAAACCCAAAACAATAATTGTGACAATAAAGGCTGGTAAAACAAAGATGATTTGCCTTGTAGTGAAGCCTAACCAAGCCCTGTGTTGGTATTTTGAGATGTCTTTAAAGACACGTGTATTCATGACTTTCCTTTCTAAAAAGGCTAAGAAGCATTCACTTCCTAGCCTTTATCTAATTACATACCTAAGATTGAGCGAGCCGTACGTTGAGAACCAACGAGGGCAATAATCAGTAAGATAGCTTGTATTAAACTACCAAACATAATCGCAAGTGATTGCAAGACTCCTGCACCATTTGAAACAGCTATTTTCCCAGCAGATTCAAACAAAGGAACAAGAGAGACAATCAGAAAAATAAGAACCCCTTGTACCGCATAGACCATAATATTTTTTAAATAGCCAATACCAATAGACTTCCACTCATCACTTAAAAATGTTGGAATCGTAAGAGGGGCAAATGGAATCATAAGGTAAAGTTGAATAAATCGAATGGATACCAAAAGATTGACCATGGCTGCACTTACTATCCGAACAAGCCAAATGAGGAGGGCGAAAAAGCCTACAATCATCCGGCCAATAAATCCTGAACCTTTTAATCCAGAGATTGTATCATACTTTGCCCCACCGTGAGCCACAATCGAGGCCACTTGTTCAATGGCGTGACTCGCAATCCCGATGATGGCTTCTACAATCACGGTAGTATTGGTAATTACAACTGCGACCATAATATAACTAATCAACATCGGCGCTAATGCTTCAAAGGTCATCGCTCCACCTGAGTTAGCAATCTTCTTTGCCATCTTCGAAAATTCTAAGATGAGAACAACTGATAAAATCGCAACTCCAAGAGGCTGCATGACACTTTTAGTAATACTAGACATATAAGTCCAAACAGTTGGATTGTAGCTAGATAGAGATTTAATCAGATCTACCGTAGATTGTAAATCTACATTAAACCCTTCAAATAAATTTTCAGCTGATATTTTTTCAGATGCAAGGTAAACAAAGGGTGAGACTAAACTAAGATTCATGTCATTGTTTATCCTCCTAAATTGAAATCTGGGTTACAAAGGCTCCAGCAGCCCCTACCATAACTCCACCGACAATTTCAAGAATGGCATTCCGAACACCTGGTCCACCATCTTTAATGTTGGTTGCAAGATTGACAATCCCCACAACAACGAGAAAGGCACCAACTGCAATCAATCCCTTCTGTAACAAAGACATAGCTTGTGCAAACATAGCACTTGCGTCTACTCCATAAACAAAACCTTTAAAATGCGTAATCATCTATTTCCTCTTTTCTATTTTTATTTTAAACTAGATTCAAAAGTTAAATCACGAATTCTAAGGCCTTCAAGATGATTTTCCTGACTTTGATTCAAAGGATTGATCTGATAGTTCCACCACCGTTCATCGCTTTCTTTATTGGCTAGGTATTTCCAGTTTGGATGCTTAATGGAATTGTACTTTTTACTTTTAAAGACAGGCATATTGGCAATTCGAACCAAGCATTCATGTCGTTTCATATTTCCGACTTCATCAGGTGTCATTAAATCACGAGCAATCTTTTGATGAGAAAGGGATCCTGAACCTGTCTGGCCAAAGGAACGACTAGTATTTCGAACATCAATGGTTTGTTTACCGAGTAACCCACTCATAAATTTAAAGGTATCTTCATCATTACCACCTAAGTAGACTAAGCTATCACAGTTCCCCAAAATGGTTTTCCAAGCTTCTTTTTCTTTATAGAGCCCTTGAAGTTGGGCAATATTTTGAAGAATGGGAACGAGACTCATATTTCGAGAACGGACTGTTGAGGTTTGTTCAGCAAAATCTGGGATTTCTCCGATATTTGCGAACTCATCTAAGTAAACTCTCACATGAAGAGGCAATTGACCCTTAAAATCAATATCTGCTTGTCTTGTTAGAGTTTGAAATACGGTTGAAAAAAAGAGGGCTGAAAGAAAGCGAAAGGTACTATCGTTATCTGGGATAACTAAGTAAACCATCGATTTTTCCTGGCCCCATGTCTTCATATCAAGGGTATCTCTTTTGGTCAAATCCATGACACTTTGAATATTGAAGAGGGCAAATTTAGCAGTGGTTACAGCTATAACAGAATCCAGAGTCTTATCCTTATAATTTTGGAAATCTGCCCAATTTCGCATGGTAAAATTTTCAGTTCCATACTTTTTAGCATAATTTTCAAATAGAATTTCTAAGACACTTTTTTCTTGGTTTTCACCCTTGGATAGGTGTTTAATGAGTTTTGAGATTTCAGCAAAACTTGGATAACGCCCTCGTTTTTTTCGCTCTTCCACTTCTTTTTTTTGACGTTTCAACAAGTTTTGGTATTCCTTTTGACTTAAACGACTTTCTTCTATGAGCTTTTCTCTTGTTTTGGGTGGATTATAGAAATCGACCAAGTAGGAGGCTAAAGCTCGTACCAAAGTCATAGAAGCTTCATCCCAAAATGGATCACTACGGGAGCCAGAGCCTTTGGTGTTATTGAAATAAACCGTCAGCATGCGATTCAAATCATTTTCTGTCTCTATATAGCGAAAAGGATTGAAGCCATCTGAGTTCTTCATATTGACTAAATCTAACACCTTTACTTGGTAGCCATGTTCTAAAAAGAGTTTGCCTGTTTTTTCGGCCAAGTGATCTTTAGGATCAACTACAATATTAGAACTATTCATCTGAATAAGATTGGGTTTCACAAAGCGAAATGTCTTCCCACTTCCTGAACCTCCAATCACCGCAATATTCTTATTCCTATCATATTGGGCTGGTTTTTTATCTAATAATGTCAGACGAACATCTTGTGCTAAGATCGTATCATGAGAAAATTCCTTACCGTAAAAGAGCTTCTTTTCTTTTAGAGTTCCAAAACGGGCGCTCCCGTATTCTACCCCTTCTCGGTATTGTTTTTTTCCAGTCTCTAAATAGAGATAAACCAGCAGCATCATCACAAAGCCTAGTAGAAAAAAAGCACTTGATTTTCCAGTAAAAGAAATATTCCATGGCGACTGAAGAACTTCATCTTGACCCTCCATCAGAAGATGAGTCCATTTATTTAAGCTATTTCCAGTATAGGAATCATACAAAAGCGTCAAACGATGAAAAAGATAGCCTAGTAAGATGCCTAACAGTGAGAATAGTAGGAATTTCTTTCCACTGTACATCATCTCACCATCTCTTTCTGTTTGACGGTCCCTTCTTGTCTAAAGGTAATTTGGGATTTAGCCTCATCAATTGCATCGTCTAATGACTTATCCATGGTAAAATCAGCTAATTTCTCCGGATCATTAACCATTTTTTCTAGCAGATGGTCTAAATGATTGTCTAGAATCGAACGGTCTTTCGTGTAGAAATGCAGAGAATCCCCTTGCCAAGCGATGGCTAAAGGAATCTCTTCTTTTTCTAAAAAGGCTTTAAATTTCTCTATATCAATTGGTTTGTCTAAAAAATCTTTTTTCAGATTAATCGTATCAATCGCATAGGGAGATTGTAGCAATTCTTCTAATTTCTGCACACCTATCTTATAGGCGGAATCCTGTGCTAAAGCCTGACGTCTAGACCATTCTAGAATCTTTAAGAGACTTCTTACAGTAAATAAAAGACTACGCTCTGCATATTGAACTGCCATTCGTTCCTGTTGTTCAGAGGACATCTGACGCCTCCTTCTTAACAAATAGCAGTTTTCCTTCTTTATAGCGATAAGCTATCAATTTCTGATGTTGCTTAATCGACTTGACAACCTGCAGTAGATCTCTCGAATAAGGTTCTCGAAGAGTGACTTCTACTGCTTTCCCATCAAAGATACCAACACGTTTAAATTCAATGTAGTCTTTTTTGAGATGTCCTAAGCCCATACCAAAGGGAAAGTGATGAATCAATTGGATGGTACAACCACCTTTATTTCCCATTTGTTTCAAATCATACAAGTTTACTACCTTCATGATTAACTCCTTTATCTAGTTTGTCGCATCGTTTGAGTCTGGTAACGATAAACTCCGTGTCTGTTAGAAAATTCTCACACACGTCTTGTGCCAGTTGCCCTTCACAGGGAAATACTCTCAGTCCCTACTTACACAGGCACGCTAATCAAGACGGAGTGGATTCAATTTTCAAAGAACAGGTAACTTTATTATAGATAAGAGTAGTTGAAATTTTTATCACATTTTTGAGATTGTTGGAATAAAAAAAGCAACTCACTGCTTTACGAATGAGTTACTTTTGCACTAAAATATTTGTTGCATAATTTCCCTAATAACCTGAACAGAGTTATCAAATGAGATATCTTTAGCATACTTAAATTGGCGTTGATAACGAATCCATAGCTCTTTCTGATAATCAGAAATTTCAATTCCTCTCACTTGTTCTTCCCAATTATAAATAGTATCTTTACTTTTACGTTTTTCTGCCGTATTCTCAAGTGCATTTTTTAATACTTCAAGATTAATCTCTTCTTTTCTAAGTTTATACAAGGTGAAAAGATCATATCGATCACGTGGGCGTGTCGAAGCTAATCCCCTACTAATGATCGTTTCTAACTTTTCAGCAAGTACAGTCTCTAGATTATATGTCCATATCTTGATGCTTTCATTAGTAAAGATAGAAGTCATTGAATAAGTAATTTCTCTTGGTGTGATCTTATCACCAGTAGTAATATCAATAAAAACAACCTCCTTTAATGTATCAAAAGTTGCATTTAATTTTAATGAAAATCCTCCATATTCATCATCTTGGCGAATAGGTTCTAGCTTATCTACTGAAAATGAAAATCCATCAGTTTTAGAACAAAGAATCTCTTCAAAGATATGAATCAAATTTTCTCTGCTCATTTCGGTTCCCTTCAGAGTGACATCTAAATCCATTGTGGTTCGCTTATCTAGTCCAATCATTTGACCTATTAGATACCCTCCTTTTACAATGAAGGAATCTCTATAAGAACTAGTAGAAATCAGCTTTAACACTTGCTCAATTAAATAATGTTGTTGTACTTGTTGAGCTGGAATTCCCTTATCTTTTGAAATGTTTTTGATTTTTGCTTTAAAGCTATTCGCATTTGAAAACATTAAGATAGTACCTCCGTATAAGATTGTAACTTATCAGTTACTTTAAATAGCTGGGCATAATAAAATAATTTGTGTAAATGAATTTTATTTTGTTGAAAATATTTTTTAAACGCTGGTGCAATAATTTGAAGATCCACCTGATGAACTGGTCTTAGACATTCAACCAAAACTCGCTCAACTTCATAAACTTTAATAAATTGACCAGGAAGGCGCTCTATTTCAATAATTCCTTCACTATAGTGAGAGCGTAAAATAATAGGACATATATCTGCTTCCTTAATGTTTTTGGTATTCGTACCATAAGGAAAACTCATCGTCATGTTAAAAGGGATAGTCAAAGATAAACCATGTAACCAAAGTGCTGTCTCCAAAGAAAAGATTCCCTTTGGAAATCGATACTGAAGGACAAACCACTCATCTAAATAAATATCAGGTAAGCGATATAACCCTTTTTCTTCAGCATCGATTTTTCCTTCTGCAACCATTTTTAATAGGGTTTTGTAGTGTAAATTTTTATCTATTACTTGTTTAAAAGTTAAAAAACCATACTGATTGAAAGAGTTCATCAGTTTCTCTCTTTTATCAACCATATCATTCTCCTTTCTTAGAAATAAAATGCTAACACCTACTATATATGTTAGCATTTTATTTCTTTTAAATCAATTCATTTAGTTTTTTTATTTCAAAATTAATCCATACGTAAGACAGACCAGCTATTATAAAGAAGAAGTAATCCGATATTCTCTAGATAATCCTAATAGATGAGGAATGGAGGAGTTTGGGACTGATAGAATAATTTCAGGACAGTTCTCCATAACTGTCTGATAAATATATTTGTACTGAGAAACATTTTTCTCAATAGTATTGGCCAAGCAATCCATCTTAACATTGAGAATATCAATCTGTCCATCAAAAGTCTTTAGCCATTCCAAAGTATAAGTCATTTGAATTTTCTCCTAAAAAAGAGAGAATCAAGTTGATTCCCTCTCTATGTTAGTTTTTACTTATTTTCCCTATAGGAAAACTAGAATCTATTAAAAATTTCTTTTTTCTGTGAACTTCCCCATCTTTCGATAAATAAGATCCCCACTAACAAAAGAATTATCGTGCAAGGCAGTAAGACCACCCCCATGCCCCAATTTAGATTGACATTATCAATCTGCTTAGGTAATCTTCCAGACAAAATCTCCACTGAACGCAAGTAAGTAAAGGGAATCAGATGTGCAATCCTCTGAAGAGGCTGAATGGTTTGGATACCAAACAATAAGCCAACTATCCCAATTAAGGAAATAAAGAGGACAGGCATTTTTTGCTTGAAAAAGTAAGCAATTAAATACACAACTTCCACAATGACGATAAAGGCTAAGAAAGCTAAGAACAAGCCAGAAAATAACACATCTTGTATCTTCCCAATAGTTACCTCTTGATTCACTAAGCTATAAATCGGGTAGGGATAATCTAACTGTCCAAAACCACTTATCAGACTTCCCACTAGAAAAGAAAATCCGCTGATTCCGATAAACAGCACAGTTACATAGCCCACTCCAACTCCAAGAGAGGACATGGCAAATGCCACTTTTGAAAAAGGATATAACTGAGCTGTATCCAGATGATTTTGAAACCTTTCTGCAAATAGTTGCGTTAGCATAAAAATAATAGCAACTACAAACAAACTTGGGATGATAGCCTCTAAAATCCAGACAATCTGATCAATCCCGTGGGTCGGAAACTCCAAAGTATGTGCTTTTATGTTCAAGGGATACAGGGCTTGGTAAATCTTTCGTTGGCGGTCAACCGCCATTTTAAAGTCAGAGCTAATAGTCGGGTTATTTGATATCATTTCATAATTCTTCTCTTCATCTTGCCACTGCAAATAGTAGGCTTCTTTCCATCGCCCTTCTTTTAATAAAGTCAGAATTTCTGTCTTTTGAGTCGAAAGATTTTTTTGCGAGTCTAAATTTTCTTTAGCAATCTGGTATTCCTCCGAGCTGGTATCAGATATTTGGGAGAGTTTCTCTTCATAATCATTGATGATTCTCTCATCTTTTACAAGACTGGTTTCCAACTCGCTCTCCAAGCTGTGTGAGTTTGCAGTCCGACTATTTAAATAAAAGGTAACACCGAGTCCAGATACAAATAAAGCTAAGATAATCCAGTTTAAGCGACTTTTGAAAACTTTTTTCAATAAAAATAGACTAACATCTTTCATAAACTAAACCTCTTCTATTTGCCCCTGATGAATGGTTACTACTCTATCGCAGACATCAAGCAACTCTTCCTTATAGTGGGAACTTAAAAGAACCAGCTGTTCTTATCTATCGATTTGTGCTAGCCTATCAAAAAACTTCTGTCGATAATACTCATCTAAGCCATTTGTAATCTCATCCATGAGCCAACATTTGGCCTGACTGAGGAAATACATGGCAATCACCAAGCGTTGCTTCATGCCTAAGGAATACTTGCGAATGGGAAGGCTGATATAGTCAGACATTTCCCAGTAGGCAATTTCATCCCTCAAGTTCAGACCTGACTTCCAGATGTTTTTGATAAGGCGAAGATAGTCCATCCCACTTAAGTTTCCATCCAGCCATTCAACACTTTCATAATAAAATAAAGAAGGAGGGGCTGCGATATTTCCACTACTTATAGGAATTAAATTGCTAATGGCGCGGAACAGGGTCGTCTTTCCAGAACCATTGATAGCAAGAAGACCATAAATTCTACCTTTTTTAAAGGTGAAATCCGCATCTTGTAAGATGACTTGTCGCGTTTTTAAGGTCACATGAGTAAGAGTTATCATATACAGTCCTCCTTTTTCTCACTCTTTAGAGATTAATAACCTACGCTGTAGTAGATTATGATCTCATAACGATATAAATTCCGTCAGAACCAACTTTATATTTCATAATGAGATCACGACGAGATGTTAATATAGCTATGTCTGTGGTAATTCATACTAGACTTATAGTAGGTGTTACAATCATACCGATAACTTTTAGTGACTATCACAACAGATACACTGGATTGAAAAGACCAATTGATAATAAACTAGCCAATATAACAACTTTTGCTAATTTTTCATGGTTTTCACTTCACTAATATATTTACTTCCGAAAGCGCTTTAATTTTACCATTTTTTTATTTGTTATGCAATAGTTTGTTTGATTCAAAAAGTTTCACACTAAACGCTAGCAACTGAAATTTACTCTAAGACGACTCTGTTTAGAGCTATTTGTCGTGCACCTTTTTCTGAGTCTTTTCGCTTTTGAACCCTTATATATCAAGAAAAAGAAAACCAGTGGAAGTTAGTCTAAGACGAATTTCCACTGATTTCACGCGTTTTTCTCATACTAAAAGCTAGGATGTGGGAAACTGGAAGTTAGTTTTAGAAGTTACCTAAAAATCAGGTCACCTATTTTAAAAAAGCTGCAAACTATAAACTAGTAGGTTCCACACCAAATGTAGCCCCATACTGCCCCATAAGTCCGATTTATAGCGCACTATCCCTAAAAACATTCCCAATGAAACATACAAACACCAAGCTAGAATGGTTCCTGGATGATGTACTAAGGCAAATAAAACACTTGTCAAAGCAACTCGAATATCTAATTTTCTAACCAAGTTCCATAAAATTTCTCGATACAAAAATTCTTCAACCATACTCGCATTGATTAAGAACAATAAAAATGAAAACCAAGGAACTTGATGTTGAAGCCCAATTAAGTTTGCTTGATTCGTGCTTCCTTGAGCATGAATCAGACTAAAACATAGACTTATAATCAGTAGGCTAACGAATCCAATACCAAGCCATTTCATCCTAGTTTTCATATTGACCTTGACCACTTGTTTTCGTTTACCATACATCCATAAAAAAGAAATAAGCGACGCTCCATAGAGAATCTGTAGTATAGTTAACTCACCGATACAAAGAAATTTCAGTAAGTATAAGGATACCAATAGGACATTTACTTGTTGGAATATATAAACTGGAATTATTCTTTTCATAGTTACCTCCGAAATAAATCTTCATAATCTAAATCTAATACCTGCACAATCCTTTCTACCCATGGACTTTGAGGCATTCGTTGTTCCATCTTATAGTGGCGAATTTTTTGATACAGACGATTCAATTCACTTGGATAGTGAAACTCTCCCGCAAACATTTTTCTGGTTAACTCAATCCAGCTGATATTTCTTTCAGCCAAAATAATGGACAAGTTCTCCCAAAATCGTTCAGCCATATTGTTTCTCCTTTAGTTAGATAAATAATGTGTTTGTGCCATGTAAATCAATTGTTTCGTATCTCTTGGCAATAAAGCTCTAGCCTCTTCCAGATTCAGATTTGGATAAACTCGCTTATTTGAAACCGCAAGAGGAAGTCTGATGGTTAGTTCAGGATTTTTTAATATCATTTCGATGAAATCTGTTAATCTGAGGTTATCTCGATTCTTAAATCGTAATAAATTGGGAGATAAAAACTCAAAACAATCTGAAGAATAGCTCATCATCTCAATTAATTTGTCCTTTGTCATTTCAGAAACTGAATGACAAGATACCTCTATGCCATACTTTTGAAAGAAATCCAAAAGAAGTTGATTTCTATGACAATTTTTACTTAGATAGAGATCAATCATGGGAGACCTCCAAAAGATTCGGTTCCATTTGATATTCTGAGACAATTAAGGAATCTAACAAATTTGAGAAGTTAATCGGATTCTTATCTTCATCAGAAGCTTTTACAGTTACTTGGGTTGTAAGTATTCCCTCTTTTCCCTCGGCTCGATAGCCTTGTCCATATAAAATAAAAACGAGATTTTGATGATCATCTACAAAGGCATCAACCCCATTCTTTATGTCTTGACTTTCAAGGAATTCCATAACGTTTTGAAGATAGGACTCATAAAATAGTGGGTAGTTGTGTTTTTTATGGTAATCATCTAAAAATGTTACTTCAAACTCACATGGATAATTGGGTATCAAAAATAATTGTTCATCCAGCTGTTTGATTTCTGCATCATGTAATTCTGTTTCTAATTCATCACAATCTAGTATTGATTCTTTATTTAATGCTTTCATCTTTTTCCTCTATTTCTTTTAATTTCTTTGCGATTGCGGCAATCACAGGAACGGTTACACTATTACCAGCTTGTTTATAGAGCTGACTATTACTAGAGACTTTTCTAGCAGCTTCAAAAGCCCAATCAGGAAAGCCCTGCAAGCGAAAACACTCTTTAGGAGTGATTCGTCGTATCCTCAGACGGTAAAATTGTCCATCTATTAATACACCGGCTACATGATAAACTTGTTTATCTTCTCCTTCATAACTAGCAACTACTACTCCCATTTGTCCACTAGTTGTTAACGTATTAGCTATACCTTTTCCAACTCTACCACGACGATACTGAGAACTTGGTCTTTCCAAATTAATTGAATCTCCTATTTCTGCTTGAGCGTATCCTTTTTTCGTTGCTTCCCGTACTTTTAGAAATTTGATTGGTTCTGGAATTAGTATTTTGGGAATTTTATCTCCACCTTGCATTGTAGTCAGTGTTGGAGATAACCCCTCACTTCCATAAACTCGACCAGTTTCCTTAAAGCTAGTTGGTAAATCTCCAACAACGACAATACCATGACGATCCTGAGTATTTAAAGTAAACATCGCCTCTTGGTTTTCCTTAAAGCGTCTACCATTTTGTCTCTTGTCTAATCTATCTGGTGTCATACAAGGAATCGCAACTTTAAATCCTTCTCCTTTTCCACGAACTAAGGTTGGTGCAAGACCTTCTGAATAATAGACTTTTCCACTCATTCCACTTTTTGATGGATTCAAATTCCCTAGTGTTTTTAAAGTCTCAGAGTTAGTTGCTTGACCTTCTCGTCTGAAAGGAAATAGGAGTCTGGTACCTTTCTTTCTAGAATGTCCGATAATAAACACCCTCTCTCTGTTTTGGGGAACGCCAAAATCCTTACTGTTAAGCACCTGCCACTCAACATCAAACCCCAACTCATCAAGTGTGGTAAGAATTGTGGTGAACGTCCGTCCCTTATCGTGATTGAGTAGGCCTTTAACATTTTCAAGAAAAAGAAAACGTGGTTTGATTTGTTTGGCCGCCCGAGCAATTTCAAAGAACAAAGTTCCTCGAGTATCTTCAAATCCCAATCGTCTTCCTGCGATTGAAAATGCTTGACAAGGGAATCCCCCACAGATGACATCGACTTTCCCTCTAAGTTTTTTAAATTCGTCATCTGAAACATCTCGTATGTCATGAAATTCAATTTCTCCTTCCGTTTGAAAAATGGACTTATAAGATTCTCTAGCAAATTTATCAATCTCACAAAATCCAATACACTCGTGTCCGACACTTTCCATTCCAAGTCGAAAGCCACCGATACCTGAAAATAAATCAATAAATCTCATTTCTTTATCACCCCTTTCTTATCGACTATCATTGTCAGAACTGTCACTCCACTTGAAATGACAATGAGCATAACTAATATCCACTCGATTGACGACATTTAACCACCTCCTTTTCTAACACGGTTGTTCCAAACGGAATACAAGCCATTAAACACAAATTCAGCAAGCACTTCCGCTCGTCTAACAAAGCGAACATTATCTAGAGCATACCGATAGATTCTCTCAAAATCAGTCATAGCAATTTCACTGGCTGTTTCAGAAAAACCCTCTCGTCTAAATTGATCTTGCACCAATCCACAAATATAATCTCGATCATATTTTGTGACCTTCTCTACTTTTCTTTTCAAGATAGGTTGAGTATTCCTATCCTCCTCCTCACTAAATAAAGAATCAGTCTCACTATATTTAGTCTCACTAACTTCAGTCTCACTAGGGGCTGAATATGAGACGGGGGCCGTTTCATTTTCAACCTGCCCTAGTCTCTTTTTAACACTAGGCCTGTCAGAAATAGATACTGGGGTAGAAGATAATTCCCCTAAATAAATCTTATTAGCTAGTCTTCCTTTCTCACTTGAAGTCTGTTGAACTTCATCAATTAAGTCATATTCTTTAAGAGTCTTTTTGATGGACAGTAATTTGGACTTCGAACAACCCAACAGCCTCATCAGTTTAGAATTAGAAAATACTAAATAGACCGCGCCTTCCTCATCTATCCAACCACGATTGAGAGATAATTCTAAACGATCTTTTAAAATAGAATAAGCCACCTTTACTTCTAGTTTCATATCCATATATTTCTCATCTTCAAAAAGAATTTTAGGTAATTTATAATACCTTTCTGAAGTTTGGTATTGATTTGCGGTAATTCGTTTCATAGCGCTCCTCCAAGTTCTTTGAGTATTAAATCTCCACTTGATTCCAATCGAACCAAGCCACTTTTTTCTAATTCAGCCATAAGAGAGATGGCTTCAACAATGTCAATTCCCATTTCACGTACTAAAAATGAAATGACAATATAGCGTGATGATTGTAATTCTTTTGTCATTTTCCCTCCATAAAATAAAAAAAGGAGAACAATATTCAACTGTTCTCCAAAATAATTTTATTAAAAAGAAAAACCCTGCCAAATTAATTTTTGGTAGGGTTTTTGGCAGGAAACTAAATTAATTTATCAGTTTCTAAAATGTGTTCACGATTCTAAAAGGCTGATACTATAGTATTCCGAATTCTAATTGGTATATGCCTCTTATTTAAGAGTAATTGCAAAACACTATATAGATGAACAAATATACACCTAAAAAGGCTTAAAATAAGCCTTTATGCGTTGCAAAATACATATTATTTTTACCATAAAAATACAAAAGTTTAGACCTTATGCCCCTTTTTTGCCCCTTTTTTAAACAAAAAACACTAGTTGCCGCTAGCATTTTGAAAGTGGGTAGATATTCGATTATCAGCTATATTATACCACATTTTAGGTCAGACCAAACAAAAAAACCGCAAGCTACTGCCTGCGGTCTAGTGCACTATATTTTTGATTCTTTCTGTTTTATTTTATTTTGTAGTGATGAGCCCATCAGGCTCCACTGTAAATGCAGCCTTGTCAGCCAATCGGCCATCAGGAAGAAGCATATACCAACCGTCATTATAGCGAATGAAGCAATCAGACTTCATGTCTCCGTTTGTAGGATCAAGATAATACCAGTTATCATAATACTTGATCCAGCCGGTCTGCATTGAACCGTCACGATTGAAGTAATACCATTTTCCATTGATTTTCTTCCATGACGTGGCCATATAGCCATCCTTGTCAAACCAGTACCAATAGCCGTCTGTATGCTTCAGCCATTTCTCAGAATACATATACCCTGATTCATTGAAGTAGAACCAAGATTTGTTTTCTTCGATATATTCGAATTGAGCTTTTGGATAAGAGCCATTTGCGCGAACCCACCAATAGCCTGTATCATCACGTTGCCATCCTCTCTTGACCTCTTCGGCTGCTGCAGATGAATTCGTCAAGCGATACACATAGTAGTAAGGTCGTCCTGCGTAGAGCCAAATATCGTCATGATCATTCACTGTGATACCATCGAAACGATAGTTACAGTGGATAATGTTATCACTATCCACGAAGATGCCAGTATGCCCGCCTGCTCCGCTAGAATAGCCACGACGACCCCAGATGAAAACATCCCCACGCTGAGCATCCCACGGAGTGTTCTCAGAGATGAGCTCATATCCGTTCTTTTTGAGCCAGTCATGTTCATACTCAGTATTGACCGCCCAACCTGCTGATACGGCTCCAGCACTCAATAGAGCGTAGTAGATTGAACTTGAGCAATCGTAAGAGTCAGGTCCATTGCGGTCATCCATACTATAAGATACTTGACCTTGTCGTGCACGCATCCAAGCAATAGCTGTTTCAATGTTTACTGCCATAATCATTCTCCCTTCCAGCTATCATTCATCTGTTTAACCGCTGACTCGACAAATGTGTCTAAGTCCTTATCTGTCATACTAATGTTATATTTGGCGAGCTCAGCTCTGACTTTATCACGAGCTTGCTCCAGCTTTTCTTGACCTTTATAGCCCGTTTCAGAAGCGACCTGCTCCACGGCATTGACCGCATTTTTAGCAAGGATTTCAACAATCTTGATGGTCTTTTCACCGCCTTTTTTGACGAGATATTCCTTGACTGCCTTAACTGCTACTCCTGCCAAAATGACAAGGATGCTAACTGCTCCGTTTGTGATAATTTCTGTGATTTGATTCATGTTATTTCTCCTTTTCGTCAAATTTGTCTTTCTGGTCAATATTTACTAGTAATTGACCTAGTTTTCTAGCATTGTCCTTCTTGATCTGGTTGATGTACGGTTTTAAAAACTCAGGGAATGCCCAACCAATCGCTTCCCAGTTCTCAAGTACCGAGCCTAGATAGTTAGCAATGAAGAACATCGTCCAGGTAATTCCTAGCGGACGAACACCAAGCGAACGAGCATACATCGCAACAAGTAAGATGACAGTGAATACTACGAAATGACGAATCAATCCCATAGTGCCAATCTTACTATCAAATCGCTTAGTTTTAAAGGCCTTGACATATCCCGTTACAATATCCAAAATCATGAGCCAAAAAAAGATATGGATGTACGGACTGGATGAGAGGTTCTTCAGATGTTCAATAAGTTCATGTAGTGGTAAGTCTCGCATATGCCCTCCTTCTAATCAATCTGTGGCATGACAATGGTCAATACACCTTGCTGCAGCATCTCGGCAAGAGCCTGTTCTTTCCAAGTGTAGCCCTCTGTGGCTTGCATTTGAAACTTGAAAATAGTCTTGGTTCCTTTTGGCCATTTAGCATTTGTCTCAAATGGATAAGGCATGGATACGATATCACCGTTCGAGTATCGTGTACCTTTGACAAGAGGCTTGATAAACGCTGCTACTTTTGCGTAAGCGTAGGTAGGCATTCCTCCATTTTGAGAGATGCCCAAGGCAACCAAGACTTCAGTGATAGCTGAGACTGTATCAAGATTTTCCTTGTTCTCAGTGGTAGCTTGTTCCACCTTGGCTGCCATTTCCTTGTTTTGTTGCAACTGAGCTTCTACCTGGTTAAATTTCTCCTTCTCAGCACGCTGTGGGAAATTCTCCTGATAGAGAGCCTCCAGAGCAAGCTCGAAAAGCTCTGTGTTTGACAAACCGATTTTATCAGCTGGTAGCAAGATAGGCACAATAGCGCCATCTGAGTTGACAAGCGTGACCTTAGTCGCTGATGCTGTTCCGCTTGCATCAAATTCTTGGGACTTTGTCCCGTACTCTAATTTCATATGTTCTCCTTTTGATTTAATTATCTAAAAAATTATTGGGATTTTTTACGGTTGTTAAATTTTGAATGAAACGTTATCAAAGTTGAGCCATGTAGCATCAACGTTCTTTCTTACAACTATTTCTCCCGACGTTAAAATGCATAAAAACGCGACTGTAAAATCGTCGTTAATTGCAAAAACATAAGTTCGGTGTAACGGTCTAAATCCTACAGGTAATTGAGCTATAACCGTTCCATAAGCTGTCTTCCCTTTCGTTCCGACTCCACGCAAATACACAACGCCGTCAAACGACTTGGAATACTGGACATTGTTGTATTGCTGATGATGTTGCCATCCGTTTTGCAAAGATAAGTCCCTCCAAGGTGTGGGCTCGCTTTCTGATTTTAACAATGCTACATAGTCAGAGTTATTAGTTGATTCTGATTGTTGCACTACATAGCGCCATGGTCTCCAAACGTTATCATATCCGTACTCACGGACTGCCATATAGCCATCCGAAGAAGTAACCCTCTGGATACACTCGTTAGTGGTATGTAATTTATAGCATTCTAAAATACAAAAAGCTCCTAAAGGATTGTTAGCAAAGTCTGCCCCGACTTGCCACAAACCAGGGATTTTCATATTATTTAAGTCTTTATTAAAAGAACCGTGAGGAGGAATTGCACCGCCGAAATTAGAAGTCAGTTGATACTGCTGAATAGGCTGGTCATTAGCGTATATATTGCCTTTCACATCCAGGGCGCCCTGCTCTCTGATTTTGTTAACGCCCACCCCTGACCTGTCGTAAGATAAGACCACGCTCTCTGTAGCCACATTGACCATGAAGTCAGATCGTGTGAATTTGTCCTCAAGCGTGCCGATTACAACCCAGGACTGATTTGCTAGATAATTGCCAGCAAGATTAGCCTGTGAATTGACTAGACTTGAGATACTTGTCCAGGATCCAGTAGCTGGTCCTGTATCTACTTGATAGTTAGCAGTCCCAAGTCGTGCCACCTTGAAGGTCAGCGACATTGTATTCTTTTGACTTCCTGAGACAGTCAAGGGCGCTATCTTGGCATTTCGTGTGACTGTCAGAGTACTAGAGGTTGAGCCTGTTCTAGCAATGCTAAAGCTCAAAGCTGGTGCAAAATACTCAAGCACGGTCACAGATACCTCTCTAGTATCAGACCATCTACCACGGCTATCAGATACACTAGCTCTGATTTTGATTGTGCCGTGATAATTCATAATGCCCAGGCTCCCACCGTTTGAACTCGTAGACTGGTTTTTACCAACAATTTCAGCATAGTATCCAGTGATGGATGAGCCGTAAGAACCAGCTGCGCCATTAAACGCTACTTTGATGTTAGAAATAACCTGGATGAACGTGTCAGAATTCGGGATAAGGTTCTGTGCTGCAGAATTCAAATCTGACAGTGTAACCCCTGAAAATGTAGGTTTCACATTCGCTGGCACGCTAGCCGTCAAAGTTGTTGACTGCGTTCCAGTCTTGGTAGAGCCTGAATACGTATCAACGTAGATTGTACCTGTACCACTAGCAGAGTTTGGGATGTCGTTGGAAAAGTCAAGAGGGATCATCCATGTTGTGGATGTGTCTACATTGCTTGCAATCGTTCCTGACTTACCTGCCCATGAATAGCGCACTATATGCTTGAAACTGGAGCTTTGACGGTTGATGTTGATAGTAACCGAACTACCAATAACTCCAGCGCTCACGCTTACAGAGCTTGAACGTGGGATAGTCGTTAGGCTGAGGCTTGCTGATACCGTGATAGTCCCATGCAGGCCATTATTCGGATTGAACGTACATGATATAGGTAAGGTCTTAGTCCCATCCGCATTGTGGCTGATTGTGCTTGAACCACTAGCAAGCGTGTACTCCTCTCCTGATGTCTCCCACGTCGGATAGCTGTAATGCACGTTACGGCCATCCAGATTAAGAGACAACGTACTGTCTCCTTGATAGTTATGAGTATAGTAGGCGCCTGTACGACTAACTGTCATCCGCCAGTTGACGGTTGATGTGTTAGCCGCAATGCTCTGAGAGCCTTGCTCCACATAGACATTGAGATACAAGCTCCCACTTGAATTACTAAACTTTGCCATACTTCCTCCTTTTAGCCTACATACCTGATAACGTTCATATCAGGTATGAGGTGGTATTGTTCTTCTCTAAAGCGTCCTATCTGGATAGTCTTAGAGAAAATCCCGTTCTCAATGTGGATAACACCTTGAGAGATATACATAACCTCGACACCAGCGCTAAACATTGAAATTCGTCCGTTAGGATTGAACATCATACTAGAGCTACCATCGTTCTTGCCAATGACAAGACCCTCATTAGATGAGCTCATATAGCTATCGATGAAATCCCAGCGATCAGATAACTCTCCCAAATCTTTAGCAATATTAGAGACACGCTGACTAGCTGAAATCAAATCTTTCTCAGCCTGCGCTCTTGCAGCCTCATTGGCCTTGACAAAGTCCTTGTAAGCCTTTATCCAGTTATCAAGCGTATCAGCGCTAGCCGTAGCTTCAAGCTCAGCCTGGATAATTCCAGTTTTCTCATTTAGAGCGTTGAGTTGCTCCTGAGTTAGTGCTTGGTCAGCTTTAGAGTCTATATCCCTCTGAACATCTTCAGGAGCTGGAGACCAGTCTGTCTTAATGGTCCCTTGCTCAATCTTCACGTCCCATACGCTTTTTACAGCTTCCTTATGGTAAGTATTAACTCGTAGATGATAGACACCTGTCGGCTTATTCCAAATGATTTTCGTTCCTGTGGTACCTGTCTTGAGGTCTGATACAATTTGATAATTTCTGATATCCTTGTCCATAATCCAAAGAACTACGTTATCGGATTCTTTAAGTCCATCATGATGAGCTGTAAAGTTCCCGTCCGTTTTGGCAGAAATGATATATTCCTGCCCCTGTTCCATGTAAATAGACGTATTTCCTACATACAGAATGTTGTTGTCAAAATTTGCTGGCTTTCTATCTGGAAGAAAAGGCCCTTTCGAACCTCTTAACAAGTTCCGACCACCAACCTCAACTTTAGCCCACCGATCGGCCCATTTGTACTTAGTTTTATCTGAGCTATCGGTTTTTTCATAGTCTGAATAATGACCAAAATAACGCTGTCCGTTATCTGTCATTGTCAGACCAGAACCATCCACATTGTCAGAATACGCAAAGTGAACATAAGGTGTTCTTCCATCTGCTCCTGGTTTACCTGGTAGCCCATCGGCACCATCACGACCTTTCCATCTTATCCAGCGATAGTCAGTAGGATTTCTGCTATCTGTTGGATTAAAGTCAATGTACACCCCAACAAAGGCTTTATCAGTGTTTGTTTGACTGAATCCACTACCTGTTGCATTATCAGCATAGGCCATGTGAGTGTACTGTGTACGTCCATCAGCTCCTTTAGGCCCCGGAATCCCTTGGTCACCCTTAGCACCTTGCAAGCCTTGGAGCCCTTGTAAGCCACGATCTCCCTTTTCGCCTTTTTCTCCTCTATCACCTTTAGGACCTATTGCTCCCTGGGGTCCAGGGTCTCCTTTTCCCCCACGTACACCAATAACAGTAGGGTCTGTTGTCTTACTTGTACCGTTTGTGTATAGCTCAACTCGATAATTCCATAAATAACGCTTGTCTGATGTGATAGGCTGTGGCGTAGTTGTCCACCCTGCACTTGCTCTTGTGATACCTGTTGAGACTGTAGTAGCTAAATAGTAATTAGTTACATTAGAAATACCAGTACCATCTTCCCCTTTTATCAACGTCCACTTATACACTCTGTAATCTGTACTATCTACCTGAGTGTAATCTGTGTATGTTCCTATATACGTTTTATTTGTACTGTCAGTAGTTGAGAAACCTTGCGATCCGTTATTTGATGTGGCGTAAGCTATATGTAAGTATGGCGTCCTACCATCTGCGCCAGCCTTACCTGCCACACCATTTGCACCATCAGAGCCTTTTACAAGTGTCCAATTGTAATCAGATGGAGTATTGCTATCAGCGCTATTAAAATCAACATACATCCCGATATAAGCTCTATCAGAGGTACTTACAGAAAAATCCTTAGTTCCATCAGCGCTATTACTGTAAGCTATGTGAGTGTATTGAGTACGGCCATCTGCACCATTGCGACCAGGTAACCCTTGTTCACCTCGTGCCCCTTGCAAGCCATCTAAACCACGTTGTCCTGGTTCTCCTTTATCGCCTTTTTCTCCCTTGTCCCCTTTTACTTTAGCCCACTTGTATTTTTTAGGGTCTGTGCTATCATTTGGTTCAAAGTCGGTATAAATACCAATATAGAGTTTATTGATTGAGCTGTCAGGACTAAATCCATCTGTTCCTGTTGCATTATTAGCCCACGCTGTATGCACATAAGGAGTGCGACCGTCTCGCCCTGGAGTTCCAGGTGTACCAAGTTTTCCATCAACAACATTAACAAGCGATATCTCATCAACAGCAACCTCTTTATTTCCAATGTAAGCCGCTACTGTCAGAGTGACTGTATCTGTTACATTTGAGCCTCTAACTAAGTAAGTCATCCCTGTTGTCACTTCTCCATCGAGCGCCCAACGCCAAGTAACACCAGCAACAACTGGTTTTCCTCCCTTGTATAAGGTTGGGGTTATTAGACTCTGGCCAATCTGATTTTTAAAAATGATACCGTTACTAGTTGAAAGTTTGATTGTGTAAGGTTTAGATTGTTCAAATAAGCGCTCAAGTACCTCTTGTATGCCGTCTGATAACTGATTTTCCAGGGCTTTAAAGTTTGAAAAGATTGTTTTGTTGCTTGATGGGTTTGAAAAACTGATTTTTTGTTCAGAAACACGAGCTTGAACTATCAATAGTGGGTTGAATCCCTCATCATGAATTTTGACTGTGTCGCCGATTTCGACATCTACAAAGCCATCAACTTCATAAGTGATTGCTGGATAGCAATGTTTTTTTAGTTCATTATATGCTAGACGTCGCAATTCTTTTGGATCGTCGGTATCGTAACTAAAATCTTTTCTTGTGTACTGGTCTAGTTCACCTGTTGAATGTGTGAATGTTGATGGATATAGCTGCATAGAGATTGGAGCAACAAGATGAGCCCCTAATTGATAAAATTCACAAATTCCATCCTTGTTGTACTTTTTCCACTCATCAAGACCTTGTATTGTAACTACTTCTTCAACTTCTTCACCAGATCCATTTTTTAATCGTCTTTTACCAGTTGGCCGGATTGAATTGAAAAGACCTGTCTTATCAACTCTACGGGTGATAGAAGTGATATTCTTGCCATATTTTAAGCTTATATCGTTTCTGATACGACCTACACCTTGATGTGCGTCATCATTTTCATGATAGACGTTGACACTAAACTTTTTGATTGTGCTATCAGCGTTTAATTGTGTATCAAACTCAATCTCAGCATCAAAGCGTTTGGCAAGACTCAATAGACGGGCTAGTTTGGTTTCTTGCCCTTCCCATTCAAGAGTACGTTTATTATCTGATACTTCATTGATGCCAATAACAAGATGGGTATAGTTTAATAAATCCATAGCTTCGCAATACTCAGCAAAGCTCATAGCCTTTGTAGCCTTGTAAGGATTAGCTACCTCATTGATTAACTCAAGATTGAGGTTTTCACAATAGCATTTAATTGTCTGCTCATTTTCTTCAACCTGCATAACGTTGAAAATAAAGCTCTTTCCATGATATTTGAAAGATACCCACGCCCGTTCATTCAGATAAGAATAGGCTTTTTGGGTTGGAGTGTCTGACTTGATAGACTTTTTAAATACAGTGAATTCAAAAGTGGATGATCCTGTTTGTAAACTTCTAGTCCAGGTATCGTTGTAAAAGTTAAGTGTGCTTTGCTTGCTGTTATCAACAAAAGCAACCTTTCGCAAGTTCGCGTCATGAATTGTTAATAGCATTATAGCCACCTTTCTTCAAATTCGATTGTCACGGTTGGTTTTTTCTTTATAAAACTTGAAAAATACATCTCAATTTTAGACTCTCCAGGCGGTATAGATAGCCATTGTGAACCATCGACAACCTCTCCAGCTTTAGCGATACCATCAATATAGACCGTATCATCTTCACTGTTGATTACAACATTTGAACCCATAGGATAACGGTTAGGAATGTCTCTTGATGCTTGTACAAAGTCCTTACGATACATCAACTCATCGAGATACAAGTGAGGGATGATTGCTTTCCCACGAAAAGCACCTATCGTAACATGTATCTTAGCTGACTTTTTGCCTTTGATTTCAGGGACAATAAAGTCATAGTGCGAGCCATTATAATAAACTTGAACTCTCTCGTCGTTTCTTTGTAGTTCAAATTGACCTTTTGAAAGTGCAAACGGATTTGTATTTTTGTCGCTAGAAGAGTCAAAAAGCAAAGTTTTTAAAAAGTTATATCCACCAGCGTTATCTGTCGCAAAGACATTAAATCCACAGTATAGACCGTTATAGCGCTTATAGGTTTCAATTCCATACAAAAACTGACCTGCTGTGTCAGATACAGCTACCTTAATAAAGCCACATTGATTGATTGACTCTAGCTGATAGACCAATTTACAAAATAGATAATCATTGAGTGAGCCTTTCTGACCTGTTGAGTCTGCAGGTATCTCCCATGAAAGCCCTGCGCCATAATTCTCATTGTAAGCCCCGCTGGCCTGCTCTCTTACCTTTATACGTTTTTTTCCATCTACTGTGGTCAGTTCTGATGTTCCCGTTATATTGTCCCATCTGCTATTGGTCACTGAGGTATTTTTCACTGCTCTAGCAAAGCCGTCAGCGATTTTGTCTCCTCTAAAATCAAGCAAGACCTCAGACCGTTTGACTGGTTCAGTATCAGCCTCCTCACGGTTTCCCATCTCAAAAGCCGTATTATTATTGACAAGACCAATATAACCATTTTCAGCATTATGCTTAACTCTGATAATTGGAAATGCCTCAACGGTTCCGTTGTTTACTAAATCAAAAACCATTTTATCGGTTGTAGTTTGTGCATTTGAATCACTATTGAAATTCTTATAAGCTGAGCTATGGGCTACACCGTCTGGAACGATGAACTTAATAGAGCCGTTTGAACGTCTCCCGCTTACCTCTTGCATAGAGATATCATCGATTGCCATGGCCAGATAATACTTATCGGGCTCATCTGAAAATGTCAATTCTTTAGGAGCATCAACATTAAAAATACCCGCAAGCTTATGCTTGAGGGTATTCCTGTCTTTAGACCAGATGGAAAAGTCCACCTTGATATATTTTGCATCAATGGTTTGTTGCTGGATATTCACGCCAATTCTTGGTGCACGGTCAATTAAAATAGAACGATTATTCCCTACATCGCGTTGAATATCATGGATTTCAATAAGGTCTCGAAAATCAGTTTTATTGAAACGCATTGTCACTTCACTCATTCAAGTACTCCTTTCATTCTTAGTGTCATTCTTTCTCGCTCTCTCTGCTTCTTGGTTATAATATCCGTCACTACAGAACTATCCATATAAGTATCTGTGTCCTTGTTAAGGATAGCAGTAAGGATTTTCTCCATACTTGCTCTCAGAATCCTCATCTCAGACACAACTTTATCTGTATCTTGCCCCTTATTTGTGTATTGGTGTTGAACAACAATATTTTGTTGTGCTTGTTCCATTTCTCTAAGAAATTTAGCGTCACTCGGAATCCCGATACCTGAAGCGTACTTAGGAACGCCCATTTCATGCATCAGACGTCTGGTCTTATCTGCTCGCAATACCTTAGATCCTCTAGGGAGTGGAAGAAGGACATTTCTTCCTTCAGGAATGAAACTTCTGCCGTCTGGAAGAGTAACAAGCTCTTTATAATTACTATTCCTTTGGTCATTGACAATAGCGAGACCACCAGGGTGATAATTGGTCCCGTGGGCATGCTTGCTTGCAAAAATATTGGTAAAGAAATTACCAGTTACACTATCAATCCAGCTTCTAATGCCCGAAAGCACCCCAGAAGCATTGTCTCGAGCGTTGATAGTAACAGTTTTGTCCTGGATACCATTGACACCACTCTGAACCTCATTAACAGTTCCTTGTGTATTGTTTTGAGCCGAAATGCCAATAGGAGTGTTTTGCTTAATAGCATTGATTTCACTACTTGTCTCGTTTCGGACAGCACCTGTCAAGTCTGTCGCATTAATATCAACTGGTTTATGTTGACGAATAGAATTTACACCGTACAATACCGACTCTACAGTGCTTGGTGTATTGTCAATCGCTTCAATTGGTAATTGCTTACCAGTCATCATATCGATACGACCTTGGACTACCTTAATATCGCTACTAGCTAAATCTTTTAAAGTCAATGCTTTTTCGCTCGGTGTCATTAAGTTCCACTGAGTCAATGCTTGCTTAGCACCTTCTGCACTACTTAAAAAGCTTTCATTCTTACCAAGAATTTCTTTTACCTCAGAAGGCAAATCGTTCCATTGTAACATCAGTTCTTTGCTATCCAAGATAGCTTGTACCGCTGGTTTGCCATTCACAATTAGTTCTTTTTCTTCTGGAGATAACTGCTCCCACTGACCGTTTGCTACAAGAGCCTCTCCGATAGTCAAACGAGCATTAGTCTCAAGATTCGCTTCTTTAAGGATGAATTGCATGGCGTCCCATCCACCTTCTGCTTCAAGGGCCTTTTGCACTTCTTCAACTGCATTTGTTTTCAGCTTACCAGTTTTTTCATCCCATACCATGGAATTCCACTGAGTGTTTGCAAGCTTCATTGATTCGGTTGCATCTTTAGCAGTTTGTGCCCACATGCTATTACCTTCTTGCACTTTTGAGAAGGTATTTTGGAACTTGATGGCCATTTCATCGTAAGTCAATCCCATTTCTTCAGCTCGTGATTTAAGCTGATTCATGATACCTGTTAATGCTTCCGGGCTAACTTGCAAGGTTTTCAAAAGTCTACCTTGTAAATCGTTCCACTTCTGACTATATGCTTCCATCTTAGCTGTGTGTTCAGCTTCCAACTGCTCCATTTTATTCTTGATCTCAGCGCGAGCTTTAACAGATTTTTCATCCTCGCCTTTGATTTGTTCCATGAGTTTCTTGTATCCGTCCAAACGTTCTTGGTAAGAAGTTTGTTCATCTTTGACCCATTTCTCAGTTAATTCAGTGGCTTTTTTTAGCTGTTCTGTATTTAATTCATCGGCCTGACCATTGAAAGCTTTAATCATGTTGATACGTTCTTCGCCAGAATATTCCATCAACTCTAACTGTGTATTGATAAGTTCATTCTGATTTGCTAAAACAATTGCTTTTTCCTCTTCAGAAAGTTTTCGATGATTATTAGCTGAGTTTTGATAAATTTTGATAACCTCGTCTGACATCTGTTGCACATTATTTTTAACTTGATTAGAATGCTCAGTTAAAGCTTGAATCGCTTCATCACTAAGTCCTAACTTTTGTGCTAAATCGATGTCTTTGGCTAAGTTTTCATCAGCTAACTTTTGAATCTCAGTAGCTAGCTTTTTGACAGACTCAGTTACCTTATCGACACTAGCAGCGCCTGATCCAAAATCTGTCATCGCATGGTTTGCTTCATCTACTTTATCTTTGAAATCTTGAAGTTGATTTGCTTGATCCACGCTAACGCTTGCCCCCCATTCTTGAGCACGTTGTCTGGCTTCATATGCTTTGTGAGCAAAGTAAGCAATTGCACCCCCAACTGCAAGTGTCCCAAGAACTACAGCTCCTGTAGGTGTAAAAGCAAGTCCAAGTAATGTTCCTGCTTTTGACAACAATCCTACACTTGCACCAGCTTCAGCAGCGGTTGTCCCTACTGCTGATATGTTTCTTGCTGTGTTAAGTAGCTCAACTCCCTTCCCAGCGATTTTAAATACTCCTCCGAGGGTTGTTGAGAAATTACCCAGCATATTCAAAGCAGGGTAGGCAACTGCTGCACCTAGTCCAACTTTTATCCAAAAATTTTGTACTTCTGGGGAAGCCTTTGAAAAACTCTCTATGATATGATTAACCTTCTCAATTAGAGGGCTTAAAGTTGGCAACAACTTTTGACCAATATTTACCTGCAGTACTTCCAGATTAGCTTTAAAACGTTCAACTCCATTTTTTGAAGAGTTCATCAACTCTCTAGCAAGTTTATGAGTATACCCACGAGCACTTTCAGTTTGTTTTGTTAGATTCCGAAGTGCATCTCCTCCTTGATTAATCAAGGCATTCATACCTGTTTGAGCCTCAATACCAAAGGCACGGGCAATTGCAGAAGATTTTTCTGCATCCGTCCAGCCCTCAGTAGATTTCTTGATTCGATCGATAATATCTGGCAACTTCAATGCACCAGACTGGAATTCTTCAACGCTAAACCCTAATTCACGCATTGCATTCGCATTAGATTCAGAAGGTTTCAATAATTTCGATAAAGCACCACGTAATGCCGTACCGGCCTTCTCACCAGCTATACCATTGTCAGAAAGTAGACCAATAGCAGCTGAAGTCTCTTCAATTGACATACCTAGCGAATGAGCTACTGGCCCAATATATTCCATAGCAAGTCCCATATCTGAGAATCCAGCTGATGTTTTATTAGCTACATAAGTCAGACTGTCAGTAACCCTGCCAGTATCCTTAGCTTCTAGTCCAAACTGACGCAAGATGTTTGTAGATGCGTTCATAACCACGTTAAAGTCATCGCCAGATGCTTTAGTAGCATCTAGGATGCTTGGCATAGCAGCAATAGTCTGATTAGCATCAAAACCTTTCTTAATGATTTCTTGCATTCCTTCGTTAATAGATGCCGTAGAAATCCCATATTGTTTCGCCCATCCTTTGGAACTCTCGCCTAACATTTTTGTTGTTGTATTTAGTTCTTCAACAGTAGGTACAGTGTCTGCAAGGAGTGATTTTGTGGTGTTCATCTGGTCCTCGAACTCTATTGCTTTACGAGTTGCTAGTGTAAATCCTGTAGCTACTAAAGTCGATACTGGACGCATAGCGTCTCCCATACCACGCAATTTCCCACCTAGCCACTCAAACTTTTCCCCTTGCTTTGATAACTGATTCGAAATTTTACCAGCCCAGCTATTTTCACGACCAATATCTTGCAAGGCTTTTTCAACCCCACGTAGCTGGTTTTCCATCGCTGCCAACTTAGCATTCTCACGCTGAATATCAGCTGCAGCTTTATCAAAGTTAGCTGTTCCAGGGTCTAGCTTATCAAAACTTTTCTTCATCTCATCCAAAACTTTACGTTGTGAATCAATAGCTTGTCCTAAAGTCTTGTATTTAGCTTGAAGTAAGCTAGCATTTTTTTCATTTCCTTTCAGAGTACTATCCAAAGAACGGACATTGTTTTGAAAATACTTTACAGCATTTTTTGCACCATTTAGAGTAGGGTTGAACTTCGACACGTCCAGCCCTAGCTCGATATACATCTGACCTAACGGCGTTCCGCCTGCCATATTGTTCCTCCTTTTATCTCAAAGTAAATAAAAAAAGCCCTTACGGACTCTTTTCATTTATTTATATCGTTGCAGATTACGATAAGCAAATTCTACACAAGCTAATAAAGACATTCCACCAATTGCTATCAAAAACAAAGGAATCAACGGTGCATAAATTAACAACATGATGAAAGGCGCAAAGATTTCATCCATATCATGATTAAAGATATAAATAATCGTATAGATATAGAAAGCCAAAGCAGAAATAGCAACACCTAACCAAATACGTGCCCAAATCAATCCTTTTCTACTCATCTTGTCCTCCCAGCTCTCTATAGAGCTTCTCTATCCCTTGACGGATCGTTTCTGATCGTCCTTGTTGTAGCTTTGTTGATATAAAATTTAGTTTATTTACAATTTTCTCATCAACTCTCGCTCGTATAACAAATTGCTTATCCATGTAGCCACCATCTTTTCAACATTATTATACTCCTGTGTAGCTACATTTGCAAGTTGAAAGCTATATAGTTCCCAACAAATCAGCCAGGTCTATAACTTCTTCTCTCTCACTCGTTTCCATCGTTCCCAAGACCCCCATCAAATCCTCCCAACTCGTATCCATCACATCACGAATACTCATTCCATAAGGTCCCTCTGTGACATGCTTGATAAAACCATAGAAACGCCGCAGAGCCTCACTAGACTCTAATTTGTCCCCTTTGGGTCTACGTCACCAACCAGATGAGCGTAGACGTCCGCAAAAATTTCGATGATACGAGCAAAGTCTGTATATTTCAGCAACTGCTCCGCCGTCACATCTTCAAAGAGACCGGCGATAAAGTCCAACTGCCTATCCAACTTTTCCACGTCAGACATGTCTTTAGACATTGCCTCATTCATAACCAGATAGTCACGATAGTCCATAGTCGTGATTTCCTTACTAGTCTTGAGAACATCCTCACCTTTCTCGTTCTTGATTGTAAATTGTACCTTAGCCATGTACTTTCCTTTCTAGAAAAAAGATAAAAAGAGAGCTTGCGCCCTCTTCCTACGCTGCAGCGGTCATGTTTAATTGACCCTTCAATTTCTTCAACTTTTCAGCATCCGATCCATACACAATTGCACCATATCGACCATTAGTTGCAGCATCTGAACTAGCTGTCGCAGCAAAGTTCACATTAGTGGTAGCTAACTCGTTAGCCTTATCCTTAATCGTTTCAAAATCAATAGCATCCATAGAAAGCTGTCCTTTGTAAAAACCATAGTAGACTGGTTCCCCATCAGCAGTATTACTTTCAATGAGAATTGAAACATTCTTAGCAACGGTGTCTGCACCGAAGTAATAGATACCATTATCATTGCCATACCCCAAAGCATTAGTATATAAAGCTAATGGGACATCAAGTAAGCCCATCTCTACCTTAACATCACCTACCCCCCGATTGGAGACGTGATAAGCAACATTACTGCCGTAAGTCTTTACAGGATCGCTAGATAATCCAGTTACTTTAGCAGTCTGTGTAGCCCCTTCATTATCTTTACCTTCTAGCGTGAAGAGGTTCTCTCCAACTGTTGGAGTCTTTCCATCATGCACACGAATTGTGACCGATTTAAGGCCAATAAGTGCAGTTCCTTTTACTTTTGTCATTTCTTTTTCCTTCTTTCTAGTATTTACCATACAAAGCACTCTGACCCTTGTAAGTCCGAGCGTCTACATAGCGTTTGATATCAGGGATCCATTGATCCAAACCACCTTCAGTCTGATAAAATCCCTGATGTTCCATTATTTTTTCAATTTTGCCTTGGAGCTCTTTACACTCCACTCGATCGGTAGACTCTACATTGATTTGATAGAGAAAAGTCTTAGCCAAACTAGTATTACTACCGTGAGCTGTCTGCATTGGAGGTCCGACAGGGATAATGACAATACTCGTCTCGTCATCTCCCAAAGTATCAGGACGTTCAAATGACTTGATACTAATACCAGATAAAGACTCATCCTCTTTCAAAGCGTTGTAGAGTTCAGTTAATTTGTCCTTAATCATCTAAATCCTTCAATTTTCAACTGATTGGCTATTCGATATTTATATTTTTGAGCATTTGCCTCTGAAAAACGTCTAATCACACCAAATCCTCTTGGATGTGCTTTCTTTGCGTAGCCAAACTCATTCAAGTGAACCAAACGCCAACGAGAACCCTCACCAAAACCAATTTTCACAACAGGAACACTTACAGCTAATCCAGTTACACGTCCAACAGTAGCACTTTCAATGGTTTCTCCTGTGTCTTTAAAAACTTCCAAAGCACCTTTAAATTCCTCCAGAGTCTCATTTGCGACTGCCTTCAATGCTCGACTAGTTGCACGCTTAACCTTTGTATCTCCAAGGTGCATCTCAAGATTCCTCAAAACATCATCAAATCCTTTTAGATTTGCTCCACTACTAGACATCACGTCCACCTCCGATAATGACTATCAAAAAATCTCGATTATCATAATCAGGACGCACATCAATGACCTGCCATTTCTTACCAACTAGACGGATATCCCCAACTTCGACAAAATGCCGACTTTCAGGCTGATAATCTGTCAAAGGGTCACGAATTTTCAAAGTCATCTTAGCTTTCATCGCTTTTCCAGTCGCGATCTCAATATCTTTGAAACTAGGGGAGTAAACTTGGCCCATCGTACAAAAAGCCTTCTTGTAACTCACATCACGACCATCAACCCCCTCCTTGACTTTAGAAGTATAGAAAGTCAAGGGGGTCCTCAGGTCTCCATTTTGAGACTCAGGCTTTTTGTAGCGATAGTTAGGACGATTAGTCTGATAGGACATCAGGCGTTGTTACTTCTGGTTGTTTTTCTGACCATTCAACAAAGTCAGGTAGCGCTCCATTGATTTCATCAAAGCGCTCTTTTGTCGCTTCAAACTCTTGGCCAGTAGAGCGAAATACCCCTTCTTTGAGGTCATAGAAATCTTTTAAAACCTTAATCATGTTTTTCCTCCAATTTGTAATTTTCTAGTGATAATGCCATCAAATCCCCTTGAAAATTCCCGTAGAAAAATTCAACTTGATCATTGTAGACATATCGAGCACGTTCTAAAATAAGCTCTCTCACTCGTGGATCAGCAGAGTCCTTACTACCGACCAGACTGAGGATGGCTGACTCAGAACTTTCCAACATTTTAGAGAGGTTGTTATCCTCTCCAGTATGAAAAATCCTCATCCGCTCCTTGAAAGATTTAAGGAGTGGATGAAGTTGTTCTTCTGGAGTCATGGCTCAACTCCTAGATTAGGCTTGGGGAAGTTGTAGAGTCCAGACTGCTGCAGTCTTTTCATCGTGAGCCTTACCATAAGCAAATTGCTTAGCAGTATAGAGGTTCAAATCTTCCAGAGCGTAGGTTTCTGTATAGCGACCGAGTGAAATGCCACCACCGACAAAAGCATCGTAACGACCTTTTACAAATGTAGTTACTTTACCAGCAGTCTGCGCCACGGATTCTACCAAGATAATGTTGAAGGGCATTGCAGTGATGTAGGTCCCTTGAGCATTCAAAGAAGTGTATTGCTTCTTCACATCCCAAGCATCGGCTGTATTAACAACCATTACAAGATTGCCTTCGACTGCAACTGGAGTAGTGCCATCAGCTTTAGTTGAGTGGTATTTACATACTTTTGTCAATTCTTTGACTACGGTAGCTGAGTCAGCAAAAGTCAACTTAGTAGTTTGAGCTGTTTTTTCATCATGAGTTGTATGATCACCTGAAACAGTTCCTGTAAGAGTACGAGAAAGACCGATAGGTTTGTTGTCTCCATCGCCGTTCAAGTAGCCAGCTTCAAGTGCGACTGCATAGGCTTCTGTGATTTGAACAGAGATGAATTTCGCCAACCAAGCTGGCCCAAATTTTTCAGCATCTTTTGGAATTACAACAAAAGCAGTCAATTTGTGTTGGATTGCTTCTTCTTCGTTGAATTTTTGTTTGAGTTGTCCTTGGATTTCTCCATTGATTTTGCCCCAAACAGCTTGACCAGTTTGCTCTGATTTGAGGAATTTCAAGCGGATACCAGCATTTTTAAGGCCAATGTGTTGAAGAAGTGGGCGAGATTGTACCAGATCTTCAAAGATACGGTCAATAATTTCTTGTGGGATGAACTTCTCAATCCCTTGAGGTGCTGCCTTTTCAATATTGTTGAAGAACTCACGAGCTTCAGCGGTCAGCTTAGCATCGTATGGGTTCAAGGCCGAAACCTCTTCACGGGCAGCATCACGAGCTTGAGCCATCATTTCATTGCTCATAGATTCAAGCATTTCGTTGTATAGTTTCGCTTGTTCTTCTTGAGGAGCACCATTTGCAACGGCATCCAAAAATGCCTGACGTTGTTTTTCAAATTGGTTAGATAATTGCATTGTCATTCTGTTTTTTCCTTTCTTAAAACATAAAAAGACCGAACCCTTTAGGAACAGCCTTGTCTGTGTTATTTTCTGGACTTTCTGGAAAATTGAATTTCTTCTGTAGAAATTCGCTATTTTCAAAAGCCTCTTTGTCGATTTGTATATCTGGTAGTTTAGCTTCTAGCTTTTTAGCTACCAGTTCTGCGATTTTATCGATATCTGGTGTCATTGCTGACCTCATTTTTTCGATAAAATCACTTGGGATCATAGGAGTTTCACTAGCTACCAGAGTCGGAGCGACTTCGTTTGTAAACATAATCTTGTCTACAAATCCATGATTCAAAGCTGATTCAGCATCAAACCAGGTAGTCTTGTTCATCAATCCAAGCAGGTCATCAAGAGCCTTTCCAGTCTTATGGACATAAGCGCTAGCGATAGACTTGTTAAACCCTTCTAGTACCCCAGCCTCATGAAGCAGAGTGTTATGGTCTCCGTTTACTTGTGTTGAAACATTGTGGATCATGATTTGGGCGGTCGGACTGATTTCAACCGTATCTCCTGCCATTGCAATCACGCTTGCTGCGCTTGCTGCAATACCGACAATCTTCACGGTCACATCACCAGGATACGAGCGTAGAGCAGTATAGATTTCACTACCAGCATAAACATCTCCTCCACCCGAATTGATATGAACCTCAATCGGTTCACCACTTTCAGGAAGGATGACATCTTTCGGAGCGGTTGCATCCCACTCAAGCCAATCGTAAAGCCATCTGTCATTGTTTGATACAATCGTACCCTTAATCGGAATTACCTTCATCTTCCTTCTCACCTCCTTTCTCTATTTGCTCACCAATTTGATAGTTTTTGGTGATGAGGAATTTATCGCCACAAGGGACAGATTCTAAGCCAAGTTCAGAGCGCACCTCATTTCGAGTCATCGCTCCAGAAGAAATAAGCTTATCAATGTTTTCAGCAAGTGCAAACTTATCTTTCTGACCTTCGCCAATAATTACAAATAGATTATTGCGCTCGTATTCCCGTCTTGACACTAAGGCGAAATTTAGCCCATCACTCATTTTCTTAACGAGTGATTGGTAACAATAACTATTGAACATCTTTTGGCTATTTTCCAGATTGGCCATGTCGCCATGAATTAAAGCTGTTGGAATCCCTAAGATATCAGCGACCTCATCGTCAAATTGCTGACGAAGTTTCTTTAACTCGTCAACAGAGATATTTGAAGTCCCTGTTGTATTCGTATGCTCAGTGTATTCCATTCCATCTTGAGCTGGAACAATGGCAATCGTTTTAGTATTGAACGATTTGAAAAGAATTTCTGCATAAGATTGAAGTTTCGCAAGCATTTCCTTATCAAAACTCCCATTGTTTTTTGTTTTAAGAGTTCCTCTGATTTGATTATTTCTAGCCAAAGCCTCAACCAAACGAGTATGCAACTTCTCATAATCAGTAAATAAGTCTGAGATATAATCTTGCAGTCGATTATTGTTGTACTGTAAGAAAATGACTTCACTCATCCTAAAACGCTTCTCAAATGTGAAACCTTTACAAGTTACAAACTCAAACACATCATCATAAACAGCATATTTAGTCCGTGTATAAGAGTCGGCAACCAACAACTGGTCATCCTTTGTAAGGACAATTAAAACCTCATTCTTAGTAATCAACCTGTAGACGACCTTTTGCCAAAAGTCTGACGCAGATTCATTCTTGTTCGGCCTTACATTCAGCAAGTAGTTCCAGTCAGAAAATTTAGCTTTTCCATCTTCAAGATACTTGAATTCTGATTTCGCAAAAATTCGAGCGATAAATTCCGCGGACTTATCAACCGCTAAACTTTTCAGTTGAAGATTCCCAAACATCCGCTCAAGATCCTCGAACTCAAAACCAACCTCTGGCACTTCACGCTTAAATAAATTTAGTAACCCCAATGCACTTCCTCCTTTCTTTTAATTTCTGCCGACCACCCACCCAAAATTTATTCTTAGATTAAAAATCCCAACTATCAATCATGTCAAGGAATTCCCCAACATTCGACTCCTGCACAATCTCACGCTTGTAGAGAGCAGCTATCAAAGCATGGAATCCATCCGTCTTTCTTCTGACAGGCTCTTTCTTCAAGAAACGCTTATTTCCATCCTTGTCCTCTTTGACGTAGGTATTATCTGTATACCAAATCATAGAGTTGTCATTTTCAAAGATAAACCGCTCATTGGCAAATCCATCTTCGATGATTGGCGCAACCTTAGATTGAATCGCCCCAGGATTCCGTAAGAACTCATATTCAAAGCCAGCCTCTTCTAGCAAAGGCTTCAACAAATCCATTCTGAAACCATCGGCACAGACTAGCTCGATTTGATATTCTCTACTCCATTCATTCAATTTTTCGACCAATAACCGAGGATCAATGCTAGGACCGTCCACAATTGTGAATAAGCCTCTATCTGCCCATTCCTGAATAGGGGCTTTCAGCTTAAAAGCTTTTAAAAATGATTTTCGTGCAAATGAATGTTGCTTCCAGATAAACTCATCCCCATTCTTAAATAGCAAACCAACGCTTGCAAAGTCTCGAATGCTAGCATAGTCAAACCCAGCGACACATGACCGACCTTTCAAGTCGATACCAGGAGACCGTAGACAAGCTACTAACTTATCTCGAGAGGTGACATCTTTCTCAAGATCCGCTTCAGGAAGGTTCATCCGTTTTGTCATGAACTCCTGACGGCCAGACGGCTCCAACTCAAGGTCATCATAGTCAGCCTTGGTTCTCGCAAGCAATCTCTTAGCGTAAGGAGTGCTCTCATCCAACATCGGATTTGCCTTTGGCCAGTTCTTCATATCATCCACCTCATCCGCATTGTCTAGCTTGCAGATGAAAGGGAATAGCCTGAAATCATCAACCTCTCCATTCAAGATTTGCATAGACTTCTCTATCAGCTTGTCGTAGAATCCCTCACGCACATATCCATTCGTCCCGTTGTAGAAAGTCCGAGCATGAGCAATCTTACCAAGGCCGGACCTTTGAACCTTCACAGCCTTATCATCTTCAAACTGGTGAATCTCATCAAACTCAAGACAACCATCACGAGCAGAGTCCATAGTCTTCGGATTATTCGTCCGAAAAGAAAAGACCGAGTTGTTCGCTCGACCTGTAATAGACATCTTTGTCAAATAGAAATGGTCCTCAAGACCGCGCCTTTGGATAGTCTCATAGACCTCCTCAAACGAAACCTTACCCTGTTTCTCAGAGTTAGCGGTGATAGTCACATCATAATCTCTGATAGGGTAGATAGGACTGATAAAAAACGATGACCTGGCTGACATAAAACCATTCTTACCACCCCCACGAGCTAAAGTATACAGATACTCATCGAAGTGTGGCTCCCCATCCTCCTTCCGAAAAAGAAAGATAAACGGAGTCAAGAAAAGCTGGTACTTTGCCAAAGGGAAAAAGTTCTTTTCCGCAAACCGAATGAATTTCTCAATCAGGTCATTATCAAAATATAAATCATCACGAGGATAGATTTTCTCCTTGATGATTTTAAACAGCAACTTTCTTTCATGATTAACAATAATCTTTCCTTGTTCTGCCAGTTCAATGTATTCGTCGACAAGTGGATGTGAAATCATAGCAATTCACTACTTTCAACTTGTTTTTTTTCTACCTCTTCGATTTTTTCATCTGGCAGTAAATCAATTAACTGTTTTATAATTCTTTGATAACTAGTTTCTTGAGCGTTATATAATTTAGCAACGGGTCTTTCTCTTTCATAAGGGTCTTGTTGCTCGGATTGTTTAAATAATGTGTAATATCCTTTTTTAGATATATCTTCCCACATTTCATTCAGCGCCACTCGTAATCTTGCTGCTTGAACTATCAATCCATAAGCTAAACTTTTTTTATTCGGAGGTATATCCGAAAATTGAGCCATGAGGCGCTTTTGCTCAGTCCTAACTTTTTCGTTTCGCTTAGCTAAACTCATCGTTATTGCCTCCTTTCATATTTTTATTTTTTTTAAGAGGGGGAGGGGGGTCGTGTATGAAAAAAATCATAAAAATTTGGACAGTTACCCCCTCCCATCGGTTCCCAAAATCTTAAAAACACTCGATTTTTTTGACCGGGGGGGTGTTATTCTCCCCAAAATTCATCAGTCCTGAAGTTCTTTTCTTGCATTTTTTTCGATTTTCGGAACTGAAAGCGTTCGTGTCTCTTATTGTGACACTCTTTACATAACGTTCTGAGGTTATCTAGATCAAGAGCGAACTCTGGATAGAACTCTAGTTCCTTGATGTGGTCAACCTCTAGGTTCTCTCTAGTGACTTTGCCTTCGTCTTTGCACCAAACACATTCATTGTGATCACGTTCAAGTGCAAGCTTACGAAGCTCTCTCCAGTCACCAGAATTATAAAACTCCGTTCGTGCTTCTCTAGTCGAGACATCCATTACTCACCTGCCAATAATAAACTAAAAAAGCCACTCGATGAGTGACTTAATGCAAGGCGACTACTACCTTGCGTGTTAATTAGAAATCAATTTGAAAGTTTTCCTTTTTTTATTTTTTGTAGTCATTTAAAACCTCTGAGGGAATCAAACCCTCTAGCTTATAACTTATCCGGAATATAATTAGCTACGCAATCATGCGAGGTCCAGTCGCTACGCAATCATTTGTAAGTTGATGAGTGATATATGAATGCTAAGCCTAGTGCCTAGCCTGTTCTAGGACACAAAACACTCAAAGGAGAGTGTGGGATTTGAACCCACGAACCGCACATAGGCGACCACCCGTCTAGCAAACGGGCGCATTCAACCTGACTCTGCCAACTCTCCATGTTAAGGGAAGACTTACTGCCTTACCCTTAATTCTTGATGATACTATAATAGCACGATTGTTAGACCAGTGCGCTTCAACCTAGTTCACATTAGTTCACATTAGTTCGCTTTTATCAACTACAACACCCAATTCACGGATTGCATCTTTCTTCTTTTTGTAAAAAGTAGTCTTGCTGCATTGTAAAAATTCAATCATATCATACACGTTTGCTTTCTGAATATACACCATCCTTAGAATTGTTCGACTTGCAGGCTTAGGCATTTTATCAATCAATTTACTGAGCTCAATTCTGCGCTGGATAGCTTCAGCAGTTGCTTGCTTCATGTACTCTTTCAAGGAATCTTGCATGCTAAAAATATCGATGTAACGTTCATCTAATCGAACCTTCTGACCACCTTGAACCTTATCCATGCTCATTTTAGGGCTAGAAAGCAAACTAGCTTCAAGTTTAGCAAGCTCGTCTATTCGACTCTGTATCTCTTCATCCAAATTCTGTAGTTCATCAAGTAACTCTTTAGCCTTGTTCACTCTCTATCTCCTTTGTGGTATAATAATATTATTGAGATTATAGCTGAGACAGAGAGTGTCTTGGCTTTTTTATTTTACAAAAGGCTTACCACAATCCACATCAAAGCCCAAAGAACGAGATACCAGTAAATAACTTTCCCCAGGACCTCCAACCAAGATTTTTCTGTATCACCTTTCGGATTTCCAATAATCGCAGTAATGAGTAAATCAATTCCGACAGCCTGCCAGAATGTTATTCTTTGGATTTCAAATGTTACTGCAATGATGTTGTTCCAACCGTAATGAATGACTACTCCTGCGAGCCATAGACTGATAAATAAGGTTAGTATCATACCTAAGCAACCGCCTACCGCTTGTGGTAAGGAGTTTTTATTTTCGTTTTTCATTTATTACCTCCAAAATATCTTTATTTTCATAGATATTGCCAATGATTTCAATATTTTCAGACATGTATTTTGAAACTTCTTCAAAATCTTCTAAACTTGCAGTATCGCCGAAGAACTCTTCGTCGCCGTTACCATCGATTGTATAAAATCCAAACGTCTGATGATGACGAATATCTCTTGACGTGTGCCCGTCCGATATGATATCCCCCTCAAATATTTCTACCCCCTTTTTATCAAAAAAGCCTGTTGATTTCATAAGGTATTCTTCATCAATCGACCAGCCTTTTAAGTGATTGCATGAAAGTTTTTTGCTATCGTTAGCATAAACATTGTTATTCCAAATAATCAATTCATCATTAGCAAACATCTTTTGACTATGTTTATCCCATGCTCTAAATCTCGGAATCATCTTACACCTCCTATGAAATTATTAACAATATTTTGCTGTTCAGTATCGATTATTTTATCTCTATAATTCAATATCGGAGCCATAACATCATTTGTCAATGCAGGCTTCAAAATAATTTCATTTGTTTCCAAAAATCTTTTACCGTTGATTTTGATTTTGATGTCATAACCGTTAGCGATATGTTCAAGGTCATCTTTAGACAGGGAGATTTCAAATTTACTCATTCTTCCAACTCCTCAAGTTTCACCTTATACATTCGATCACCTCGATACTTTCTCTCGAGCTGAGCCTTGCATTTGGCAGCATCGCCCTCTTTCTTGAAAAAGTGAGTTTCGTCTACCATGTTGTCAAAAAATAATGTTACTGTGTATGACATTTTTACCTCTTTTTCTTAACTGCTACCGTGCTACCGATAAATTCTAAAAAGTAAAAAGTTTTTTTCAAGAATCCCTATTTTATAGGCTTTCTCTATTATTACTATTATTTTATATACTTTTTTTTAAAATATAGGTAGAAGAGTAGCATTATATATAAATATTAAATAAAAGTCAGTAATATCAAGGGGTTAGACTGCTACCGATGTGCTACCGATGTCCTATTTTATCGGTAGAATGCTACCGATCTACCCCTCAACTGCTACCGATGACTACCGATAAATTTTTAATTGCTACCGATTAGATTTTTCCGAATCTTTCACTCTTACGAACCCTTTTGTACTTTTACCACCTGCCCGGAAAACACTTTTTTTCCAATCAGGATGATTATCCAGGATCATGTTAATCTTCGTTGACAGCTTCCTATCATTCGAATTTCTCATAAATAAGTTGTACATCATTTCACGAGTTGAGACCTTATCTAGTTTTTTGCTTCCAGGATCAAAGTCGCTACTATTATCGAAATATTTACTTGTGTATTGATGTTGTTGCTGAATAGACCAGTTTTGCCAATTTTCAGGGACGGGCATATCAAGATATTCAAGCACTTGTAACTCAACTTCATCACGATACATGAACTGTTCACGGTAGATATTCAATTCATCCTCTGTATTTTCATCAAACATCAAATCAGCACCAGCACGATAGATTGTAACGGCTTCGCCCCAAATTTGTTCGATTGTATCAGGCTCGATTTCCATTGGATGTTTCTTTTGTTGCTTGCTATCTGCCATAATCGGGAGAAATCGACGTTCACCGGTTTTGTCCTTGAGGTATTCTTTTTGATTAGTAGTCCTGGCTAAGATGAAGTTCTTGGCAAATTCTTCTGTCCGTTTCATATAAGGTTTACGGTAGCGTAGGCTAGTTTTTGAGATAAAGGCTTTTGTTTCAGCAAAACTCATTCGATTACTAGCAACCATTTCATCATCATTAACAATCAAGGATTTCAGCATGATATCGTAATTGTCTTTGTTAGCAAAATCTGTGACTGAATCTGTGTACCATGCTCCACCTAACTTTTGGAGGAGTGAGGTTTTCCCAACACCCTGACCACCGACCAGATCCAGAACATAGTCAAATTTAACGTAGGGGTCATATACTTTAGCAACCGCACCGACCAACCACATCTGAGCAATCTTGGAAACCAGGGGAATGTCCTCAGCCCCCAGGTAAACCTGAAGCATTCGGTCAATTCGTTTACGACCATCCCACTTTTCGGCTGCTCTCTCCATATACTCAATAACTGGATTGTATGATCTTTCTGAAAAGAAAGTCTCCATGCCATCGAGCATCGCTTGGTTTGAGAAAGCAACACCTAATACACTTTCAAAGTAAACTTTTACGACTGAATCAAAGTTGGAGGGCAACTCCCCTTTTTTGAAAAGGGTATTACCTATCTTGATATCTTTAAGGAGTTCATGTTCCTGAGAGAAATCATTGTGCTTTAAATAAATACTTAGTTGATCATCGGCTTTAAACGCCACAAGTACATTCATCGGGCTGTTTGCTTTGATATCACCTTTTGCATTTGTAATCATTTTATCTTGTGAATTTATACTTACTACATCACCGATTACTCTCACCTCCTATCTTTTTTAATCATACTTTCAACAGTACGCATCACTTCCTTTTCTGATAGAGGATTTCGACTGTTAGTATTTGCCAGTCTTGCAAGCTGAACGACCACTTCATCATCAACCGCTCTAAACAATAGACCACCTACGAATTTTGCTAGTTTGTCATTTCGTCCACCCTCATCACCAAAACCAAGAACGATAGTTTCAAAGAGATCTGTAGTCTGGGTTCGATCTCTAGTATGTGAACGTCTAGCTAAGTCCCTAAGACCGTCCTTGCCATCATACTTATAGCCATGAGTTTCGCCATACTGTTTTTTTATAGCCTGAATTAATTCTTTTGAAGGAGTAACCATAGTACCACCTTCCTTAGACTTTTCTAAATCCCACTCGTACTGGCCATTCTCCGTTGCTGAAGGTGCTACTATGATATAGTTATTCTCGTGCGCTTTGATATCAACACCAGGCAAGAATTTAATCATCTGAGTAATTGGTTCATCATCTCTTTTAAAATATAACAGATGCTTACCACCACTAGCAGTTTTGGCTTGTAGAGTTGGTTCAATTAAATTTAAATGTTCCCATTTTTTTAACGACTCAAAGCCATCCTCTTTTCCATGCTTGTCGATATCAATGACAAAGAAATTAGTTGTCCTTAAAGCGATATTAGCATTCGGATATCCATCCCAAAATCGTTCAATTTCACTTGCAGTCAGGGCAGGCTTATCGGCAAATTCAATCAAAGGCATCTTGTTTTTGGGATTGATTGGAATGACTGAGAACCCTAACTTTTGGTACTGTAATGCGTATTCTTTCATCGACGGCATGATTACTTCTCCTTATTTTTTAGAATGAAAAATATCATATCCTTCAATCTTCTTTCCTCGTTTTAATCGGTTACTTATGTAACCTGAACAAAAACCGAGATATTCACTAGCTTTGGACAAACTACGAAAATACTTTTTTTCTCCTGTTTCTTGATTAACTAAAGTTACTGCATGGGAAGTCGAAATTAGTTTATTGTCAAAAGCATGATTATTGTTTTCGTAGTATGTCGCCCATTCTAAATTATCAATATGATTATTTCTTGGGTTACCGTCAATATGGTTAATCGTCGGTTTGTTATCAGGATTTTGAATAAAAGCCTCAGCTACTAAACGATGAACTAAGTAGTCTTTACTTCTACCATCTTTCCACAAACTTATTCTTACATCGCGATTAGTCCTAGATTTCTCTTTTAAGATTCGTTGTTTCCAATGACGAATACCATGCCTTTGAGTATATGTTATTTTATCTTTATGGGTTCGTACTCGACCATAGTTTGAAACTTCATAAATTCCCTCATAACCTACAACATCTTTCCAAATTTCTACCATTCTTTCATCCTACTTTTATAGTTTTTTTTATTATATCCCTATGCTCAATGGACAAGCTATCTATTCTAAACCTAATCAGATTAAGCAAAGCAAAGTATTGACCGTGAAATGCTATTAAGTCGTGATAAGACCAATAATCTTCAAATTTGGGTTCAATTGATAACCATTCGTGTAATAGATCAAGGCTTTGTCCGATTTCCTCCACATAAGCTAATAATTCTTCATAACTATCAATAAGTTTTTCCTGAGACATAATAAAAACACTCCTTTGTATATGTTGAAAAGAAGTGTCTCGCATGATATAATATTTCATGCGGAAACACTTTCTGCAGCGATAGGGTAAAGCTGATGTTTGGCGACAGGGGCTTTATCCTATTTTTTATGTTCAGACTGTAAAAGTTTTATACCTCTAATAATAACATCTGTCTTGTTAGTGTTGAGTCTATCAGCTAACGCCTGTAACTCTTCTGCTTCAGATTTAGTTAATCTAATTTCAAGACGAACGTTTTTAGGATTGGAACTTTTAGGCCTTCCTGTTCGTGGGCTCATTCAATCACCTCTTTTCCGCCCGTACAATAAATTATATAACTGTACGGGCAATTTGTCAAGTGTTTTTATTAAGTTTTCAAAGAACAAACATTTTTTAGTTATCAAAATGGTAAGTCTGAATCATCATCGTCATCAATATCAGCTTCAGTCAGCGGTTGTGCTTCTTCTTCAAGGTCATAGTTTCGGAACTCACGGCCATCTTTCCCCTTAGTCACAGAGATAACAAGGTTGTAGTAAGAGCCAACTGCCTTACGTTTTAGAGCCTCTTCCAAGGCTTTACCGTCTTCTTCATTTCCTTGCATACTGTCGCCAGCAAGGACCAAGGCTTTGATAAAGAATTTCATAGTGCGTTCAACTGCCCAGTCAAGGTTCTTACCGTTCCATTCAGTCAGTGTGCCAAATGTTGCAAATTCAGAGCGTCCACTGTAATCACCGCCACGGATTTCAAATTGATAACCAAGGCTTTCCCAGCCTTTGTCCGATACGTTGAAGGTTGCTTTCTTCAGGACTACTGGATAAGTACCAGCTGGGATTGGTGCAGGACCGTTGGCGCTGTCTTTGCGTGGGTCAAAGCCCTCTTTTTTGATTGATTTTGCGATATCTAGTAAGCTCATGTGTATTCTCCTTTATTTCTTAAAATAGTTCATCATCAGAGGCAACTTCTTTCTTAGGCGCCTCTTTTGGCTTTTCGGTTTTCGCTGGTTTAGTTGTCTTAGATGCTTCTTTCTTTTGCGCTGACTTACCTTTTGCAGGTTCAACAGCCCCACGGATAGTTGCTAAGATTTTCAAAATAGCCTTGTCATCAACATGGTTCACATAGTAGGTCTTACGCTTGCGGTCAACCTCACGGTTGTAGTTGTTGCCGAGTTTTTCAGTGTGGATCATCAAATCAGAGTTTCCATTGATAAGATTGACATACTTATCTTTCAAGCTTGGTTTGTCTTTGGTTGCATTACCATTGTCATCATATTCAGATACCTGACGACTGATGTAAATAACATTCATTGGCAATGCTTTGAGATCAATGACTAATTCTGTGATAGCTTGGTTAAAGAAGTCGTATCCTTTGCCGTATGGAATTTCCGACAAGGATTTCAAGCGAGGTTTACCAACTGGGGTTAATTCATCACAAACTGCAATCTTAATCATTTCAATAACATCGTCAATTACATCAATAACGACTGTTTCATAAGAGTGCTTCTGTGTCTGGAGAGCAAGCAAGATATCTCCAAGTTGTTTAATTACTGAATTGGTAATTCGTCCCTTGTCATCTTTTTCATTGATCAGCTGAATGCTTGGAACAGTGTTAGCTTCTGCATTCCCGTCTGTGTTCAAAACGATTGGATTTGGGAATTCATTTGCAAGATAAGACTTTCCGCTCATGGTTTCACCGTAGATGAAAAAATTTCGTGGGGTATCTTTAGGAACTTGTGGTTTATTTGCTGGAAGTGTAAATGCCATAATTATAATCCTCCCAAAATATCTTCGATTAAATCTTCAATGGATGGAAGATTATGCTTGATAGGTTCAACTTCTGAGCCATTCGGATAGGTCAATTTGTATTCTGCTTCAACTGCGACGATTTCACAGTCAAAAGCTGCCGCAAGAGCCTTGTAGGTCTTTTTGTTTTCTTCGTATTTTTTACGAGGAATCTTCAAGCAATGTTCCAAGCAACAATAGTCAGCTTCAAATGCCAAGGAGCCTCTGTCTTTGTAAGACTTAAGAAATTTTCCGGTTTTACGGCTACGAAATACGATCATTTCAGTTTTTTTGTTCATTTTGTTTTCCTCTTTTTTTACTTTCTTTATAATAAAATTCGATAATATTCACATCATGCTGCTGCCGTGAACCAGTCACGCGCCACAACAATTGACGATAGTCATCATATTCACCAGAAGACTTATCCACCGGATCCAGCACGACAACCGTTTGATATTTGTGCTGCAGACCATCAACCCCCACTCCAAGAACTTGACTGGTAGCAACCACGATTTTCTTATCAAGTCCTTCTTGGATATCGCCCGTCCAGATTCCAATTTCAGGGTGGCGCTCGCGAATGACATTGACAATCTGCTTAGACTTGCTGACAATCAGCATGTCATGAGGTGCTCTCTCAATCAAACCGTCTAGCTTTAGCATGAGAGGGGTATCAGCGTTAACTGGTTTCAACTTTGGAAAATCAACGGTCACACCAGTTTGATTTAGGTACTGTTCAAAGGTCTTGCGGCCAAAGGACTGTTTAGCCATAGCCGTCTTGTCTCCAACAGTGACCAGGTTAAGCTGCCTAAACTCAGCTAATTTCTCAGGGTTTCCAGCTTTAACTGTGACTGGATAGAACTTGGTTTCAAAACCGTTATTTTCAGTGGCATTCTCAATCTTTTCAATGTCTTCCCAGCGGAAGAAGTTCGGCAAGTTTGAGATATAACTTTCATAATTCCTAAAATCTTCCCACTTCTCTTTTGAATAGCTAAACGGATCATAGACCATTTTTCCATGAGTCTTTTGCCAATCAAATTTATTGTTTGGTGTTGCCCATCCAAAAACTGTTTTTTCAAGCGGATAGAAATTTTGTCCTTTTTTCCGAATTGGTGTCGCTGAAAGACCTATCGTGTATTTTCGCTTTATTTTGCAATATAAGGCCACTTGTTTGTCAGACGACATATTCTGCCATTCGTCTACTATCAGCACATCACAATCTAATTTATGCCCCTTTTTGACTTGATTTTGAAGATATCTATCTGTCTGAATGATAATCTCAACACCTTTATCAAAATTCATAAACTTGACTGCATCTATCCAACCATTCAGAATTGCTAGTCGATTGTTTGTGATGATAATTTTCTTAGCTTTTTTGTGTTTGGCGATGGCTAGAGCACATATGGTTTTCCCCCTACCTCCAAGAGCCTCTAGAAAGATTCCATTTGATAAGTGGTCACTTCTTTTGACTGCTTCAGCTTGCCACTTTCTTAACGTTATTGTTATACTCACTCACCACCTTTCCAATATCTTGAATTACTTCTTCAATATCATTTCTCATTGCCCAAAATAATCCAAGTCTTGCAGCTGCTCGAACATCTTGATGATGGCTTTTTTCAAACTTCCAAAGGCCTAAGATTTTTAAAAGTTCATCTGGGATATCTGATTTATAACCTGCATTAAATTGAAGAATAGTCTCTGGATAACAAAGCTGGATATAAGCGATGGTTTCTGCCACGCTATTGTCTTTTGACTTTTCGTTATCCCTCGTCTTAAATTCTTCAACAATAACTACATCGAATTCAAGGTTTGTTCCGATTTCGTGAAACCAATCAGCGAAACCTCTCATACCATAAGAGACAACCCAGCTACCAACTAATCTTGCATTCTCCAACAAGACAACCCCTGTTGTACTGGTTTCAATTTTGTTGCTTGATGGATCAATAGCTAAAATTTTCATCAAACACCAACTTTCTCCGTTAGCACTCCTGGATAAAGGGCCGTGTTAAACCAATTTTGTTTATTTACCTTTGCAAAGGCAAATAGCGCCTTAATTTCTTTTGCTTGTTTTTCGAATTTTCGAATATCTTCCTCTGATTCAAAAATAGGTTTTTCTTTGTATTTAGCGACTGTGACAAGTTTGTACTCCGGAGTAAACACCGGCTTTTCATTTCCCTGATCAAGATTCGTTTCGTCTACTTTCACAAAACGAATCGCAACATCGAATAGAAATCCTTCAGTAACAAGCACTTCAATTGATTCCGGTCCAATCACAACTGCTAGTGAATCTGTTACTCGTGTTTTATTCATCAATTCCATTACTTAATCACCAACTTTTCCGTTCTAATGAGTTCGGCTCCTTTGACTTTCTTGCCAGATTTAAGTAACTCTTTGAGTGTTTTTTTGTCCGGCGCAAGCGTCACTTTTTTTGTAAAATATTTTTTCGGGAGGTCGTCTTCCTTGACCTTGACTGATTCTGGATTCTTAATAACTTTTATAGTAAGAGCACCGCTCTTAACTTCGGTTTGCCCCGTAACGTTCATAGCTGTCATAATATTATCCTTGACATAATCAAGCTTTTTCTGTGCCGCCTGTTTCTTGGCTTTGAAGCTATCTTCCTCAGCCTTGTACATGGCCACATCTGCTTCTAGATTCTTGATAACATGAGCATACCCTTCCGCTTTCTGTTCGAATTGTTCTTGCCAATCGATAGCCTCAAGCGTATCCGTTTTTGTTTCGTCATCGATATCTAATTGGTAAATTGTCAGGAACTGTCCTGTTAGTTCGTATAAACTAGCCATTATTTAGTCACCTCTTTCATTAGTTTATTTGCTTCTTTAATCAGCAAACGCATAACGTTGCTATCCGTTTCTTTCTCTGCTGCTCTTGTCAGCATATCCACCCACTCACGTCTGTTGTCATTCTTCCAATCAACCAACTCTGTGAGTTCCTTTGTGTGATTAAAGTAAGGCGAGTAGTCGTATGACTTATCTTCCAAGCGAACGCATCTGCCTGCCTTGATATCTTTGGCTAAGTTCGCTCTCACATTACTATTTGTTGTACCGACAACCTCAGCCACTTCATCATATGAGGCAGCAGGGTGCTCTCTATAATATTCCCTAATTCGTTCCGCTTGAGTCATGTTTCTCTCCTTATTTCAACCCTACAGGCGGTTCTACATCATAAGTAAATTGCTTATCTGAGTTTCTCAGGTTCATGCGTGCAATATTGCTCGCTATTCGCTGGTGTTCTTTCTGCTTCATTTCAGCGTGGTCATCCAATGTATTTACTAGCGACCACAGAGCAATTCCTACGATTGTCACGAAATATAAGTATTCCATCATTTTGCATTTTCCTTTTCTTTGTAGATTGCTACGATTTTATTCAAGTCTGCGATTTCTTGATTTGCTTGTTGTAATCTTTCTTGGACTTCAATCAACTCTCGGTTCAAGTCTAATGCAACGATTCTCCAATCTACATTCCTTTCTTGGCCTAAGAAATATTTTGTTAGTTTGTTTAGTATGTTCATATTTGTCCTCTTACGCAATAAGATCTTCCAAATCTAATTCAGCAACCTCTTTTAAAAGGTCTTTTACTTTCTTTAAATCTTCCAACATCTCTCTCAGACTCTCTTTTTTTGTCTTGTATCTATTCCGTGACTTCCACATACAGTACAGAGCAAAACCTTTGTAATTTACTAAAACCGTTTTATGTGTTGGATGATAAACGAAATATTTAAATTCAGGATGATTTTTCATTTCATTTGCCCAAAGTTTTAAAGTTGTCTCAGATAGATCGTTGAATTTTTCTTCTAAGCTTTTATATCCTCCATACTCAGCTTTTTCGGTTTGAGATACAGGGCGATAATTCACGTTATTTATAACTGGCATGGTAATTCCTCTCTTTCTGTGGTATAATCTAGTTAGTAATTTTTGTTGAGCGCCTGATTTCTGTCAGGTGCTTTTTTGTGTTGTTGTCAAATTGTCTCACTTTCCAGCGCCCTGAGTTCTATCTCATGGCTGACTTGTCTAAATAGCTTCTCACACGCTATCTTTGCTTCTCTGTACGTTTTAGATTCGCTGATGAAGTAATCAGCAAGTTCGATAATTTTATCTTCCATTCAGACTCCTATATCAGTCTTGAGACTGATGTGATTCCTTCCTAAATTGCTATAATATTCTTGACTAGGACCTCTCACCGTTTTAGTCAAAATTCCAATAGAAAGGAGTAATAATTATGGATCCTAACCAATTCAAAGACTTTCTTCCTCTTGTTACAGGATTTTTAGGAGGAGCTACTTCAGCCGGTGTATTTGCCGGACCTATTCAAACATTGCAAGATTGGTGGTACATCAATTATGGCCACGATGTTTCTAATCAAGCAGCATTATTGCGTGCAAAAAACGAAATCGATGTTGAGAATCTCAGAAATAGCACACTTCAACAAGTGGCAACTATCCCACCAGAGAACGTTCAAGAACCGCCTCTAAAAATATTAGGACCTGCATTGGAAGCATCTAAGTATTATATTGAGGAAGAAGAGTTGCGTTCTATGTTTGCCAAAATATTAGCAAGTTCATTTGACGATCGAAAGAACTCGATTATACACCCGTCTTTCGTTGAGATTATCAAGCAACTAGATGTAACGGATGCACGTATTCTTCAATTTTTAAAAGGACAGAATCCCTTAGTAGGAACCCCAATCCCTATCATGAAAGCTATCGCAAGATACGATAGTGGCTACAAAATAATATTCCCAATCATCTACTTTATAGATGGAAGTGAAAAAATTGATGAACTCGCCCCTTCTCTAACGAACTTAGAACGACTAGGCCTGTTAAAGATTGATGATGATAGATATTCCACAACTGATTCAAACTATGATTTCATCAGAAATAACTTCATTGTTCAACAAGTTCTTCAACACTATCCAGAAATTAGTCTTGAAAAAATGTGCTTCTCTATCACTCCCCTAGGGAAGAATTTTTTGGAAGTTTGCTTATGATATCTTCAGCAAATTTCTTAACGCTTGATGTTTCGAAATCCATATATTTTTTGTACAGTTCATTTACTTTATAAATGTGGTAATGCATCATAGTATATGTCACAATTAAAGATGTCAGAACTGATATAATAAATGTTTCCATTTCTTCTCCTTTCTTATCCAGTCATTAATTATTCAGAAAGTAGTTCTAATTGCTCTTTGGCTAGTTCTACTTCTTTTTTTGCGTCTTCTATAGAAATTAGAGTTGGGTTATCGAACCAATCTTTTTCTAAATAATACTTTTGCCCACGCTCAGACATATAATCAACCAATGACTGAAAATGCTTTATGCGTTCATGAAGATATTCTTTATTTTCTTCCATCCGTACTCCTTTCTGTTTGTGGTATAATCAAAATAAAACGATTGGAGAAAAATTATGTTTAGATTTCAATTACCTAATGCTAAAGATTGGTTTTATTTCTATGGTGTCTCTGAGAGTGTCCACCCACTCGTAATGCTTAATCTACCTCATATAGCAAATAAGATTTTCCCTGGTATTGTTGATAAGAAATTATATATTGTTGATGCTAAAATCGTCGATGCACCGATGGTATTTGCAGATAATCACATCATTTTTTTATCAACCCAAGGTTCAGACCTCTATGCCAGAAACGTTTACCAAGTAGCTCATGAGTTGTGCCATTTTTACATCAATTCCAGTCCTAAGCAGCGGACGATGTTTTGGTTCGAGGAAGTGATTTGTGAAATGACAGCTCATTATTTTTTAGAAGAATATTCAAATCAAAACATATGGGATAAACATTCAAGGAGTGTGCCATATTTGCAATACAGTCAAGAAATCCTACTTGATATTGAAGTCTTCAATCACAAAAGATTAGTAAAATATCAATCCGACGAAATTATTCATCTTATCCAAAATTCTACAGACCGCCCTAAAAATAGATACTTAGCAACACTGCTACTCCCTATTTTTAGAGAGTTTCCGGAACTCTTTACAGAATTACCTAAATTAGCAAATCTGTATGGAATACCCGATTTTGAACTATTTTTAAACGCATGGCATGATGCTGTTGAGCGTGAAAATAAACCAGCCGTTCAAAAGATAATTGAAATTTTTTGTTAAACACCTAAATCCCCTGTAATAAGCTCATCCACTGGCAAACCCACAGCAAGACGTTCGTCGTTGTTGAGCGCCCTTAGGCCAACATGGCCTTTTGCAGAGCATATACCATAATCAACGATTCCTTTGCCAGCAGATAAAGCCTCAATGATCTCGTCTTTAATCTCTGCTTGTGGTTCTAAAATTTTTTCAATTTCATCCACTTTTTCAGCAATATATGTTACAGTCCTCAATATCTCATTGAGGGCTGTTCTTTCTAGTTCGTTCATCTCCCTACCCCGCTACTTCATCTTCACTCAAGAACTTGTTGATAAAATACTGCTGACCCTTGCCAGTGACCTTTGGTGTCTTGTTCACAGTGATATGTCCATCTGCGTGTTGCACGTTTGTTTCCTTGATTTCAAAGAGTTTCAAGTCCATGCTACGTTGGGTTGGCATATTCCAATCTGATCCTTTGCGCTTAATCAGGTAGCCATTTTCACGCATCCAAGTAAAGAGTCGATTGGCACCGATTTTGTAGCCGTTTTGGCTAATGAGTTTGGCAAGTTCACCAACCAAGATAGATGTATGGCTTGCACTCACTGCGTCTGCAAAGAGGACTTTGGGTTTGTCCGCTTCAATCTGCGTCTCCAGTTTATGAATCTTCTTATCCGCCATGAGCAAGGCTCTTGCCATAATCTTCTCAGGGCTGTTGAAGTCCTTTTCTACTTGGATGAAGTACTGTCTGACTTCTTTTCCTTTGTCGGTTTTCGACATCATTGCTAAGTGTTTTGCAGTATCCAATGATAAAGCATAGTCTTGCAATTCCTTTGTTCCACCATATTGATTTAGCTGTGTAGTTGTAACTACGGAGCAAAAATCATAATTTTCTTCAAACCCTTTAAAGTTTTGTTCCACCCATTGGCTAAATCTTGTCTTAACTTCAAGGGTTTTATGTAATTGTCTTGCTGAGACAATCGGTTCTTGATTGTCATTCACAGTCACTTTAATAACTTCGTTCATCTTCTTCCTCCAACTCTTTTTCTAAATTACCACTTTCCAATTCAACGATTTGGTCAATGATTTTGTGATAGGTACTTTGTGAGATTAAAAGTGCAACTTTTGGTTCTTCAAAGCGAACCATATTCAATCGCTTCTCAATTGCTGCAACTCGTTCTTCTAAGGTCATGTTATTCCTCCTACTCCTCAAATCTTTCCCATGACTCACTAATCCGCAACTTCTTGTTAATGCGAAGCTTCAAGTCATCACTTCCTTTACCATCTTTGAATAATTGCGTGATGGCTGACGGACTAACACCTACAACGATAGCCAAATCCGTTTGCGACCACCCACGTTTTTCAATTCGTTCTTTTACAAGCTCAATCCATTTGCGATGTTGTTGGCTCATGTGACCTCCTCCTTTTATTTTTAATGGAGTTAAAGAGTTAGTAAATTATTTTGTAAAACGCTTGACAGTTTTTAGCGTATCTGCTAAAATGAAAGCATAATTAAAAACCTTGATAAAACATTATATCTATCAACTCATTTTGCTCGCCAAAGCTATTTATTTTTAGATAAGTTTTAACTTCGTTTTTTACTAACTCATTAACTTACAAAAACTATTTTAGCGTAAACGCAAAATAATGTCAACTACTTTTTTGCGTATTTTATAAAATATTTTTTGTCATGTCTTAGAAAGGCTGATAAATCAATGTTTTCTACTTTTGAAATCGTAAAAGATTTATGTGAAAAACAAGGGATTTCGCTAAACACTTTAGAAGATAAGCTAAAGCTTGGCAAGAATTCTTTGTATGGGTTGAAAAGGAATCAACCGTCTGCTGAACGGCTACAACAAATCGCCGACTACTTCAATGTGTCCACGGATTATTTATTGGGCAGAACAAAAAATCCTTACACATCGAATGACGATTTGATGAACACTCAAGAGCTTGAAACTCTAATAATGTTTCGAAAAGAAACTGAGGATATGTCCGACGATGAAAAAGAGCGTTTTAACAAAGCACTCTTTAGCATGATGAAAAATGCTCGTGCTCTTGCCAAAGATGATTCTTTCTGGAAGTAGGTGGCTATTTGAAACGATTTACAAGACCCTCAAAAGAAACTTACTTACAATATCACGAAAATGCAAACAGACTACTTATGGATATATCTAACCATTTCAATATCCATATTTCTCAAATCACTTTCGACCTAATCATTGAATTCTTTGAAACTAAGTTTAATATTTTATTTGTCTATTTTGAAGCGGATTTAATGTACAAATGGTTCCCGAATAAAAAACAAGAACTTAAATATAATTTAACTTCAAATAATTCTCTCTTGTTGGTTGATTTCAGCTTTTGTAATGTTTGTTCTGGAATGACGATTCCTGATTTTCAAAAGAATCGTTTTGTTGTTTATATCAACCAAGATGTGATTAAGGGAAGGGTTATGTTTACAATCCTTCACGAATTAGCCCATATATACTGTCATCTTATGGATTCTGTTTATGATAAAGTCCTGGTTTCTAAGACCTCGTCAAACTATAGCGATTCCTACCCAACTGAGATTATCCCAATAGAGGACGAAGCAAATACCATTGCATCAATTTTGTTTCTCAATGATTATAAACTTCTTGAGTACATAAAATCTGGCTTGACATTTAAACAACTTATTGAACGTAGTCAAATGTCAAAGCCTGCATTGCATAATCGTTTGATGAACTTTCTAATGTATAATTGTAATTGTCAAGAATATTATGCTCTCAATATTGTTCAAGGATACAAAAAAGACGAGGGATGGACCATTATGGCTTTGCAACAATTTCAAAGAGAATTACAAGAAATTGCTTAAAATACAAGAGGTAAAAAGAACACAACGAGCTCCAGACTATCGGTGAAGTCATGGATTTGTATAGAGAGAAATAAAAAAATATTTTTTAAAAATATTAAAAAACAGTTGACTTTTTAAAAAAATCATTTAGAATGAATTCATTAGAGAAAAAGCGTCGGGATCTCTACGGGGACCGATACGGGAAAGCTCCTTCATTCTAAATAGAATGGGGGAGTTTTTTTGAAGCCGTTTAAAACAATCGAGGAACAAATCGCAACACTGAGTATAAGTTAAAACCAACTGTTTCCATTTTGGAAATAGTTGGCAACAATAAAAATAAATTTAACAAAAAACTTGACAAAAACAACAAAAGACTCTATAATTAGGTTAATCTAAGTGAATGCTCCCCCCTGGGAGCCTAAAAGAGTCTTTGCATCTATGCAGAGGCTCTTTTTGATTTACAAAGGAGAGATATGGAAACAAAACCTTTCAAAACGTTCCGAGAGCAGATAGAACTCCTAAAATCTCGAGGACTTACCATCCGAGATGAAAACATTGCAATCAGCATTTTATCAACATACAGCTATTACGAAATCATAAACGGCTATAAAGAAATTGGTATTGATCAAGGAGAGAAATTTAAAGAGGGCGCAACATTTGAAAAACTCGTAGACTTTTTCCTCATGAACAAAAGCATACGAACAAACATCAATCTAGCATTACAAGAAATCGAGGCTCATCTTAGAACCGTTCTTTCCTACGTAGTCGCAGAACATTATACTGCAGACCAAAATAAATACCTTCAAAGAGAGAACTATGAACGAGGTGCTAAAAAATTCAAAGAGTCTGAACGATCTAAGTTTCTACGTAAATGCTATAAAATCACCCAAGATAAGACTCAACCATATAAACATTATCGAGAAATCCATGGCAACGTGCCGCCTTGGATTCTTGTTAAAGGGATGACTTTTGGTCACCTAATCACTTTTTATAAACTACAAAAGTCGCATATAAAGACAGAAGTTATCCAGCGCATGACAGGACTAGACAAAGAAAATATAGATAATGATATTAAACAATTGTTTATCAATGTATTTTACTTCTTACTCTCCTATCGTAACAGATGCGCCCATCTTGGAAGAGTCTATAACTTCACAACAGAAAAGAACAAAATCAATTACAATAGATTCTTTCACAATCGATTGCACATCACAGAAGAAGATTACAAGAATGGGCAAGGACAAAACGGTTTGAAGACACTCATCTTTTCCCTAACCATATTCAAAACTTGGGGCCCAGTATCACCAGTGGGATTATTGAACTTCCAGATTATGGAAGCTATCAACTCCTATCTGTTGAAATATCCAGAAGACAGAGATTATATAAACCAACAAATAGGCGGTGAACTTATTCCTATCGTCTAAACAAAAAAATCCCCACACTCGCCATCGCCAAACTTTGAGTGTGAGGATATCTTGGATAGTAAAAGGCATTAAAAAGCCCTCTTTACTATACCCATTTTATCAAAAAAGTGAGGTAAATACAATGTGGATGGAAGAACTTCCCAACGGAAAATACAAATTTTTTGAGCGCTACAAAGATCCATACACTGAAAAGTGGAAAAGGTTAGCTATAACGCTTGATTCAGGATCAAGCAGAGCTAAGAAAGAAGCACAAAAACTACTAGATGAAAAGATAGCTGAAAAGCTACAAAGCTTGACTACTACTGATATGCTTTTCGAAGACGTGCTAAGTGATTGGTGGGATCTCCATAAAAAGTCCATCAAAGCTTCTACCGAGAAAACTATGGTCTATGCAGTAGATGAAGTAAAAGAAAATTTTGCGCCAGGGATTAAAATAAAAAATATCACTGCTAAGTACGCACAACAGTATTTCACAGATTCCGAAGAAAATCACATCAAGTTAAAAAAACATAAATCCGTACTAAGTATGGTATTCAAATACGCTCAAGATTTAGAGTTGATTGATAGCAACCCTATCCAACGTGTCAGGCTGCCCAAAAAAGTCGTCACATACGAAACTATGGAGCGTATCGAAGATAAGTTCCTTGAACAAAGCGAATTGAAGCGACTCTTAAAAGCTATGAAAAAATATAACCGAGGGTATCACGTTGCCCGCATGGCTGAATTTATGGCTTTAAATGGTTGTCGTGTCGGTGAAGCTAGTGCGCTTAAATTTGAGAATTATGACAAGAAAAAACGTACTATCACTATTAACGGAACTTTAGATCCAACTCGTAAAGGTTCAGAGGGTATCAAGACAACTCCTAAAACCTTATCATCTATCAGAGTAGTTGATTTAACCAATAAAGAAATTGAGATTATAGAAGAGTTTATAGAGCTGCATGAACTACGGAAAAATACAAATCCAAACTATAAAGATATGGGATTTATCTTTGTTTCATCTAGCGGTATTCCAATTCATAAATCAAGCATCGGTAAGTTGATGAAGAATGCTAATGCCACGTTAAAGAAGCCGATAAATAAGCCATTACACCCTCACATCCTAAGACACACCCTTATCAGTACACTTGCTGAAAACAACATTCCTCTAAAAGCCATTACTCAGAGAGTAGGACATAAGGATAACGGTAAGACAACCATGGAAATCTATACTCACGTTACCAAGAACATCAAGTCAAAAGTTGTTGATGTTTTAGATAAACTTTATAAATAGTTTGCCCCTTTTTTGCCCCTTCTCGAACAAAAAGAAAAACCGCTACTCCTAAGAATAGCGGTTTAATCATGTTTTTAAGCTACTAAAGTAGTCGCTCTATTATTTAAGAGTAACTGAAGCTCCTGCTTCTTCCAATTTAGCTTTGATTTCTTCAGCTTCTGCAGCTGCAACGCCTTCTTTGATGACACCTGGTGCACCATCAACAAGTTCTTTAGCTTCTTTAAGACCAAGACCTGTGATTTCACGTACAACTTTGATAACGCCGACTTTCTTGTCGCCTGCAGCTGTCAATTCAACGTCAAATGAATCTTTAGCAGCTTCTTCAGCACCACCAGCAGCAGCTACAGCTACAGGAGCAGCTGCAGTTACACCAAATTCTTCTTCGATAGCTTTTACAAGGTCGTTCAATTCAAGGATTGAAGCTTCTTTAATTTCAGCAATAATGTTTTCAATGTTCAATGCCATTGTTATTTCCTCCAAATAAGTTTATATTTTATGTTTATATTTTTGTAGCTAGGCTACGCTGCGTAGCTTAAGATTAAGCTGCGTCTTCTTTGTTGTCTGCAACCGCTTTGACTGCAAGAGCAACGTTGCGCACTGGCGCTTGAAGTACAGAAAGGAGCATAGAAAGAAGTCCTTCGCGGTTTGGAAGAGTTGCAAGAGCAACGATTTCTTCTTTTGATGCGACAGCGCCTTCGATTGCACCACCTTTGATTTCAAGTGCGTCAGCGTTTTTAGCAAAGTCGTTCAAGATTTTCGCTGGAGCGATAACATCTTCGTTAGAAAATGCTACTGCAGATGGTCCAACAAATACAGATGCAAGTTCTGCAAGGCCAGCTTTTTCAGCTGCACGACGTAAGATTGAGTTTTTAATAACTTTATACTCAACTTCGCTTCCACGAAGCTCACGACGAAGAACTGTATCTTGTTCAACTGTCAAACCACGAGCGTCTACAACGACGATTGATGCAGCAGCTTTCATTTTTTCAGCTACTACGTCAACTAGTTCCGCTTTTTTAGCAATAATTGCTTCACTCATTAGTGTGTTCACCTCCGTAATTATTTTGCTTGGGGAATTTTTCCAAAAGAAAAACGCGCCCAAACCTAGACACGAAAGTACAATACGCTTCTTTTTAAATGATACGTTTTGTCCTCGGTAGGATATTTATGAGTCGAGCTCCCCTACTGTCTTAGGCAGTTTTTTCAAACCGTTTATAAGTATACCACACTACTTTGTTTAGTGCAAGAGTTTTTTGCTTATTTTTTTAAAATTTTATTAATTCTTTTTAGCATTCTTTTTCCTCATTTTAAAATAATCTTCTCTAAAATCAATTTTGCTTCTTGACTTGTTTGATTTTTTATTGTACTATACAACTGTATATACAGTTAAAAGGAGTTATTATGAATACACAAAAGAAAACACAATTCATGACCTTAACCGCATTGCTAACAGCTATCGCTATTTTGATTCCTTTGGTGATGCCCTTTAAAATTGTCATTCCTCCCGCTTCCTACACTTTAGGAAGTCACGTTGCTATTTTTATCGCTATGTTTCTCTCTCCATGGATGGCTATCTTTGTTATTATAGCTTCTAGTTTAGGATTTCTCATGGCTGGGTATCCGATTGTTATCGTACTTCGTGCCTTTTCCCATATCTTTTTTGGAAGTCTAGGCGCTTTCTATCTTCAAAAACATCCTCAAACCTTGGACAATAAGAAATCTTCATTGATTTTTAACTTTGTACTTGGTTTGGTTCATGCTATTGCTGAAGTCTTGGCTTGTATGATTTTTTATGCTAGTACTGGAACTGACTTAAAAAATATGTTCTATGTCTTGTTTGTATTAGTTGGATTTGGTACTATTATCCATAGTATGGTAGACTATTACTTAGCCTTGGCTGTTTATAAAGCATTGAGAAAACGCCGTTAAGCGTTAAGAGAGAAGAATATGACAAAAAATCGAAAAGAAGCACTTTTACAACTGTTAAAGGAGTCTCAAAAACCTCTAAATGGTCAAACTTTAGCAGACCGTTTTCATGTAACCCGTCAGATTATCGTTCAGGACATTGCTGTTCTACGTGCTGATGGTGCTCCGATCTTATCAACCAATCGTGGCTATATTTATAAAGAGAATAAAACCAATCCTTATGTTCACAAACTGTTTAAAGTTAAGCACGAGATGGAAGAAATTGGTCAAGAACTTCTAGCTATCGTCGATAATGGGGGACGTGTTCAGAATACCTTGATTGATCATCCTGTCTACGGTGAAATTGAAACCTTGCTCAAACTCTCTTGTCGCCGTGACGTTCAGCATTTTTTAGAGCAAGTCGAAAGATCTGACTTTAGACCACTTTCTGAATTAACAGATGGCGTCCATTATCACCTAGTCGAAGCTGAAAACGAACAAGACCTTCTCTATATCGAGAAGGCCTTGGACCAGCTAGGTTATTTAGTAAAGGATTAGAATATTTTCTTTTCCCAATCGTCTTCTGTACGGCGAGGGTAGAAAAATTCAGACTTGTCCGGAGCTTCCATCATCTCCATTAAAGGTAACATATCATAGGCCAGATCCAAGTTTGGAATCTGGTCTTTTTGCACCCAAGAAACTTCTCCTTCATCTGAAGAGCGAAGGGTACCAGAGAACTCAGTCGCCTTATAACAAACGACAATATAGCGCCCACCTGTATCTAGTGGCCAATTTTTAATGCCGACCAGTTGAGGTTTTTGAATCGTCAGACCTGTTTCTTCATAGATTTCACGAATGACAGACTCTGCGAAAGACTCGCCATTTTCTACATGGCCTCCTGGAAAGGCATAACCAGACCAGCGGTTGGTTTCAGGAGTGCGGTACTGCATAACCACGCGCTGAGTTTCAAGGTCTTCTATTAGACAAATATTAGTTAGAATGGTTAATTGTGCTCTAGACATAGGACTCACTTTCTAATGTTTAATTTTTTTCTACATACTTAACTTTAGACTTCATAATCAAAGGATTAACTAAGTCATGATATTCATGAATTTCATGGAGTAAGAATCCTCTGATGATTCTTATTTCATTTTTTTCCCTAATCACATAGTAGTCTAAATTGATAGGCATAGATGAATCTGGAACCGTGGAGAAAAATAAAAATATCATAAACCAGATTATGAGAGCAACGAATCCACTGAGAGCTTGAAAAATCAGATGATGCCATTGAAAGATTCTAGATTTATAAAAGATAGTCCACGGATGGATAAATAGGGTTAAACAAAGACCAAAGAACCAGAAATTCCACAAGACCGGTGTAAAGGCTAAACCAAAAAGCCCTAAGATAAAATGAAGCAGTACAAATACCAGGCACAAAAGATAAATAAACCTAAATACAGTTAGATGTTTCATCATGATTGACTCCTTTTCTTTTCAATATATTTCATTACTAGAGTTATAATAGATGCCAAACTGAAAAAGATCAGATAAGTTGCAATAGGAAACCAGATGTAGCGGTGATCTAGGGATAAGAGGGGAGGTAAAATTCCTTTACTATTTTTCCCGCCAATACCAATAAAGAGATGAACTATTAAACCAATACTATTAAGATAGATAAATAAATCTGCATATCTTTTTATTGTCATCCTTGTCTTAGACAAGTCTAGGAACCAATAGTCAAATAATCGATACACCAGACAAAAAAGATTTATATATATTGGAAAACTATAGTTGATATCTCGGTATGGAGACGGAATAGGAAGAAGTTTAAAAACAAGGGTAACACCTAGTCCTATTCCTAAGATGAGAGCAAGGATCAGGAAAAAACCTATAATTTTATGAGAATCTAGCCAAAGCTGAAAACTTTCTTTTCTTGGGTGATTCTTTTTTGTATTTGACTTTCTTTTGTTACTTTGATTTGATTGTATTTTTCCCATTTTCTTCTTTTCTCTTTTTCTTTTCAATATACTTGGAAATTATAATTGTCACAATAGGCACTAGAAAGAAAATGAAATAAGTAACGAGGGGAAACCAGATATAGCGATAGTCTAATGCCCATATCGGAAGTAGTCTTCTTCCTCTTTTAGAGGTCATCCCAATCGTTAACTGTAATACACAAGCAATTCCGTTAGAATATAAAAACACTTCTGCAAAATTTCGCAAGGAAATCCAGTCTTTCCTAAAGTTACGAAGGAAAGTATGATAAGATGCATTCACCAAAAGAACGATATTTAAATAAAGTGGAAAACTATAATGCGGTTCCCGATAGGGACTTGGAATAAGGGTTGTCCCGTACAATAGACATAATATTCCTAGAGCAGAAAAGAACAGAACGCTTGCATCAAGGATCCAGGCAATTGTTGAATGTTGCACAAACCACAGATTCATGCGGTCTAGTAAACCAATCTTTCGATTTGATTTCTGGTGTTTTTTTAATATTTTCTGTCTCTTACTTTTTTGTTTCATGATAGTTTTTTAACTTCTTCTGCTACTTTTTGGAGATGCTCTTCACGCATACTTGCTGTATTCACATCCCGTCCAACTTCACCTAGTACGCACACGCGCTTGGTTTTAATCCCACAGTGATTCAAGACCGCATTTTTCAAAACAGAGATGCCATAGCTATCTGGAATGTTGATAGGACCCGAAAAGATCTTGTACCACCAAGTGGGCGCCATGGAGGTTGCGTAAATACTGGCTGTTTTCCCTTTTAATAACTTTTTAAACTGCTTGCCTCTTAGGTAATTCCAGATAAAACTCCCCTGGCCATTGGCAGAATAGGCAATCCCAGGTGTGAAGACCCAATCAATCCAGCCTTTCATGAGGCTAGGCATACTACTCCACCAGATAGGATAAACAAATATGAAATGATCTGCCCATTGGATTAATTCCTGAGAACGAAGGATAAAAGAATCTTCTTCCATACGTTTTCGATAACCATAACGTAAAACAGGATCAAAGTCTTCTTCATTGAGTTTGATCACTTCAACTTCATGATGATTTGTGTCAATATTTTCTACAATGGTTTGAAAAATAGCCTGACAATAACTTTCCTTATCTGGGTGTCCATTGATGACTAGAATTTTCATTCATCTTCTCCTTCATCTCTTTGTTTCATTCTATCTATTTCACTTTTTATACTTGATTAGTTGATAATGGTTCAAAGATTGATAGATATGTCCTTTAGGAATTTTTATTTGAAGAAAACATCATCCGCAATTCCTTAACAGGTTTTCCAAGGTCAAGTATTTTTTCTTGACCATCAAAAGTAAAACCCATTTTTTGATAGAAAGCAATGGCTCTCTTATTATCTTTCAATACCCATAAATAAATTTCAGAGAAATGATCAAGAGCAACAAATGCAGCATGCATTAACTGTTCACTCACACCTTTTCCATAGTAATCTTTTAAAACATATAAGGCAATGATTTCACCAGCTTGAATGGTCTCATCACGAAAATTTCCATAGCTGATAAATCCAACGACCTGCTTTCCATCCATCGCAATCAAGGTATTTTCTGGATATTTTTGACTAAAGAATCGACATCTTTCTAATGTCATCGTCTCCTGAAATTCCGCGGGTAAAAGATTGTCATAAGCCTCTCTCCACGTTTGCCAATGAACGAGGGATTTGCCTTCTATCTCTTCAGGAGTTTCCATTGTTTTAATGATAATCTTCATTCGCTTTATCCTATCTAACCCAACGCCTTGACTTCCAACATCATATCACGTATTTGCGCTGCCAACTCAAAGTCAAGCACTTCGACGGCTTCTTGCATTTGTTTTTCCAGTTTCTTGACTAGTTCTTTGCGTTCTTGTTTATTGAGGCTATTGATATCGACTTCCTTGTCCTCTTCTTTAGCCACAACTTTTGTTACAGAGATAAGGTCACGGATTTCCTTCTTAATAGTTTGTGGGACAATGCCGTGTTCTTCATTATAGGCCATCTGAATCTTACGACGACGGGCTGTTTCATCAATGGCACGTTGCATAGACTGAGTCATAGTGTCTGCATACATGATGACATGCCCTTCACTATTACGGGCTGCACGACCGATGGTTTGGATCAGACCACGTTCGTTTCGGAGGAAACCTTCCTTATCGGCATCGAGAATGGCAACCAGACTGACTTCCGGTACGTCAATTCCTTCACGAAGGAGGTTAATTCCAACCAAGACATCAAAGACTCCTAATCGTAAATCTCTGATAATCTCTGTCCGCTCTAAGGTCTTAATATCCGAGTGCATATACTTGACCTTGATACCCATTTCCTTGAAGTAATCAGTCAAGTCTTCTGCCATTTTCTTGGTCAAGGTAGTAATAAAGGTGCGTTCATTCTTTTCAACACGAGCATTGATTTCACCAAGCAAATCATCAATCTGTCCCATAGTTGGACGAACTTCCACCTCAGGATCCAAAAGACCTGTTGGACGGATGATTTGCTCAATCACGGTGTCCGTTTGTTCCATCTCGTAATCACCTGGCGTCGCTGAAACATAGACAATCTGGTGGACATGACTTTCAAACTCTTCACGACGAAGGGGACGGTTGTCCAAGGCAGACGGCAAACGGAAACCGTAATTAACCAACATTTCCTTACGTGAACGGTCTCCATTATACATTCCTTTGATCTGCCCCATAGTCATATGACTCTCGTCAATCATAATCAGGAAATCATCTGGGAAGAAATCAAGAAGTGTGTACGGAGGCTCTCCTTCGCTTCGTCCATCCATGTGACGGGAGTAGTTTTCGACACCATTTGTATAGCCCATCTCACGTAGCATCTCGATATCGTACTCTGTCCGTTGTTTCAAGCGTTGCGCTTCAAGGAGTTTGCCTTCTTTTTCAAAGATAGCTAACTGCTCCTCCAACTCAGCCTGAATCTTAGCAATCGCTACTTCCATGTGGTCGTCATTGGTCACAAAGTGAGTCGCTGGGAAAATCGCCAAATGATCCACTTCTCCCAGAACTTGCCCCGTAAGAGCTTCGACTTCACGAATACGATCAATCTCATCTCCGAAGAATTCAACACGAAAGGCATGCTCGTCACGAGATGCTGGGAAAATTTCCACCACATCTCCACGTACACGAAATCTTCCCCGCTGGAAATCAATATCATTGCGTTCAAATTGAATATCGACTAATTCATTAAGCAGTTTATCACGAGAAATTTCAAGTCCTGGGCGCAGACTTACTACACTATCCGCATATTCCTTAGGAGAACCCAAACCATAAATACAAGATACAGATGCTACAACGATGACATCGTTACGCTCCAAGAGCGCTGATGTAGCGGAGTGACGGAGTTTATCAATCTCATCGTTAACTGAACTATCTTTTTCGATATAAGTATCACTAGAGGGAACATAGGCTTCTGGCTGGTAGTAATCGTAATAGGACACGAAGTACTCGACAGCATTCTCAGGGAAAAATTCCTTAAACTCCCCGTAGAGCTGGCCTGCTAGGGTCTTATTGTGGGCGATGACTAGGGTTGGTTTATTAACTTTGGAAATCACCTGGCTCATGGTATAGGTCTTACCTGTACCAGTCGCCCCCATCAGGATTTGAGCCTTTTCTCCACCCTCGATATTATCTACCAACTGTTCGATAGCTTGCGGTTGATCCCCAGATGGTTGATATTTTGATACTAGTTTAAATTGATTATCTATAATGCGGTTAATCATAAGAATCCTCTCTCGATGTGCTATTCCTATTTTAGCATACTTGTAACATTTTCACGAAGAAAAGGACGGACCTAAGTCACATCCTTTCATTTTCTTTCTTTAATCGATAGACGAGATAGACAATCAGCAGTAGCAAAACCAGACTTGTCATGATAGATCCTTCTATCCCAAAAGAGGCACCTGATAGCCAATCTTGATTACCTTGTGGTAAAAAGGTCATCAATGACGTTCCTGATGGTTGACCACTAACTAAAATCCCAAAGAGATTACCCTGAGCAAAATTCCAGGCGCCATGAATACCTGCTACACCCCAAACTGTATCTGTTTTGAGGAGGTAAAGTGACATGGCAACTCCGAATAAAAACAGATTCACTAGAGATAGAGGGGTTAGACCAGAATTGCCCATATGAAGCAGGGTAAAGAACAGGCTAGATATAAGAACAGCAAGTTTTAGATTGGTTCTTGAGGCCAATTGAGGAAGGAGCCAAGCACGGGCCACCACTTCTTCTGTTGTCCCCTGTAAAATCCAAAATGGAATGGTAAAAATGACAAAGGCTAGCGAATAAGGATTCAAGTGAATGGACTCAAAACGATATTGCCCTAAAGCTACTAAACCTAACAAGGTCAGAATAAAAAGTGTCAGGCCTAAGCCAAATCCTTTCAGAAGATTGCTGAGGAAATTCTCTCTATAAAATCCCAAGGTTCGAATAGGTCTTTTCTCAACTTTTTTAGTCCATCTGAACACAGTGTTGAGAATAAAACCAAAGGCCAGCAATTCTAAAATTAAACGAAAATCACCTGTTTTGTCCGTCAAGCTCTGATGCAAGGTTTGCAAGTAGGTTGCAAGATTTTGACCACCCTCTCCAAAATTTCTAGCAAGTCCGATGAGAGCTAACAAACTAATACCATACAAAGTATAAGCCACAAACTCTCCTATAAAGACAAAAGCAAAGGCTAACAAGGGGCTTGTGTAAATGTTTAAACTCATTTTTGAAGCTTGGAAGTCTTTAAAAATTCTTTTGTTCTTCATATCCCTGTCCTTTTTTCTTCTATATATACTATTATTATAGCACTTTTTAATAGCAATTCAAGAAAGAAAAGGAAAAATCAATGTCACATTTTCTTACATCAAAACACTAAATACTTGCCAACTTTTTTATTTTCTGCTATAATGGGTAAATATTCTAAAAAGGAGACTAAACATGAAGAAAAAAATCCTTGCATTTTTATTATTTTTATTTCCCTTATTCTCTTTAGGCTATGCTAATGCGGACACTATCAAGATTGTTAGTGATACTGCTTATGCACCCTTTGAGTTTAAAGATACAGACCAGACTTATAAAGGAATTGATGTCGACATCATCAATAAAGTCGCTGAGATAAAAGGATGGAATATCCAAATGTCTTATCCAGGCTTTGATGCTGCTGTCAATGCGGTCCAAGCAGGGCAAGCAGATGCAATCATGGCTGGTATGACAAAGACGAAAGAACGTGAAAAAGTCTTCACCATGTCTGATACTTACTATGATACAAAAGTTGTCATTGCGACTACGAAGGCACACAAGATTAGTAAATATGACCAATTAACTGGCAAAACCGTCGGTGTTAAAAACGGTACTGCAGCACAACGTTTCCTAGAAAGCATCAAAGATAAATATGGTTTCACTATCAAAACCTTTGATACTGGTGATTTGATGAATAACAGTCTCAGTACAGGTGCTGTAAATGCCATCATGGATGACAAACCAGTTATCGAGTACGCTATTAACCAAGGGCAAGATCTCAGTATCAACATGGACGGAGAAGCCGTTGGAAGCTTTGCCTTTGGAGTTAAAAAAGGTAGCAAGTACGAATACCTAGTTACAGAATTTAACGAAGCTTTAGCTCAGATGAAAAAAGATGGTAGCCTTGATAAAATCATCAAGAAATGGACTGCTTCATCATCTTCAGCAGTGCCAACCACAACTACTCTAGCGGGCTTAAAAGCTATTCCTGTTAAAGCTAAATACATCATTGCCAGCGATTCTTCTTTTGCACCTTTTGTTTTCCAAAATTCAAGCAACCAATACACTGGTATTGATATGGAATTGATTAAGGCAATCGCTAAAGACCAAGGTTTTGAAATTGAAATCACCAACCCTGGTTTCGATGCCGCTATTAACGCTGTCCAAGCTGGTCAAGCAGATGGTATCATTGCTGGTATGTCTGTCACAGATGCTCGTAAGGCGACTTTTGATTTCTCAGATTCATACTACACTGCAAACACAATCCTCGGCGTCAAAGAATCCAGCACTATTGCTTCTTATGAAGATTTGAAAGGGAAGACGGTCGGTGTTAAAAACGGAACTGCTTCTCAAACCTTCCTAACAGAAAATCAAAGCAAATACGGTTATCAAATTAAAACCTTCGCTGATGGTTCATCAATGTATGACAGTTTAAACACTGGTGCCATTGATGCTGTTATGGATGATGAACCTGTTCTCAAATATTCTATCAGCCAAGGTCAAAAATTGAAAACACCAATCCCTGGAAGTCCAATCGGAGAAACAGCCTTTGCCGTTAAAAAAGGCACAAATCCAGAATTGATTGAAATGTTCAATAACGGACTTGCTAACCTTAAAGCAAACGGTGAATTCCAAAAGATTCTTGACAAATACCTAGCTAGCGAATCTTCAACTACTTCAACAAGCACTGTTGACGAAACAACTATCTGGGGTTTACTTCAAAACAACTACAAACAGCTCCTTAGCGGGCTTGGTATCACTCTTGCTCTAGCTCTTATCTCATTTGCTATTGCTATTGTTATCGGGATTATCTTCGGTATGTTTAGTGTCAGCCCCTACAAATCTCTTCGTGTGATTTCTGAGATTTTCGTTGACGTTATCCGTGGTATTCCTTTGATGATTCTTGCAGCCTTCATCTTCTGGGGAATTCCAAACTTCATCGAATCCCTTACAGGCCAACAAAGTCCAATTAACGACTTTGTAGCTGGTACAATCGCCCTCTCCCTCAATGCAGCGGCTTATATCGCTGAAATCGTTCGTGGTGGTATTCAGGCCGTTCCAGTTGGCCAAATGGAAGCCAGCCGAAGCTTGGGTATCTCTTATGGAAAAACCATGCGTAAGATTGTCTTGCCACAAGCAACTAAATTGATGTTGCCAAACTTCGTCAACCAATTTGTCATCGCTTTGAAAGATACAACTATCGTATCTGCTATCGGTTTGGTTGAACTCTTCCAAACTGGTAAGATTATCATCGCCCGTAACTACCAAAGTTTCAAGATGTATGCAATCCTTGCCATCTTCTATCTTGTAATTATCACACTTTTGACTAGACTAGCGAAACGCTTAGAAAAGAGGATTCGTTAATGGCAAAACTAAAAATTGATGTAAATGATTTACACAAAAACTACGGAAAAAATGAAGTCCTAAAAGGAATTACGACTAAGTTCTATGAAGGAGATGTTGTTTGTATCATCGGTCCTTCAGGTTCTGGTAAGTCAACCTTCCTCCGTAGCCTCAATCTTCTAGAAGAAGTCACTAGCGGTCACATCACTGTGAACGGCTATGATTTAACTGAAAAAACAACCAATGTTGACCACGTCCGTGAAAATATTGGAATGGTTTTCCAACACTTCAACCTCTTCCCACACATGTCTGTATTGGAAAACATTACTTTTGCTCCTATTGAGCACAAGTTGATGACTAAGGAAGAAGCTGAGAAATTGGGAATGGAGTTGCTTGAAAAGGTTGGACTAGCAGATAAAGCTAATGCTAACCCAGATAGCCTATCCGGTGGTCAAAAACAACGTGTGGCTATCGCTCGTGGACTAGCAATGAATCCTGATATCATGCTCTTTGATGAACCAACTTCTGCCCTTGACCCTGAGATGGTTGGAGACGTACTAAACGTTATGAAAGAATTGGCTGAGCAAGGCATGACCATGATTATCGTAACCCATGAGATGGGATTTGCGCGTCAGGTTGCCAACCGCGTTATCTTTACTGCAGATGGCGAGTTCCTAGAAGACGGAACACCTGATCAAATCTTTGACAACCCACAACATCCGCGACTTAAAGAATTTTTAGACAAGGTTCTAAACGCCTAGAGGCAGGGCTAAAAGTCTTTATAATCAAAAAAACGCATTGTATCAGGTATAAATGAACTTGCTATTATGCGTTTTATTGTGGAAAGATTTACTTCGGTTTCTCCTAATACTCAATGAAAATCAAAGAGCAAACTAGGAAGCTAGCCGCAGGTTGCTCAAAGCACTGCTTTGAGGTTGTAGATAGAACTGACGAAGTTAGCTAAAAACACTGTTTTGAGGTTGTAGATGGAACTGACGTAGTCAGTATCCTACACATACGGTAAGGCGACGCTGACGTGGTTTGAAGAGATTTTCGAAGAGTATGAAATTGAGTTTTGCTTAACCTCTTAGTATAGACGTATTGGATTTTTGGATTTTTTAGAAAATTATGATAAAATAAAGGATATGAAAAATGGGGACTCCTCATGCCTAGTTTAACTAGGAAACAAAATAGAAATTAGGTAGCTAGATGTCATCAAAAGTTATTGTTACAATTTTCGGTGCAAGTGGGGATTTGGCCAAACGAAAGCTCTACCCTTCACTTTTTAGACTTTATAAATCAGGTAATCTTTCTGATCATTTTGCTGTTATTGGAACTGCTCGTAGACCTTGGAGTAAGGAGTATTTCGAATCTGTCGTTGTCGAATCTATTTTAGACTTAGCAGATAGTGTGGAGGAAGCTCAAGCATTTGCGAGTCATTTTTACTATCAAAGTCACGATGTCAATGATACTGAGCACTATATCGAACTACGCAAGCTTCAGGCTGAGTTAAACGAAAAATATCAGACTGAGCACAACAAACTCTTCTTCCTCTCAATGGCACCTCAGTTCTTTGGTACCATCGCCAAACATCTCAAGTCTGAGCAGATTGTTGACGGTAAAGGCTTTGAACGTTTGATCGTTGAGAAACCTTTTGGAACAGACTATGAGACTGCAAGCAAACTAAACGAAGAACTCCTAGCTACTTTTAACGAAGAGCAAATCTATCGTATCGACCACTATCTCGGTAAGGAAATGATTCAAAGCATCTTTGCCATTCGCTTTGCTAATATGATTTTTGAAAATGTTTGGAATCGTGAACACATCGATAATGTTCAAATTACCTTTGCAGAGCGTCTAGGTGTTGAAGAGCGTGGTGGCTACTATGATGAATCTGGTGCCCTTCGTGATATGGTTCAAAACCATACACTCCAACTCCTGTCGCTCTTAGCTATGGATAAACCAGCAAGCTTTACCAAAGATGACATTCGCGCAGAGAAAATTAAGGTCTTCAAGAACCTCTACCACCCTACAGATGAGGAACTTAAAGAGCAATTCATCCGTGGTCAATATCGTTCTGGTAAAGTTGATGGCATGAAATACATCTCTTACCGTAGCGAACCAAATGTCAACCCAGAATCAATGACAGAAACCTTTGCTTCGGGTGCCTTCTTTGTAAATAGTGACCGCTTCCGTGATGTTCCATTCTTCTTCCGTACAGGTAAACGCCTGACTGAAAAAGGAACACACGTGAACATTGTCTTCAAACAAATGGATTCAATCTTTGGAGAACCTTTAACACCGAATGTTCTAACCATCTACATCCAACCAACCGAAGGATTCTCTCTCAGTCTTAACGGAAAAAAGGTAGGGGAAGAGTTTAGCCTTGCGCCAAACTCGCTTGACTATCGAACAGATGCAACTGCAACTGGTGCTTCACCGGATCCTTATGAAAAGCTCATCTACGATGTTTTGAATAACAACTCAACTAACTTTAGCCATTGGGAAGAAGTAAGTGCTTCTTGGGAATTGATTGACCGTATCGAGAAGCTATGGGCTGACAATGGTTCTCCTCTTCATGACTACAAGTCTGGAAGCATGGGACCACAAGCGAGCTTTGATTTACTTGAAAAATACGGAGCCAAATGGACATGGCAACCAGATATCGCCTATCGTAAAGATGGTCGTTTAGAATAATCAAAAACAATCCTGCAAGAATTCTTGCAGGATTTTCTTTTATATCAAACCTTCTAGAAGGCCTTTCATAAAGTTCTCAGAATTGAATTCACCGATATCATCGATTTTTTCACCAAAACCAATCAACTTAACAGGAATATTGAGTTCTTCACGGATAGCAAGAACGACACCACCTCGGGCAGTTCCATCAATCTTGGTTAATACAATCCCTGTCAATGGAGTAATTTTTGAAAATTCCTTGGCTTGTACAAGAGCGTTTTGTCCTGTTGAGGCATCCAAAGCTAGGAAGGTTTCATGAGGTGCTTCAGGCACGACACGTTTAATGATACGACCAATTTTTTCCAACTCTGCCATCAAGTTTTCCTTGTTTTGCAAACGGCCAGCGGTATCAATCATGAGAATATCAACACCTTCCGCTACTGCTCGTTCCATCCCATCAAAGACAACACTGGCTGGATCTGCTTTTTCAGGCCCAGTAACCACAGGAACATCTACACGACGACCCCATTCCGCTAACTGAGCAACTGCACCGGCACGGAAGGTATCCGCAGCAACAAGCATGACCTTCTTGCCTGCTTGCTTGTAGCGATGCGCTAATTTTCCGATAGATGTTGTTTTCCCGACACCATTAACACCTACAAAGAGCATGACAGTCAAACCATCTTGGAAGTTAATGCTTTCATTGTATTGTCCATCTTTTTCGTAGAGCTCTACCAATTTTTCAATGATAACACGACGGAGGGCATCTGGTTTCTTGGCGTTTTCAAGCTTAGCTTCGTAACGTAGCTCTTCTGTTAAGTTTGATGCTACCTGTACACCAACGTCACTCATGATTAAGAGTTCTTCTAGTTCTTCAAAAAATTCTTCATCAACAGAGCGGAAGTTAGCAAAGAAAGCATTCAAACGAGCACCAAATCCCGTACGAGTTTTCTTGAGACTACGGTCATATTTTTCCTGTACAGTCTCTTGAACTTGAGAAATTTCTTCGATTACTAGATCTTCTTCCACTTCTTGAGAAGTGTCTGCTTCCGTTTCGTCTGGTTGAACTTGATCAGATTCTTCCTCGCCACTATCACTTGAAGGTACTTCTTCGACTGGTGACTCAGGTTCTTCTGCAACAAACTCCACTACTTCTTGAGAGCTGGCTTCAGTTTCTTCAACTTCTGTTGACTCTGACTCTTCCTGACAACAATGACACTCAGTTTCCTCTTCAAACTGAGTCTCTTCTTCCTGAGGGGTTGCTATTGGTTCAACTGTTTCTAGAGTTGTTTCTGCTACTGGTTCTTCCGACTCACTAGCTTCTTTAGAATAAGTTTCCTCAAATTCTGAACTTTGGTCGATTTCTTCAGTATTTTTCACTTCAACTTCTTCAGTTCCAAGTGTTTCAACTTCCTCGCTAGGTTCTGTCAGATCCAAGTTTTCCAAAGCTTCTTTAACGACTTCTTCGATTTTTGGTTCTTCTTTTCTACCAAATAAACGGTCAAATAATCCCATACTTTAGTTCTCCTTCAGTACATATTTTTCAATGGCCCAGGCAACAGCTTCCTCGTCATTGGTCATAGGGGTCACCACATTTGCAACTTCCTTGACCTCAGGCACAGCATTTTGCATGGCAACGCCGAGTCCTGCCCACTCAATCATAGAAAGGTCATTGGCCTCATCTCCACATGCCATCACCTGACTTCGGTCAATTCCTAGGTGGTCAATCAATTTAGCTAATCCAGTAGCCTTATGAACGTTCTTTGGTGACCATTCCAAAAGCATGTCGCGAGATTTAAAAATTTCATAATTGTTAAACAAGTCTGATGAAATGTTAGCAATTGCAGCATCCAGTGGTTCTTGGGCAAAGGCCGTCACACATTTGTTGTAGGTCATTTGACTAGACAAATCTTCAAAGTCAATTGGAACAAAAGTCAGAGCAGGATTAAATTTAGCATACAGACTCTCTTGATCTGATTGGATTTGATAAACGGTGCCTTCTGAAATAGCATCTAAAGGAATGCCTAGTTTTTCAGTTTCCTCATAAATGCGTGTCACATCATCAATCGAAAAGACTGTCTTATCAAGGATTTCACCCGTATTTTTCTGAACCAATCCACCATTAAAGGTGATAGTATACTCGTCATCATGGCCGTCTGTTCCAAGCTCTTTGAGGAAGAAATCCATGGCCTTGAGGGGACGTCCAGTTGTCAGTACCACTTTGACTCCCTGATCACGCGCAGCCTTTAAAGTTGCCTTAGTACGATCAGTCAACTTCTTGTCTGTCGTCAGCAAAGTCCCATCTAAGTCTAGGGCAATTAATTTAATATCTGCCATTACAATCCCTCCATATAAGCAATAACTGATTGGTCTTTGTGATGTCCGATAACTGTTTCAGCTAGTTCTAAAATCTCTGGACGAGCATTTGCAGGCGCGACTGGGTGCCCTACAACTTGCATCATGTGCAGGTCATTAAGATTATCACCAAAGGCCATCACCTGGTCCATATCTAGATTTAACTTCTTGGCCAATTCGACAATAGCAACTCCCTTGTCAACATGGTCTAAAACGATGTCAATGGATTCAAAGCCTGTCGTCATAGCCTTGACCCCAGGAACATGTTTATTGACCCAAGCTTCTCCAGCATCAACCGTTTCTTCAGTGAAGTTAGTTGTGAATTTGAAAATCTCATCGGTAATATCTTCCAGTCTGGCCACTTTTTGGATATTCTCATTATAATGATGGATAAACATAAGATAGATTTCATCTACTGTATCTAAGACATAGCAAGCCTCTTTACCAGTCAAGAGCATCTTCTTCTCATCAAAATAAGGTGAAGTCTTTAGCTTTTCAAATGTTGATAGGTAAAAATCACGAGGCATGGTTGCTTCATAAAGGTCCTCTCCATGAAAACGAACCAAACTACCATTTTCAGCAATAAAGATTATCTCATCTTTGACATCCGCAAAATGCTTTTCAAGTGACAAAAGCCCACGACCAGATGCAACAGCAAAATAGATTCCTTTTTCTTTATAAGAATGGAGCAACTTTTTCAGACGCTCCATATCAAATTGACCGGCACCATCCAAAAAAGTACCGTCCATATCCGTTGCTACTAATTTAATCATAAAATTCTTCATACTCCAATTAATAAATCTACCTTCTATTATACCATAGAAAAAGTAAAAAAAGACGTGCTGAATTGACACGTCCTTGTCTTCTAAAAATTAATCCGTAGGGCCAATTTAAAGGGCAGGCTGATTAGCTTACTTTCTTTTATATCCAACCTCTCAACACTTTTCTTCCAAAGTTCTTGATTGAAGTCTATTCTGAGAGTTAATCAGCTGTTGCGTAAAAATTATCAATCTTTGGCTGAGAAACATTTGTCATAATCATAAATAGCGTATAGTTCTTGACATATAATCTTGCATATGAAAAAATACTTGTTGGAGGTTAATAATATGACTGAAAAAATCAAAAACTGGGTTAATATTTGCGTTTTGAAAAATCAAGAAATTTTATTACTTAATAGACAGCACGATAATTTTCCTGGCTGGATTCCACCGGGGGGAAAAGTTGAATTCCCTGAAAGTTTTTTTGAAGCTGCATTACGGGAACTTAAGGAAGAGACTGGTCTCACTGCATTAAATCTTGAATTAAAAGGAATTTCAGGCTTTACTAATTCAATTGGTAATGAGAGATTTGTCTTCTATGACTTTTTATGTACTCAGTTTACTGGTGAACTAAGTACATCTGCTGAAGGTGAGCCAAAATGGTGGAATCTAAAAGATATTGATAAAATACCAATGCAAGATGAAATAAGAAAAAGGCTACCACTTTATTTAAGAAAAGGAAGCTTTGAAAGTATTAACTATTGGGATGATAATAAGAAATGCATTAGTGAAAACAAAACAATTTTATTTGACTAATATTCTCTCCGGTATAATCAAGGGTATCTAATAAAAATCATCTACTCTAGCATTTTTTTCCTTCTACCTATAGATAGCTATAAAGCCTTGGAAACAGCTTATTCCAAGGCTGTCTTTGTATTTTATTGTATCAATTTCCTTATTCCGATTTCCGTTATGACAAGTTTAATCATATATATTTCCATTCTCCGGTTAAAATTCTATCTTCTATTGGGATAACTGTTATTAAAAATATAAGCCCTTTTTCACACTTTCCTGAATCAAGTCTTCCGTCAGTTTCCATAATTCTTCTGATTCACTTTTTATGAACTTTTTCTTTTCTATTACCATGTCTGCACTGATATTATCAGGATTATAATTGAATTCTGACACTTCCAAGTGATTAATCAGTGGTACCAAGGCGTCAATCACTCTTGCATATCTTGCTTCAGCACTCTGCCCTTTTTCAAATTCCAACCACGAATTTTTCATTTGTAAATATTTTTCTTCTGGAAGGAGGCTCATTGTTTTTTTATAGATGCTAGTTCTCTATCATGAGAATGATGCTTTTTTTCATCATCAAAAACCCAAGTATCTCCGGCATAAATCTCACCTAAATCATGAATCAATAACATAGAAATGACCTTCTCTATATTCAATTTTTCAGGATAATAATCTTGAAGAACCATTGCAGCTATGGCACACTGCCAGGAATGCTCGGCACTATTTTCAAATCTGCCATCAAGAGTTCTATTAAATCTTGTCACTGACTTTAATTTCTCTATTTCTTTAATAAAATCAACTGAATGATTCAAATTACTCATTGCTATTCCTACCTTATTCGAAATTACAAATATAATAGCAAAAATTAATCTTTACATCATTAATTTCCCGTATTTGCAAAAAATAACGCCTAATCCATATGAGATTAGACGCTGATAAAATGACTATTTTAAACTTATTTACGGGTTTAGAATCAAACTTTCAGCCATTCATCAATTCAAGGTTCTCTTATCCATATTTGGCAAAGAGAGCTTAAACTTAATAATACAGAGTCGAATCACAAAACCGACAATTGAGAGAATGATAAAAGCAGTGATTCTTGGAAAGTGAAGGACAAAGGCCAACCAATAATAAATAACGCCAATTACAAAAGATAGAAGGGCATAGATGTCCTCTTTTAGAACACTTGGGACTTCATTAATCAAGAGATCTCGGATGATACCTCCGCCAGCACCTGTTAAACAGGCCAAAATCCCTGCAGACATCAAGTTCAATTTACTATCAGCTAAGGCGGTAGCTCCAATCAAGGAAAAGATGATTAAGCCAATTGAATCAAAGATAAGATAAGCTTCTCTCAGCCACTTATAGAATTTTTTTCCTTGACTAGCATTGGCTTGTTTTGATGTCACAAAGGCATACATAATAACCGCTACCAGGATAGAGACATAAATGGGGCTAGGATCTGCTAGAGAAGCTGGAAAGCGACTAATAATGGAATCTCTTAGGATTCCTCCGCCTACTGCAGTTACAATTGCCAATAAACTGATTCCAAAAATATCTAAACGTTTACCGAATCCTTTGATGGCTCCTGAAGCAGCAAAGGCTATAGTTCCAATATAATTACAGATCATTAGGAATAGATCAAAATCCATATAAGCTCCTCAAATTATTTTGTAACCCTTCCGACTTCTTGAAGGTCTTTCTATTTTCCTTGCTTGGAACTTTTTACTGATAACAAACTAGGCATCCATATTCTCTAAGTCTTTTAGTTTAACCGAAACAATCTTAGAGACACCAGATTCTTGCATGGTCACCCCATAGATAGAGTCTGCTGCTGCCATGGTTCCCTTACGGTGGGTAACGACGATGAACTGGCTGTCTTTATCAAATCGATTGAGATAATCCCCAAAGCGTTTAACGTTTGCTTCATCAAGTGCAGCTTCTACTTCATCCAAGATAACAAATGGGATGGTCTTGACACGAATGATTGAGAAGAGCAAAGCCAGAGCTGACAAAGCCTTCTCTCCACCACTCATGAGATTGAGAGATTGGATTTTTTTACCTGGTGGTTGAACAGAGATTTCGACACCTGCTGTCAATAAATCACCTTCTGTCAGAATTAGGTCTGCTTGACCACCACCAAACATCTGCTTGAAAGTCACCTTAAAGGACTCACGAATAGCTTCAAAGGTTGATTTAAAGCGTTCCTTCACTTCATCATTCATCTCTGTAATGGTCTCAAGAAGAAGATTTTTAGCAGAAAGAATATCGTCGCGCTGACTATTCAAGAACTCCAAGCGTTCGTGTACTTCGTCAAACTGTTCAATGGCATCCAAATTGACTGGACCAAGTGAACGAATGGATTTTTCCAAATCCTTAACCTTTTGTTCAGCGACAGCCAAGTCTTCCAATTGGTTGGCTTGTTCTAATGCTTCAGTATAACTAATCTGGTATTCTTCAGTCAGTTGACCTTGAAGATAGCGAAGGCGGTCTGTAATCTTCTCTTTAGTCGCTTCTGCTCGTGTTTGCTTACGAATCCATTCTTCATTTTGCTGACGAGCTTGTTCTAAATGACTGGCAATATCATCCAATTGGCCTTCAATATCATCCAGTTCAAACTGCTTACGAATCAATCCTTGTTGAATTTCTTCCTTTTGACTCTTAGATTCTGCTTCCTGCTTGGCTAAAAGTTCAGTATCAACTTTTTCAAGATTGTCTACTTTTTCTTGCAAAAGACGTTCAATCTCTTCTTGTTCAATATTGAGGTTCTCAAGTTCTTTATTGATCCGTTCAATATCAGCAACTTCATAACGCTTTTGCCCTAACATTTCTGTCTTAAGCAGACGTTCTTGAGAAAGTTTGTCCTGCAAGTTTTGGTAGCGTTCCTGAATCGCATTTTTATTGGATTTGATTTCTTCAATTTCAGATTCCAGTTTTTGCTTTTCAGTTGCAATAAATGCAAGTCGTTCTTGGCATTTTTCTTTTTCAGCTTGCCAATCTCCACCTCTGAGATTAGTTAATTCTTGCTCCTGAAGTTTCAAGAGTGTCTCAAGTTCTTCGACCTGCTGGCTAGTTTGTTGATAAGCCAGATACAAGCCTTGTTCCTGGATACGAGCTTGCTCTCCTTGGGACTTAATGGTCTCCAAAGTCTGAGTGAGGGCAGTCAAGGCTTCTTGAACTGACTTCAGATTTTCTTCCTCTTGGCGAAGGAGCTTTTCTTCTTGAGCAATCTCTTTTTGCAACTGCTCCAATTCAGGCTTGATGAAAATGCTGTTATTTTGACGATTGGCACCACCAGCATAAGAACCACCTGTTCGTAGCTCTGTTCCATCTAGTGTTACCATCCGAACTTGATAACGTACCTTACGAGCAGCATCACGCGCATGCTCCACTGTATCAAAGATAGCTGTGGTAGCTAGTAGATTTTTAAAAATAGCTTCAAGCTTAGCATCAAAGGAAACCAGCTCATCTGCCATGCCAAGAAAACCAGGACTTGAGGCAATCACATCTTGATTCTGGTCTGAAATGCTACGAGCCTTGATAGTTGTCAAGGGTAGGAAGGTAGCGCGACCCGCTCGATTTCTCTTAAGAAAATCGATGGCTTTAGTCGCAGCCTGTTCATCTTCAACGATGATGTGTTGGCTACTTGCACCAAGGGCAATTTCAAGTGCTGTCTGATAACGAACATCGAAGGTTAAATGTTCACTAACAGCTCCAACAATACCACCCAAGCGATTTTTTTCTTGGAGAACACTCTTGACACCCGCATAAAAATTGCTATGGTTTTTAAGAATATTTTCCAAACTTTGCGCCTTGGCCTGTTTGTTTTTCAGACTATCCAAACGGTCAAAGAGTTGATTTTGCTGGCTTTGATAAGCCTGCTTTTGTGCTTCTTCTTGCTTGGCATTGGTCTGGTAATCAGCGAGTAAGTTCTGTACTTCTTCTTTAGCTGATTTAAGGGCAAGCTCTTGCTCACTAGCCTTGGACTTGTCAGAAGCCAATTGTTCCTTCAAGGATTCTAATTGTTCTTCTTGCTTTTGAGTCTGTTGGCGACTATTTTCAAGGTCATTTTCAATCCTTGTTAATTGGTTAGAGACATCCGCTTCTTCCTGTAAGAATGCCACGAAACGTTCACGCAGCTGCTCAATCATTTGGTCTGGATCATCAGAAAAAGCTAATAATTCTGCTTCTAAACGATTGAGTTCCTTCGTATTGACCGCTAAATTTTCTTCTAACTGATTTAGATTGGCTTCTTTTTCTTCCTTCTCTTGAATGAGAGCATTTCTCTTTTCATCTAAACCAGCCAAACGAGTCTGCGCTTCTTGTTGATTGAGGGCAACTTGCTCAGTTTCTAGTTTTGATAAAGCTAACTTACGTTCTAAATCACTGATTAAACTAGTCAAATCAATCAAGCTTGACTGGTCTTTTGCCATCTCAGCCTGTAGATCATGACGTTTCTTTTTGAGAGCTTGATTTTCTTCTTCTAAGTCTTGACGTTTTTGATAATAACCGGTTAAAAGTTCTTGGACTTGGTTTAATTCTTCTTCTGTCACATCCAATTCAGCCTTATTGGCTTGAATTTGTGCAACTAAAACATCCAAGTAGATGGCTTTACGCTGACCGTCCAAGTCCATAAATTTACGAGCTGTTGCTGCTTGCTTTTCTAATGGTTTGATTTGATTATCTAACTCATAAATGATATCTTCCAAACGATCCAAGTTGTCCTGAGTTTGTTGAAGTTTGCTTTCAGTTTCTTTTCGACGGGTTTTATACTTCAAAACTCCCGCCGCTTCTTCAAAGATAGCGCGGCGTTCCTCAGGTTTGGAGTTAAAGATTTCTTCGACCTTTCCTTGGGAAATGATGGAGAAAGAATCACGTCCGAGACCAGTATCTAAGAAAAGATCATGAATATCACGGAGACGAACTTTTTTCCCGTCTATCTTGTACTCACTATCTCCACTACGATAGATATGGCGTTCAACTTTGATTTCCTGACCTGCATCCTTAATAAATCCATCTTGATTATCCAAAGTAACAATAACAGAAGCGTAGTTTAGAGGCTTCCGACTTTCTGTTCCTGCAAAGATGACATCAGGCATCTTCCCACCACGCAGACTCTTGACACTAGATTCACCAAGTGCCCAACGGAGGCTTTCAGTGATATTTGATTTCCCAGAGCCATTTGGTCCTACAACCGCCATCACCCCTTGGTCAAAAACAACCTTGGTCTTGTCAGCAAAGGACTTAAACCCTTGGATCTCAATTTCCTTTAAATACATGAATCCAGCCCTTTCTCAACTGCATTTTTAGCGGCTTCCTGCTCGGCCAATTTTTTAGAGCGTCCTTTACCTGAACCTAGACTTCGCCCCTCAACAAGGACTTCAACCTCAAACATCTTATCATGGGCTGGCCCAATCTCTGAAATCACCTGATAACGAATATCAACATCTCCATTAACTTGGAGCAATTCTTGCAGGTGAGTCTTATAATCCTTGATCATCTCAAAATCGCCAGCTTCAACCTTAGGAATCATGACTTGGTAGATAAAGGTTTTTACAGTCTTTATATCCTTGTCTAAAAGCAGAGCACCCAAAAAGGCTTCAAAGGCGTCACCCAAGATCGTGTCTCGGTTACGACCACCAGATTTTTCCTCTCCCTTACCAAGCTTGATAAACTGGTCAAACTGGCAATCACGGGCAAAACCAGCCAAACTTTCTTCTCGTACAATCATAGCACGGAGTTTAGACAAGTCCCCTTCTGGTTTTTTAGGGTATTTTTTAAACAGATATTCTGAAATCAATAATTGCAGAACAGCGTCTCCTAAAAATTCCAAGCGTTCGTTGTGTGAAATTTTTAAGAGGCGGTGCTCATTGGCATAACTGGTATGGGTAAAAGCTGTTTCAAGTAAGCTTTTATCTGTAAAAACAAGCTCAAAACGGTCTTGTAACACTGATTCTAATTCTTTCATAACTACCTCTTTCTAAATCATTATAATCCTATCCATTATATCAAAAAAAGGCTTCATAGTCAGAAAAGAACAGTGAAAAGCTTATTTTCTAACTTCTAGCTAAAATCAGCCCCTAGCTAGCGGATTGGGCTTTTTTTTGGTATAATAAATCTTATGGAAATTGAAAAAACCAATCGAATGAATGCTCTATTTGAATTTTATGCAGCCCTTTTGACTGATAAACAAATGAACTATATCGAACTCTACTATGCTGATGACTATAGTTTAGCTGAAATCGCTGAAGAATTCGGTGTCAGTCGTCAGGCTGTTTATGATAATATCAAACGAACCGAAAAGATTCTGGAAGACTATGAGATGAAGCTCCATATGTACTCTGACTACATTGTTCGCAGTCAGATTTTTGATCAGATTTTGGAGCGTTATCCAGAAGATACTTTTCTGCAAGAGCAAATTGAGATTTTGACCAGTATTGATAATAGGGAGTAATCATGGAAAATCTTGTCGTCTATAAAGGAATACCCTGTAAATTATTAGCTGCAGAGGAACCATTTCCTAGACGACTACAGATTATCTCGCCCGATGATATCTCCAAAGCTATGCAAATAGGTTTTAGCTGTTGGGGATATCCAAATGAAATCATGAAAGAAGTCACAACCGAAGAACTAGAGAGTTTGCAACATTTCGGACGATTTCCACTGAATTGAAAAAATAGGAGAAAAATATGGCATTTGAAAATTTAACAGAACGTTTGCAGAACGTTTTTAAAAACCTACGTAAAAAAGGAAAAATTACCGAGAGTGATATCCAAGAAGCAACCAAGGAAATTCGTCTGGCTCTTTTAGAAGCCGACGTTGCTCTTCCTGTGGTAAAGGATTTTATCAAAAAGGTTCGTGAACGTGCGATCGGGCATGAGGTTATTGACACCCTTAATCCAGCCCAACAAATCATCAAGATTGTCAATGAAGAATTGACGGAAGTCCTTGGTTCAGACACAGCTGAGATTATCAAGTCACCAAAAATCCCAACCATTATCATGATGGTCGGTTTGCAGGGGGCTGGTAAAACAACTTTTGCAGGTAAACTTGCTAATAAACTCAAAAAGGAAGAGGATGCTCGTCCTTTAATGATTGCAGCCGATATCTATCGTCCTGCTGCTATTGACCAGTTGAAAACACTTGGACAACAGATTGATGTTCCCGTATTTGCTCTTGGTACTGAAGTTCCTGCAGTTGAGATTGTTCGCCAAGGTTTGGAGAAAGCCAAAGCCAACCATAACGACTATGTTTTAATCGATACAGCCGGTCGTTTGCAAATTGACGAACTTCTCATGAATGAGCTTCGTGACGTTAAAGCCCTCGCTCAACCAAATGAAATCCTTCTTGTCATCGATGCCATGATTGGTCAGGAAGCTGCAAACGTTGCGCGTGAATTTAACGCTCAGTTAGAAGTTACTGGTGTCATCCTTACAAAGATTGACGGTGATACTCGTGGTGGTGCTGCCCTTTCTGTTCGTCACATCACTGGAAAACCAATCAAGTTCACGGGTACTGGTGAAAAGATTACCGATATCGAAACCTTCCACCCAGACCGTATGGCTAGCCGTATTCTCGGTATGGGGGATATGCTGACTCTGATTGAGAAAGCTTCCCAAGAATACGATGAGCAAAAAGCCCTTGAAATGGCTGAAAAGATGCGGGAAAATACCTTTGATTTCAATGATTTCATCGATCAGTTGGATCAGGTACAAAATATGGGCCCGATGGAAGATTTGCTCAAGATGATTCCAGGTATGGCCAACAATCCTGCCCTTCAAAACATGAAGGTGGATGAAAAACAAATTGCTCGCAAACGTGCCATCGTCTCTTCTATGACTCCTGAAGAACGTGAAAATCCAGACTTGCTTACTCCAAGTCGCCGCCGTCGTATCGCTGCCGGTTCTGGTAATACCTTTATCGAAGTCAACAAGTTCATCAAGGACTTCAACCAAGCTAAACAACTCATGCAAGGTGTCATGTCTGGTGACATGAACAAGATGATGAAACAGATGGGCATCAACCCTAACAATCTTCCTAAAAATATGCCTGGGGGTATGGATATGTCAGCCCTTGAAGGTATGATGGGACAAGGTGGTATGCCTGACTTGTCAGCTCTTGGAGGAGCAGGAATGCCTGATATGAGCCAAATGTTCGGTGGAGGTCTCAAGGGTAAAATCGGTGAATTTGCTATGAAGCAATCCATGAAACGCATGGCCAATAAAATGAAAAAAGCCAAGAAAAAACGCAAATAAAAGGGACTCGCTTGAGTCCTTTTTTAGTTATTTCGAAGTTTCTCTAAAGTCTCTTTAAAGATATCTGGGATATCGGAAGTAAATTCCATATTTTCACCAGTTCTTGGATGGGTAAAACCAAGTGTCTTAGCATGGAGAAATTGCCCATGACCTTTCAAGGTTTTACGAGGCCCGTAAACCTCATCACCAGCGACTGGATGACCGATATAAGCCATGTGCACACGGATTTGATGAGTTCTTCCAGTTTCCAGTTGCAATTCCAGCAATGTATAATCACCAAAACGTTCTAAGACTTGAAAACGTGTCACTGCTGGTTTGCCTTTAGCAGTCACAGCTTGTTTCTTACGGTCTTTTTCACTACGTCCAATCGGCACCTCAATGACTCCACGGTCGTTGGGAAGATTCCCATGAACGATGGCCCAATATTTCCGAAGAGACTTTTTGTCCTTCAATTCTTGAGCTAGTGCTAAATGGGCATCATCGTTTTTAGCAATCATCAAGAGTCCAGATGTATCTTTATCAATACGATGGACAATCCCTGGACGCAAGACACCATTGATGCCTGATAAGTCCTTGATATGGTACATAAGGGCGTTAACCAAGGTCCCACTGGTATGACCAGCGCTTGGATGAACAACCATTCCTTGAGGTTTGTTAACTACAGCTACATCCTCATCTTGATAAATGATTTCTAAAGGAATATCTTCAGCCACATACTCCAAAACTTCTGGTTCTGGCACCTGATAAGTAACGACATCACCCTCTTGGACCGTATACTTGGCTTTTTTAACCTGACCGTTGACCAAGACTTGGCCTGATTTGATTTGTTCATTGGCGAGACTTCGCGACAGTTCTGTCAAATCTGACAAAGTCTTGTCTAAACGTAGTCCGCCTCTTTCAATTTTAATTTCCATTCATTTCCTCTTTTAGCATTGCAAGCAATAACACAACTACTCCTACTGTCAGATAACTATCAGCTACATTGAAAATTGCAAAATTAATAAAGTCTAAGTGGAACATATCCACGACAAATCCTTGACTGATGCGATCGATAAAATTCCCTAGACCACCTGCAATAATCAAAACCAATCCTGAGACAGTCCATAAGGAATCCTCCATGTGTTTATGGAGATACCAAATGGCACCTACCACGACGACCAGGGTAATGACAGCGAATAACAACTGCTGATCTTGTAAGATAGAAAAGGCTGCTCCTCTATTTTGCAGATAGGTTAAACTAACTAGATTTGGGATCCATGATTTGATTTCACCAAGAGCAATATTTTGAACGACGTACGCCTTTACCAATTGATCTAAGACAATTAAGGCTGCTATAATCCCTGCAATTATTCCTCTTTTTTTCATGCTTTCCTCTTCTGATCAAAATACTCTTGCATAACTTCTACAAATAAGGTTCCCGCTTGGCTCAAGTCTACTTCCTCACGTTTCACATAAACCATGCGATTATTGAGATTATCATTTAGCGGAATAACGGTGATCCCGTTCACACTGTCGCTATCTAAGAATCCAGAACCAGTCGCATAAGCATTTGTTCTTTCAAGGATTCCATTTAAGGTAGCACGGTCAGTTACGTTAAACATTTGAGAGCTAGCACTTGTATCTACAAAGTTCTCTGAGTAATAAAGATACTCATCCTTTTCCTGTGTGAATCGAACTGTTGGTAAATCAGCCAAATCCTCCATAACCAACTCTTTTTTCTTGGCTAAAGGATGCCCTTCACGCAGATAGATATGCGTCTGGAAAGGAATCAACTCAATCACTTCAAGTCCTAACTTTTCAACCCGTTGCATAATTCCCTTTTGGTTTTGATTGTTGAGGTAGATAATTCCAATCTCACTATGTCCTTGGGCTACTTCATCCAAAATCTGAACAGTTGTTGATTCAAAAATACGGAAATTCTTATAGTCAGGATATTGTTGCGAAAAAGCTGTAATGGTTGGTGGCAAGAAATCATAGTGCTGGCTGGCTATTGAAAACTCATCTTTCTCCTCTTCAGGATTGGCATACTGATTTTGGAAAACATCAAATCCTTTAACCAATTCTTGTGCCTTTTCATAAAATTCCATTCCACGGCGAGTAAGAAAAGTACCTGAACTGGTTCTACGAAAAATCTTGAAGCCGAGCTCTTTTTCCAAGTCTCTTACAGAAATAGATAGACTCGGTTGGCTAACGTACATCTTCTCAGCCGCTTCACGAAAAGTACCACTATTAGCAATAGCTACAACGTAGCGTAATTGTTGAATATTCATGATTTCTCCTTCGATTTCTATCTTATCATTATACCATAAACCAAGCCTATCCAACAAAGGAAAATCATAAGACAGTTACTTCTAAGAAAAGCAAACAAAAAACACCTTTCAAGTTAGATGAAATTCTAACCCAAAGGTGTCGTTATTAAGATTATTTAGCTGCTGCGTAAAGTTCGTCTACTTTATTCCAGTTGATAACTGAGAAGAAAGCTTTGATGTAGTCAGGACGAACGTTACGGTATTTCACGTAGTAAGCATGTTCCCAAACATCCAAGCCCAAGATTGGTTTTTTACCTTCTGAGATTGGTGTGTCTTGGTTTGCAGTTGAAGTTACTTCAAGTTTACCTTCTTGGTTAACAACCAACCATGCCCATCCAGAACCGAAACGAGTAGTTGCTGCTGCAGTGAAGGCTGCTTGGAATTCTTCGAATGAACCGAAAGTTTCATCGATTGCTGCTGCAAGTTCTGCCGAAGGAGCTGTTTTTTCAGGAGTCATCAATTCCCAGAAAAGAGCGTGGTTCAAGTGTCCACCACCGTTGTTGATAAGCGCTTGACGGATATCAGCTGGGATAGATTCTACATCAGCAAGCAAAACTTCAAGGTCTTCACCGATTTCAGGGTGTTTTTCAAGAGCTGCATTTGCATTGTTAACGTAAGTTTGGTGGTGTTTGTCATGGTGCAAGTGCATTGTTTCAGCATCGATGTATGGTTCCAATGCATCGTAAGCGTATGGAAGATCTGGTAAGATAATAGCCATCTGTAATACCTCTTTTTCTTTCTATATAAAGATGATAACGCAATCATCCTATTTTTTCAAGTTATTTGCTCAATTTGACTGGCTAGCAATCTGTAATAGGGCCTTCTCAAACAGGTAACCTTTCTCATAAACTCCTGTCTTAATTTGGTAATCAGCTTGGACGAGATGACGAATAGAATTCTGGAGAAAATCAAGGGATAGTCTTCGAGAATCACGAAGGGCAAACTTGATTTGGTAGGGATTCGGATTGCGACCAAGATAGTGACCTAAACTGCTGACCATCTGGGACTCTGTCTGACCTGACTCTTGCAAAATTTTCACTTGTGTATAAAGTCTGAACTGCCCCAACATAATGGCAATCAGTTTAATCTCATCTTCTCCCTGCAAAGTCAAATCTTTGACTAAATCACGTGCCTGATCAATCTTCTTAGTCAATATTAACTGAGTTAAATCAAAGATATTATCCTGCAAAGTCTTTGGTATGGCCTCAACAATGTCTTCTTCGGTAATCCGGTCATCATCCTTATAAGACTGTAAGAAGAGTAGGTTTTTCTGAATTTCACTGAATTGAAAACCTGATTTGATAAGTAACTGTTCAAAGGATTTTCCATCAAAGGTCAGTCCTTGTTCCTGAGCCCACTTTTGAAAATATGCTCGTATTTCTTGCTCTTTTGGTTCAAGAGCTTCAAAAATCTTGGCATCCCTCTTTAGAATTTTAACTAGACGTCGCTTACTATCTAGCTTCCCTTCAGCAAAAATAACTAATTTACTCGTCGGAGATGGGTTTTCCAAATATTCTTCAAAAGCCTTAAGTTCATCATCAGATAGATAGCGTTTTTTAGCTGTCGTTATATCGACAAAATGATCTAAAATAACAATTTTTTCATCCGCAAAGAAAGGAAGACTGACCAGCTCTAGCTCCAAGCTTTTGTAGTCTACTTCTTTCATGTCAAAATAAGCAAAGTTCAAATCTGCAGGATCGTAGCCGATTTGCTTTAGAACCTGTGTTTTCATGACGTCATACTGACCTTGATCGACCCCTGTAAACAGGGTCAAACTCGGAAGGTTCGCTAAGGACAGTTTTCGGCTTTCTTCTATGGCTAGCATCTATTCTCCTTTCTTTTTAGTTTCGCTTTTATTTAATCAATATAATGTAATTTACCACGGAAATCCTCTAGGCTTTGATAACCTTTTTGCGCCATAATTTCTTTGAGTTCCTTGGTAATACGCTCAAAAGCACCTACTCCTTCTTTATGAAGAGTAGTTCCTACCTGCACCATGCTAGCACCACATAAGATATGTTCAAAAGCATCACGCCCTGTTAATACTCCACCAGTTCCGATGATTTGGATTTCTGGATTTAAGCGTTGATAGAAAGCATGAACATTTGCAAGGGCAGTAGGTTTGATGTATTCTCCACCAATTCCACCAAAGCCGTTCTTTGGACGAATCACGACCAACTCATCTTCAATATAAAGACCATTACCGATAGAGTTGACACAGTTGACAAATTTGAGCGGGTATTTGTTGAAAATTTCTGCAGCCTGGTCAAAATGTACAATATCAAAATAAGGTGGAAGCTTAATTCCTAGAGGTTTTGTAAAATACTCAAAGACTTCTGATAAGATACGATCTGTGGTTTCAAAGTCATAGGCAATCTGAGGTTTTCCTGGAACATTGGGACATGAGAGATTGAGTTCAGTTAGACCACGAAAATCACTTTCTTGCACCTTCTTCAAAATGGTATGAGTTTCCTCTGGAGACATTCCAACTAATGATAAAAAGAAGGTACGATTTGGTTCCTTGTCTTGCAATTCCAATAGATAGTTTAAGTAATAATCTAAACCATTATTTGGTAGACCCATAGAGTTGATAGAGCCAAGTGGAACATCTTGATAACGTGGTTCAGGATTTCCCTGACGAAATTCCAAGGTTGCTGTCTTAGTGACAAAGGTTCCTGCTGCTGAATTTTTGACACCTTCTAACTCCTCAATTGTCATACAAGCAACTCCTGCCGCATTCATCAAGCAATTGTCAAACTCAAAACCAGCAATCTGTGTTTTAGTTGATACCATGATTCTGTTCCTCCAGATTCCTTTTTATGTCTATTATTATACCATACTTTAACTTTTGCTTTTCAATAAAACCATTTCCATAGAAAATGTTCGTTTTTTAGCAAGTTTTGAATCAGTTGTATCAAATTGAAAGAATTTTTAGAAAATTTGTGTTTTTTTCTTTACACTGAAAAATTTTTCTGCTATAATGACTCATGTAATAAAATATGACAACAAAAAGGAGAACGATATGACATCTGCTAAAGAATATATCCAAAGCGTGTTTGAAACTGTAAAAGCTCGTAACGGGCATGAGGCTGAATTTCTCCAGGCGGTTGAAGAATTCTTCAGCACTTTGGAGCCTGTCTTTGAAAAACACCCTGAGTATATTGAAGAAAATATCTTGGCACGTATCACTGAGCCAGAACGCGTAATTTCTTTCCGTGTTCCATGGGTTGACCGTGATGGAAAAGTTCAAGTTAACCGTGGTTACCGTGTTCAATTCAACTCAGCTGTTGGACCATATAAAGGCGGACTTCGTTTCCACCCAACTGTTAACCAAGGGATCTTGAAATTCCTCGGATTCGAACAAATCTTTAAAAACGTTTTGACTGGACTTCCAATCGGTGGTGGTAAAGGTGGATCAGACTTCGATCCTAAAGGCAAAACTGATGCTGAAGTGATGCGCTTCTGCCAAAGCTTCATGACTGAATTGCAAAAATACATCGGACCATCTCTTGACGTACCTGCTGGTGATATCGGTGTTGGTGGACGTGAGATTGGTTACCTTTACGGTCAATACAAACGCCTTAACCAGTTTGATGCTGGTGTCTTGACTGGTAAACCTCTTGGATTTGGTGGTAGCTTGATTCGTCCAGAAGCAACTGGTTACGGTTTGGTTTACTACACTGAAGAAATGCTTAAAGCTAACGGCAACAGCTTTGCTGGTAAGAAAGTTGTGATTTCAGGTTCTGGTAACGTAGCTCAATACGCTCTTCAAAAAGCAACTGAACTTGGTGCAACTGTTATCTCTGTATCTGACTCAAATGGTTATGTCATCGATGAAAATGGTATCGACTTTGACCTTCTTACAGACGTTAAAGAAAAACGCCGTGCTCGTTTGACTGAGTACGCTGCTGAAAAACCAACTGCTACTTACTATGAAGGTTCTGTATGGACTTACACTGGAAACTACGATATCGCTCTTCCATGTGCTACTCAAAACGAGATCAACGGTGAAGCTGCGAAACGCTTGGTTGCTCAAGGAGTTATCTGTGTATCTGAAGGTGCTAACATGCCTAGCGACCTTAAAGCTATCAAAGTCTACAAGGAAAATGGAATCCTTTATGGACCTGCCAAAGCTGCCAATGCTGGTGGGGTAGCTGTATCAGCTCTTGAAATGAGCCAAAACAGCCTTCGCCTTTCATGGACACGTGAAGAAGTTGACGGTCGCTTGAAAGACATCATGACTAACATCTTTAACACAGCTAAAACAACTGCAGAAACTTACGGTCTTGGTACTGACTACCTTGCAGGTGCAAACATTGCAGCCTTTGAAAACGTAGCAAACGCTATGATTGCCCAAGGGATTGTTTAATTCCTAGTAACTATATAACTCCTCACATCTCCTGTGAGGAGTTTTTTCTTATATATTAAAAAAGACCTATCCGAGTGGATAGATCTTTATTTTCTTACAATTTACCTGCTACTGCATCCAACACTTCTTGGATTTTAGATTGGTTGCTTCCTCCTGCCATGGCCATGTCTGGTTTACCACCACCACGTCCATCGACGATTGGTGCCAATTCTTTGACAAGGTTTCCTGCATGAAGGTCTTTTGTCTTGCTTGCTACAAGGACATTGACTTTGTCACCGATAGCGGCAACTAGGACAAGAAGATCAGAGTAGTCTTTTTGTTTCCAGTTATCTGCAAAAGTACGAAGGGCACCAGCGTCAGATACAGAAACTTGGCTAGCAATGTAACGGTGACCATTGACTTCCTTCACATCCTTGAAGATGTCGCCTGCGGCTGCAGCTGCGGCTTTTTCTTTCAACTCAGCATTTTCTTTTTGCAATTGACGAAGTTGTTCTTGAAGTCCTTCTACCTTGTGAGGTACTTCTTTAAGTTGAGGTGCTTTCAAGGTTGCTGCGACTGCTTTAAGAGCATCTTCTTGTTCACGGTAGGCTTCAAAGGCTTCCTTACCAGTCACTGCCAAGATACGGCGAGTTCCTGATCCGATCCCTTCTTCTTTGACAATCTTGAAGAGACCAATTTCAGAAGTGTTACCTACGTGAGTACCACCACAAAGTTCAACTGAGTAGTCACCAATGGTCACAACACGGACTTCCTTACCGTATTTCTCACCAAAGAGGGCCATAGCTCCCATTTCTTTGGCTGTGTCAATGTCTGTCTCAACAGTCTTGACCGCAATAGCTTCCCAGATTTTTTCATTGACTTGCTGTTCAATAGCACGCAATTCTTCTGGAGTTACGGCTTGGAAATGGGTGAAGTCAAAGCGAAGAAATTCTACTTCGTTGAGTGAACCTGCTTGAGTAGCATGGTGGCCAAGGATATTGTGAAGGGCCGCATGGAGCAAGTGAGTTGCTGTGTGGTTCTTCATAACACGGTGACGACGATTGCTATCGATGGCCAAAGTGTATTCTTGGTTCAAAGCAAGAGGAGCAAGAACTTCAACGGTGTGCAATGCTTGTCCATTTGGTGCTTTTTGAACGTCTGTCACAGTCGCTACGACATTTCCTGCAGCATCCAAGATTTGACCGTGGTCTGCAACCTGTCCACCCATTTCAGCGTAGAATGGAGTTTCTGCAAAGATAAGAGATGCAGTTCCTTCTGACACAGCTTCTACTTCGGCATTGTCAGCTACGATAGCCACCAACTTAGAAGACAATTGACTAGCATTGTAGTTGAAGACACTTTCTACAGTGATGTTTTGAAGGGTTTCATTTTGCATACCCATAGATCCACCTTTGACAGCAGATGCACGCGCACGTTCTTGTTGTTCCTTCATGGCTGCTTCGAAGCCTTCACGGTCTACAGTCATACCAGCTTCTTCAGCGATTTCTTCTGTCAATTCCACTGGGAATCCGTATGTATCATAGAGTTTAAAGACATCTTGACCAGCAATGACAGATTGTCCTTTTTCTTTCAAGTCTGCTACGATGCCTTGGGCAAAGTGTTGACCTGAGTGAAGAGTACGAGCAAATGACTCTTCCTCGCTCTTAACGATTTTCTCAATAAAGTCACGTTTTTCAAGAACTTCTGGGTAGTAGCTTTCCATGATTTTTCCAACAGTTGGAACGAGTTTGTAAAGGAAAGGCTCATTGATACCCAATTTTTGACCATGCATAGAAGCTCGACGGAGAAGACGACGAAGGACATAACCACGACCTTCATTTCCAGGAAGGGCACCATCACCGATGGCAAATGAAAGAGAACGGATGTGGTCTGCAATAACCTTGAAGCTCATGTTGTCGCCATCTTGGTCGTAAACCTTACCAGACAATTTCTCTACTTCACGAATGATCGGCATGAAGAGGTCTGTTTCAAAGTTTGTCTTAGCCCCTTGGATAACCGCCACCAAACGCTCCAAACCAGCGCCCGTATCAATGTTTTTGTGTGGCAATTCTTTGTACTCGCTACGAGGAACAGCAGGGTCTGCGTTAAATTGTGACAAAACGATGTTCCAGATTTCGATATAACGGTCATTTTCGATATCTTCTGCAAGAAGACGAAGACCAATGTTTTCTGGGTCAAAGGCTTCTCCACGATCGAAGAAGATTTCTGTATCAGGGCCAGAAGGTCCCGCACCGATTTCCCAGAAGTTATCTTCGATCGGAATCAAGTGACTTGGGTCCACTCCCACTTCAATCCAGCGGTTGTATGAATCTTTATCGGCCGGATAGTAGGTCATGTAAAGTTTTTCAGCTGGGAAGTCAAACCATTCAGGACTTGTCAAAAGTTCATAAGCCCAAGTAATGGCTTCGTCACGGAAGTAATCCCCGATAGAGAAGTTCCCCAACATTTCAAACATGGTATGATGACGCGCCGTCTTCCCTACGTTTTCAATATCGTTGGTACGGATAGCCTTTTGCGCATTGGTAATCCGTGGGTTTTCAGGAATGATGGTGCCGTCAAAGTATTTTTTAAGAGTGGCAACCCCTGAGTTGATCCACAAAAGTGTTGGGTCATTGACAGGAACCAAGCTAACTGATGGTTCTACAGAGTGGCCTTTGCTGGCCCAGAAATCAAGCCACATTTGGCGGACTTGTGCACTAGATAATTGTTTCATATGTATCTCCTTTTTACTAATTTGATTGGCTTTCTAGCATTTCCACATAGTCGATAGCGACACAGAGGGAGATGACTAGGTCAGCATAAGATTCGTCATAGACGGTTACGGTATAGGTAGAGGTTAAATGGAAAAGTTCCTTGGTAATCTCAGCAATCACTTGGTCACGGTCGTCCAGCAATTTAAAATTCAAATCCCAGACATTTCCTTCGATGCGAAGGCCGAGATTGTCAAACTCATACTTATCCTTCCAGAAAGTCAACTTCTTCCGAATATAAAAATGATCGCCGTTACTCAGTTGAATTTCAAAACGAGGTAGGAAAGTTAAGACTTCCTTACTAATCTCACTGACCTGTTCACCAGCAACATCATAGATGGTAAAGGTTTTAGGAATCTTAAAAAATGAACCTTCAACCTGATAGGCGACATTGCCCATTTCATCCTTGATATCAAAGCGTTCACCACCTAGGCGAAATTTTTGTTTGACAAGAAATGTTCTCATAAACACCTCCAAAAATAAAAGACAAATCCATATCACGAAGGGCGAAAAACCGCGGTACCACCTTCATTCAATGAACTTGTCATTCTTTGATTCTTATGCAATTGTTGGATTGAGTAGCATGATTTTCTATCTTAGATGGCTCGCAGCACCGCCAATTCTCTGAACTAAGATGGAGAGAAAATCAATTCTCAACTTTCTTATTATATCGTTTTTTTAAGTCTGCGTCAACTGGAAATAATCCTCATTTAAATAACCAACTCCCTATATCTCTGGTTACTTTTTCAGGATATATTTTTTCTTACTACCATTTTTCTTTTTATCCCAACTTTTATTCCAAAGTTTTGAATTGTTAAAGATAGCTTCGAAAATATTTACAAATATAAAGAACCCTATCACCAAATGTATGGAATCAGTTGTTAGGTATTGTCGATCCAAACCATCCTTTAGAGAGAATAGTATAACAGTTTGCTGAACAATCAAAAAGGTTGGCCAATAACTTTTTTTGAAAAAAGTAGACATTTTCATGATTTGTTGCCGCTTTCTATTATTATAAACTTAGTATACTACTAGGCTATAAAATAAGCAAATAGGATAGTAAAAATACACAACTATACAACTATTCAAAAAACGAACCAGATTGACTGATTCGTTTCGTGACTGCTAACTCCTACTTCCGATACATTTTAAATTGTAGGAAGAGGTCGCTGTAAATTCCTGTCCATTTATGGTCAAACTTCTCATAAACTTCTAGGTGTTTCATAGTGTCTGCATCTGGATAGAAGGACTTGTCCTCTTTGGTCTCCTCAGGGAGCATTTCCTTAGCAGGATTGTTTGGTGTTGAATAGCCGACATACTCTGCGTTCTTAAGAGCATTTTCGGGCTTCAACATAAAGTTAATGAAGGCATAGGCAGCATCCTGGTTCTTGACAGTCTTAGGAATAACCATATTGTCAAACCAGAGATTACTTGCCTCTGTCGGTACGACATAGCGGAGATTTTCATTTTTCTCCAGCATCTGGCTGGCTTCTCCTGAGAAGGTCACACCAATGGCAGCATTGTTCTGAATCATGTAACCCTTCATCTCATCCGCCACAATAGCCTTGATATTAGGTGTTAGCTTATAGAGCTTATCTACCGTTTCCTCCAACTGCTGTGGATCTTTAGAGTTGAGGCTATAGCCTAGCGAGTTAAGACCTAAACCAAGTACTTCACGCGCCCCATCAAAAAGCATAATAGAGTTTTTATACTCTGGCTTCCAAAGGTCGTCCCAATGTTCAGGCGCTTCTTCCACCATAGTCTCATTGTAGACAATTCCCAAGGTCCCCCAGAAGTATGGGATAGAGTACTGGTTGTTGGGATCAAAGGACTGGTTGAGAAATTCAGAACCGATATTCTCAATGCCCTCAATCTTACTATAATCCAGTGGAACTAGAAGGTCTTCATCCTTCATCTTGTTAATCATGTACTCACTTGGGATGGCAATATCATAGGTTGTCCCACCCTGCTTAATCTTGGTATACATGGCTTCGTTGGAGTCAAAGGTCTCATACTGGACTTGGATTCCTGTTTCTTCTGTAAATTTCTCGAGAAGTTCAGGGGCGATATAGTCTCCCCAGTTGTAGATAACCAATTTTTGACTATCGCGACTATTGATTTTACTGTCAAGATGGTAAGAAATTCCCCACAAGACGAGGATAATCGCAAGAATTCCTGCTAAAAATGAATAGAGTCGTTTCATGCTTGCTCCTCCTTCTCACGTGAAATGAAGTAATATCCGACAACTAGGATAATACTAAAGAGAAAGACCAAGGCTGAAAGAGCATTGATTTCTAGAGAAATTCCCTTACGAGCTCGAGAGTAGATTTCAACTGACAAGGTTGAAAAACCATTTCCCGTTACAAAGAAGGTCACAGCAAAGTCATCTAATGAATAGGTGAATGCCATGAAGTAACCTGCAATAATAGACGGCGTTAGGTAAGGAAGCATAATTTCCTTGAACATCTGGAACTGACTAGCTCCAAGGTCATAGGCTGCATGAATCATATCTCCATTCATCTCTTTTAATCGAGGCAAGACCATAAGCACTACGATTGGAATCGAGAAGGCTACGTGACTAGACAGAACAGTCAGAAAACCAAGTGAAAACTTGAGTTGTGTAAAGAGAATCAAGAAGCTGGCACCAATCATAACGTCAGGTGCAACCATCAAAATGTTATTGAGTGATAGGAAGGCTTCTTGGTATTTTTTTCGAGATTGGTAGATGTAAATGGCACCAAAAGTCCCAATGACAGTCGCAATCAGGGCCGATAGGAAGGCTAGTAAAAAGGTCTGAACCAAGATTAGCATGAGTCTTCCATCGCCAAACATGGTTTCAAAGTGAGACAAACTAAAGCCTGTAAAGCTATTCATATCATCCCCAGCATTGAAGGCATAACCAATCAAGTAAAAGATTGGCAGATAGAGGACGATAAAGACAAAGGCTAGGTAAAGATTTGATAATTTTTTCATCGTTCTCTCCTTTCCTTAGTCACCCACATGGTGATAAACATGGTCAGGATAAGAACAACACCGATAGTTGAACCCATACCGTAATTATCGTTTGTCAGGAAGTTCTGCTCGATGGCAGTCCCCAAGGTAATCACTCGGTTCCCCCCAATCAAACGGGTCAACATAAAGAGACTTAAACTCGGGATAAAGACAGATTGAACTCCGCTTCGTACTCCGTTCATTGACAGAGGGAAGATGACATGGCGAAAGGTTTCCCACTTGGTCGCACCGAGGTCATAGCTCGCATTGATAAGGTTATTATCCATATCATCCAAGACATTGAAGATAGGCAAAATCATAAATGGAAGCTCGATGTAGCTTGCGACAAAGATAAATGAGAAATCCGTAAAGAGCAACTGCTGCGAACCAATTCCGATAAATTCGAGGAATTGATTAATAGAACCATTTTGACCGAAAATCCCGATAAAGGCATAAGCTTTAAGGAGAAGATTGATCCAGGTTGGCAAAATGATCAGCATAAGCCATAGTTGACGGTGTTTGAGACGAGTTAAAAAGAGGGCTGTTGGATAACTGATAAGAAGTGTCACTAGAGTTACAATCCCAGCATAGAGAACTGAGTTAAAACTCATTTTGAGATAGGTCAAGTTTTGTGACGCAAAATAGGATTTATAGTTTTCTAAACTGAACTGGCCTTCAATGTTGAAAAAGGATTGCCCGAATATCAAGACCAAGGGTGCCAATACAAAGAGCACAATCCAAAGCATGTAGGGTACTACAAAGAGTTTAGAGGTTGTTTTCTTCATCTCTTTCCTCCTCGATAGCGTTAATCAAACCTGCTTCTTGCTCTTCGATTTCTACATATTCTTCGATACGTGCATCGAACTCTTCTTCTGTTTCATTAAGACGCATGATGTGGATGTCTTCTGGTTCAAAGTCCAGACCGATTTCTTCACCAACGATGGCCTTACGAGTTGAGTGAATCATCCATTCATTGCCGAGTTCATCATAGGCGATAATTTCATAGTGAACCCCACGGAAAAGCTGAGTATCGACCTTCACTTGAAGTTTTCCTTCTTCTGGAAGGGTAATGCGCAAGTCCTCTGGGCGAATCACCACTTCAACAGGTTCATTTGGTTTCATCCCACCGTCGACCGCTTCAAAGCGTTTACCATTGAACTCAACCAAGTAGTCCTCAATCATGGTTCCTGGCAAGATGTTTGATTCACCGATAAAGGTTGCAACAAAGTGGTTGATTGGCTCGTCGTAGATGTCAACTGGTGTTCCTGACTGAACAATTTCACCATCATTCATAACGAAAATCCAGTCACTCATAGCCAAGGCTTCTTCTTGATCGTGGGTAACAAAGACAAAGGTAATGCCCAATCGCTGTTGCAGTTCACGCAGTTCGTACTGCATATCTGTTCGCAACTTCAAGTCCAAGGCTGACAAAGGTTCATCCAAGAGTACCACACGAGGCTGGTTGATAATCGCACGCGCAATCGCTACACGCTGGCGTTGTCCTCCAGAAAGCTTACGAATAGAACGTTTTTCGAAACCTTCCAACTGTACCATCTTGAGAACTTCTAATACACGTTGTTCGATTTCTTTTTTATCGACCTTACGCAAACGCAATGGAAAGGCAACATTTTCAAAGACATTCATATGCGGAAACAAGGCATAAGATTGGAAGACTGTATGAACATCGCGCTTATTAGTTGGGATATCGTTGATTCGCACGCCATCCAGTAAAATATCTCCAGTCGTTGCGTCTAGCAAACCTGCAATGATATTTAGGATGGTTGATTTTCCTGAACCAGATGCTCCTAGCAGTGTATAAAATTTCCCTTCTTCCAACTCAAAATTAATATCTTTGAGAACCTTTGTGTTGCTATCTTCAAAAACTTTAGAAACGTTTCTGAATTCGATAATTGGTTTTTTCAATTGGCATAAATTCCTTCTTTTTCATAGATTAACAGATCAGGGCTCTGTCAGGCCGCTACTACCTCTTGCAGGGAGTTAGACCACCTGCATATATCTTCGCTACCGATAGGCTTTCACCCCCTTACATTTCTAGTTAGTAGCAGCTAGGCTATTTTTAGTTTATTCATGCTCTCCTAGGATTCGAACTTCTCTCTCGAGGATAACACCTGAGCGCTCTTTAACCTTCTCAATGACAGACTCGATCAATTCCTCATAATCTCTAGCAGTTCCATCAGCAATATTGACCATAAAGCCTGCATGCTTTTCAGAAACTTCAACCCCACCGATACGATAACCTTTCAAGCCTGCTTCTGCAATCAATTGACCTGCAAAATGATCCACTGGACGTTTAAAAACTGATCCACATGAAGGATACTCTAAAGGTTGCTTGAGTTCACGAAGATGAGTCAAGCGGTCCATCTCCTGTTTGATGACTTGGTGATTACCTGGAGCTAGGGCGAACTTAGCAGAAAGGACTACTGCCCCTGATGCTTGAATAGCTGAATGACGGTAACCAAAGTTCAAGTCTTTAGCAGACAAGGTTTCGATTTCACCCTCCTTAGTCAAGATTTGACAAGACTGGAGAACATGAGCAATCTCACCACCATAAGCGCCAGCATTCATAAAGACAGCACCACCGACGCTTCCTGGAATACCACAAGCAAACTCAAAGCCCGTCAAACTATGACGAAGGGCAATGCGAGTGGTTTCAATCAAATTAGCTCCAGCTTCTGCCTCAATGGTATAACCATCAACCGAAACATTATTGAGCTTGTCACACATGATTACAAAACCACGGACTCCACCTTCACGGACGATAATGTTACTTGCATTTCCAAGCACCATCCAAGGAATGTTTTCCTGATTGGCAAACTTGACCACACGAGCCATCTCATAGCGATTGCGTGGAAAAACTAAATAATCTGCCTTTCCTCCAACTTTTGTATAAGTATAGGATTTTAAAGGTTCGTCGAAACGAATATCGATTCCTTCTAAGGTTTCTTTTAATTTATCTGATACAGTCATTTTTCTAATCCTTTTATGAAATTCATTCCATTATACCATTTTTAGCGATTTTTTTCGATGATTATGTCACCTTTTAGCAGTGACAATACAAAAAGAGGCTAGGCCTCCTTAATATTACTGTTTCTTGTAAAAGATTGATTTTGTTAGGAAAACGAAAGCCAAAACTTCTACTGCCAATATTCCCTCTACCACTAGAGGATTTGAGATCCAGGCAACTTGAGAAAGGCTCGGTGCCAGATCAAATAAGGCATGCAGACCGTAAGCTGCTACTAGATAAATCCATTTTTTTTGGCGAACAGCTTGGAAAACCCAGAAGGTCAATCCAACTTGAAGAATCAAGGCAAGAATTCTTTCGACTCCCAAAAGATAAATCTGCCAAGCTGCTAGATTATGAATGGTTGCAAGTGTACTCTCAGGTAAGAGTTGCATGATAGCTGGATTTTGCGATTCAACTGCTGAAAATAGGATAAATAGATTGAGTAAACCAGCAATTCCGATATAAATCATTTCTAGCCCACCATGACCAAGACCATAGGCGAGGGCATCTGAATCTTCCATCTCTCTTTTTTTGTTCAACCATTTGAAAAAGATTAGTCGAGCTGTTTCTTCAAATAAAGCAGCCATAGAAATGCCATAAATTACATAGAGAAGAGGATTTTCTGTCATGAGTGGAACTGTCCCATCCTTTTGTGGATGAAGAACCAAGAGATGAACGATTTTCTCTAAGACCTGAGATGAAGCAAAAAATGCAACTGCCCCAAGTCCCAAAACTGCAAAATTAATCTTGTATTTCTTTCTTGCGTACCAAACTGCTGCAATGAGGATGGCAAACAAGGCCAGCATCGTTATTATTACATGAATTTTCATATTTGACTCCTATTATTCTGCCTGTTCGATATCTTTTTTCATCTCGTCAACATTAAACTTAGCAAATAGATATTGACGATCCTGAACAGGAAAACGTTGATCCAACTGGTCAACAGCTCCCACTTCTACAATACCTTCCTTGATAACAAAATCCATAACGTGGCCACCAAAGGTTAGGTCATCTGAGATAAAGTGTAGATGGTAACCAGCAACACTAACTCCATGGAAAATTTCAGGTGTCCAAAAACCAACGATAGTTCCTGAGACGTTGTCGCAGCTATATTCAGGCTGATGTGTCGCAACGTCAGCAAACTTCGTTTCAGTTGTTGATTTTGGAATCATGCGAACATGCATGTGTTTAAAATCACCATGAATCTTGATGGAACGGAAAAGATTCTCTCCATCATAATAGGACTCAATACGTTTTTCAAGTTCCTGATCAGTCATTTCAAAACGCTGACGGAAAATAACTTCTGCCTGGTGGGGTACAACTGCTGCATAGGGAATTAAAGCATCTGGTGAAACTTCCACAATTTCAGGTTTCTCACCTGATCCCTTAGCCTGATAAGCTTTCCCATCTAAGACAATCAATTCTCCATCGATAGAATCCAGGGTTCCTAATCCTAAATCACCATGTTGGAGCAATTCACCAACGGTCATGGTTCCACCGTAAAGTCCCGCCATCAAGGCTCCCAAAGTATTATATTGGAATAATTTAACTGGTTCTTGCACCTTCATCATCTCACTCTTCTTTGAAAATTTTACTTACTAAGTATATCACATTTCTGATTAGAATTGAATGCTAGACTGCCTTTTAATATTCAATGAAAATCAAAGAGCAAACTAGGAAACTAGCCGCAGGTTGCTCAAAACACTGTTTTGAGGTTGTAGATGGAACTGACGGAGTCAGTAACATATATACGGCAAGGCGACGTTGACGCGGTTTGAAGAGATTTTCGAAGAGTATAACATTGCCAAACTTCCAAAAAAAAGGTACAATGTAACAAAATCATGAGAGGTCTGGGATGAAGCAAGAAAGCAAGTATGAACAAGTCGTTCACTATCTAAAAAATGAGATAGAATCAGGTAGATATCCAACTGGAAGTCGCCTACCATCTATCCGAAAACTCAGTCAAGATTTTCACTGTAGCAAAGACACCATACAGCGCGCACTCTTAGAACTCCGATACGAGAAATATATCTACTCAAAACCTCAAAGTGGTTATTATGTATTGGAGCAACAAACCAGTCATGAAGACTTAATTATCTCAGTTAACGATGAACACGCAGCAGCCTATGATGATTTTCGTCTGTGCGTTAATGAGAGCTTGATTGGGCGAGAAAATTATCTCTACAACTACTATGAACACCAAGAGGGTTTAGAAGAATTACGTCAGTCCGTTCAGACATTACTCTTTGATCAAGCGATTTATAGTAAGGCAGACCAGTTGGTCATGACGTCTGGAACCCAACAGGCTCTCTTTATCCTTTCTCAGATAGACTTTCCGAGTCGGACTCAGGAAATTCTGGTTGAGCAACCTACCTATCATCGAATGAACCAACTCCTGCTGGCTCAGGGGCTTCCCTATCAAACCATTGAACGACGGATTGATGGCATTGACCTAAACGAACTAGAACAACATTTTAAAACAGGTAAGATTAAGTTTTTCTATACCATTCCACGTTTTCACTATCCTCTAGGACATTCCTATACGGACCAAGAAAAACGAGCCATTCTAGATTTGGCTGCCAAGTATCAAATTTACATCGTCGAGGATGACTATCTGGGGGATCTCGATCCCAAAATGGGGCAGACCTTCCACTATCTAGACCAAAATGATCTGGTCATCTATATCAAATCCTTTTCTACCAGTCTTTTCCCTGCTCTTCGGATTACTGCCCTCATACTTCCAAATGCCATCAAAGAAGCCTTTGTGTCCTATAAAAATATCCTTGACTATGATAACAACCTTATCATGCAAAAGGCTCTATCACTCTACATCGATAGTCAACTCTTTGAGAAAAACAGACTAGCACGACTGGCACTGCAAGAAAAAAGTCAGGAGCACATACAACAGCTCTTACAAAGCTATCCCATTTCCCTACCGAGCTATCCACTTCATGATGGGCTTTTGCTTGACCTCAGGAACTATCCTAGCATCGCTAGTCTTAAACATAGTCCTCTAGGACTCGACTTTTTCGAATTATCCTACATAGAGTCTTGTCCCTATCACTTTGCAAAAATTCCCTTAGAAAATATTGAAAAAACATTAAGCTATTTAAAAACAGAGCTGGACTGAAATCCAACTCTGTTATTTTTTATTGTTCTACTTCTGTTAGCTTAGCAGCTTTTTCAAGATAAGTTTGGTAAGTTCCGTCATCTTTCAGTTTTTGGATGACCTTATCGACTACTTCCTTCAAATCTGAGTTACCTTTTTTGATAGCTACAGCATTTGCTTCGCCTTCTTTCATAGTCAAGTTTACTGTAGCCACTGCCAAATCTGAGTTCTTAGCAGCATAGCTTAGTGCTACTGGCTCATCCATATGAACGGCATCTACTTTACTAGATTGAAGCTCGTTGACTGCTTCGCCCATGTTTGTCAAAGAAGTCAACTGTGCCTTTGGAAGTTGCTCTTTTACCATAGATTCAGGAACAGTCCCTTTTTGAGCTGCAATATTAGCACTTGCTAGAGAGTCCAAATCCTTGTATTTTTCAAGATCTGATTTTCTGATCAGGAAGCTAATTTTATTTTCATAGTAAGGAATTGAGAAATCAAAGACTTCTTGTCTTTCTTCAGTTGCACTGATTCCCGCAATTGCTAGGTCTGCTTTTCCTGTTTGAAGACTGGTCAAGACATTATCAAAACTCATGCTTGAAACTTCCAATTTCACTCCAAGTTCATCAGCGATTGCTTGCGCCATGTCAATATCCGCACCTACGACTTGGTTTTTACCATCCACAAGTGCTTGAAACTCAAAGGGAGCATAGTCGGGGCTAGTTGCAACCACTAATTTTCCTTTTTGCTTGATGGCCTCCACTGCAGACTGCGAGCTTGAGCTAGACGATTGGCAAGCTACCAATAAAAAGCTTGCAAGAAAACTACATAAGACAAATATCCATTTTTTAAAATTCATAAATAAACAACCTCTCTGTTAATTTTGTATAATTATAACTCCACAAACTCCGTTTGTCAAGCATATTTTAAATTTTTATGAAAAATTTTCATTTTTTCTTTCAAAAAAGGAGCTTTTACTTACTAACAAGCTCCTTTTTTTGCATAATTAATCAATCTTACAATTCAACAATCTTACCTGTTTCAAAGTAAACAACCCATTCACAGATATTTTTTGCATAGTCACCGATGCGCTCCAAGTATGAAATCACTTGGAAGTAATCACGACCTGTGACGATAGCTTCTGGATGTTTTTTGATTTCTTCTGTAGCTAGGTCTCGAATATTATCAAAGTAATTGTTGATATTTTCATCCATGGTTGCAACTTCATAGGCTTGATCCACAGAACCATTCAAATAAAGTTCTAAAGCGGCTTCAACAAAGTTTTTTACTTCACGACCCATTTTTTTAATTTCTTCTTCAACTGCAGGGATACGCTGCTCACCCTTCATACGAATCGTTGCTTTTGCGATAGATACAGCATGGTCCCCCATACGTTCTAAGTCTGACACAGCTTTTAGAACTGTTAAAACTGTACGTAAGTCTTGTGAAACTGGCTGTTGTAGGGCAATCATTTCAAATGATTTCTTTTCAAGTTTCACTTCGTATTCGTTTACTTCTGCATCTTCCTCAATGACTTCTTTAGCCATGTCACGGTCATGCGTTACAAAAGCACGTACGGTACGATTGATTTGGGAAAGAACTTCTTGTCCCATAGCATAAAACTGATTATGCAATTTCTCTAAATCTTCTTCAAATTGAGATCGTAACATCTTCTCACTCCTTATCCAAATTTACCTGAAATGTAGTCCTCTGTCTCCTTATGTTGAGGATAGAGGAACATATCCTTGGTATCGTTAAATTCAATCAAATCTCCATTGAGGAAAAAGCCTGTCTTATCGGAGATTCGAGATGCTTGCTGCATAGAACGCGTAACCAAGAGCATGGTGTATTTGTCTTTTAGACCATACAAGGTTTCCTCAATCTTACCAGCAGAAATAGGGTCCAAGGCTGAAGTGGGTTCATCCAAGAGGATGATTTTAGGGCTAGTCGCTAATACACGTGCCACACAAACACGTTGTTGTTGCCCACCTGAAAGACCAATAGCAGAGTCATGCAAGCGATCCTTGACTTCATCCCAGATTGAAGCACGTTGTAAAGCCTTCTCCACTGCTTCATCTAAGACCTGCTTGTCTTTTTCCCCATTTATACGGAGGCCATAAACGACATTTTCGTAGATAGACATAGGAAAAGGATTGGGTTGTTGGAAGACCATACCAATTTCTTTACGTAATTCAACCGTATCAGTACGAGGGCTATAAATATTGTGACCATTATAAACCACTGAACCAGTAGTGGTCACCACTGGATTTAAATCTCCCATACGATTGATAGCCTTGAGCAGGGTTGATTTTCCTGATCCTGATGGCCCTATAAGAGCTGTAATTTCCTTGGGTTGGAACGATAAGGAAACACTATTCAACGCCTTCTTTTTGTTGTAATAAACAGACAGGTCTGAAACCTGTAAAATCGGTTCTGTCATACTGTTCCCTTTCTAACCAAAGTGTCCAGTTACATAGTCATTTGTTGACTGTAGCTTCGCATTTTGGAAAATATTAGATGTCTTATCATACTCGATCAAGTCACCCAGGTAGAAGAATCCTGTGTAATCACTAGCACGCGCAGCTTGTTGCATACTGTGTGTCACGATAATGATGGTAAAGTCCTTCTTCAACTCAAACATAGTTTCTTCAAGTTGAGCTGTCGCAATCGGATCCAAGGCTGATGCTGGCTCATCCATTAAGAGGATGTCTGGTTTTACAGAAATAGCACGAGCGATACAGAGACGTTGCTGCTGACCTCCTGAAAGCGTTAAGGCTGACTTGTGAAGGTCATCTTTGACCTGATCCCAAAGGGCAGCCTGGCGAAGTGAGGTTTCTACAATTTCATCAAGGACCTTCTTGTCCTTAACTCCTGCACGTTCATGTGCAAAGGTGATGTTGCGGTAGATTGATTTAGCAAATGGGTTTGGACGTTGGAAAACCATTCCGATGTGTTTACGCATTTCATAAACATTGATTTCAGGACGGTTAACGTCGATTCCCTGATAGAGAATTTGTCCTGTAACCTTAGCAATATCAATGGTATCATTCATACGGTTGAGACTGCGTAGGTAAGTTGATTTCCCAGAACCTGACGGTCCAATCAAGGCCGTAATTTTATTTTTTTCGAATTGCATATCCACGCCCTTGATGGATTCATTCTTACCGTAGTAAACATGTAAATCCTTCGTAGAGAGGGCCACTTTTTCTTCTGGAAAAGTAATGATATGCCTTTCATCCCAATTATATTTCGACATGGCTTCTCCTTTAGGCAGCGGTTAATTTCTTATGTAGATAGCTTCCGAGTTTTCGTGCTCCAAAGTTAAAGATTAAGATAAAAATTAAGAGCACCGCAGCAGAACCCGCTGAAACAAGTGTCCCATCAGGAATAGTTCCTTCACTGTTGACTTTCCAGATGTGGACAGCCAAGGTTTCTGCTTGACGGAAGATTGAGATTGGACTGGTTACACTAAGGACATTCCAGTTAGACCAGTCAAGGGCTGGTGCTGATTGTCCTGCTGTATAGATAAGGGCGGCTGCTTCACCAAAGATACGACCTGAGGCAAGCACGATCCCCGTTACAATACCAGGTAGGGCTTCGGGGATAACGACATGAAGAACTGTTTCCCAACGAGAAAGTCCCAGCGCCAAACCAGCTTCACGTTGCGTATGGTGAACATGTTTTAAACTGTCTTCAACATTACGAGTCATCTGTGGAAGGTTAAAGACAGTCAAAGCCAAGGCACCAGAAATAATGGAAAATCCATATTCAAACTGAACTACAAAGATCAAATAACCAAAGAGACCTACAACCACAGATGGCAGTGAAGACAAGATTTCAATACAGGTACGAACGAAATTGGTAACACGACCTTTTTTTGCATATTCAGCCAAGTAAATTCCAGCTCCCATTGATAGAGGTACTGAGATGAATAAGGTAATCACCAAAAGGAAAAAGGAATTATAGAGCTGAATCCCAATACCACCACCTGCTTGATATGAGGATGATTTTCCAGTCAAGAAGGACCAAGAAACATGAGGTAAGCCTCGAACCAAGATATAGAGAATCAAGGAAGCAAGAATGGTCACAATGATTCCCGCGATGGTATAGAGGACAGCTGTTGCAAGTTTATCTAATTTCTTAGCGTGCATAGTTTTTCTTTCCTCTTTCTTTCGTAATCAATTTAATCACACTGTTAAAGGCCAAACTCATCAAGAGCAATACTAAGGCCAGTGACCAAAGAACATTATTATCAACAGTTCCCATAACGGTATTACCAATTCCCATGGTCAATACAGATGTTAAAGTCGCTGCTGGTGTCGTCAATGAAGTTGGAACAACTGCTGAGTTTCCGACAACCATCTGAATCGCAAGGGCTTCACCAAAGGCACGCGCCATACCAAAGACTACAGCCGTAAAAATACCTGAACGAGCAGCCTTCAAGGTTACACGCCAGATAGTTTGCCAACGAGTCGCTCCCATGGCTAAACTAGCTTCACGATAGTGACGAGGAACTGCACGCAAGCTATCAGTTGTCATAAAGGTTACAGTCGGCAAAATCATCACAAAGAGAACGAAAATCCCTGATAAAATACCGAAACCTGTTCCACCAAAGACACTACGTACAAATGGTACCACGACCTGCAAACCAATAAATCCATAAACTACCGAAGGAATCCCAACTAGAAGTTCGATAGCTGGTTGCAAAATCTTAGCTCCTTTTGGCGATACTTCTGTCATAAAGACTGCAGCACCAATTGCAAATGGTGTTGCAATCAAAGCTGATAGGATGGTAACGATAAAGGAACCTAAAATCATTGGAAGGGCGCCAAACTGTTTACCCGAAGGGTTCCAAGTCTGTCCAAATAAAAATTCAAAAATGTTAACACCATTTACGAAGAAGGTAGATAACCCTTTCTGAGCCACGAAAATCAAAATCATGGCTACAATGATGACGATCAAAGAAAGGCAGGCAAAGGTTAGCCCTTTTCCTAATTTCTCAAGACGAGAGTTTTTTGAGGGAGAAAGTAATTTTTTCGATAATTCTTCTTGATTCATTATTGGCTCCCTTCTATTGCTGTCACAGTACCTGCAGCATCTTTTTCGACCTTCATTTCCTTAACAGAAATATAGCCCATTCCTTTAACAATTCCATTCTGCGCTTCGTCCGAAAGAACAAAGTTTAAGAACTCGGCAACCAATTCATTTGGCTCACCAAGTGTATACATATGTTCATAAGACCACAAAGGCCAATTATTCGTGGTTACATTCTCTGAAATTGGTTCATAACCATTGAGTTTGATAGTCCCAACAGAATCATCAACATAGGCAAATGCTAGATAGGAAATAGCTCCAGGGGTCTGAGAAACAATTGATTTGACCATCCCGTTTGAATCTTGTTCCTGACTTTGCATTGCTGATTGCCCATCCATGATCACACTGTCAAAAGTCGCACGAGAACCTGAACTCGCAGCACGATTGATAATAGAGATGGCTAAATCTTTACCACCGACTTCTTTCCAGTTGGTAATTTCTCCTGTGAAGATTTGTCGGAGCTGATCCGTCGTTAGATTATCAACATCTACTTCTTTATTGATGATAACAGCCAAACCTGCGACAGCTACCTTATGGTCGACCAATGCTGAGGCATCAATACCGTCTTTTTCCTCCGCAAATACATCGGAGTTGCCGACATCTACTGCTCCTGACTGAACCTGCGATAGTCCTGTACCAGAACCACCACCTTGAACATTGACTGTTTTTCCGATGTGAGCTGATGCAAATTCATCTGCAGCTGCCTCGACTAAAGGTTGGAGAGCAGTTGAACCAACAGCAGTCATAGACTCCCCACGATCAATCCAACTTGCACATCCTACTAACGAACCAGCAAGTAAAAGAGTCGCAAGAGAGAGTGTGAGTTTTTTAAATTTTTTCACTATTTGTCTCCTTGAAAATAATGATGAATAGCTTGGAATTTCGCCCTATTTTTCTAATGTTTTATGCAAAAATCCATACTTCCACTATAACATAGAATACTGATTTTGACTAGTTTTTCACCTTAAACCTCAAGCCCTTAGGGAAATAATTCTTCAATGTATTTCCTGTCACTTTTGCAAAACCTAAACCATTTCCAGCTACCAAAACTTGGTACCAGCCATTTGGCAAAGTTTCAGATAATTGAACTGTTTCACCAGCTACATACTTGACAAAGTCCTCTTGATGAATTTCAATTCCTTGATTGACTAGACTTGGTTTCAAAGCTAGGCCAAGTGCAAAACTTGGTTCAAAACGTTTTTTCTTAAAGGTTCCAAGATGAAGTCCGTTTCGTGCAATTCTTAGTTTTCCTAAATCTGGTAGACCTTCTGGCAATAAATACAGTTGGTCTCCAAAAACCTGTAGGACTCCAGCCAGTTTCTCTTTTAAATGTTTCTTCTCAAAATCCTGCCATAAGGAAATCTGTTCTCGAGAGAGGTTGGATTTAGAAGGCTTGAACTTAGAGACTTTATTTTCCCCTCGAAATTGTAAATGGGCAACAAACTGTCCTTCTCCCTTAAAGTGATGTGGATACATTCTAGCGGCTTCAGGTAAGTCAATCCCAGGGACCATTCCATTGATATGTTGAACTGGGATCAATTCAAAATCATAGTTATCCAGTAACCATTGGATAATTTCTTCATTTTCCTCTGGAGCCCAGGTACAGGTAGAATAGACCAAACGACCACCATCAGCCAACATGGTGACTGCATCCTCTAGAATTTCACGCTGCAAGTCAGCACATTGGCTTGGATATTCTACACTCCAATAATCCATAGCATCTGGCTGTTTTCGGAACATTCCTTCTCCAGAACATGGAGCATCTAGAACAATTAGGTCAAAATATCCCTTAAACACTTTAGCCAAACGATCGGCAGATTCATTGGTCACAACTACATTTGACGCTCCAAACCGTTCCATATTTTCAACCAAAATCTTTGCTCGCTTGCTAGAAATTTCATTGGAAACAAGAAGACCTTCGCCTGCAAGATAGGCTGCCAGTTGAGTGGATTTACCACCGGGAGCCGCTGCCAAGTCCAAGACCTTCATACCAGCCTTTGGTTGAGCTACTTGTGCAACCATTTGTGCAGCAGGTTCTTGGGAATAGACCAAACCTGTTACATGCTCAGGTGATTTCCCTGAAACCTTGCCATAATAGCCCCAGGGTGTATTTAGAATAGCATCTGAAAAAGAAACTTGGCTTTCTTTTAAGGGATTGATGCGAAAGGCGGAAACTGCCTCATCATCAAAAGAGGCAAGAAAAGCTCTTGCCTCATCTCCCAATATTGCTTCATATTTTTTTACAAATCCTTCTGGAAATTGCATGTAAGTTTATTTCCTTTCATAGATATAGGATTGGATTTCTGCCAACTTGTCAGTTGGAACCATCATAATTGGTTGTCGTGTCTGAAAATCCACCGGTTCTCCAGTTAAGGTTACAATCTGATACCCTAAACTTTCTCCTATGATACTAGCTGCAGCATAGTCCCAAGGTTGGAGGTAGGTAATATAAGTCAATAGCTGACCTGAGAGGATTTTTGAAAAGCTGATAGCTGCACTTCCATATATTCGCACACCAAGTGAAGCATTAGCCAATTCTGCTACACCCCAAGCGTTTGTTTCCAACATACCAGCATTACTCGCAATCAGAAAATCACGCAAGGGCTTATCCTTAAAATTAGGCAAGGGTTCTTCATTGAGACAGGCCTGAAAAGCACCTCCTCCATGATAACAATGACCTTTCATGACATCATAAATGATCCCAAACTGACCCACACCGTTTTCAAAATACGCTACCATAATGGCGAAATCTTCACCTTGGGCGACAAAATTGTTGGTACCATCAATGGGATCAATGACCCAAACAGATCCACATCCAACTGAAGCACGCAGACAGCCCTCTTCTGCACAAAATTGGTCATCAGGATAATGCGAACGAATTCTATCAACCAAAAAATTCTGAACTTCCTTGTCCAAACGAGTCACCAAGTCTGTAGGAGATGATTTTCTCTCAATATTCAATTCTTCCTGCATGTGAGCTAGAATATAGTCTCCTGCTTCCTTGACAATCTCTTTGGCAAACACAAATTTATTTTCCAAGCGAAATCTTCCCTTCCCCTTGTTCTTTGGCTAGTTGAACAGCACGATAAAAAGAATAGCCACTTGCAATTTCAAATTCTCGACCCAAGCGTTTCTCTTCACTCTTGCTTGGAACAACCGCTTTGAATCCCTTGTAGGAATCTAGTAGTTTCTTTGCTTCTACCTTAGTCTCATAGGCTGCTTCAACATCATTAAAAAAAGAAAGCACTGAAGCAAGTTCTTCAGTGCTCCACGACAAATCTAGTGGGTAACTATACTGTTTATTCATCTAATTAATACCAGCTCTCAATGTAGCTTCTTTCAGTTCTTGTTTACGGTAACTACGAGGGAGAAAAGCACGAATCTCATCTTCATTAAAACCGATTTGCATCCGTTTTGCGTCAATAATAATCGGACGACGCAAAAGACTCGGATACTGCTCAATTAAATGAAGCAACTCCGATACTGAGATACTCTCTACATCAATATTCAATTTTTGAAAAATCTTTGAACGAGTCGAGATGATGTCATCAGTACCATTTTCGGTCAAGGAAAGAATGTGTTGCAGTTCTTTTCTCGTTAAAGGGCTGGTCATAATATTATGCTCTTGGAATGGCACTTTATGATTCTCGAGCCAGGCCTTTGCTTTACGACATGATGTACAACTCGGTGATAAAAATAGTGTAATCATGCTTTCCTCTTCTTTACATACTTTTCTATTTCTATTATACAAAAAAATAAAGCGCTTGACTAGTTATTTCCGTAAAAAAACCTACTTTTTCAAGAAAAATAGGTTTTTTAGAATCACATATGAATGTTTTGCTTAAATATAGAAATATTCATGTTACAAACGATAGTTTTTTCCTATATTTTATTTGGAATCAGTAATACTTTTCTTGACTTATCTATTTGTTTTTCTACTCTGTAGGTACAGAAACCCAAAAATCAATTCATACAAGCAGAAAAAGAGGAGAAAGGCATGGAGGAAAAAGTTCTCTGGTAGGATGAGAATTACAGGATCTTTTGCTGGATCAAACAACCAGGTATCATCACCTACAAATAGAATCTGATGAAATAAGGTAAAGAATTGTTCAAAACCAATGAAAACACCAACTAAACCAAGAACCAAAGGTAGAGAAAGCATGATTAAGAGTGCTCTACGATAAAGTGGCAGAAAACCTTTCTGAATAACTTGCTTCCAAAAAAGATAGAAAATAGGTAGAGTTACAATTGCTACAACTTGTGCTAGATGGAAGAGTCCCTTTACAACCACAAAGTGATGAATACCAGAAGCAGAGGAAGGAAAATCCGGCATTTCCAATACTTGACTCAATGGATTGGTCAAATAATCCATCAAAACATTAAAATTATGCTGGATGGTCTGAGGTTGCAGATGAACACGATTTGTCAAGTTTAACCAAGAAATCTCCAGAGGGTAAACCAACCAAGCCAGGTAAATGGTCAATAAAATCGCAAGCGAGAGGAGAAAGAGAATACTTCCTACAAAAGTAAACTTAGTTTTCATCGAAATTCCACTCCGCTAGACTTGAAAGGACATGAGTTGGAGCAATTGGCAAATCCTCTACTTCTTCAGGTTTTGTAAATCCTGTCGTTACCAAAAGACTAGGAATACCATTGTCAATACCAGCTCGAATATCAGTAAGATAATTATCTCCCACCATGACAATTTCTTGGCGTTCAAGTCCTAGGTGTTCAACAGCCTTGTCCATAATAATCGCATTAGGTTTTCCAATATAAACTGGTTTTACACGAGTTGCTGCTTCAAGAAGAGTAATCAGTGAACCGGCACCAGGCAAAAGTCCACGTTCCGTTGGAATATTTAAATCAGGGTTGGTACCGATAAAATGAGCTCCTTTATGGATAGCTAGGGTTGCAGTAGCAAATTTTTCATAGTCTACTTGCCAGTCCAAGCCAACAACCACATAGGCTGGATTTTCTTTATCTTCGACATACCCTGCTGCTTGGATGGCCTCCTTTAGGCCTGCTTCTCCGATGACATAGACTGTCTTTTCAAGTCCTAGGTCATTCATGTAATCAATTGTAGCTAAAGTTGCAGTATAGATCGTCGATACAGGCGTGTCAATGTTAAACTGATTGGCTAACATCTCTTGAACACTTTCAGGCGTACGAGTGGTGTTGTTTGTCACAAAAAGATAAGGAATCTCTCTTTTTTGTAACTCATGGACAAAAGCTTCTCCTGCTGGGATTCTATCTTTCCCCTTATAGATTGTTCCGTCTAAATCAATTAAATATCCTTTATAAGTCATATCTTTCTTTCTAATCTTTGTTAATTTCTTGCCAAGTTATCTTTGCTTGAGCATTGATATCGCCATCACTTGAGACTTGGTGATTGCTTTCTAGTCCATTCAATTCATAACTAGAAGTAATCATTCCGCCTGGTCGAACTTCCTTGACATATTTGAGGTTGATTTTTTTGGGGATATGATTAGTCAGGAAATCAGCTCCCATGACCTCAAAAATCCAATCTAGGTATTTGCTGTTATTGACGTGACCATTCATATCTAAGTCATAGAAACGAACGTGGTAGTCCTTGCTTATCGCTTCTTCCAGCTCTGTATATTTTGGCCCACGGACCAGTTTCTTAGAAAAATCAGATTGATAAGGAGCGACAATTTCTGGTACTACAGGATGAACCTTTCGACTCTCACGATCCATAAGGACAAAGGTAGCTACCATATGAATGATTTCTTGACCATCTTCATCATAAATAGTAAATCGGCGGTAGCAAAATAGACGATTGTAGGTCAAAGCCTCTGTTTCGATGGTAATTTCCTCAGCAAAACGAGGTAAACGAACCACATCGATATCATAATCTGTGATAATCCAGACCAGATTATACTGTTCTAAAACATCCTTGTCACTCACTCCCAGTTCAATTGACTGCATCCCTGATACCTGGAGGGACAACAAGATAAGGTCTGGTAGCTTGATATGGCCATTCATGTCAGCCATATCAAAAGGAATTTTCATCTTCATTTGATAAGTTAAGCCCATAATTTTACTCCAATATAAATCGTTCTGCTACTGTATCACCTAAGAAGAGCCCTCTCTTAGTCATACGAACACGATCACCCTCAACCTGCATAAGACCTTGTTGAATCAATTCTCTAACAACATCTCCATAAAGTTCCTGGAAAGACCGTTCGAATTTTTCTTCAAAGCGTGCCATGGAAACTCCTGACTTCTTCCGAAGGCCGAGAAACATCTCTTCTTCCATTTGCTCCCTTTGACTCAAGTGTTCTTCATTGATACGAGCACTTCCCTCTTCTACCTCCTTTAAATAATGGCGAATAGGCCCATGATTTTTATAGCGAACACCGTCTACATAGCCAGATGCACCTGCACCAATACCATAATACTCGGCATTGTCCCAGTACATAAGATTGTGACGACTTTCAAAGCCTGGTTTAGAAAAGTTAGAAATCTCATAGTGCTCAAAGCCAGCTCTTTCTAGTTCTGCAATGATATACTCAAACATCTCTGCTTCTAATTCTTCCTTTGGAAGTGGTAATTTCCCTCGTCTCATACGATTCATAAAGACCGTATGATTTTCTAAAATTAAGCTGTAGAGGCTCATATGAGGAATATCAAGGGCAATTGCCTTAGCGACATTGTCCTTTACCTGATCCATGGTCTGCCCAGGAAGTGCGTAGATCAAATCAATGGAAACATTGTCAAAACCAGCCAGTTTGAGACGATCGATATTTTCATAAATATCCTTTTCCGTATGACTACGCCCTATCTTTTTCAGCATTTTATCATCAAAGGTCTGAACACCTAGTGAAACACGATTAACTGCAGAATTTTGCAGAACAGCAATCTTATCAGCATCCAGGTCACCAGGATTAGCCTCAATGGTCAACTCTTCCAACATTGATAAGTCCAGATTTTTAGTCAATCCTTCTAACAAAACTTCCAATTGAGAAGCAGACAAGGCTGTCGGTGTCCCACCACCAATATAGAGTGTACGCAATTTTTGAATATCATAAGAATGAAATTCTTGCAGTAGATGCTCTAGATAGCTGTCTACTGGCTGATTTTTGATAAAGACCTTGGAAAAGTCACAATAATAACAAATCTGTGTGCAAAATGGTATGTGCACGTAGGCTGATGTCGGTTTCTTCTGCATAGTATTTATTATACCACAAAAGCGAACAATACTTAGAATTCCGTTTAACAAAATCCTAGCATTGTTCGCTTTCTTTATCTAAACATTCTTTTTATTTTACGACTAACATGATTCCCAGAACCAATCTAGTTTGTCTTTATAACACAAAAGAATGAATGTTTATTTGACTAAATTTTTAGTCTTCTTTTTTCTTTCCCAAAGCAAGTCCGAGACCGCCGAGCATACCAAGAAGTCCTAGAGATGCAAGAGTCGCGTTTGATTCAGTACCAGTATTTGGCAATACTTTTTGAGAATCATTTGACTTAGCTCCATTATCAATAGTAGCTGTAGTATCTTCGTGATTTACATTCGGATTAACTGCAACTGGTGTTACCTTACCTGGTGTTGTTACTGGAACTTCTACAGCTGGTTTACCTGGTTCTGTAATCTTACCTGTACCTGGGACATCTTTCTTAGGAAGTTTGTCATTTGGTACTTTACCTTTACCGTCTTGACCGATTTCAACAGTGATTGGACCATCTTCACCTGGGATTTCTACTTTAGTTCCTGGTGGGAATGTTGAGCCATCTGGTTTCTTAGGCGTTACAATCGCATTTCCATTTGGTTGTTGAGTAATTTCAATCTTACCTGGTTTTTCAGTTACTGGTGTTGCTGGTGTTACCTTGCCTGGTGTTTCAACTTTAGGAACT
>NZ_JASHBO010000002.1:0-185358 GCF_047464615.1 Streptococcus infantis
ATTGTAGACTATATTGATTACTACAACAATAAACGAATTAAGGTAAAACTAAAAGGACTCAGTCCTGTGCAATACAGAACTAAATCCTTTGAATAAATTAATTGTCTAACTTTTTGGGGTCAGTACAATTTCGCGATTTTTTCTTTATTCATTTTTAGCTAGTGTTGAATGTTTATAGCCATAAGTAAAGTAGATAAGAATTCCAATTAACAAGGCAATTCCAAATGCCATCCATGTTTCAAGGGTATACTGAAGCATAAATGAAAGGCAGATTAGAATAGACAAGATTGGTAAAAAAGGTACCAGAGGAGTTTTAAATTCTCCCTCTTTGGGCATCCCCTTATCTTTTCTCAATTTGATAATTCCATAGGCTAAGAGAATAAGATAGGCTAAAGTACAGATATTGAGAAAGGCTGCGATACTTGCCAGAGGGAAGATCCCAGCTGCAATCGCTGAAACTCCACCTGTCAAGATGGTTGCATTCTTAGGGACGCGACTAGTCTTGGTCACTTCTTTAAAGCTTTGAGGCAATAGTCCATCGCGGGCCAAGCTATAAATCATTCGTGACAAGGCATAGGTCATTGAAATACATACCGTAATCAAGGTAAAAATTGCAACAAGTGAAACATAATTAGCTGCCCAACCAATACCAATACTTCTAAGAGCAAAAGCCACTGCATCATCAACATTGAGCTTGCTATAGTGAACGATACCTGTCAATATCAAGGTAACCAAGGCATACAGAATGGTTACAATGGTTAAGGATAAAACAATCCCACGTGGAATATTCTTTTGTGGACTTTGAATTTCATCAACTGCCATTGAGATGGATTCAAACCCTAAAAACCCAAAGAACATGAGTGAAGCACCTGCCATAATTCCAGTGCTTCCACCATAAATCTGACCAAAGCCAAATGGAGCAAATTCTGACCAATTTTCAGGTTTAATGTACCAGATTCCAACTAAAATGAATAAGGCAAGAGCAGAAAATTTTAAAACAACAAGAATAGAATTAAAACGAAGAGCTACTTTCGAATTTAAAAGTACAACACCTGTAACAAGTAGAATTACTAAAATTGGTAAAAAATCAATATAAGTACCATTTTCAGGATTAAAAGTTCCATTCAAGACTTGTGGCAAGGAAATTCCATAATGGCTAAGCAAACCTTTAAAATAGGCCGCCCAACCCGAAGCTACACCAGAAACAGCTGTCATAAATTCCATAATAGTCAGCCAACCAGCAATCCAAGCTGGAAATTCACCTAAAATTGCATATAGATAACTATAAGCACCCCCAGTTGCTGGAACACGAGAGGCAAATTCTGCAAAAAAGAGTGCAGATAAGGATACGCAGATAGCAGAAATTACAATCGATACCACAAGGGCAGGTCCTGCTAATGTTGCTGCAGCAGTTCCTGTAATCGTAAAAATACCTGTTCCCACCATAGCACCAATTCCCAAGAGAATTAAGTCCCATAGTTTTAAATGGCGATGCATTTCTGTCTTACCTAGACTAACGTCTTTGGTTCTAAAAATATTCATATTTCATCCCCCACTTTATGTGATTGTATTATTTTACCATACAAAAGACTTTTTGTGAATATTTATTAGCATCTTTCATCAAAAAAACTGAGAGTGGGACAGAAATCGGTAATTTGTTAGAATACGATTTCGTCGTCCCACCTCCGCACAGTTGAGTAGGGCTGTAAAAGCTGATGAAATCAGCGTAGTAGAGCCCACTCAACCACTGCGTCTTGCTCGACAATCCAAAGACAATTGAGAGGCTAGGACTTTTGTCCCAGCCTCAGTTTTTGTTCATAAAGTTTATCCAACTGATCCTTCCATTTCATAGCTAATCAAGCGGTTCAGCTCAACTGCATATTCCATTGGAAGTTCTTTAGTGAAGGGTTCGACAAATCCCATGACAATCATTTCAGTTGCTTCAGATTCTGAGAGACCACGACTCATGAGATAATAGAGTTGTTCTTCTGAAATCTTAGATACTTTGGCTTCATGTTCCAAAGCTACTTGTGAGTTGTGGATTTCATTAAACGGAATAGTGTCTGATGCTGACAGATCATCCATGATAATGGTATCACACTCGATGTGAGAAACAGATTTCTTAGAGTTTTTATTAAAGGTTACTTGTCCACGGTAGTCCACTTTTCCTCCGCCTTTAGCGATAGACTTAGACACGATAGATGAGCTTGTATGTGGTGCATTGTGGATCATCTTGGCACCAGTGTCCTGATGCTGTCCAGCATTGGCAAAGGCAATAGAAAGCATGGTACCACGCGCTCCTTCTCCATCTAAGTATACAGATGGATATTTCATAGTCGTTTTGGCACCCAAGTTCCCATCAATCCACTCAACAGTAGCATCTTTTTGAGCCTTAGCACGCTTAGTAACCAAGTTATAAACGTTATCAGACCAGTTTTGGATGGTTGTATAACGCATATAAGCACCATCCAAGGCAAAAATTTCTACGATGGCAGCATGCAAGCTGTTACTTGAATAAGTCGGTGCTGTACATCCTTCTACGTAATGGACACTTGCTCCCTCATCAACAATAATCAAGGTACGTTCAAACTGACCAGTATTTTCGTTATTGATACGGAAGTAAGTTTGAAGTGGAATATCCACTTTCACACCTTTTGGTACATAGATAAAGGTTCCACCTGACCATACTGCCGAATTGAGGGCAGCCAACTTATTATCTGTTGGTGGTACCAACTTCGCAAAGTATTGTTTAAACAAGTCTGGGTATTCCTTGAGGGCAGAATCTGTATCTGTAAAGATAATCCCCAATTTCTGGAACTCTTCCTTCATGTTGTGGTAAACCACTTCTGACTCATACTGGGCAGAGGCACCTGCTAGATAGGCACGCTCAGCTTCCGGAATCCCAATTCGTTCAAAGGTTTCCTTGATTTTTTCAGGAACATCATCCCAAGAACGTGCTGGTTTATCAGAAGGTTTTTGGTAGTAGATCAAGTCATCAAAGTCAATCTCTGACAAGTCTGCTCCCCAGGTTTGCATGGGCATTTTTTTGAAGGTTTCATAAGATTTCAAACGGAATTCTAACATCCACTCAGGCTCACCCTTGGCAGCAGATAATTCACGAATAACACCTTCGTTGAGTCCTTTTCCTGTCGATAGGACAGGCTCTACATCATCATGAAAACCAAATTTATATTCACCAAGATCAATTGGTTTTGGTTCTACTCTTTCTTCAGCCATAATATCCTTTCTTTCATTCTTCATTTCTAATAATTCATAAGACAAAAGAAGCTTGTCTTATTTGTTTTCTTGATTTTCGATTGTTTTCTTAAGGGCGTTCCAAGCTAGGGTTGCACATTTGATTCGTTGCGGAAATTTGGCAACTCCTGACAAGAAGGCTGCGTCTCCAAGACTATCTTGTTTATCATCTTTTTGTCCTTGAACCATTTCTGAAAAAATGGTCGCAAGTTCTAGAATTTCTTGCTTGGTCTTGCCTAAAACGGCATCTGTCATCATACTAGCAGAGGCAGTTGAGATGGTACAACCAGAGTTTAGAAAAGCGATATCTTCCAAACGATCATCTGCATCAAACTTGACAGATAGATTGATGACATCACCACAGGTTGGATTGTTGAGACTGATTTGTTCAGCATCTTCTAGCTTCCCTTGGTGATGGGGATTTTTCGAATGGTCCGCTACCACTGCCATATAAAGGCTATCTAGTTTAGAAAGTGCCATTGAAAAACTCCTTTGTCTTTTGTAGGGCATCGACCAACTTGTCGCAATCAGCCTTGGTGTTGTAGATATAAAAACTTGCACGAGCTGTTGCTGGAACGTCCAAATATTGGAGCAAGGGTTGAGCACAATGGTGACCGGCACGAACTGCTACTCCTTCATAATCCAAAGCAGTCGCAAGGTCGTGAGGATGAAGATTGCCTAGGTTAAAGGCAATGACACCCGAGCGTTGAGCCAAGTCCTGCGAACCATAAATAGTTAATCCCTCAATTGCCTGCAGTTTTGGAAAGACGTATGCAATCAATTCTTGTTCATGGACTTCAATTGCATCCATACCAATCGTTTCAAGATAATCCACTGCCGCAGCAAGTCCGATTGCACCCGCCATATTAGGAGTTCCAGCCTCGAATTTCCAAGGCAACTCCTTCCAGCTAGCAGATTGCTCATAGACGAAATCAATCATCTCACCACCAAATTCAACTGGTGACATTTGTTCCAGATACTTTTCTTTACCGTAAAGGACGCCAATACCAGTTGGGCCAGCCATCTTGTGACCTGAAAAGGCAAAGAAGTCCACATCCAAGTCCTGGACATCAATCTTCACATGAGGCGTAGATTGAGCACCATCCACCACCATAATGGCTCCAACTTGGTGGGCTAATTGAGTGATTTCTTTGATTGGATTGACCACACCAAGAACATTTGAGGCGTGAGCTAGTGAAACAAATTTAACTTTGTCAGTTAATTTAGAACACAAGTCATCCATATCCAGAGCTCCAGCTTTGAGATAGACATAAACAAGCTCTGCCCCAGTCTTTCGGCAAGCTTCCTGCCATGGGATAATATTGGAGTGATGTTCCATGACAGAAATCAAGACCTGATCTCCTTCAGTCAAGATTTCTTCAGCATAACGTGCTACCCAATTAAGACTAGTTGTCGTACCTCTGGTAAAGAGAACTTCCTTTGTAGAGCCTGCATTGATAAACTTACGAATGGTTTCACGAGCCGCCTCATAAGAAGCTGTCGCCCTTTCTGCCAAGGTATGAACACCCCGGTGAACATTTGCATTGTCCTTCTCATAGTAGCGGTTAATCGTTTCCAGAACTGCTAGTGGTTTTTGTGTCGTCGCAGCATTATCCAGATAAACCAGAGGTTCATCGTTGACAATCTGGTCTAAAATTGGAAAATCCTTGCGAATCGCTTCTACATCTAACATAGGCTACCTCTTAGCGTTTTGACAATTTTTCTTCGATAGTTGCAATCATTTCATCACGAACTTCCTTGACTGGAATCTCAACGATAACGGATCCAAGGAAACCACGAACAACCAAGCGTTCTGCAGTTGCCTTATCCAAACCACGGCTCATGAGGTAGTACATGTCTTCTGGATCTACCTGACCGATAGAAGCTGCGTGACCTGCAGTAACATCATTTTCGTCAATCAAAAGAATTGGATTGGCATCTGAACGAGCCTGATCTGAAAGCATAAGAACACGGCTCTCTTGTTGGGCATCTGCTCCCTTAGCTCCTTTGATGATGTGACCGATACCATTGAAAGTTAAAGTTGCTTTTTCAAGTATAACCCCATGTTGGAGGATATTTCCGATTGAGTTGCAACCATAGTTAGTTACACGTGTATCAATCCCTTGTACTTGACGGCCACTTGATAGGGCAACGACCTTAAGATCTGCATGGCTACCATTACCAATCAAGTCACTATCAAAGTCTGCAACGACGTTTCCTTCGTTCATGACACCGATAGCCCAGTCAATATTTGCATCGTTGCCCAATTTACCACGGCGGCTAATATAGGCAGTGACATTTTCACCTAGACGGTCAATCGCTGCAAACTTCACTTGTGCGCCAGAACGAGCGATGACTTCTACTGTGATATTGGCAGTTGCCTTAGCACTACCCTCACCACGTGACTCAAGACGTTCAAGGTAGCTAATCTTACTATTCTTACCCGCGATAATAAGGATATGCTTGTTAAACGGCACATCGCTATCGCTGTCTTGATAGAAAATTCCTTCGATTGGTTCAGCAATCTCAACATTATCGGGAATGTAGAGAACAGCACCACTGTTGAAATAAGCTGTATGGTAGGCTGCTAATTTATCATCATCGTATTTAACAGATGACATGAAGAATTCTTCTACGAGTTCCGGAATTTCTTCAAGAGCTGAGTGGAAGTCTGTAAAGACCACTCCTTGTTCAGCCAACTCAGCTGGAGTTTGTTCAAAAACTGTTTGAGTTCCAACCTGCACCAACTTCAAGTGATTGTCTAAAGCAGTGAAATCAGGGACATTTGCTGACGGTTCACTTTCTGTAATAGTTCCATCACCAAGATTCCAACGGTGAAATTTAACACGCTCAATAACTGGTAATTCTAAACTCTCAATCTTATCAAAGGCTTTTTGACGGAGGTCAGCCAACCAGCTTGGTTCAGCATGCATTTCTGAAAAAAGTTTAATAGTTTCTTTAGTCATTTACTTCTCCTAAAAGATACGAGCGAATTACAATTCTTCCTTGTAGTCATAGCCAAGTTCTTCAGCTAATTTTGCGTATCCTTCACGTTCCAAACGTGCAGCCAATTCTGGACCACCAGAAAGAACAACACGACCTTCCATCATAACGTGTACTACATCTGGAGTGATATAGTTCAAGAGACGTTGGTAGTGAGTAATGATCATTGCACCAAAGCCTTCGCCACGCATAGCATTGACACCTTTAGATACAACTTTAAGAGCATCGATATCAAGACCTGAGTCAATCTCATCAAGAAGGGCAAAAGTTGGTTCCAACATCAAGAGTTGTAGAATTTCATTACGTTTTTTCTCACCACCAGAGAATCCTTCATTAAGGTAACGCTCAGCCATTTCTTCTTTCATGTTGAGCAATTCCATTTTTTCGTCTAGCTTAGTGATAAATTCACGAACTGAAATCTTCTCATCATCTTCTTTACCAGCATTCATAGCTGCACGAAGAAACTCAGCGTTAGTAATTCCAGGAATTTCTGATGGATATTGCATTGCAAGGAAAAGTCCCATACGCGCACGCTCGTCCACTTCCAACTCAAGGATGTTTACACCATCAAACAAAACTTCACCTTTGGTAACTTCATAGTTTGGATTTCCCATGATAGCGGCTGAAAGAGTTGATTTACCAGTACCATTTGGTCCCATGATAGCGGCAATTTCTCCTGTTTTAAGAGTCAGGTTAACCCCTTTTAAAATTTCTTTTCCTTCGATTTCAACGTGAAGATCTTTGATCTCTAATACTGACATGATAATTCCTTTCTTTTCAATCCGTTTTATCATTTTCGCTAGAAAATTGTCCTTAGTTTTCTAGTAAAAAACGATAAAATATCAATAAATATACTTTAATAGTATAACAAAAAAAAGCCTAAAAGGCTTTAATTTTGTCTAGAAGCTGAGGGTTACTTCTTTCCACGAAAATGATCATCTATAGCGTTGACAATTTTACCCATAATATAGCTGACTCTAAAATTTCTTAGGATTAAAATAGCCCAAAGCAAGGCCACGATATACCGTTGCTCCATGATGGATTCATTAAAAAAATAAGTCTCGGCAGCAGTAAATAAGGCCATAATTATAAATTGTTGTCTGTTCATCGTATTAAGTCACAAAATCCTTTTAATCTTCTGCAATGGTTACTTTATCCGCTAGAAACTCAAATCCTTGAGGGAGGACAGGTTCCTCAACTTCTTCCTTAACGGGTTGACCTTGAGACGATTTAGCCTTCGCTGAGAAATCAGCTCTGACTTCTTTCCACTCTTCCATGGAAATAGCAAGAATCTCTGGTGAAAATCCCGCTGCTTGACTAAGGATATTACCAAACATGGTGTTGAGATTATCACGTTTCATGGTCTGACCAGCATTGAAGTTAGACTCAAATGCAAGAATGGCATGATGTTCATTAGCCGCAACAGGTTGAGAACCAACTAAAAGTGCCTTATCAGGACCTGACAAGCTTTCAATAACTTCTCCCCAAGCATTTTGAAGACGGATTAGATTTTGACGGGCTAAATCAGGATTTTCAACAGCTTCTTGAAGAATAGACTGAACCTTATTGCGATCTACGCGATAAACTGACTTGCTGTTAACTGGGCGACTTGGCGTCGGTGTGCTCTGCTTAGGACTCGTGTTAACATTTGCCAGAGCCTGTTTCAATCGCGCAACTTCTTCTCTAAGCGAGGCTAATTCTCCACTTGTATCATCTGATAATGTTGGTTTTGAATCTATCTCTGCCAAACGAATGGTCATCATTTCAGCATAAATCTTAGGCTGTAAGCTAGCCTTGATATCAGCTAAACTACTAGTCGCAATTCCGATCATCTCAAACAAAATAGCCTGTGAAAGTCCTAGGTTATCCTTAAAGAGATCACTATGGTGAGTATTCTCCCCACCAGTTTGGACAATCAAAATATCCCTTAGATACTGCAACAAATCCGTTACAAATCGTGTCATGCTTTTTCCGTTATCAAAAATCAAATTAAGATTTTCCAAAGCACGAGTCACATCTTTTTGTGCCAAGGCAGCCACATAATTATCCAAAGCACTTAGACTAATAGTCCCAGTAATTTCCTCCGAAACAGCTGTTGTTAATCTAGCATCTTGAGTCAAGCTCAATGCTTGGTCTAAAATGGACAAAGCATCCCGCATACCACCTTCGGCTCTACGAGCGATAATCTCAACAGCTTCAGTTTCATAAGCAATCCCTTCCTTCTCTAAAATATGGAAGATATGATCTCGAATATCCTGAGTTCTAATAGATTTGAACTCGAAACGTTGAACACGAGACAAAATGGTTGCAGGAATCTTATGAAGCTCTGTCGTTGCTAGGATAAAAACAACATTAGGAGTGGGTTCTTCAAGAGTTTTCAAAAGGGCATTGAAGGCTCCAGTTGAAAGCATATGAACCTCATCAATGATATAGACCTTATACTGAGCTATACTTGGAGCATAGGTTGATTTATCACGAATATCACGAATTTCATCCACCCCATTGTTAGAGGCCGCGTCCATTTCGATAACGTCTTCCAAGCTACCGTCTGTCACCGCCTGACAGATATAACAGTTATTGCAAGGTTCTCCTCCCTCTTGATTAGGGCAGTTCATAGCCTTGGCAAAAATTTTGGCTACACTGGTTTTTCCAGTTCCACGAGGCCCTGAAAATAGATAGGCATGGCTGATCTTTTCCTGCTCTACAGCTTGTTTAAGAGTTTTTGCAACAATTTCCTGGCCTACTAACTGTGAAAATGTTTGACTTCTATATTTTCGATAAAGGGCCTGATACATTACGCTTTCTCCTCAAACATTGAAAAATTCCATTCGGTTTTCTCTAACAAAATAGCTACAAACTCTTCTAGATACTTCTGATCCATTTCATCATAATCCTCCACAAGAGATGAATCCAAATCTAATACACCGAGAAGACGTCCCTCTTTAACCATCGGCACGACAATTTCACTACGAGAACTACTATCGCAAGAAATATAGTTTGGATAGGTTTTTACATCACCAACAATAACTGTTTGACGACTAGCTGCCGATTCACCACAAACACCTTTTCCAAGAGCGATTCGTACACATGAAACTCCACCTTGAAAGGGTCCCAAGATCAGTTCATTCCCATCAAATAGATAGAAAACTGCAAAAACAGTATTGGGAAAGCTTGTTTTTAGCAAAGCACTAGCATTAGAAAGATTAGCCAACACATTGGGCTCTCCTTCTAAAAGATAAGAGAGCTGTTCATTTATTGTTTGATAAAGTAATTCTTTTTCTGAATATAACATAAAACCATTATATCAAAAAATGCTAGTAGAAAAAAGAAAAATCCCTTGTTTTAAAAACAAAGGATTTGATTCAAATTCGAATGGATTAAAGTTCGATGTCTCCGAACAAGTCAGCCATTGAGAATCCTGTTTGAGTTTCAGGAAGTTCAAAATCACGTTTTTCTTGACGTTTTGGACGACGTGGACGTGGAGCGCGTTTTTCTTCTTTTTGTCCTTCTTCTTGAGCTGGACGTTCTTCAAGAGCTTTGATAGAAAGTGAAACGCGTTCTGCATCAGCGTTAACTTCAAGAACTTTAACAGTAACTTCTTGACCCACTTTAAGAGCTTCTTTTGGATTTTCAATACGTTTGTGTGAAATTTGTGATACGTGAACAAGTCCATCGATACCTGGCAATACTTCAACAAATGCACCGAAGTCAGTCAAACGTTTAACTGTACCTTCTACAACATCACCTTTAGCCAATTTTTGCTCAACGCCATCCCATGGTCCAGGTGTTGTAGCTTTAAGTGAAAGTGATACACGTCCTTCTTCTTCGTTAAGATCAAGGATTTTCACTTCAACTTCCTCACCAACAGTTACAACTGATTTTGGTGAAACGTTACGTTCGTGTGACAATTCAGTCAAGTGAACCAATCCGTCAACACCACCAAGGTCGATGAAAGCACCGAAGCTTGTGATACGTGCAACTTTACCAGTTACAACATCACCAACAGCCAATTTACCGAATACTTCAGCACGAGCTGCTGCAGTTGCTGCTTCTACAACTTCACGACGTGAAAGGATGAAGCGGTTTTCTTTAGGATCAACTTCTTTGATTTTAGCTTCAAACTCTTGACCTACAAAACGCTCAGTGTTACGTACAAAACGAGTATCCAACATTGAAGCTGGGATAAATCCACGTACACCTTCAAATTCTACTGAAAGTCCACCCTTAACAGCGCGAGTTCCTTTAACTGTAACAACTTCTTCTTCACGTCCTACAAGTTTGTCCCATGCTTTGCGAGCTTCAAGGCGTTTTTTAGATACAAGGTATGTTACTGTATCAGTATCTTTACCAACTACTTGACGAAGTACAAGAACATCCAATACTTCACCTACTTTTACAAAGTCATTGATATCTGCATCGCGATCGTTTGTCAATTCGCGAAGAGTCAAGACACCTTCAACACCAGTTCCAGAGATTGCAACGTTAGCTTGAGTAGCATCAACTGTCAATACTTCAGCACTAACAACATCACCTGGCTCAACTTGGCTAACGCTATTTAGCAAATCTTCAAATTCGTTCATCTAAAAAATCCTCCAACAATCAAGTTTTTCTTAAACTTGACATACTTATAATTTTTTCCTAAGCACCCGCAAAGACATGTTATATCGTTCACGTCCTTCAATTATAAAAATAAAATACCCTAAGATATTTTTCTTTTTATCCTTGAATTTATTACCTAAGAACTGGGGTAGCTGGATTCGAACCAACGCATGAGGGAGTCAAAGTCCCTTGCCTTACCGCTTGGCTATACCCCAAAAGTGAAATGGAGAGAGAGGGATTCGAACCCCCGAACCCGAAGGAGCGGATTTACAGTCCGCCGCGTTTAGCCTCTTCGCTATCTCTCCAATGTTCAACAAAAACTATTATATCATGAAAATTTACAAAAAACAAGCTTTATTTTGCTAAAGTATGCGGTAGAATTTTTTAGAATGCCTAAATACATATATTTTTTAGGAGAACATCACCGAGTTTAAAAAAAGACTGAACAAATTTCTTGCTCAGTCTTGACATTGATACACTTATTAGGTATCATTAATTAAAGACTGAGTAAGAAGGTCGGTTTCTTACTCGGTAAGGCGAGAAGTGTTAGCGCACTTTTCGTCTTTTTTTATTCGATTAATTTAAGTAAATTATAACACATTTTTACACACCGCGCAAGCATTTTATGTTTGATTATAGCACAAAAAGACCTTTTTTTACAAAGGTTATTGTTATATAACTTTTTGTGTACTTTGTTATGTACTTCTATTGTTTTCGGAAGTAGGATAATCTTTTGCTATCAGGGTAACATTGATATCTAGATGTATTTTCTTTATCAGTTTTACTCATTCTCTTTTTAATGGTAGATGCAGAAACTTCCTCTAAAGAAATAAATTTTTCATAATCTTCTCTCCAGTTACCAAAGAATAATTCTCTCAAGGAATCCTCATAATTCAAAACAATAATTCGACTCATCGTTTCAGCTCCAGCAAGAGTCCAGTACATCCCCCTTTTTTTCATTCTATAAGTGACCTTACGATGCTGGCTCTCCATTATCCCGATTCCTGCATGACTGAATCCTCTCTGTTCAGCTGGTTTAGTATATTGGAAATTTCTCAATATTTTACTCTTGAACTTCTCAAATAATTCTTGTTCTTCTTCTGTCTCGATGTAACTTTCGCTCGTATCTAGTACAGTTCTCATTAACTGCTTATCATGTTGCTTAATCGCCTGGAAAGCTCTCTCTAATAAGTCTTCAGAGTAAAATTTCAGATAATTATTCAACTCCTTATTTACATGGTACTCATCCCAAAAATGTTCGTGTCGTTTAATACGTAAAACCTTTGCAATTTCTTTGAAAACATAGGGTGTATATCCACGACCTCCATCAGAGTTCGTAATCAATAAAGTTTGATCCGTAACTTCGTAATTATTGAATAGATAATCGATTACCTGCTCCCTCACTAAGCGATTGTCAAGGCCAATAAATTCTTTTTTATCCTGGAGTTCAAATCGATTGCTGCCAACTTTCTGGCTTCCTGTATGAACTACAAAATGGGATAAATCGTAATGCTTATTATCCTTCTGTGTATCACGTGCTTTAACCATCACACCATCACCCTCAATATAAATAACCTGGGGTTTTCTTTTGCTAACTTCTTGACCCTCTTCGTAATATCGATAGGCTTCTCTTTCCTCTAACAACTTCTCACAAATTTTTACAGCTTTTACTACAATTGGCTTTGTGATAGAGATGTGATAAGTCAATTGGATCACCTGAGTTACTTTATCATATGGCATTAAAGTAGATAACTTAGCTACCTGATACATAAATTCCCAGGAGAAACGGACATTCTTCTGAAGTCCTAACTTTTCATCAACTGGAATTACCCAATGATCTCCTTTTTTCCAACGTCTTCTTCTGAAAGTAAACTCACCAAATGTGAAAGCGACAGTACGTTCCATAGAATGAATACAGGTATAGCCCTTTGCTTTCATGACTGGAATCATCTCCTCATCATACTTAGAAACAAAGTTATAAAATTCTTTTGCATTTTGAAACAGCAATTGATTTTTTAGTTCTCTCTCATCAAAGAAAGCCATTCAGAATCCTCCCTTATTAAAATTATGATTATTTTAATAAATTTTAACCTGAATATTCAAATAATCCTTTGTTCTGTCAAAAAAAGAGCCTATCTTTTCAGATAAACTCTTACTTGTCATACCAGGGTATCTCTTTCTTACTAAAACAAGATTTGCTCATTTCAATAGTCGCTATCCCCATAGGAATCAAAATAATGCTCCATAAAACCGTCACAATTCCATCTGCAATAAAGGAAAAATCACCTGTAAAGTGAAGTCCCAAATACAGTAATAATACAACTGGTAAAAATGCTGGAGCAAATTTCAAAATGGCCAATCCTAAAACGACTATAAATACCATACTAAGACCAAATGTCTTATAGAACATATAGACCGCTATAGATCCGATAAAAATAAAGAATAACTGAACAAGTCTTTTAATGTCAACGAAAATCATCGTAAATTCCTCCTGCATTATCTATAATATTTTAAAATCTCATCTGTTAGATAAATTCTATTAGGTAGACTGGATCCTTGGCGGACTTCTTCAATTAAACCATGATTCTTTAGCTTCCTTTTCAAAGAAATTACTTTGCTTTTACCTGATTGAAGAGCCTCCATTAGCTCCTCTATAGGGTAACATACAAAAGTATTTCCATTTTCATCATATCCTTTTAATTCAAAGTCAACCGCTCCTCTTAAACGATTTAATAACAGCATATAGAGAAAGATTCCGCTACTCTTCAAATCATTAAACTGCGGGTCGTCTATTATTGGACGAGGAAGAAAGAATTGTCCTGAATCTGTTGCTGCTGAAGAAAATTCTGGAATATCTGATAAATTTGATAAGTATTTCATTATTCCTTCTCCATTTCAAGTGATTTTTCATGTGAACTGGAGATATTAGACTCTGCCTCGTGCAACTTTCTAAGAAGTTCCTCTTTCTCTATCTCTTTCTTTTTCTTCATATCATGAGTATAGTCTTTCTCTAGTTGTGGTTCTTCATCGTCATTCTCATTTTTCTTCTTTATTTCTTTACTAAAATCTATCATTAAAAATCATCCTTCCTAATATCTCATTGCTTAATTTTTCTCTGCATCTTTTCCCATTCTCTTATAATCAGATTCTCAATATAAGATGAAGCTGATTTTTCACCGTGATACTCTACTAAAGCATCTAACATATCGTATCGAACATTATGATGCAGAGAGAAAGGAAAACGTTGCTTTTTGTTATAGCTTTCAGGAGACTTTCTAGCCTCCTGATTTTGTTTCCTAGATGAAGAAGTCTTTTCTCTCTTTGGTGTACCTTGGAATGTTTGTTTTACTTGTACGAATCGATTCTCTGTCATGCTACCTCTCCTTCTAACACACTCAAAATATTTTCATATACGTAGTTTATATTATCATAAAACTTTTGATGTGTCTCTTGTTGGTTAGCTGTCATCTCCTCATGCTGCTCAAAGACACTCTGACTGATCACAAGACTCTTGGCCATGAGCTCTTTTTTCTGGATAGAACCTAGGTAAGCCGAATCTTCTTCAACAACTTCTAAAAATTGTTTACAGGTGTCTGTTACATTGTTTCCAAAGTACTCAATCTTATTTCCAATAAGATAAGGTTCTGCTTTAACATAGCTTTTCTTAGTAATGACTTCGATAGCTTCGCTCTTGATGAAGTCTACAAAATTTTTCAAAGATAACCAGGCACGAAAACCATTAAGAGAGGCATCAGAAACAGCTAAGACAATATCTGATACGGCTATAAAATTAGCCGTAACTAGGCTCTCGTCATTATGCGTATCAATTAGAATGACATCAAATTGTGCTTCTAACTCCTCGTAATGTTCGCCAAACCACATAAACAACTGGAGATATTTGTTGTTTCGACTAGCCAGATCTAACTGCTCATCTGTCAAACGCTCATCACCACAAATCAAACTGAGATTTTCTGATATTGGAACAATTTCGTACTCTCCAGTCGTAAATATATCATAGACGGTTTTCTCGTATTTTACATCAAATGTTCTTGTCAAATTGCATTCCCAAGCTCCATCAATGAGTAGTGTTCTAAGCCCCTTAACACGTGCCAACCAATCCCCTTCATTAAAGGTATCTGTAGTCTTACCACCGCCACCTTTTCCTAAGTTTGTTGTCTGAATCTTCATGATTCCCTCCTTTGATAATTGTATATTTTGTTATATAACTTTTTATATACTTAATTATACCTAAAATAACTTTACTTGTCAATATAAAAGCACAAAAAGTTATATAACTTTTTGTGCAACTTGTTAGCCGTATGTACCACCTATATTTCCACCAACATAGGCTTTTAGCTGGATTTGTTGAACCGTAGTATTGAAATTTCCAACGAAATAGCTGTTCTCTTCTCCATTTTTAGTTAGAACAACCAAAAATTGAATCACATCATCTGATTCAGTTGGCATCACTTCCAATTGTTCAGGTTGAAAATCATACTGATTCGTCAGAAGAGCCATCGCAAAGGTTTGAATCATCGCATTCTGTGTCATAGATAAATGATTCTCAATTGTTCCCTTGACATTTGGCAGAAAATTCGTCTTTTTTATATCTGCTACTGCTTCTTCAAAGGCTTTTAACACTTCCTTTTTATCTTCCAGTGTTGCCTCTGCATAGGGATGTTCTAGTTTTAGCTTAGCTGTCCGATAATGCTTTTCATCTGCTGTTTCCTCTTTGGAAGACGGTTCGTTTTGAGAGGTTCCCGAAGAACTCACCTGAGCTGGTTCCTCTATTTTGGTTTGTTGAGATGGTCTGAAACTCGACACAATCCCTATTCCTGCCAAAATCAATAGAACACCTGCTACAATCGATACAACCATATTCTCTTTTATCCAATCAATCATCTTATATCCTCCTTTTAATTTGAACTTAATTTAGCTTCTCTATCATCTGGATAAGCAAAAGAGATTACCTGTTCTTGCTGTTGAGATTTAGTCCAAATACGATAATTCCATGTATATGGAGTTTTGAACTGATCCCAACCACTCAGAGGTGTATTTTGCTCTACAAACAAGATGGAGCCATTCTCGAAAACATGACATACAATACCAGTATGACCATATCCTCCACCCCCTACCTGTGTAGAAAAAATAGCGCCTTTTTTAGGTGTAGTCTTAACTGAGTTTCCAAATATTGCAGCCCATGCTGCCGCCTGATCTTTCCCATCGCCCTGTACGGATCCAGAATGGCCCCATAAGTGATTTCCCAGGCTGATTGTAAGATTCACACATTGACCAGCATACTCGTCGCTTCCAGGATTATACCATCCTGTAGACTTAGCATAGTCCATGCCTAAGCTCTTAGGATCAATAATGAATGATTTCAAACTATCTGGTAAGTCTTCTGGTTTATACCCCCACGCAGTCGCATCTGAAGGGACAGTTCCCGTTCCATCGGTACTGCTACCTGACTCTCCACATCCACTTTTTTCAGCTGAAGAAGACACCGCACTATCTGAAGAACCGATACCTTGTGTACTGGAGCCTTCATAAGGTTTCTCACCATGAGCAGCAATAGCTTCCTTATCAAGCCACTGATACTTCGTACCTAGTTTTTGGTACATATCAGTTAGTTTGCTCTTATAAGTGCCATCTGTAGCCCATCCACCATTTGCTATAGCAGATAAGGTTGCAATACCATTTATATTGTTTATAGCCCCTTTATAAAGTGTCTGGTGAGCCATAAACTCAGCTTTCCCTACAATTCCTGCATCATAGCTAGAGAACCAAGTATAAGATCCCCCTGTACCGTCTCCAACGTTTGCTCCAGGCTTTGTTCCTGTGAGATCAATACTGTCTTCACCATACGTCGCAATAGTGACTGGAAAATCGCTTTTTCTTGAGGTTTTAACACCTCCCATGTTATGAGCCTTCCAGAAGGAAGTGCCATTAGGATTCGTAAAATTGAAGCCATTCTCTATCATTGTTTGAGTGATAGAGGCTGAAGGTAGGAAACCTCCTGCCTTCCAAGACAGGATATAGGCTTCCTTATGCTTTTTTACAAAGTCATCGATGGAACCATCAGCTGAAGAAACTGTTGAGTCGCTAGTTGAAGATGTTGTTTCGACGGCACCACAATCATTTCTTCCATTATTAGTTACAGCTCCCATTATCCCAACTAACATGGTTATCCCAACATTGATAATTAATAGGAGAGCCACAAAAGGAATGAGGATCTTCAGTTTAAATATTTTTTTCATGGATACCTCGCTTATTTACCACAATCCTAATATTGTTCGCAAAATTCCATAAAAAACTAAAAATACAATAAATCCTATTCCAATCTTCTTGAGTCCCTTCAAAAACTCCTTATCTCGTTCCTTTTGTGCTTCCAGGCGTTTTGGATCTGATTCTCCTTCTGAAGCGAAATAATCTCTTTCTTGTTGCATGCGATATTTACGAATCAATACGTATTGATCAAATCTCTGCTTAGTCCTGGCAATCATTCCTAGTTTATTTTTGGCCATTCTGGTTTACCTTTCTTTCTTACTCAATACCGCCATAGCGCTCAACTTCAGGGGCTAACAGCTGTTGGTTAAAGACCAGATTTCCTACCCCTGCAATGTTCATGAATAACTGTCCTTTCGCCAGACGAGGCAAAGTCTCTAGTTCAGACTGATTCATTGATCCAGATAAGGCGTTAGCTAGTAGAGGAACACTGGTTTCATCCGTCTGAGCGAAAACTCTATATTGCATCAGTCCAAAAATCCTCTGGACTGCCGTCACGTATGGATCCTTATGAGTACCGACCCCTGTCTCAAACAGAATCCCTCGCAGTGAATTAACAGACAATACAACACCAGCAAAGTTTTCGCCCATTGTATCAATCATATCAGCCAGAAGGTTGACACTACTTTCATGCTTAGGGTCAATGAGTGTCTGTGCCCCACTAATATTGACAATATAGTGCTGCATATCCATCTCCGTTAAGTCAGGACGTCTCTTCAGTAATTGCTTACAGCGTTTTCCGTTATTGACAATATCAGCTGAGACAAGTGAAAGAACAGAGAATATCTGAACATTTAACAAATGAGGGGCGTTCTTCAACCCTGAGAAGTCAAATGTTACAACTTGCTCTGAAGAAATATCTTGAAATTCGGTTGTTCCCTCGAAAATTTCTGCGTTTGTTGTCAATAGTTCGTTAAACGTATTGTAAATACGCTTAACAGCCTTGTGTTCGGCTTTATCCGCACTAGTTTGTTCCAGTCGACGTTTGTAGGCATCAACAAACAAAATAAAATCAGACAGAATAGGATACTCTTCCTTCACAATATCCGTCGCTTTCAGTTTTTCTGGATTCAATGAAGGATTTCGAGCCCACAAATTTTCTTCAATGTAAAACTCATTCAGGAGAGTTCCAAATGTGATTAAATCGTCTCCCGTCACTTCATTATTCAGAAGTTTATAGATACTCTTCAGTTTCTCGATATGAAGGTTGTAAGATTTCTTCTTATCGATTTCAGTTCCTGCTTCATTGGTCACTGTTGGAAATACCTGAAAGATATTGATACGGTTAGCCTCACCTGATAAATCAAGAATCAATCCATGTTGTTTTCGTGTCTGATCAAGAAACTGGCCAGTAGCATCAAAGTTACGAATATAATGCCCCTTCGCATAGAGACCGTCTGTGTGTTTCATAAGAAAAGATCGCTGTCCCATCTTTGGATTTCCAGATAGGATCATAAAGGATCGTGTTCTTTTCTCGTCACGTTCTAGAAAATTGAAATTTACCGCTCCATTTGTTGGAGTCCAACCCAGATAAAAACCCTTCTCATCTTCTAGTTTCGTATGATTAAAGAAATATCCACCAGCTATTGAGTGAGCTGGAGTCGGTATTCCTCTTCGATGATTGGGCAAATCAATCTGATATTCAGCTGGAATAAATGGGGCATGGTATTCAAAATCTAATTCTCCAGACAGAATAGTGGATTTGAATTTCGACGTTTTGTCTTTGACCTCTTCAACCTTCTTGAATAATTCTTCTTTGGTTGATGCGAACGTAAAGACACGAATATACATCCCGTACATAGCTATATTTTGCTTATCAATTTCACGGCTTAGTTTATTCAGATTTTCAATTTCATCTAGTTCTTTCCGATTATTGGTTAGTTTGCTATTGTTTGTAATCCGTGTTGACTTCTCTTCAATAGAGTCCTCAATCTCTTTTTGAAGCTGTCTGTTATCCTCCTTGTACAGTGACAGGAAGGAACGTGTACCAGGAATCAACAACAATTCAGAAAGCCAAAAACGATCCATCCCTTCAGTTGGATACTCATAATAGTGTAAGACCGTATGGTGCCCATCTCCACTTATCCAGGAGCGGTCATCCTTTTGAAAATCAATATTTCCTTGCGGTTGAATCTGACTAAGAAAAGCAAGGTCATATCCTTCATTTTTTAGTTGTCTTTGTCTACGTTTTGATAAATCAGGCATGCTATCTCTCCTATACTTTCTCATTCATATTGTTGTATTGCTTTATTATCTGAATTTTCTTCCTGTAGTTGATATCTTGCGGAACAAAATCATTATTTCCATAGGTTTTAGCCTTCCGAACCAATTCGTCCAATTCGGTTGTTGTGGGCGCAAATAGCCACAGAATGAACTCTGTATTATAGACTTCTTGTCGGATACTTTCTTCAACCTTAATTTGGCTTTGAATCCAAATTTCACGATCCTTGAGTTGTAAAAAACGTCTATCGTTTACTGATAACTTAGACATATCTTGTCGCACTAAATCCAAATGATGGCGCAAGTCAGAAATTTGCGTGTCTGTATTTGTTGGCAAAGTTGTCGTCTCCACTTGGATATTCGGTCCAAATCGAGTCAACCAGGTTTCAAAATTTTCAATGGTTCTCATAACCTCGTTATAAGACATCGATCCTAAATCTTTACCTGGTATCTCCATCAGCTGCAAGTAGCCATAATCAACTAACTGGATATAAGCCTGGCTGTTCGGAATGATTGATTTTACATCTAACAACTCAACGCAAGAATGTAAATCAAAATATTCCTGCGTTTGTTTCTTTGTTTCTTGAAGACGTCCCAGAGGGCGTTTCTCGTTTTTTGAGGGTTGAATTTGTTTAATCGCCATTATGGTTTTCTCCTTCTGATATAATTCAAGCTAATATAACGTTTTCTTCTTCGTCTGAAGAAAAGAAACATGCTGTGCCAATTCTTTTTGCCACCGTTGGCTGGCAATACAAGATATAAACTCATGACTGGTGTCAACAAAATGAATGCGAACATCTGTATCCACTGACTTTTAGGAAAGATTTTTAAGCCAACGCTCAAAGCGATTACTCCAGTAATTCCTACAAAAGCAATATCTAGGATAAGAAGGCCTATGATTTTGATTTTGGCATAGATATCTCTAGGTACACCGTATTTTTCACCGTACATGAATTTCTCCTTTATATTTGTTTTGACACTCACATTATAATGAATAATCGAAAATATCTTTTAAAGGGACAATAGCATTTTCACCATCATCCTTCAGGAAAGAATTGTACAAAAAGTTATATACTTTTTTGAACAATAAAAGAAGCCTCAATCTTGAGACTTCTTGACTAAATCAAAGAATGATTCTTCAGAAAGGAAAGTGATGGATTGACCGTCTGATATTCTTCTAAGCGCTGCATCATGCTTTTTAGACCGTTTATCTGGATCAAAAAGATCCAACTGCTTGTGTCCTAAAACCAATATATCTGTTCTAGAAGATACATAGCCCTGCACGACAGCTCCTTTACTTTCTAAAAATCGTATGGCTTCTTCTCGAGTTAGAGGACGTAGGCTTCCTGTGATAACAATGTTCTTTCCTGTTAAATCCATAGTTCAGCCTATTCTTCTTCGTCGTCACTCTCAGCGCCAGTGATATGACGTCCGCCCTGCATACGCTGTCCTGCTTGTTGCATTTGTTGGTTCATGTAGTTCATTTGATTCATGCTCTGTTGAAATTTTTGTTGAGAAGAATCAGGCTGTGCTGGTGGTTGTGATTCTGAAACTGGTGCATCTACAGGTGGATTTGGATCTTGAATTGGGGACTCCATTTCTTCAGCTGAAGGAGTTGGATCGACAATAGGTGCATCTGTTGTTCCTGGATCAATTGGAGGCTCAGGAATATCAATTGGGCCAGGCTGATCAATTCCAGGAACAGCATCATTTTTCAGAGCGTTATAGGTCGCATTTTGAGCAGAGGCAGCCTTATCATCCAGCTTATCTAATGCGCTACCAACTGCCCCTTTCGTATTTTGCATGGCTTCAAATGCTTTCCATTCTGCCAAATCAACCATATTACTTACACCACCTTTGGCCGCATTCATAAAGCCTTGGTCTTTTACAGAGTTCAAAGCACCTTGAATACCACCTCCAGTTCTGGCAAGGCTATTTCCTAAGATCTGACTTCCTTTAGACAAGGCATCTGGAGCTTTTTGTGCCATATCCATACCAAATTGGCCAAGTGCCATACTGCCATTAAAGAGACCGCCTGCTCCAGCCGCAAAGGCATTCCCCATCATCATAGCACCCAACAATTGTTGAGCTGTTTCACTATGACCAGTCGAAACTCCAAGCCAGCGCTCAATCATGGCCACTCCTTGCATGGCCGCAAAGAATACTCCAACGTAAACAAAGGCAGCTGCGAGACACTGTTCCCACATATTGAGTCCATCAAAGAATCCGCCAGAAAGCTTCGTTACAGCTGAAACAGAAAGGATTGGTAAATCTCTGAAAATCTCAAGTGTTACACGCATAATGATAACTTCAAAGAAAATTCCTGCTAAGGCACCACCAATCGTTCTTAACAACTCTTTGTATTTCTTTGAGTTTGATAGGGAGCTATAACCAAGAATCGGAGAAATCATTGCTTCAATCAGAATATCAAAGATTGATTTAACGAGCTTAATGATCATGCTGACCAAAAGAACAACAAGGATAATATACTGGAGGAACATCCCTATCCAGTTGACTTTATAGCGCATGTAAACTGATTCAAAAGCACTCAATTGATTAATGACTCGGTGTTCTGTAATGCTTTCAACTCCAGTATTATTGGAATTCAACTTATGGAGGAACAAGCCCTTAATCCCTGCTATTTTATCGTCTGCCTGTATCTCCTCTAACATTTTTGGATTCGTTGTACCATAGTTTGCCCCAAAATCGATCTTGGTCGCAAAATCAGTCGTATCCCGCTGTGCAGGGTCATCCGTGATATTATTGACAGGAGTAGAGCCCTCCTGAACAGGCTTGATGAAGCCATAATCATCCATTGGAAACAACTCTGTAGAAAAATCCTTGTAGATCAAAACTTTTAAGTCTACTACATTATTTTTCATGGGTTGCAGAGCCAAGGAGGAAGTTGGCTGACTACCAGATGGCGCTTCACTGGAGACCGTCTGGATAGACATAGCATCCTGCGCCACTGCTGTTGAGATGGTGGTCAAAGCTAGTGGCAATACGGAAGTTACAGCCGTTACCAAAAGGAAATTCGTAATGACCCCCTTATACTTTACTGGCTTAGTAAAGACTCCTGTCACAGCCGACACAACCAAAATCAGGGTGAACAAGGACGTCCCCAATAGCTGAAACCAGTAAAAGAACTGGCCTATAATCGTCTTCTGGTCTCCCAGATAACCGAAGAGACCAAAGAGCTTGAACATATTATTAAAAACATGTTCTAGGCTGGAAGTGATTTGATAAAGAGCCTTGGCAATCCCTCCTGGTAAATAAGTGAGAAATGCCATAAATGCAGGAGTCGGTTCTAAATAGTTGCCCCAGTAGGAATAAAATTCCGCCAGCTTTTTTGCATTCTCGCCTGTGATTTCACCATTGAGATCCTTGACCTCATTCATCAAATCTGAAAAGGTTTGATAGTGCACTAAAGGTACCTTCTTTCTTTCTAAGATACCCCTATCATATTCGATAATGGCAAAATCGTTTTTAAAGGGACAATGAAATTCTGACAACAAAAAAAGCCTCAAGTAATTGAGACTTTTGTAAATTAATCTGCGGTTCCGTTGAAATCATAGAAAGCATTGTCTTCTTTATAGCCACGACGGAGCTCAATGATTCGGATTTTTTTACCACCCTCGGTCAAGACGACTTGATAATAAGCCTCTGCTTCCTCAGGCTTATCTGCATTATCACCAACAGCTATAGTAAAATTATCCTTTCCTTTCAGTTGACTTTCTAAACTAACAATCGTTCCTCTGAAAGAGGCTGGAATTGCCTTTACTTGTTCATCTGATAGAACACTATACTTAACACTTCTACCGTCGTTATTCGAGATAGTTCGTTCTGCTTTATCAAACTTTAAAGTAGTTCCTACTCCACCCTTAAAATAAATACTCTCATAACTATGTTCTGGTGAGAAGCCTGTATAGCTATCTTTTAGCACATTTTTAGCAATAGAATCAGGTGATTTTTGACCACATGCTCCTAGTAAAATCAAGGCCAATCCTACTAAAACAATTCTTAAAAAGTGCTTTGCTTTCATCATTTTTTCTCCTAATCATTATTTACCTCATTATAACAAACATCATTTTTTCTTGCAAGTGTTTATATAACTTATTGTACATCTTTTTAGATAACTTCATCCGCAAAGAAATCATCTCCGTCATCATAATAATCATAGTCACCGTGAATAACACTAGCTGCAGCTGCTTGGAATAATTCATCTGTGGAAGTAAATGATTGGGATTGCACCTTTTGCCCTTTACTGTGACGGCCTGATAGTTTAGGAGTTTCGCCATTGTTGCTGAGGAGAGGCATAGTCAAACGTTGCCTCCAGTCTATGATGTTGTTGAAGGCTGTACCTGCATCAACTGCTATCTCCTGAAGTTCTAGCTCACGGTGTGCACTTTCAACTGGAATATCCGCAAGAGTCATCGATGTATCAAACTCCTCTTGTAAGAACATGTACTTGTAAGGGAAGCTGTTCTTATCATGTGCAAAGATTGGATCCGTTGTGACCTTACGTCCAACATTATCCCGTCCCTTTACCCCACGTAAGATAACCGCTTCTCCTTCCTGGAGCTTGGCCAATTGCGTTGGTGTCAACAATTCTTGTTTTGGATTCTCGACAGCTACATTTGGATTGGCTTCGTCCAGGATATTGCTGGAGCGCCGTCTTCTGGTGATGGTACGTGTCCCCAGCTCTCCACTAAATCTCTTATTGGTATCTGGAGACGTCGTTTTGACGTAAACTTTCAATGAACAGTTATCCAGAATCGTTTGCGCAACATTTTCACCATAGACATTAACCAATTGTTCCAAGTTTTGAACCCAAAGATAATAGAGAATGTTTTGCCCCAATCCGATAGAAATTTTCGTATCCATGTGAGGAATAGCTGGAATGTTTGTAAACTCATCCAAGATATGGAGAATCCGATTGATACATTTCCGCCCATTTGTTAAGGCAAGGTCATAGTTGGCATTGTACAACTGATCCAAGAACAAAGAGACAATCCCATTGTACTCTGTTCGGTTTGGTGGTGTTACCAGATAGACGACTCTTGGTTTATCGGAGTAAATCAACTCAATATCTGACTCTTGGAGAAGATTTTGAGTGTCTTCTTTGCTCTTCAGAACCCTTACATCGATATGATCTAAAATTGGCTTCTTGGTATACTCATCTAGTTCTAACTTATCTCCATCTTTTCGATAGACTTTTTCAGCTGAGAACTGGAAGACTTGATCCCGAACTGGAGACTTACCATTTTTCTTATGATTAAAATCAATCGTAACCGTAAACTGATCTGGAAGTTTAGGTTCGATGGCATAAGTCAGATAGCCTTCTCCATCAATAAGAGCTGTCGCTTGCTTCACATAATCGACTTGCTTTTCAACTTTACCCCATTTCTTCAAGCCTGTAATGGTTACCCTTGCAGTCTTATGCTTGAACTCATTTTTTAATTGACTGTTGGTGCTTGATCTCAACTTAACAGACAATCGACGTGGGAAGGCAAAAGACTCTAAATCAATCGAGTTTTTGGAAGTGAGCTTCGCCACGTTATCTTGCAAGAACAGATTGATTCCTGTCATCATGCTAGAGTAGACATTCCCTTTAGTCTCATCACCACCAAAGTCTGAGGCACGAAATTCGATATCTGCCATTTGTCTGAATTTGGAGAATTGTTTTTGATTCACTTGTCTCAAATTATCAAAATAGACCGTGATTTTTGATTTCTTGGATAACTGTTGTTCTCTAGTTGGATTCTCAACGACTTCCCCCGTTCCATCCACAAAGACTTCTTCAGACCCCATTGTCGCCAAGAATTTCGCAACGTTAGGGATGGTAATGGTATCCCAGGCATCGTCCTCACCATTTTGAACGGTTTCATTAGCCCGATCCATCAAAGCCATTGTAAGAGCGTTAAACAAGGATATAGAAGACTTACGAAAATACTCCGCATTTCCCTTCTCACCACCTTTTTGTTTTGGAAAAATGGATTCTGCGACTGCATTGACATAGGTTTGCGTTTTCTCATAGTAACCTTTCTTGGCGGCTGCAATAGCTAGAGCCAAAGGATTGTAGGACATAGACCAATCCATATTTTGGAAAGAAAGCACATCAACTTCATAGCCACGTTGCCTCATCATTTTGTAAGAGGCTTGGTAGTGTTCTCCTTTCGGGTCTGCCAGAACTAGCGATGGCTGCAACTCCGCACGACTGTTGATATCAATCGTTGTCGTGATCTGACCTTCCCCCTTACCTGAACGAGTCATCCCAATCCCTAACAGATTCGTCGGCTTATCTTCAATGTAATAATATCCCGAAGGAAAAGATTGCATGCCCAAAATGCGCTCCGCATTGGTCACGTATCGACTGATTGTCTTATTTTGCCATAACATTTGCGTTCGGAGTGTTTGCCCTGCCAAATCATGATTCAGTTCATGAAATACAGGAGCCCCACCCTCACCTGGATAAGTTAAAGCTTTATTGGGGATCTTTTTGTATTGACGACGAATTTCATCAACCGTCACAAAACGGTCATCCCCCTCCTCATTATGGTTGTAGTCACGAAACTGCTCAAAGTTAATCCAAGCAGATTTCCAAGCAAGGACTAGACCCATCAGAAAGAGAGGAAAAGCTAAAATCGGGGCAATCCAAAAGACTTTTACATTCAATAAACTTTGAAACAAGAGGCTGTTTAAGTCAAAGTTTACGGCCTTACTAGCATCTTTAAACGACCAAATACTAAAGTAGAGAAAGCGGATTGTAGCCCTCAAAACAGTAACCAGGTAATTGGTTAAGATAAAAGCAATAAAGCTAAAACCTAATCCCATATAGACGAAGCTACGATAACTTTTAAAATAAAGAATGGGTTTCATTTCTTTATCAAACCGTTTTCGTTCCCGTTTTACAAAGGGAATCATATAAACAATTCGAAAGAGAATATTCCAAAGAATGAGGGAGACAAGCGCAATGATTTTTGGAATCAATAACTTTACCCATTTGAACAGCCCTCTGGCTGATTGCTTCCATACCTGTTCCCAATCAATCGTTTTGCGACCTTTCCAACCTCTTTTAAAAATCTGCTTCAGCCAACTCTTGCTTTTTAGTAACCGCTGATACTGCCTTAAAAAGTAAGGTTGAAAGAGTCTGAAGAGGTAATAACCTGCGACTCCTAGAAAAAGGAAGGTATTGAGCCAACTGGCTCGAATCAGTTGGATAAGGGTATAAAATACTACTTCAAATAACTCAAACAAACGACTACCCCCTCACACCTTCCAAGAACCACTCCATTTTTCGAGTATAGAAGCTCGAAAAGAGAAATATGTGAAACTGTAGCCTTGGAGAGGCTTTTTCATAACGGTGAAAGTAACTTTCTAACCATTTCTCTCCATCCAACTGAAGAACATTCAATCGACTGGATCGACTTTGTTCTAAGTAATTGGTCACCTGAAGAGATTCTGCAATCAATTCATCAGACAGATAATTGTATTTTTGTCTTGCCATTGTTGCACTCCTTTCTTATTATTTCTTAATTCCCCTCTATTCTAAGGGATAATATCAAATTCTTTGTTAAAGGGACAAAAGATATTGTTATATCATAAGTTATATAACTTTTTGTACAACAAAAAAGCACACAAGTGTTCTTGTATGCTTTCAATCCCTTTAGAATGGGGATTCTACATCCATTGGTTCAGGATAAGATGGAGGAATAGAACTTGGTATCGGCTGAGAAAAGCCCTGTTGTTCCTGCTTACGTCGGTTAGATGCTTCCCTATTTTCAAGGAAAGAAATTCCTCCTTGTTGATTTGGGGAAATAAACTGATACGTCCGACGTTGACCTTGTTCATCATTATAAGGTCGTTGGATAATTTCTCCTTTTAAGAGGATTGGAGAGCCTTTAGATAGGCTCTGAGCCATCAATTCCGCTTGTTTTCCGTATACTTGCACATGGAAGAAACTAGAAATTGGTTTATTTGTATCATCATTCATACTAGAATCACAAACAAACTCAAATTTGAAACTGGCATGACCATTTTTAGTTTGACCTACTGCATCACTTGGGATGAATGCAACACGTCCAGAAGCGATAAATACTTGCATTTTTTCTCCTTTCAATAAAGACCACAAGAGAGTCTTTATTCAACTTGTGGTCATCATTTCATTTTAGTTCGTCAAATTAGTTTTCTTTCGACTTACGAAGGCCTGCAAGACTCAACAATCCCAAAATCATTCCCACAACTGGAAGCATGCTTGCTGATGTTCCAGTATTTGGAAGCGATGGCTGCGGTTGTGGTTTGCCTGGTTCTTCAGGTTTTGGTGGCTCAGGAGTATGAGTCGTTACTTTCGCATCCATTTCTTGACTGTTGATAATGTTCACAAATTTATTTTCAACTTCTCCAGCCAAAATACGCTCAACTTCGACATAAAAATCAGCGTCGAACGTACCTTTAACACCTAGAGAGTTCAAGAACTCTTTGTCAATAGTGTAAGCCCACTTGCCACTTTGTTCATTCCAAGAAACTGTAACAACCTTCTTGATAAAGTCAGAATTTGTGCTTTGGTCAAATTCAAATTGGAAAGCATATACAGAGCCTTTGGCAATCTTATCTCCTGCCTTAACCACTTTACCGTCAGACAAGACTACATCATAAGGGAGAACCAAGTCTTTTTCGGCAACGTATTCTGTCCCACGAATGATACCAGACCAATTACCTGTGTATCTGTCATGCTTCAAGTCAAGCATATCAATACCGTCATATTGATAAAGAGTATCATGTTTAGCAGAAACAGTCACTCCGTCCAAAAGGTAACGTAGGTATTCACCAATTTGAATTTCTTGACCATCCCGAATTTTAGAGTTATCTTTGTGATCCAAAGCATGTTTTTCAGGTTTAATGTCTGGAACTTCTAGCATTACTAAATTAGACTTATTATCGATTCCAAAATCAATCTGATGGAAATCGTTCTCAACCTTTTGACCTTCTTTTACCAACAATTTAGCAAACAAATCAAAAGTCACATTTTTTCCCTTAGAAACATAATTCTTGTAGTAAGCAGCGTTGTCTTTTGGAATCCACATATAGAATTCACCTTTAGGTGACAAGCCTGCTTCTTTCAAAATTTCATTAACAACATCTGTTCTTCCCTTGTCAGAAAGAACATGGAACATGTCAAAAAGTTGTTTTGCATCTTTGCCTTCGTCATCAGTTGCCTTGATTTTGGCATTATCAACAGTATAGGCACCATCTTGCACATCGTCTACAATCGCAAAACGTTTTGCAATCGACTTAGGTGACGCGGTAAATTTTGAATAAGGAGAATAGTCAGTTTTCAACGTAAACTTCACATTCTTATCAAATGTCTTAGCCCCATCAATGTTATTTCCATGTGTATCCTCAACAGATTTTGTAGGATTTACAGATGGTTTATACTTCAAATTAGCATATCGAACATGCACAGTACGAGGAGATATTTTATTTGGAATAGAAGTATAGCTTGGTTCACCAGGTTTTGGTGGATTTGGAACGTGAGGCTGATCAGGATTTTTTGTTGGGGAAGGGAGGTATGTTGGATCCGGAATTGTCTCTTTTTCATGTTTTAACAATTCAGGTGGATTTGGCACATCAGGCTTACGTAATGGTTTTGTAAGAGAAGCGTTACGTCCCCATAGTTGGAATGCGTAGTCAAGCATAAATAGTTCTGCATCGCTGAGAGGAGCTTTACCGTCTGCCTTTGTACGTTCATCAGAATTTTTACGAACAATATCCCACTCATCTTGTGAACGAGTTGCTTGAGATTTGTTACCTTTTGAATAAGTTAAGTGCATACGAGAACCAAAGCCTGCTGTCAACATAGAACCAAGAGGAACATCATCTTCATCCTTTACATTCTTATAATGAAGATCACTTGCTTTCCATTCATTCAATCCTGACGGGTCGTCATAACCCACTGGAACATCCCAACGATGCTCTCCTTTAAATAGATTTTTTCCGTCACGTGTGACTTCTAGAATATCAGAACCTTTTGGATTCATGACAACTCCTGTTGTCCCATCCTCATATTCCCATCGAAGTTCTTGTCCATAGTCAAGATCACTGAAAGTATTAACCATTCCTAATTTAATTGGTTTGCCTGTTCCTTCTTCAAAATACTCAATATCAGTATCAACTGCCTGCATATTAAATACATTGAAATCAATTGCATTCGTTATTGATTTCTTGTTATGAGTAACTAACAAACGAGAATAAACAGAATCTACACCCATTTTTTGCCATTCTGGAACAACAGTTTTAAAAGTAAATTTGGCTGAGATTTTTTTACCTGTATCGGTCTCACCAATATTATGAAGCGTGAATGAATCTCCGACTCTTGGTTTGTTGATAAATTTTCCTTCTGTATCATTCCAAGAATAATCTTCAAGAAGGTCATCACGACTAGCTGTAATTTTTGTATCAGGTCGATAACCTAAATAGTCATTAGCAAGTTCAAGATTTGGCACTCCATCAAAAACAGCAGTGAAATTCTTATAATATTTCATACTGCCACGAGCAGTTTCATCAAAATCACCATACAATGTGACACCGTTTGCAGAACCAGCACGGCCCTGCTTTTCTAGCGCAGCTTTCTGCTCATTGTAATCTTTTAGCTTTTCGCTGTAAAGTTTGTACTTTTTGTTGTAATCAGTTCGAGCTTCTTGATTTTTCTTATCAATTTCAGCATTTTTTGCTTTCAATTCTTTGACAGCCTTTTCATGTTCCGAACGAATTCTATTGTTTTCTTCATCTGTTTTTTTCTTTTGGGTATCATAATCATCATTTTTCTTTTTGTTTTGACGATCAATTTCAGCATTTTGCTGGTTGGCTTTTTCAGAATCAGACTTGTACTGAGCTAGATCTTCATCGTACTTCTTCTTTTTAGCATCATTTTCATGCTTAATTACAGTACGCTCATTTTCGCGTTCCCCAACTTCTTTCTTATAGCTAGAAGCTTCTTCAGAAAGATGTTCTGCTTGGGTGGCATAGCTTTTTTCAATGGCAGATTTACGTTCTGCAAGTTCTTCGGGAGTATTAGCTACTCCAGCATCTACAGGAACATCTTGCTGAACGGTAAGTCCAGCTTTGTTTGCAACTGAAACAGAATTATCAACGTTAGAATGATCAACAACAACATCAACTGTAGTATTTTTCTCGACAGTTTCTTTCTGTTTAGGTAATTCCTGAACAGTTTTTGGAACATTTTTATTCGCACTCACCTCATCAGCAGAAACACCACCTGATCCAAATGCCATAGCAAGAGCAGCCATACCCAAAATTACACCACATGCACCATAATGCTTCATTTTACGAATTGAACCAAACGCTTTTGTTTCTTGTGTTTTAAACATACTTTCTTTTCTCCTTTTAAATTAAAATTTTTTTATTTTATCAATCTCAATCATTATAATCCTATGAAGGTGAACGAGATCGCTTAAATACTTCTAAAATCATACCCATTTTCCTGAATAATCAAGTTTATATCCTTGAATCACTTCGTTACGAGCATAAGCACCATTAGATTTTAAATAATACCATGAACCATAATTAGAATCATAAATCCATTCATTTACAGCCATAGCACCACTAGACTTCAGATAATATGATCCTTGCCAAGTATTTCTTGCCATATAGCCACCTGACTTAAAGTAATACCATGAACCATCTACTTTATACCATTGACTATTTACATACGTTCCACCTTGTTTCAAATAAAACCATGAACCATAATTAGAATCATAAATCCATTCTTTATCTGCCATCTTACCATCTGATTTCAAGTAATATGATCCTTGCCATGCACTTCGTAAATAAACACCATTAGATTTCAAATAATACCATGACTTATAGTTTGAATCGTAAATCCATTCACTTTCTGCCATAGCCCCATTAGACTTCAGATAATATGATCCTTGCCAGGTATTTCTTGCCATATAGCCACCTGACTTAAAGTAGTACCATGAACCATCTACTTTATACCATTGACTGGTTACATAAGCTCCACCTTCCTTCAAATAGAACCATGAGCCATAGTATGAATCATAAACCCACTCTTTTTCTGCCATCTTACCGTCAGACTTCAGATAATATGAATCTTGAAACTGATTAGAAACAGGCTTACCATTCAAATAATAATACCACGAACCATTTTCCTTAACCCAACCATTCTTACTTGATTTACTTTGATTCTGAGAAGGTTTGCTAGGTTTATTCGATTTATCCTTGTCTTGTTTTTGAGCAGGATTAGATGGCTTAGCAGGACTTGAATTTTGTTTTTCCTTATCCGTCTTAGCTTTTTCTTGTTTCTCCTTTTCTTCCTGAGCTTTTAGAGAATCAATCTCCTTGGAGATTTTGTTATAGTCGTTATAAGCGCTCTGTAACTTCTCGTACTTACCTTTTTCATCTTGTAATTCTTTTGATTTTTTAGCTAAAGTTGTTTGTCGATTGCTTTCAGTAGTATTTGATGGACTAGAAGTATTAAAAGCGCTCTTTGTTGCTTTAGATAAATCTTCATTAGAAACTTTAATATAACTAATTCCTAAGCCATCTTTTAAATAATGAAGTGAAACTCCAAGATACTCATTCTGATAAGTAGTTCCGTAATTTACACCAGCAATAGACTGAGCATGAAGAAACTCCGTACCATCAAATAAAAAATCTACAATAGAATAATAAATCCATTGTTTCATTTTAGCCTTAGTCATTTCACTTGATACTCCACTTACAGCAAAGTAATTCTCATAGTACTGACCTCCATATTCGCTTACTTCATCTTTCTTACTAGAAGTAGGCAAGCCATATTCTCTAGCTAAATCATTGATACCTTTTACATAGTGCCAATCATAAATACTTCTATTTGCTTCAAGAACTTTTTTTGAAAGTTTATCAGAAAAATCAATAGATGAATTAGCTAATAAAACCTGGGGCATTCCCATCTGTCTACGAACTTGATTAAGCATATCTAAAGCAAAGTAATTCAATTCAACTACAACTTCATTAGGAATGTTGTTGATATCATAAATTTCTACTTGATCTGAAGCACTAGAAATAAAATTCTCTTCTTGATAACGTAATTTACTGCTTTCTGACTTCAAAATTTGTTCTGCTCGATCTCTTTCAGCATCACTTTTATCATAATTGAAATAATCTTTAAGAGCCTTTGCATACTCAGCACTTACTTTAATCGTATTCTTTTCTGAATAAGGTACATTTAACTGAGCTACTTGTTGTTCTAATTCTTTGATCTTGTTTTCACTTTGTGTCAATGAATACCAGCGACCACCTGCAGATACACCGCTAGAAGCATTTGCACTATAAAGACTATCTTTCTGCTTCTCTAATTGAGAAATTCTTGCTTCTCTTACAGAATCAGCATGAACTACACTATTGCTAAATGCAAGTAATGTTACCGTTGAAAATAACAACATTGAGCCTTTAACTTTCATTGTTTACTCCTTAACAAAATTCAAAAAAACTTCTATAAATTCCACAAAACCAATAATTCTAAATATCCATTCTTTTCTCACTTCTATTGTCAATTGACATAAAAGAAAAACTCAAGATATTCTAAAAATTATTTAACAGTACATTGTTATAATTCGTTTAAATTTTCCTTATTTTAAAATAGTTTTTTCTTGTAAAAGTAACCTACTGCTGTCATTAACATGCCACCGATTGAAGCTAGGAAACTTTGTTCTGTTCCTGTATTTGGTAAAGTTACCATTTTACCATCTGCAGTTGAAACACTGATGGTCTTGTCTTCATTTGTAACAGCTCCAAGTGCTTCAGGAGCAACCACTGAACCATCTGAAAGGACTATATTTCCGCCTTGAGTGCTAACAATTGAAGCTCCTGTATTCGTTTCAACAGGATCTTTTGTCACATCGTGAACCACTTGGCCTGTTGCGGTTGAAGTAGTCCCAATTTGTGAAGTGCCCTGTTGATTGGCTTGATCAGTAGTCTTTGGTTTTTCAGCTGGTACGCCGTCTAGGCTCTCCGCATTATCTTTACCCTGCGGTTTGTCTGTAGTTGATGATGTATCTGGTACAGTTGGTTTATCAGTTGATACGCCATCTAAACTCTCCGCATTGTCTTTACCCTGCGGTTTGTCTACTGTTGATGATGCATCTGGTGTTGTTGGATCAACTGGAGTAACAGAAGGATCTGTTGGTTGAGTTACTGGAGCCTCTGTTTCTGTTGAAGCACTTGGCGCTGTCGGTGTAACCACTTCCGTTGTTGGAGCAGAAGAATCAATTGGTGCAAGCTCATCTGCATATACAGAACCAGCTTGTGCAAGTGCGATAGTTGATAGTGCTAGTGTAGCTAATACTTGTTTTTTCTTGTGCATTTTGATTTTTCCTTTTCTAATTTTTAAGATAATTTGATTCTTTTGGTTCTGTTTCTACAACAAATCCATATTTTGAAGAATCAGAAGCTTTTACATCAAAAGTTAATCTAACGCTAGATGATTTATCCCCTTTTTTGACGGATAGGATATAGGAAACCGTGTATTTTTGAGTTTCTGAATCATAATTCAACTTCTCTAAAATAACGGACTGTAAAATTCCTTCTTTTGGTTGGGTGAATTTTGCATCACCTTCAGAAAGAAAATCCACTAGATTTTCTTTTTTGCCTGAGTAATAAGAAGGTAAGAAATAGCGACTAAATACATCAACTTCATTTTTCGTTGAAATGATTAGTTGAGTATTTTTTTGTTCCTGATATAAGAAATTTACTTTTTCTGACTGGTTTGATAGTTGAGCGAAAGCAAAAAATACACAAACGATATTTACTATTGTAATCACTCCAACAAAACCTAAAAATAGATAAAATCTCTTTAGGAAAGATGACTGCTTTTGAGACAGGGGAGACACAACATCTGTTTGATCTCTTGCTTTTGGAACAGGTGGCAGGCGATTGGATTGTGAAACAGCCTCTGTCTCACCTTCAGCTGGGAAAAGGGGAAGAGAAGAATCGGATAATCCCAAACTTTGTTTATATACAGGATAAATCTGGTTCTCAAAATACTCCCGTTTTTCTTGATAGCTGTAATTCGCAAATTCAGAGCTAGTAAGTATCGCTTGAATGAGGGGAAGTAAGAGGTTTTCATAGTCTTCTGTAATGCGGAATGGACTAGCATAAACCTCCCCTTCTGTCACCACGCTTTTTCCTTCCAGATGGGCAATTGCTACTTTTTTCAGCTGAAACTGACCATACATCTGTTTCAACTCTCTAAATAACAACTCGGCCTGGTGAAATGTTAGGTAGGGCAAACTTTTTGAAATCGGCTGAGAAAAATCAGAAAGATGATCCAATGCCTCAATGATAGCAAGTAACTCACGATCATCCTCTGGACCTCTTCCATCTTCCCAGGAGATTTCTAAAAATAGATCATCTGTAATCGTACAGCGATCTTTATTAAAGAGTGAAAAAGCCATAAATCACCACCCCTTAACTTTTCACGAAATCAAAAATCCATTCAATGATACTTGGTCCCGCTGAAACACCAATAATTGCAATTGCAATTGATACCCAATGTTTTTTCATTGAGGCTTTTAACTCCCGTCCACCAAACGCATAAATGAGCGAAGTGACAACGGCAGCTAACCCAAATAGTGCAACACTGACTAGCTGAACTTTTGTAATTCCTTGTTTTGCCAAGTTATCCGACTTAGCAAATGGATCGTCCGCATAGACTGTAGATCCTGTTAGGAATAGGGAAAGGCTCAATAAAAACATCTGTGATTTTGTTTTTACTTGCTGAAGTTGTCTTGTCAAATAATTTTTCATAGAAATCCTCCTTTGTTTTTTTGACAACGTTAGTATAATAGATAATTGAAAAAAATTTTTTAAAGGGACAATCATTTTTTTAAGGTAAGTTTTAAGAAAATAATGCTTCCCCAAATGACGTCTTTTCAGCTTCGACATCGAATAATATTTTTCTTTTATCTTCACGGTGATGCTCATCTGGCGCATCACCTTCTACCCAAAGATGAAAATGATACTCTTGATTGTGATCAGATAAGTTCAGAAACTCTTTAGAAATTAAAGGAAGCACCTTATGTTTAATCACTCTTTCCAGTGGCCGTGCACCATCCTTTATATTGGTTCCTACATCCAATAAATAAGTAACCAAACTTTCTTCATAAGAAAGAGTCAACTGTTGATTCTTCATTCTTTCTTCGATTTCTGATAGTTGTTTGACAATAATTTCCTTATTCACTTCCTCGTCTAACATGTTGAAAATCAATTTATATTCAATTCGATTGAGAAATTCTGGTCGAAATTTAGTTTCTAACTCCAACGTCATGCTCTTTTCAAACTGTACCTTATCCCTATCTGTTAGTTTCTTAAAATTCCCTTTCAATTCATACTGATTAATAATTTTTTGTGAACCAATATTCGTAGTAATAATGACGATCGTATTCTTAAAGCTCACTTGCCTTCCAGTTGAATCAGTCAAGCGCCCAGCATCAAGCACCTGCAAAAATAAATCTACAACTTCTGAGTGTGCTTTCTCAACTTCATCGATCAGGATAACGCTATAAGGTTTTTGTTTAACCTTCTCAGTCAATTGACCCTTCGTTCTAGTTTGACGATCGCCAATCAGTTTTGTAATATCTCCTTTTTGCTTATACTCAGACATATCAAAACGAATGATTGCCTCCTCATCATCAAACATCCCCTCTGCCAATGCCAGGGCAAGCTCGGTTTTTCCAACTCCAGAAGTTCCTAGAAACATGAAGGAAGACAAGGGCTTTCTTTGATCCTGTAAACCAGCTTGGGCAACAGTTATAGCATTCACAACAGCATCTACAGCCTCATCTTGGCCCTTAACACGTCGTGACAGCTTTTCTTTTAAACCATCCAGTCTTTCCTTGTTACCTTTCAAAATCGTCGTGACAGGAATACCTGTTTTATTTTTCAGCACCTCTGCAATTTCTTGCTTCCTGACATAGCCTAATCCATTTGTAGAACAAATTGTCGCTGCTTCATCTATTAAGTCAAAGGCTTTATCAGGTAAAAATTGATCAGGTATGTAGCGGACGGATAGAAGTACAGCTTGTTTTACAGCATCAGAACTAATAGACACCTGGTGAAAATTTTCGTAAATAGTTTTAGCTTGCTCAAGAATTTCAATCGCTTGAGTAGTTGTTGGTTCAGAAACCCTAATTGGCTGCATCCTTCGCTCAAGCGCTCGGTCCGTTTCAATATATTCATGAAATTCATCTAATGTAGTTGCGCCAATCAATTGCATCTCGCCACGTGACAAAACTGGTTTAATGATATTTCCAGCATCCAAAGCGCCCTTATCTGAACCACCAGCACCAACAATAGTATGAAATTCATCAATAAAGAGAAGATTCTCTCCTTTGGTTTCTACCATCTCCTCAATAATTTTTTTAAACTTAACAATAAATCCTCCATCCTCATCTGACATTAAACTAGATAGTTCTAGAGAGCGCACGGTCAAGTTTTTTAATTTTGGAGACACCTGGTTTCTTAAAATGGCCAAAGCAAATCCTTCAACAATGGCTGTTTTTCCAACTCCAGCTTCTCCCACCAAAATAGGATTATTCTTAGTTCGCCTGAGAAGAGTGGTCTGAACAGCTTCTACTTCTTTATCACGGCCGTACACCTGATAATCTTCTGCTTTTTTTGAAACTTTTTCTGTCAAGTTATCTGTATAACGATCTAAATAGGGTGTTTTTTTCTTTTCTTCAGTAGTCACACTTAATCACCTCTTTCTTTTACTTCTTTGATTTGAAGAGTGAGCTTATCTTTTATCGCATCCACAAATTCTCGTGGATTAATTGTCCCTTCTCCTATCTGAGATAGAAACATTTCCCAGCCTCCTGTTGTCTCTGGATCAGAAAACTCATTGTCATAGAGATAATTGATAAGTAGATAGGCTTTGTTGGTAGGCGTTAGTTGACCTGTTTTTTTATCTTTAACAACATAACCCTTACTTTGAATTTTTTTAATGATTTCTCCTCTAGTGGCTTGTGTTCCCAAGCCATATTTAGGAAATATTTGGCCAATCAATTGGCTTTCAGTTAGTTTTTTAGGTGGTTTTGTTTCACCCCCTAAAATATGAACCTGCGTATCAATTTTATCTCCCACTTGATAATCAGGAACTTCAACAGGACCTCGTACCTTTCGTGAACTCCATTCAGCCCATCCCAACTTATGAAGCGTTCTACCCTTTGTTTTAAAAACAAAACCATTATTTTCTACTTCAATTGTTTTGGTTGAATAATAACAATCATCCGCAAACATTAATATTGCCTGCTTCACAACTGCTTCATAAATTAGTCGTTGGTCAGTTTTTAAATTTGAAAGGTTTGGAATTCTTTCAGTCGGAATCAAGGCTGAGTGGCTCGTACCAGACACTTTTTCATCATTGACGTAATCTTCTCTAGGCTCCAAAAACGCCGGCTGAAAATGACAATTAATAGCTTTTTGATAGGCAGATAGATTTTCTTTTAAATCATCAAATTCAAAATGACTGATGTATTCTGAGTCTGGTCGTGGATAGGAGAGAAAACCTTCCAAGTACAGTCCCTCAACAATGCTCTCTGTTTTACTTGAGTCAAATTTCCAGGCGCTTGCTGCAAAACTTTGTAATTCAGACAAGGTAAATAGTTGTGGAGCTGATTTCTGATGTTCTTCTACCTCAACTGAAGAAACAACAGAGGTAGTTGATAATCCCCTTGAAGAGGCTAAAATAGCTTCACTATCTTTAGTTTTATCTTTGGTCGTAAAGAACACCCCATTTTTATTATCCTCCAGCTGAAGCTTCCAATATTTTTCTGGGGTAAAGTTGCGAATCTCTAAATCATTTTCACAAACTAGTCTGACTGCTGGTGTTTGAACTCGGCCAACCGATAGATGGCTACCTTTTGTTCGAGGGAGTTGTCCTCTTGCTTGAAGATCAAGAGTTGCAAGAGGTGATAAGTTCATTCCTACCAACCAATCACTTTGTGCACGTGCCTCAGCTTCCAAATAGTAATTATAGGTTTCTGAAGGTTCCTTCAATTCCTGAAAAGCTTTTTGAAGAGCTTTATTTGTCATGGAGCTTGCCCAAAGACGTTTCCAAATTTTCTCCTTCCCCCCTGGTATGTGCGATAAAATAGAGTACGCAATCCGCTCTCCTTCTCTATCAGCATCCGTCCCAATAATCACTTGATCTGCTGCTACCACTTCATCATAGATTCTCTTAAATTTTTCCCTTGAATTCTTGTCCTCTTTCAGATGTTGCTTAAATGAAACATTTGTAAGAGGTAATTTATCAAGCGACCAATTGTCTGGTTCACTGTATTCAAATAGGTGCCCTTCAGCAGCCACCACATGTACTTCAGCTGGAAAATAGGGTGAATGCCTAATGACATAGACACCTTTCTTTTTACTAAATTGTCCCAAAGCTGTAGCGTAAGCTTCTGCCTGTTTCTCTTTTTCAGCCAGAATAACTATAACCATATCATTCTCCTTCTACTTCATTTTCAGTCATTGTAAGCTATAATTAAAAAATCTTTTGTAAAGGGACATCGACAAAGAATAGAGTGAGTTGATATCAATAAACAGCACAAAAAGTTATACAACTTTATACACAAAAAGAGGCTCTTAAAGAGCACTCTTTCTAGATTTTAAGCCCCTTCTTTGGGCTTTGGATAAAATTTTGATTTTGTACCACCTGTCTGTTTAACTGGTAAGGCTTTGTATGTTGTTCAACACTTTTTACAATCTTAGATACTGTTCCATGAATTCGTTTCATAGATTGCGCTAGTTGTTGATCGTCAAGAGAGGTCAAATTATCAGTCCAAATTGCCATATAGCGAATGGCTTTTTCAGAAGTATCTAACCCAAAATGATTAGAAACGAGATAACTTGTCATCTCAGCTTCAAGTTCTCTACGATCTTTTGAGAAATCTTCCTTATACGAGTTAGAAAATTTAGGATTATGTAGACTAGCATGCGCCAACTCGTGAATAGTGGTTGCAACGACTTCCCCAGGAGTATTATCCGGATTCAAAAGTATCTTTTGTTCATCTGGATAAAAAGCTCCTTTCGCACTTCTCAACTCTTTTGCATCGTCTTGATAGATTGTTACCCCAATACCCTTAGCATAGTCTGAAAGCCCTTCAAGTACCTCTTTTGTACGAATATGATCCATATTAAAGTCATAGTGACGATTTGGCATCGCTTTGGGATAAAATTCAGGTTTCAAGGTTGTTTGAGACAACTCAAATACTTTATACGTAGCGAATTTAGCTAAGCCTGTGTTTGAATCTCTTTCCTGGAAGAAGCGAGATTTCAATTTTCCTTCTTTCTTTAACGCCTTTTCTTCAGGTGTCGCTTCAGAAAGTCTTTTATATTTTGGATTGCCTTTTCCATTTTTTACCTGATTTCTATTTTCATCCAATACAGGAATCATCTCAACCATCATAGGTCTAAACAAGGTAATATGTGATTTTTCTCCTGTCTTAACCGAAAGATTGTTATGGACAACTTCTCTTGTTCGACCTGTTTTTTTATTGGTATAGGTATTTCTAGTTTCAAATACCTGATCTGAAGTAATCCCAAGAACTTCCCCCATCGATTGCCATTGATTATAGGTTGCGACTGCACTCGCTCCTGGCCACTGTTCCTGAATCAAAGCGACATTTCTAGGTGAGAGCTCTGGAAACTTACTCATAAAATTCAGATACTCTTCTAACCGTTCTGGTGTTTCTGTGTACTCTCTCACTTTTTGGAAAGCAACCTCACTCAATTCATGAGGCGTTAAAGCAGCATAATCAATACTACTTGAGTTTACTTCAGGAGTCTCCAAATCTGAAATAGGTTTCTCTTTCAGAATCTCCTCTACACGCTGAAGCAAATTATTTTTAGTTTCTTGCTTAGAAGATTGAAAAGCCACCGTTTCTCTTGTATCAAGAGTTTGACCTTCTCCCTCTTCCGTCAATCGAGACGATTCATTTGCTTCCTGGGAAATTTCCTTATTCACCTCTTTATTTTCCAGCTGAGAAAGAATTTCTTCATCCATCGATGCTAGTACAGATTGACCGTTGAGTCGACGATATCCTAATCCTAGCATTTGTGAAATTGGTTTAGTCTCATCTCCAACATCATATCGAATTCCCTCTTTAATAACTTCACCACCTGGAGCATAAATATCAAACTTAATTTTGGTAGGAGGGATATATCCTTCAGTGTTGCCCGCTGTTACTTGTTTCATTCCTTCTTGATGAATTGGATAAAAGTCCTGATTGGCCTTGTATAGCTCTCTAACAAAATCTTGATAAGATATCAGCTCTGTTTCTTTAAAGGGCAATATAGGGCCTTCTGGCCGCTCCTCAGACCATTGAAGACGTACATGGTAGTTTTCCTTATAGATATGATCTTGCTGCCATTCTTCATAGAAGTCTGAATTTATATCTAGGAGATTATCTTCTCCAGCAGCTGCAACAATCTGATCAAATTTATCATTGTATTTCTTAGCATAATCAAGATATTGATCCCAGGCTTTATGAAATGCTTCTGGAGTTTTTGAGATGTCATTTGGAACACCTAAATTATAGACAGTATCCAAAACTTGAGTAAAGGTTACTGAATCAAGTGTAGTTTTATCTATAGTATTTACTGAAGTTGTTTGTTCAGATTCTTTAGGAATCTCTTCATACTGCTTATTTTTTAAGACAGATAACATTTCCTCGCCACCATCTTTAACATATTCCTCATTGATTGACAGTTGCTCAATGTGACCATCCCTTTCTCTATAGACACCGAGAATTGTACCAGTATCTATATCTTCTAGTTGTTTACTTAAATCACCTTTCACCCTCATTAAAGATGCTGGGACATGAGTAAATTCTTTTTCTTTGAATAACAATAGCAAATCTGTATCTTCTGGTCTGATTGCCTTTGTAAGATCCAGATTATTAAATTTCTTTACAGATGAAAGATCGTTAAACACAAAGGAATCTGACTCTATCACCTCAGGTAATAAGTTCAAAACTTTTAATTTATCTGACATTCCCTGCGTAAATTTTAAATCTTTGAAATGCCCTTTCCCAGCTGCAACATCTTCAACGAATGACTCAGACAAATGTTCTACCCACTCATTATATACAGGTGTTACTCCGGTTAAGTGCATCCAATTTTTCTTGTCAAATTTAACATTTAGAATTTGGAATTGCTTTTCTTCTGGATTCTTATAAACATAATGGATACTTGTCCCTGACATTTCTTTTAAATACCATTGAGCCGAGTCCCTCATTGCGTTTGCATATAGATTTAACGTCCGCATGTTTTTTCTGAATTTTTTATTTGACATTCGATCCTCATCGATGGTAAAATGAAGACGAACATTGGCAGGAAAATCAGGTTGAGAATTTTTCTCAACGGGCTGCGGTGCTGTCCCTGGAGTTTCTACTCCTAAAGAACTGGAATTGCGATTTAATAGTTCGCCCCCAGTGTTAGTCTCTTGATAATTATCAAGGGACTTTTCTTTTTCTTCTGATTCAACTAACTCTAATTGAATATTTTCCTCAGCTGAAATCTGAGACTGATAGTCATGATCTGCCTTTTGTGCCTGTTCTAAGTAAGAGCTTGGAAGAACTTCTCCCAATTGTGTTGAAAGATCATTTTTTTCACTACCAATGTCATATCGTAAATCATCTGTCAGACGATTCCCCTCCTCATCTTGCAACGCAAAATAAGTTTTATCATATCCCAGACTAAGCATTCTCAAATTATTCTCTTCATACAATTGAGCTATAAAATCCTTATATGGAATCACATCTCCTGATGAGAATTTCTGAGACAGATTTGGATTTTCTGTAAAATCAAAGGCTACAAATAACTCTGGAGGTACTGAGCTTCGCTCTTCCTCTATCATCTGTTTTACTCCAGCATTTCCTTGCGCTTGTTTGGCAAGCAATTCATCCACCTTCAGTCTTTCTTCATCTGTTTTCGGATGATACTTGGTTTGTGAAGATAATTGAAACTCTCCTTCTTCAGTCAACTCCAGGGCAACTCTTCGTAACCCTTTTACAAAATAAGTATTTGGTTGTTTTTGCCACTGATTCACTAGGTCCTCATCAATTAAGGCTTGAGCTGCTGGCTGAATGCTCGTTTTACCCATTTGTTCAGATATAGCTTCAAGTCTAGTCAACTCTTCTTGATAGCGTTTGAGAGTAGCTTTAGTAAAGAACGACTCCCCACGTTCAGCTTTCGCTAGCTCTTCACGGATTCGAGGTATATTTTGAACACTCATCTCCAGACCACTTCCCTGACGATTCAATCCCATCTCTTTCAAACGTTGTTGATGCTCCAGGCGTTCTACTAGCTCTTCCTGTTGTCTAATCTCATCCATCTTTGAGAAGACTTGACCTTCTATTTGTTCTTGCTTACGCATAAAGCTAGCACCGTCTCGCTTATCATTCATGGGTTGCCCATTTGTTAACGCTTGGTGGGAATACGCTCTTGAAATAGCATCGTCTTGTTCACCCCTTAGTCTTTCCAATTTTCTACGCGCCTGGGCAAGACGACTGTTATCAGGTTTGTCTTCCTGTTGATTCTTTAGAACATCATTCCAGTCAGTTTTATCTTGTCCTGGTCTTAGTTCTGGTAGATCTGAATTGATAACAGCTCCTTTTGCTTCTAATTCTTGAATGAATGTTCTACCTGCTTTATCATTATCTAAAGCTAGAGTAATCAAATCGGCATTCTTCCCATCTTCAAAAAAGTGATGATCAATAGCTACTTGAAGTCCATCTGCCAATTGTTCAGGTGTCCATATTAGCGCTTTTCCTGACATTTCAGCCTTAATTTGAGATAGATGACGGCCAATAGTCGATTCTTTCAAACCATCCATAGAAACTAATCTGACGTCCTGAAGACTATCTTTGTGCAATTCATAGTAGGACATTAAATCAATTGGACTCTCAGTGAAAATCAATCGTTTTGGACTGCCAATATCAACATGAATACCTGTCATAGGATCGGAGTTTTTCATAATCACTTTAGCATATCCATGTTTTGGCCACTTCTCCCAATTCTCATGGATTCCCTGTAAAGAGGCTCCAACAACTTCACCTGAAGAAGAAAGGGACTTGAAGACAATAACTGGCTCAACCGCATTTGTTGTGACTCCACCATTGCCTTCCGCAAAGTAGTCAAGTTTGGCATTAGCTTGGGCTAAAACGCCCTGTTCCAAAAAATAATCAATCGTTTCATCTGATAGCCCACGTTGATTTCGTAAGTAGTCTCGTCCAGCTGATAACGGCTGCTCGTATTTCTCAAGATAGTATTTAAAATCTTCTTGAGGCCTTTCAACCATTTGAAACTCTTTAAAATTTCCATCATTTAAAAAATCTACAGATTGGTTAAAATCTACTTCCTTTATTGTCTCAACTAAAGAAATCGCATCACCACCTGTATTTCTAGAAAACCATTTCCATAAATTTTTATCAGGTGAAATAACTAGGCTATCATGTTCTTTCCATCGATAGTCTCGTCCAGATCGAACCAGCTCCATCTGAAGCTCATTTGCAACATCCAAAATATCTCTAGAACGTGCAAATTCAACACGTTCTCTACGACTTTTCCCACGTCTTGATTCTTGTTCTGTCATATAAAATCTCCTTAAAATCCTTCATACTGTGGTTTGTATGGTTCTTTCTCTGCTTGTAGAAACGTTTCTGGGTCTAAGTGAACCAATTCTCCTACTGAAAAAGATTCAAATAGCTCAGAATTTTCCTTAAAGTCTAGAACCATTTCTAAATCAGAATTTCTTCCTTGACCCTCAAAATGTACTTGCTTGTTATCGGCATTCATTGCCGTAATTAACCATTCGGCTGAAAAGTCAAAGTCTTCAACTGTGACATCTGGAAATACTAGCTCCATTTTTTCTACTCCTTTCTCTTTTTATCCTTCTATTCTATGTAATAATCGAAACATCACAGTTAAAGGGACAATATAATTCCATTTTCAACAAAAAAAGTCATTGCTTTTACAATGACTCTTATATACTTTGTCCTTTTTCCTCAAGTTCTTGCCTCTCATCACTTCTCTCACGTTCCATAAGGGCTTTTTTATTTGCACGTTGGGCCCTTTGAAGAGAATTGGTCAAATTTCTCATAAAATCTGTATTGATGATTGCTTTGCCTTGGGATTGTTGGACGTTTTTTCTTTGCAAGTTCTTCCTTTCTTGCATTTTATGTGAAACAACTTGAGCTAACTGACTTTTCTGATTGCTTTCTTCCTCTGGCAATATTTTTTGATAGAGTGATTTGAGTTCAGAAAATCCTTTCGCATTCTCCCGTTTTAATTTTTGAATAGTCGTTTGATCAGTCGTTTGTGAAATTTCCTTGTTTCGACTGTAAATCTGATGTTTCAGCTGAAAAATTGAGATATGGGTTTGTAACTCTTCTATATAGCTATCTTTCGTAATAGGATAGCCCTTTAGAATAGTTAGCACTCCTTCATCTTGAAGAGGTTGAACTGCCGCTAATTCTCCCTTCAGACGTTTAATAGGTGCTTGAATTGCTAATGAATCAGCCTTTTCTACTGAAAAAGAAACACTATCTTCAAATTGGTTAGCAAGAGATTGTTTTAAAGATTGGTCTGCTTCACCTAGTTTATAATTTGGAGTCAGTTGCAGTTCAGTCAGCTTCAGTCTTTGTTGAATCTCTTTCTTTTTCAATTCAACAAATGGCTTATCGGTTTCAAGTGGTTGAATTTGATCAAAAAGAGTTTTACGAACTAATAAACTACTCTGTTTTTCCTCCAATAAACTCAATTTTAAAGCATAGCGAAATGTTCCTAACTCCTGGCGCTCTTTTAATGATCGATCACTTTTCTTTTTAGCTGCTTCTACAAGATCTTTCAAATCAGCTGAAGAAAATAGCGACAAGTCTCTTAAAGTAAGTTGCTTCTCCAGTAAGTCTTCTTTCAGCTGACTCACATCATAAACTAATTCCGTAACATATTCAGGACGTCCCAAACCTGTTCCGTGTTTATCATAAGCAGCATAGACTGGTTTTGTGATTTCAAGAGGTTTTGCCCCATCTTTTAACTCATAACCCAGTTTTTTCCAAGCATCTAGTGTTTTAATAACACTTGCATTGGGATCCTGTTCTAAAATCATTTGTTGATTTTTTACTGAGAAATTGGCCAAATTTTTTTCCAGCCGAACATCAGCTATTTCAGGAGCATTCTCACGAAATAGGTGCAAGATTCTATTTGCTAATCGTTCTCTCAACTCCTTCTCTCGATTCGCTATTAATTGCTGCAGATGATAGCCTGCAGCCTCCTGTTGTGTTTTCTCAACACGACCATCAAGTTTCCGAATCTTCTCGTAGGTTGATTTTTTCCCAGCCGAATAAGCTCCTCTATAGGTTTCTAGGAAGTCCTTCGTTTCTTTCAGAAATTCTTGATAGAGCTCTTTCCCATCATTTTCTAAATAGGAATCCAGATAGCGATCAATGAAGAATTTACTGACTGCAAAATCTCTTGCATTTGAGCCATAGCGCCATTTTTTATCCATTGGTAAATGGTTGTAAGCCTGTTCCAAAAAATTTTTTTCAGCTGAAGAACGAACCTTCTGATCTCTAAATACAGAATTGATCAACTCACTTCTGATATTGGCCAAGATTTGTTCTCGTCGAACAATCATTCCTCTAGTCTGTTCATTTAACAGCCCATGAAAAATATCGCTTTTAAAACGCTCAATGGTTTTCTGGGAAAAGTTACCTCTGTACTCCATTCGTCCACGAGGCCGATAGAAAAATTTTTCTCTTGCAGATTCAACTTCGGACAAACCAAAATGCACATGAATATTATCCGTGTTCAAGTGAATGTTAGCCCACCAAAATGATGACTCAGACAAGCCTTCTTTTTCAATCAACCTTGGCAATGCTTCACGTATGACCGACTTAATAGCTTGCTGATCGACTTTTCCAGTTTCCAGATCATATAATCCCTCCTTGGCCAAAAAATCATTATCAAAAGAGATAACACCCTGCCATAAAAGAGAGCCATTTTGATAAGCCTGTTCTAACTTACTTTTCAATTCAGTTACTTTGCTACGCTGCAAGTAATTGGCCTCTTTTGTAAAAATCGCTGTCATCTCTTCACTTTGGTTTTCAGTAGCATAAGAACGATTCATATACTCGATGTATTCCTGGAAATTAAGTTTTGTTTCTGGAACCTCAGCTTGGATTTTTTGTAGTTCATCTTCAGTTAGAGACTCAATATTTTGTCTGTGTGTTTCTAAATTTAATTCATTATCAACCTCAACAGCTTCGTCTCTATTGGTGTATTCTACAAATCCACTATTTGCTTCAGTGTATTGCAGCATGAATGTAATACTTGGACTAGACTCACTCACGAGTAAGGTCTCCTTTCAATTAATGAGAATGTTTAATTGTTTGACCACGTGCAACATCTTCTTGAATGATATCGTTAATTCTTGCCATTAATTCATGCTGTGTAGGATCCAGTCGTGAATGAATAGATTCCAAATCTTGAACATCAAAATCATCTTTCGTAATAGCATGAAAATTGGTCAGCGCTAAATAGAGAATTTGATCAAGTTGTCGATGAATTGCCTTGTTGTCATTTCCAGAATCAAAGGCATCCCTCAAATTTTTTTCCAGCTGAGTCAGTCGCTCATAGAAATTTTTTCCTTCTCCTAATTCAATAAAGAGTTTATAAAAAACTTCAATCAAAGTGACAATCGTTGCCGAATTATTTCGATATTGTTTCCGCAAAGCAGACGATTCTTTCAAGTAGGATTTTATTTCTTTAAATTTTTCATGTGTTTCTTCGCTAAAATATAAGCTAAGTCTTGGATTCATTTTTCCCTCCTCAAATTTTCTGAGATGATCCTGTCAAATAATTGATTTTGTATCCTGGTTGAATATTAAAGATATATACATCAAATGAGATCTCATCATCTTCAATACTCTGTGCTTCCATACGAACTCCTCTAGCAACTAATTCCACATTTCTAAATATAGGAGTTACTCGATAGCGGACATGGTGGTTCGTATTTTTTATGTAGTTAGCAATTTTATTTTCATAGTAAACCATTGATGATTGTTCATCTTCAAAATTTGCATTTAAAGCACGTGTACCTGTAAATAAATTTTTAGCATTTGCATTCTCTCCACTTAATTGAAAACCGATTAAGTGAGAACGATTATATAAATAATCTTCTTTCCCGTTGAAAATTATTTTTTTATTTTTCCATCCTGTTGGTGTGATAGACGAAATAGATTTTCTATCTTCAGTTGGCATCAAATCTTTTCCCAACATCGCTTCAGCAATTCCTACACGATTTAAAAAATCTAGATCAGAATATTTTTCCCAGCTACCATTTTCTAAACTCAATTCGTCTTTTGTAAATTGTGATTTTTCATTGACAACAATCACTTGATTTTTTTCATCATACTCCTTCGATTTCAAATCATCATTTTTCAGAGAAGTATTCAAATTTGAGTTGGAATTTTTTTCTTCAGCTGAATCGGCTATGTTCAATTGAGTCGAGATATTATTTTGTGTCAAGCCAGATTTGATAGCATTAAAATTGTTAGGTTGTACGATAAAGATTGCAAGAAAAATGAGAATAATGAACAGAGATTTATTCTTCTTCATTTTCAAACACCACCTGACCGTCGTTCAGCTTCAAGTGCTGATACATCATCCATAAAATGTAACCAATTTGTCGTTAGTTCATTTACAATATCTTGTTTAACATTTAAAGCTGAAAGAGAAATTTCATTCTTCAACATCAATTCTAAAATCTGACTTTGTTGTTTTTTAATATCAGATAATGTTTCCGCAAATTGATTATTATACAAATTCAATCCGTCGTTCATTACGATATTTTGAACTTGCGATAACATAAACTCATTGAAACTTGGATAGTTATATTTTTTTGAAATAGCTTGAAGTTGTTCAAACATATCATCAGGAACATTTCTAATTAAAAAATTTTTAGTCATCACTTTCCACCTCCCCTTCATACTCTAACCAACGTGAAATATGATCGCCATACCGATCCATTTTTTCTTCAAATTCAGATAGTATCCTTGTCTGTTTTTTCATTTGTTTCAGAACATGGTCAGAAGCTAATTTCATATTTTCTAAATGAGCCACATACAAATCTTGAGCACGATTAAATTTTCCATACTCAATTTTTTCACGACAGATTGAGAGCAGAAAATCGTTAAATGAGTTGGCTTTATTTTTCTTAGCAAGAGCTTTTAGATAGGCAACTTCTTCCTGTGCTAATCCTCTAATGAGAATGTCCATCTGTATCCTCCATCTTATTATTTATTGTCCCAAAAACAGGACTTCTTTTTTCTTTTGTCGAAGCAAAAGTAAAAAGAAGCAAAAAAGAAAACTTCAACCTCGCAACATCACGAACCGATACGGTTCTATTTTTGCGGTTTTTCAACACACTAACACACACAGAGGGACTAAGGTCCTTTTTAGTGTGTTGTGGTAGAAAAGAGCATAAGGGAAACTGATATCACGTGCCGTGATATGTTGATAGTATCAACGTTTCCAATGATATCAATTTTCTCGGTTTCACCTACTTACACACACATGCTATACTTACCTTTACACACTTTATAGGTGTTATACTTACACCGTTTTCCCTTTTTACACACTTTTGCTTACACCGTCTTAGACTTCGCTTTGAAGTTCAAAACTCAAAAATTAAGACTGATTTTCAGCTGAAAAGTATCCTTCTTCACGATTTTTTTTAGCTGCTAAACGTTGTTCTTTTTCCTCCTCTTTGATAAGGTTTAATTCCATTTTTAACTCTTCAAAAATTGATTCATACGACTGATTTTTATTTTTCTTCAATTGAATTTGAACATAAATTTTACCAATTTGTTTTTGAAGATTCTCTTCTGCTTCTTTACGTTCCTGTTCCAAAAGGGCAACTCTTTTCTTTGCCTCTTCTAGTTGATTATCAATTTTTTTTAAATCATTTTTGGCCATGATTACTTCTCCTTTTTTCTAATTTCGTATTTCTTATTTCCTTAATTTATTTCCTGCAAAGCTGGTAATTTTTTCTTTTATAATTTGGAAGTTGCTCCACAAATCGCCATCTAATTTTTTCAAATCAATCACATAAACTTCATGATCATTTTTCTTGATGGTTAGTGTGAAAGAACGTTCATCAATTTTAATTTCCTGTAGAACGAGGTACATTGAAGAAAACATTTCTCCTTTATACCCTGGATTACTATGATAGGTTATTCCATATTCATCAATATCCAGCGCAACCCATTTTTGTTTTCTAAGCAAACCTTTTGTACTTGTGAATACAGTACGATGCTTTCTAACTGGTTGATTCTCCCTTGGTGCTAATTTAAGTTGTTCTTTCATTTTTCTGCCTTTCTTTTTTGATTGATTCTAGTATAAAAGATAACTAAAAAAAATTTTTTAAAGGGACAATCATAAAAATAAACCCCCTTAATTCAAAAATTAAGGAGATTCATTCTCTTTATTCACTATCCGTTTATCTTATCCCACAAGGGTTGGAACCAAATAGAGCTTAACAATGGACGATATAATATCTTTGTCAAAATTGTAGAAATTAAAATACTAAACCATAGTACACTCATGGTATCGTAATAATAAAGAATTGTAGAAGAGTTAAGATTTACAAACCACTGATAAGTAAGAAAGGCCGACACAGTAAGTAAAATATATAGAGTGAAGCAACAATCAATCATTATAAAAAACATTACATGGTAAAGCTTTTTAAAACTTTTCTTTGATTTCATTTTATTTTACCTCACTTTAATTCATTTCTACAGTTTCAATAGGGTTTGAAAATTCAAATGTTCCATCTTTGACTGCCTGTTTTTTCTTGTCCAAAGACTCCAATTTAGCCTTCAACTTTTCAATGTTTTTATAGGCTGTTTCGATGGTTCTATTCTTCGTTTCGATGTTTGTATCCAGCGTAGCAATATTCTTTTGATTGGCTTCGTGATCATCGCCTGTTAGATATTTTGCTTCTGCCTGAAGACTCGCTTTTCGTGAATTATCATCTTCAATTGATTCCTTTAATTGAGCAATTGATGTTGTCAATTTTTGAGACTGTTCATTCTGGAAATTGATCTCTTTTTCTATTTCCTGAAGAGTAAATTCTTCTCTGGAGACAACCTCAATAGCTTTAATTTCAAGCTGAGTATTTTGAGGAGTTACAAAGAATTGTACAGTGTCATCTTCTTCAGATTTCTTCTGAGAAACCTTTTTAGAGTCACTGGATGGTGATGAAATATTCACATCAATTGAGCTAGAAGCGACTGTCTGATTTGTCACATCGATCGCAAATGCACCAAAATTTTTCGGAACTCCTTTAATAATAACCGATACTTTATTATCAATGATTGGCACAACATCCATCTCTATTTTTGAGTCTTTATGTTGCGCATAGAGTTTCCATTTCAATCGTTTGGCATCGATGCCCCGATCTATCGAAGTCGTAGCATCTTTCGTCTCAAATTGTAAAACGATAATTCCAGTATCTGGTGAATATTCCTGGCTGACCAGTTTCATCTCACCACTGCCATTCGCAAAAACCTGCTTTGTTTTGAGTTGTTCTGAAGTATAAGTTTGTCTTTGTGGCGAGAATATTGCTCCCATCAAAAGGGTCAACCAGGTCACAAACAACATTGAGAAAATAACTAGTTTTCTCTTAATAATATTCTCTTGAAACCAAACTTTAATCTTAATAAATGGCTTCAAAATTGGGCTAGATTTTATCTTTTCAATCCAGCGTTTGATTGTATCTATCATAATGGATATATCCTTTCTACTCTATGTAAATTTTTGTTTTTATACCAGTGCCTTACCTCCGTTTCTCATGCCTCTTATATCCTCTCCAAATAAATGAAACCTTACTTTTCGGCCAAACACTTTTTAGTAGCATTAAGAACGCCAATGGCAGCCTTTTCGTTTTGATTTCATTTCCAAAGTTATCACATATAGTTATCCTGAAGAGCGGTACAAACCAGATCGCAATCAAGACGGTTCCAACAACGCCATGCGCAATAGCATTTAAAATTTGATACATACTGCCTCCTTAAATACAACCTAACTTTTCAGGTGCCAAATCCAATGTTAGCCAAAGAGCCTCATCTTGAGAAATATGTGTTAGTCTTCCTCCCTCATCATTAAAACGATGTAGGGTAAACGTTCCATCTGATAATTTTCCTAAAACAACCATTCCTTCATTTGTCCTAGTACGCCATAGTTCACAATCATTTTGAAAGGCTGTCTCGGCCCATTTACTTAGCTTTACCCTTTTAGTCATTTATGGCCTCCTGAATACTTTTCTCATCTGCTACAATCTTTTCATCTGAATCTCTTGAAGCATACAGATATTTCTTTATTTTTCCCTTACGAATCTTGATGATAGTTGCAGCTTTTTCAACCTGGTATTTTTCTACCAACTTTTGACCTTCTTCTGTCTGAGTATCAATGTAAAATGTAGGATAGGAACCTTTATTGGCTGCATCTACAACTACACTTTTTCCAACCTGACAGTAAGGACAATCTTTTTTATAAAATACTAGATTTACATTTTGATCAAGTACAGTATTCTGGTATTCCTTCTGAGTAAGGTGAGGATCATAATCTAAGATAAAATAATCTTTATACAGCCTATATCCTCCTAAAACTGCGAGACTCACAAGTAAAATGGCAAGAAGAGCCCCAGCCCCTAGAGCTAACTTAACATGCGTAAAAAGCTCTTTCATCCTATCTCCTCCTCATCCATAAAATCAAATATGGAACCTTGAACATAATCAATCTTGGCCAATTCTTTTATTTCTGATTTCAAGTTAGTGAAAGTTGTCATCACTTCTTGAAAGAGTAAAGGATCAAATTCCTCGGAATCCAATACACGGACAATTGGCAACATTGGATAATGATCTCTCAACTCCTCCTGCAGGTAATCTGAAATCATTTTATCATTCGAGATAACACTATCTACTCTAATGATCGCTGGAATGCTAGAAATACTCTCCTCGTTTTGATAAAAAGTTAAAGCCACATCCCCTGCAGAAACAGACTCAAATTTTAAGTTATCCGATGAAAGTTTAAAATAATAAGCCAATGGTTCCTGCCCAACCCCTGTTAGGTAGTATCCTCTAATAATTTTGAATAACTCTGACATCGACCTTTCTCCTTCCTAACAAACTTTTAAAAGTCTAAACGGAGCTTGATACACATCAGGATAGTGAATCAATCTCTTTTTTCTTTGTTCAGGAAGTGGTTTACGGTAATGTTTTTGAAGATACTGAAAAGCTAGTCCCAATGTATCAAAAACTAAAACTTTATTCTCCCCATTACAAATATAGTCACCTAATTCAAAACTGAAAATTACGTACTTCATTCTTCTTCTCACTTTCTATTTTGGCCAATCATTGCCAATAGATCTGTCTCTAATTCAGAATCATATCCGTTTTCTAAACGAACTCGTTGACGAATCCCTATAAGTGAGAGAATTAATAAAAATCCTCCAACAAATATAAGACTAAATAGTCCAGCTAAAATCAAAATCATATCATTCCTCCATAGATTATTTTACATACATTTATATCTTGGTAATAATCGTAGATATAAATGTAAGGCAGTCTGCGGGTTTTTAAAATTATCCAATATCAAGCTCAAATAGAGATAGTTGTTGTGTTTGTTTAAAGCCATCTTTAACCCTTTCTATCACTCTTTGAGTGAACTCTATACTTTCTTCAAAGAAAGCAGCAATATTGGCCATATAAGCCTCCTGACGCTCTTTCTTCACCTTGATAAGGGAAAGCAGGATTGCTTTGATAGAGGCTAATCTGATGCCTCCTCCACGGCCGTGTTTGACTGTGAAGAAGATCTTTTGTTCTGTTTTGAGAACCTTCAATACTTTATCCAATGAACGCTCAGGAATGTTCAACTTCTCTCGTATCTCTTTTTTCGTCGTCTGGATAAATGGATCCTCAGATTGATAGAAACCTTCTAAATAGGCCATTACGTCTGTTTTCCATTCATAGAGATGACTATTCTTCCTGTCAGCACGTTTCTTCTTAAATTTATACCAACGTTGCTTCACAAAGAGATCTGAAGCCTTGAGTTCCTGATTGACCCATGCTTTACATAAAGTCATAACATAATCACGACTAGCAGCTTCATATTTTCCTGAGTAGGCGCTTGTGATAATCTTATGATATTCAGCTGAAGAGAGTGGCTCGTCTAGATTCGCATTAAAACTAGAAAGAACCTCCTCACACTCTTCCTGATCGATTCCTGAAGAGAAGTTGGCTAAAGCTAGCGTGAAAAGAACGTTGTTTCTTCCCATCAAGGCTTTTCCACCTTTGATATTCCCCTCTCTCATCAGCAATTGATACCAGGGTTCATCAATCTGTTTCACCCCTTCAGAGCCTGAAATAACCGTCAAATTGGGCTTTTTACTTGGGAAAGGAAGTTCTGATTGCTTCATTGACCAATCTAACCACTCCTGGAACGAATAGGTATAGTCAGCTTCAAAAAATTCAATATTATCAGTTCGAGGAATCCGAGCAATCCCAAAATGGTTACAAGTCAAATCTACTGGTAAAGTTTGAGCAAAGTAATTTCTCAAATTTTGAGAGATAGCTTTAGCCACCTTTACCACTCGAAATTGGGAATGAGCTGTAACATAAGCTGATTCTGAGAGGACAAAATAGGCTTGAAATCCCTTATCAGATTTTAGAATCAACGTTGGCATAAAACCTAGCTCCAGAGAAGCGGTTAAAATATCTCCTGTCGTCATTTCTTCAGCTGCAGAGGTAATATCGAAGTCAATGTAGAATGTGTTAATCTGTCTAAGATTATCTTCAGAGTGCCCACGTGTAATCCGTCGACCAGCATCACTATAGCTTCCGTAGCAATACACATTAGGAGTCCAGTGTGTAAACTGATCCTGGTTCTCCAGCAATGATTCGACAGAGGTTAAAACAACACCACGTGCCTTCACCATGTTCGCTTTTGAACGATAAGCAAATACAGATCCTCGTCTTCCTTCTTCAGCTGAAGAGATGAGCTGTAGATGGCTATTCTTAAATTTTTGTGTTCTTAATCCGTCTTTTGTGATGATGGATAAGCATTTTAACAAATCAATCTTTTTCATGATTTTTAGGTCTCTCATACTTTTTAAAGCGTACTTAACAGTCGCTCGAACTCTTCTGCGCTCAGAAGATCGTCATCGTCTTTCCGTGGTTGGAAAGGCATAATCTTTGATACTGGTTTCTTTTTAGCACCTAAACGGTAACGATGTCCGTTTGGCAACCAACCTAGCTTGTAATCCAATCTAGGAAGGTTTTCTCTACCCTTGATGCTATCGTTTGAAACCCCAATTTCAACCTCTCCAGATAGCTTGGCGTTTGCCCACTCACTAGGAGTGATTTCCCCAAAACTATCCCAGAAGGCTTTTCTTTGAGCAGTCTTTTGTTGTCTACGAGCGCTTGCATAAGCACTCGCTGTTCTAAAGTTATTAAGCATATAAGTTCCTCCTACCCAATTGGGCTTTTTTCTTTTTTCCGTGAGATAATCTATTCTCAGCACCTGCAAATTCCCAATCTCTCTCAAGCCAATTCGATAAATCAATTCCAGAACGAAAGTAATTCGTTCATGATATTAGAAAATTTTTCAAAACCCTCTGAAGTTATTTCTATAAACTTTAAGAATCTTTGATAACCATCAGGTTGGAAAGCTATCAAAGCGATAACTATCACCCCTACTATTCCCAGACACAAAAAAGCAGCATTAAACAATTTAATATCTTCTTCATCCATATCAATCCTCCTTTTTATTGGTACAAGATATTAAATAGTAGCAAACACATACGTTACAAATTCCTTTTTGAGATGGCTTTTATTTCATATCCTTACTCCTTGATTTCAGGCGGTTTTGGAAAACTCATCCAATAAATAACACTACTACAAGTATTTTCAAAACCAATACCATCGTTAAAATCAACCCAGATATCTGTATACACTTCTTCACTTTCACTTGTGTAAACAAGAACCTCTTCGTCTAATTCAGGGATTTTCCCATCCCACATGAATTCAATTTCATCTCCGTATTCCTTTTTTTCTTCGCTAGTAAGGGGTCTTTGTGTAATTTTTTTCCAGTCTGTATTTTTCATAGTTCTTTCCTCTGAGTTATTTATTTGTAGAGTTTGTTCATAGGATTTCCAAAAATCTTCTATTTTCCCATTTAGCGGCAATTCCCCGTAGTTAATATAGCATTGGATAGCTTCATATAAATTACTAGAATTAGATCCTGAAAATGGCACTGTTTTTAGATCAACTGCTGTATTGTTAAGTATAGATGACTTTAGTCGATCCAATAGGATAACTCTGCTTCTCGCATTTCTTAACGTTTGTAAGAATACTTTTCTTTCTGTAATAGCCATATCATCCTGTCTCCTCTCTTCATTTTTTAAACAACTTCAGATAGATATACTCATCCCAATCAGTTCTAATATAAAACTCATCAACAAAAGCATATAATCGTAAAATACTTTCCTTCGATAGCCCTTGTTTCTTCCAATACCTATTATTTTTCCAGCATTTCTTAAACCTAGTAAGAGCTTCTAATCGCTGTATATCTGCTAAAATTAAGCGTCTTGCCGGTTTATAAAGCGGATCTCTTGAACCACGATTTGAAATGAATAATCTATATTCGTCTTCAAATTCATAGAATTCCAAATATCTATTGCGAATATCACTCAAAATAAACTCCTCATCCAATAATTGTGAAGATATTTCAATAGCAACTTCATAAGGAATATCGAGAATATTTGCCAAGTAATTAGGTAAACCTCTTAGTTCAGACTGTTCTTTTGAGAATATCAGTGTAGATGTTCTATAAAATTTTTTAAACTTATTATTATCTTCATGTTCACATTTAATAACACAAAATAGGTTAATGTTAATAATAACTCCAGAAGTTTTAAAATCCTTCGGCAAATCCTTTTCTGGAATAATGTAGTTACAGAAACCTGTTGTTCCATAGCGTTCCTTAGCAAACGTCAAATCATTTTCTATCTGTCTTTTTCTAATTTGTTCCTCTTGTTCTCTTTTCTTCTGCTCAATTTTATGACGTTCTTTCTTCTCTTCCGTAGTTTCAGAACGTCCTTTCCAGCTTGAATAAGGCAGTCCAGTATATACCATAGTTCCTCCTATTTCTTCAGCAAAACCCAATAATTAAAAATTACATAAAACGATACTAGGGCTTTTATCTCTCCTCTGGTAAGTTGTACAAGGATATTTAAGTATCACCCTTCCAGCTGTAGTAACAATGGCTACACAGCGTTCTGTTTTTATCTACCCACCAACAAGGACCATACTTTTCATTGATGCAAGGTGTAACCCAGTCGCAAGAACATCGTCTACAAATACCCGTTTCCATTTTCTATCCCTCGTTTATTCTCATACTTTTAGGTAGCTTTCTACTCGGTAAACAGTAACCTTCAGATAAGTCCCTTTTGCTATAAAATTCAGGACTATTTGTCATTATGTGATCACTTCTTCTCCATCCTCGACGAAGTTGTTTGTAAGATAAAGAAACACGCTTCTCAATCTCTTTAAAACTAAATCCCAGCTTCAAATATGTTGTTACAATAGTAGTAGCATGTTCTTTGGACTCTTCGCTTCTTGTTCTTCGCTGAAAGTTAATCTGCTTATCTTCTTCATTTAATGCTATCTGATAATCAATAAACAACTTCCGCATTTCCATAATTTTATGTTGCCAAGCCAAGCTGTAAGGTTGGCCTGAATATCGATTCACTAGATCCTTTACGGGTTGTTTAAATTTCAGCTGAAGAGGATCAAATTCGCCAAGGTCAGAAAAAGGATCAATGAAACCTAATGGTTCGCTTTGAATTAATTCATTGTATAGCGCTTCTCTGTCCATCCTAATTTATCTCCTTCTGTCAAATGCACGTCATTGAGTCAAATAAGCTTAATTGGATGGTTGTAGGCGCTTGTTCGCTGTTTCCATTCTTATCATGATCGATAACGTCAAAGATTTCTAACGTGTCTAAATTCATTACAATCTCTAATCCTACCATCGTTGAACTCCTCTCAAATAGAATTTTAAGCGAACAAAAAAGAGAACAGATTTCTCTGTTCTCCTAAAAATATTGAATTATTTGATTTTCTAAAAACTCTTACCACTTACTTTGCTAAATTATAGTTTTCAATCAAAATTTCCACAGCTTTTTCAAGTTTTTTATAAAAACTATCGACATTTCCATTCTTTATGATCGCAAATTGATTATCTAGTTCAGCAATTTCACCAATAACCTTTTTACCAATCGTTAAAGTATACCCTTCATACTTTTCCTTACCAACTAAAACAGTTGCATCTGTTAATTGAATTTCAATTTTTTTATCTTTTTTACTCATACGATACCTCTTTTCACTCTTCCTATTTTACAAGAAATTTAAAAAACTGGCAAGAAAAAAACTCTTTACCAAGCTAATCTTGATAAAGAGTTTTTGTGACAAAATCTAATTTTTTAATCTAGGGAAGATTCATTGTTAGTGGGTTGTCCCACCCACTAATTTTATGTCCTTATCTTTATAATCTACGATAGCATCAATCGCAGCTTCTATACCTCTGACGATATCAGTTAAATTCATAGATGCTGTATTAGGTTTATTGATCACCTGTTCTGTCATATAGGGAATATGCATAAATCCTGCTCTCATATGTGGAAACTTTTTATTCGCTAAATAGAGAGCCTGGTACATCAAATGATTACAAACAAAGGTTCCTGCTGTATTGGACACTGTAGCTGGCAACCCTTCCTCTTTTATGGCTTGTACCATTGCTTTGATAGGGAGTGTGCTAAAATAGGCAGCTTGACCGTCCAGGCGTATAGGAGTGTCAATCGGCTGATTCCCTTGGTTATCAGGAATTCTAGCATCATCTTGATTGATGGCAACTCGCTCAGGAGTTAGACTAGCTCTTCCTCCTGCTTGTCCGATGCAAAGCACCGCATCTGGCTGAAAGCGGACGATTGCTGTTTCTAAAACCTCTGCTGCTTTATAAAAGACTGTTGGGATTTCTACCCAATGAATTTCAGCTCCATGAATCTCAGATGGTAATGATTTAACAGCTTCCAAGGCTGGATTGACCTTTTCACCACCGAAAGGATCAAAACCTGTTACTAATATTTTCATTTTATTTCCTTTGCTAAAATGCCAAAAAGTACATCAAAAATATATGTAGGATAATCATGATAACAGCTACTCCTACTTGCGCTTTGATAACCCCATTTGGATCTTTCATATCCAGAAGAGCTGCCGGTAAAGCATTAAAGTTAGCCGCCATTGGAGTCAATAAGGTTCCACAGCAACCTGCCGTCATTGCTAGAGCTGCAGCCACGATTGGATCAGCTCCCAAGGCAAATACAAAGGGAACACCAATTCCAGCAGTAATAACAGTAAAGGCAGCAAAGGCGTTCCCCATTATCATGGAAAATAGAACCATCCCAAGGACATAAGCTACCACTCCCATAAAACGACTACCCGAAGGCACTAGACCGCTTATCAAATGAGAAATCAGGTCTCCAACTCCTGCTACGGTAAAAATTGCCCCTAAAGCCCCTAAAAGTTGAGGCACAATCCCACTAGTTGAGACTTGCTGAACCATGCGATTGTTTTCTGCTAACAAGCTTCTAGGAGAACTCTTAGTAATCAATAAAAGAGAGATGGTTGCAAAAAATGCTGCAAGACTGATAGCAATCTTACTAAACTCAGGGATCATTTTTGCTAATACCAAAGCAATCAAAGCCATTAACATGACTGGAATAAAAATTTTATTCTTTAGTCGTTTAGCTTCAATGTTTGCCTTGACTTCATCCAGAGACGGTAAGGTTCCGATACGAACCTGTTTAAAGAGAGTTAGCAGGGCTAAGAGCACTACGATAACTCCAATACAGACAGAAGGTAGATAGGAACCACCGATAAAACTGATGCCCAATAAAGCCCAAAACCCAGCCGTTCCAAAGCGAACTGGGTTTGTTTTATCTTTATAGCTACAATAAGCTGTATGAAGGAATTGACAACCAATCACAATATAGGTCAACTCTAATAACTGTCTTGCTAGATTGGTCATTCTTCTTTTCCTTTACTAACCTTATTTGCTAGCAGTTTTCTATCAAACAGGTAATTGTAAATCCCAACTATAAATAGGGCAACTCCTGCAACTATAAGCGAAGCTGAAGCAATTCCTGCATAATTACTTTCGTAACCTAATTGGTCCAGTGTGCCCCCTATCAAGAGGACACCACCTGCACCAACGAAAGTGTTTTGAGCAAAGAAATTTGCGAAATTATCATTTGCTGCTGCACGCGCTTTTAGCGCTTCGCTCTCCTGCTCCGTTAATTTTCTACCTAATTGAGACTCTGCTGCTGCTTGTCCCATGGGTTGAACCAAAGGCCTTACAAACTGCGGATGTCCTCCAAGACGAATGGCAAAGAAACCATCGAGTTCCCGAAAAAAGAAATACACGGTATAAAAACTTCCTACGGTCAGTCCTTTAATCTTTTGAATCAAGTCAATCGAACGTTGCTTGAGGCCAAAAGTTTCAGATAAACCTACTAGTGGCAAGGTTACCATAAAAATCGTCAGAACTCGTTGATTACTAAATTCTTTTCCCAAAATTTCCAAGAACTCAACAAGAGAAACGCCAGAAACTAGAGCGGTAACTAAACTAGCTAAGACTACCGTTGCAATGGTATCTAACTTATAGATAAAACCAATCACAATGATAACTATCCCTATTAGTTTAATCCATTCCATATAGGCCCCTTTATTCCAAAAGTACTAGTCTGTTTTATTTGACATGACTTTCTAATTCTTTTTGGTATTTATTGTTTGATTCCAATTTTTCTTTTTGCCATTTTTCAAGAGCTGCTTGGTATTCTTTAGCAGATACAATCTCTTTTTGCAATTTCATTCCCTTGAAGATGTATGGATCACCCTTAATACCAACTTGTGAGTATGGTTTAGAGAAAGGAACAATGTTGCTGACAACTGGTGAACCACCTGATGAAGCTGTTGGCATCAAGAGAGAACTATCAGTGAGCCACGCTTGAGCTTTAGCATATTTTTCATATCTCTTATCCAAGTCGTTTGTCTCAGAAACTGCATCATCCAAGAGTTTCTTATATTCGTCCAAACCTAGTTGAGCTACTACTTCCTTGTCTTTTCCTTTAGTGATACCAAGGTGTTTCATAGCAGAACCGGTCTTAGGATCCATGATATTGAGATAACTTGCTGGGTCTTGATAGCTTGGAGCCCATCCAGTACTGTTCAAGTCATAGTCTTTTTGAGCAGGAACACGCGCTTGAGATGTAATGCTTTCCTTCTCGTTATCAGTCATCTGAAGGACATCAATCACGACATTTTCAGAACCAAGAGTTGATTCGATTGATTGTTTAAAGGAATTGCTTTGTTGAACGGCAATGGTATCTGTCTGTTCAACTGGAACATCCAAGTGAATTGGGAAGGTTACACCTTTTGCTTCCAATTCTTTCTTAGCTTTTTCAAATGAAGCTTTGGCTTTGTCAGGATTGTAGATGGTATCTTTTCCGTCAACGAGCTCAACACCTTTCCATTGGTCTCCATAGTTGACCAATTCTTTTTGAGCGATATCACCAAAGTTTTTACCACCAGATTGAACGAAATTGTCTGGTACTAAGCTATTACGAATAATCTTGTCCGCACCATCTTCACCGTTGAGCTGGGCAGCATAAGAATGACGGTTGAAGGCAAAGTTGATTGCTTGACGGAAGTCCTTGTTCAACATTGCTTCTTTTGTAGAAGTTTTCTGTTCTTCACTTGTTTTCGCTGTCTTATTGAAAGATTGACGGTTTACGTTAAAGGTAAAGTAGTAACTAGTTGAATCCTGTGGGCTGTATGTAATTTTATCTCCGTATTGTTCCAAAGTTGAGGCAAAGTTTGAGCTACTTGGGAAGAGACGAGCTGTTGTGTAAACACCTGAAGAGAAGCTACGGATCAAGGATTCTTGGTCTGAACCATCATAGTAAGTTAATTTAACTTTCTCGATTTTAACCTTCTCTTTATCCCAATAATTTGGATTCTTTTCATATTCGATTAAAGATTTTGAAGTCAATGTCTTCAAAATATATGGACCGTTATAAAGAATACCAGCTGGGCTGACCGTTCCGTAATTCTTACCTGATGCTTTGAGGAATTCTTCATTTACTGGCAACATAGTTGCTGAAGTTACTTTTGAATTCCAGAAAGTTTCAGGTGCGTTTAGAGTGTACTGGACAGTGTAATCGTCCAACGCCTTAACCCCAACTGTTGAGAAGTCGTTAGTCTCACCAGTCATATATTCATTCAAGCCCTTGATTGAGTTTTGAATAAGAGTGACACCGTCTGATTTGCCATCTGCTACGTGTTTCAACCCTGTAACAAAGTCATGCGCAGTTACTTCAGCGTATTCTTCACCTTCTGAAGTATACCATTTAACCCCTTTACGAAGTTTATAAGTATAAGTCAAACCGTCTTGTGAGACACTCCAATCCTCAGCGAGGGAAGGAATCAAATTCCCATATTCATCGTTTTCCAATAAACCATCAACGACGTTACCGATGATATCAGTTGTTGAAGTACGAGTTGCGATACTGTAGTCCAAAGATGATGGGTCTACTCCATAGACATAAGAGAAAGTTGTAGGCGCATCTGCTTCCTTGTCAGCTTTCCCACAAGCTACAAGAAGAACTGCTGTACTCAGGACCACTCCTGCTGTTAACATCCACTTTTTTGTTTTCATAAAGATCTCCTTTAATAATTTTTAATCTACTTTTACAATCCAACCTTCTGGTGCTTCAATATCACCAAATTGGATACCTGTCAATTCATCGTATAGTTTACGAGTCACTGGACCAACCTCTGTTTCACTGTAGAAAACATGGAAGTCATCACCGTGTTGAATTCCCCCAATAGGTGAGATAACTGCCGCAGTACCGCAGGCACCTGCTTCTACAAATCGATCAAGACTATCAATTGGTACATCCCCCTCAACAGGTTTCAAGCCCAAACGATGCTCTGCCAAGTAAAGCAATGAGTACTTGGTAATTGATGGCAAGATTGATGGACTCAATGGCGTTACAAACTCATTATCAGCTGTAATTCCAAAAAAGTTTGCTGAACCAACTTCTTCAATCTTAGTGTGTGTTGATGGGTCAAGATAAATAACATCTGAGAAATGACGGGATTTAGCCATTTTTCCTGGCAAAAGACTAGCTGCATAGTTCCCACCGACCTTGGCAGCCCCTGTTCCATTTGGTGCAGCACGGTCATACTCATCTTGAATCAAGAAGTTTGTTGGAACCAATCCACCCTTAAAGTAATTTCCAACTGGCATCGCAAAGATGGTAAAAATATACTCCTCAGCTGGTTTTACCCCAATGATATCTCCAACACCAATCAAGAGTGGACGAAGGTAAAGGGTTCCACCAGTTCCATAAGGTGGTACGTATTCCTCATTAGCACGTACAACGGCTTTACAAGCCTCTACAAACATTTCTGTTGGAACTTGTGGCATCAAGAGACGATCACAGGTACGTTGCAGACGTTTAGCATTTTCATCTGGACGGAAGAGTTGAATACTGCCATCCTTTGTACGATAGGCTTTCAATCCTTCAAATGCTTGTTGTCCATAGTGAAGGCTTGGAGATGATTCTGAGATATGCAAGGTTGCATCTTCTGTTAATTCTCCTTGAGCCCATTGTCCATCTTTAAAATAAGCGATATAACGATAAGGTAGTTTCATATAGGAAAAACCGAGATTTTCCCAATCGATCGTAACTGTCATGACAATCTCCTTTATTCTAATCAAGCTTTGTGTTCTATTCTACACTATTCTCCTAAAAATTCAAGTATTATTTGTAATTTTCTGAAAATTTCTTCAATAAAAAGAACCAGCTCATAGAACTGGTTACTTTTAGCAAGTGAGAATTAGTTGTTTTCAACTTTTTCATCGTATTTTGGTCTGATTGTTGTACCTGAATTAATAATAGTACGTTTTTGGACTAGAGGAAGGTCTGTACGATTGTAAACTGTACGCCATGGTTCCCAAGCAAGACCTGTTTTTTCTTGAATCTTCACGCGTACATTACGTACATTTCCTTTAAATTGAAGTTCAGTTTGGAAGCCAGCTGTTCTGTTTTTACCATTATCTTCCCATTGACGTGAGCGAATGCTTTCAACTCCATCCTTATCATAAGTTACTTCATCCCAGTAAACATAGTAACGAGCGATATAAGCTCCCTTATGTTGTAAATTGAGGTAACCATTTTTATATGAAGTCACTTTAGTTTCAATGTAGTCTGTATTACTTTGAATTGTGGCTACTTGATTATCTTTCAAGAATGCAGTCTTATAAGAAATTGGAACAGCAGGGTTTTGTGTACTGAAAGTAGCTCCTTCTTGAATCAATTTCTTCAAATCTTCTACTGTACCTGTCACAACACGTGCAGCGCCATCAGCATTTCCACCTACGATTGAAACTGTTACAGTTGTATTCTTCAAGACACGTGCCCATTCAGATTCTGGTTTAATAGGCACTCCTTTGATCACAGCATTGATTGCTGCTTTCAACTCGGTACTCTTGCTTGTTGTTTCAAACTTAACATACATTTGACGTCCGTATGATACGCTTGATACATATACAGGAGGAGTATTTTCATCAATTCCACGTGCTTTCAATTGATCAACCGTTACTCCTGGAGCAAATACATCTGATGGATTTTTTGGAGCATCAAAGTTAGCAGTATAGTAAACTTGTTTAAAATCAACTACCTCAATTTGTTTTTCACCTTTGTGAACTGCATCAAAATCAATTTTCAAATTAACACCGACTTTTTCAAAGTCACTTCCGAATTTTGCTTTCAATTGATTCATGCTGTAAGCAGAAGTTGATTCGTACTGCATACGTGCTGGAGCAGGATTTTTCGCAGCATATTTTTCATGCCAACGGTTTAACAAGGTATTCACACCTTCCTGCATACCACTTGCAGTTGGATTAGCATCTACATAGCTATCTCCGCCTACCATTCCTGGTAAATCAACACTAATTCTACCTTTGCTACGATCTAAACTAATTTGTTGTGGTTTATTTTCTAGAAGGTCTTGATTTGCTTTAAACAATGCACCTAGGAAAATATCTCCGTTACCATTAATGGCAACATCAGCCGAACCATTAGAAAGGCTTTTCTTCACTTTTTCTACGACCACAAATTCACTTCCTTGTTGTTTTGTGCTTGTATTAGTGTAATTTTCTAATGCTTCTCCTTTTCTAGTCAAAATATTTAATTTATCATAATTTAAACCAAATAAATAGTTATTTAGCTCTGCAGTATAATCTGTTTTAGCTTTGTTTTCTGTTTTAACTTTGTTTTCTGTTTTCTTATCTGCTACTACTTTTTCTTCTTTTACAGAACGATATACTTCAACTTCTGCCAAACTAAGAGGAGTTTTAGATTTATTTAATTCAATTTTTACATATCGTGCATCAACTCCTGAGAATTGAACATCAACTGTTGGTTGATTGTTTAAGCTATCTACATGTTGACGAGCCACTTCATTTCCATCTTTATCTAACAAAATAACATCAAAATTAGATAAACGATCCCCTACATTACTGTCTCCACGATTGTAAATACGAACAGTTCCCACACCTTCTTCTTTTTCAAGATCAACTTTCCACCAAGAATGATCTTGAAAATCTGTATGAGTAACTGAGCTATGGCCGTAGTCATTATCTCGATTGCCGTCAACCGCTCTAGAAGCATCTGCACCATAAGCAGTCGAACTCTGACTTGCAGACTTATGAGCAGCAATATTTTCACCAGCAACTGCAGCAACGCTTGGCTCTGTTGCTTTTACTACATTTGTTTGAAATACAAGGCCAGAACCTAGCAAAAATGTTGCAATGGCAACACCACATACTCCAACACTACGTTTACGAATAGAAAAACGAAATCCTTTATCTTGTTTGTTTTGAGACATATAAAACTCCTTTTATATTTAAACCAACTATTTCTTGAACGCGCTTTCTTGAAACAATAAAAGTATAACATAAAAATAATATATGCGCAATCGTTTTCTTAAAAAAATATTATTTTTTTTATTAATCTAGCTTGAATAATTGACCACATATTAATAATTTCACAATTAAATACCAGGAGGTCTATACCAATAAAAACAAGAAAACGAACAGGCTTGAGTCCCTATCAGTTGGGAATAAGCTCTGTTCGTTTTTGTATATATAATCAAATTCAACTCTTAAATCTATAGTTTAAGAAATTTCTCAACGAAAACCGTTTCATTGTTTTTATCATTTCTTAGATTCAAATTCTGTATAAGCTTCCTGAAGATAAGCATCAAAAACTTCTTCATCAGAAATGCTATCTGAAATGAAGCTTCCATTGCTTGTGCGTTCCGATAGATTCAAATCTTGTAGGATTGCTTCATAAGTCGTTCCATTATTTGATTGGATGACAAGCGTTTGCTCTCCATCTTCTACTTCTGTACTAAAGAGATCTCCAACAAATCCTTGTTCAGAAACTGCACCAGCTAGGAAGACGCGATGTGGTTTACTCTTCAATTCTCTAAGAACTTGAAGACCACGATTAGCACGACTGGTTGCTGGAATTTCCTCTGTTGAAACACGTTTCAAGCTTCCACGTTGCGTTAACAGATAGAAGGATGATGTATTGCAGATAAAGGCAGATTGAAGCTCATCATCTGCTTTCAGGTTCATGGCTTTGACCCCTGCAGCCTTAGCTCCTACAACTGGAACCTCTTCGATATTAAAGCGAAGAGCATAGCCATTTTTACTGATTAATAGAACATCATCAAGCTTGATTGGTGCAACAGCTACAATTTGGTCAGTATCGTCTTTCAACTTAGCATATTTGACAGACTTAGAACGATAGGTTCTCCATGGAGAGAATTCTTTACGTTCTACACGTTTGATTTGTCCAAGGCGAGTCGCTGCAAAGTAGGTTGTCGCATCCTCAAACTGATCCACAACTTCAACATAGAGCACTTCTTCATTAGCTTCAAAGTTGGTAATCGTTTGACTCAAGTGCTCCCCGATATCCTTCCAACGGATATCTGCCAACTCATGGACAGGGCGGTAAATGACATTTCCAAGCGTTGTAAAGATTAAGAGATGCTGAGTGGTTTTAACTGATTGAACAAATAGCAAACGGTCATCATCTCGTTTCCCAATTTCTTCTAAGGTAGAAGCTGCGAAAGAACGAGGACTAGTACGCTTAATGTAACCTGCCTTAGTCACGCTGACGTAAGTATCTTCTTCAGCGATCAGACTAGCTGTATCAATCTCGATGACTTTTGCTGTATCTTCTAAAGTACTCAATCGAGGTGTCGCAAATTTCTTCTTGACCTCACGGAGCTCTTTCTTCATGAGATTGTACATAGTTCGTTCGTCACCGATGATAGCTGCAAGCATAGCAATCTTTTCACGAAGTTCTGCTTCTTCTTCTTGCAAGACAACCACGTCTGTATTGGTCAAACGATACAATTGCAAGGTAACGATAGCCTCAGCCTGTTCTTCTGTAAAATCATAGCTGACCTTGAGGTTTTCCTTTGCATCAGCCTTATTTTCAGAAGCACGGATAAGAGCAATGACTTCATCCAGGATAGAGATGACGCGAATCAAACCTTCCACTATATGGAGACGTTTTTCAGCCTTTTCCTTGTCAAAGCGAGAACGCGCCAAGATAACTTCACGACGGTGGGCAATATAACTCGATAAGATGGGCACAATTCCAACCTGACGAGGGGTGAAATTGTCAATCGCCACCATGTTGAAGTTGTAGTTGATTTGCAAGTCAGTATACTTGAAAAGGTAGTTGAGAACAAGTTCGGTGTTTGCATCTTTCTTAAGTTCAATCGCAATGCGAAGACCATCACGGTCAGACTCATCACGAACTTCAGCGATACCTGCCACTTTGTTATTGACACGGACTTCATCAATTTTCTTGACTAGATTGGCCTTATTAATCTCATAGGGAATCTCAGTGATAACGATTTGCTCCTTACCACCTTTTAGCTTCTCAATTTCAGTCTTGGAACGAACGACCACGCGCCCCTTACCAGTTTCATAGGCCTTTTTTATCTCGTCACGACCTTGGATGATAGCTCCTGTAGGAAAGTCTGGCCCAGGCAAGAATTCCATGAGCTTTTCAACCTTAGCAGTTGGGTGATCAATCATGTAGACTGTAGCATCGATAACTTCAGCCAAATTATGGGGTGGAATATCTGTGGCGTATCCAGACGAAATCCCAGTCGAACCATTGACTAAGAGGTTTGGAAAGGCCGCTGGCAAGACCGTTGGCTCTTTCTCGGTATCGTCAAAGTTCCAAGCAAATGGAACTGTCTTTTTCTCGATATCCTGAAGAAGATAACCGGCAATCTCTGATAAACGAGCTTCCGTATAACGCATAGCCGCAGGCGGATCTCCATCCATAGAACCATTGTTCCCGTGCATTTCAACCAGAATCTCACGGTTTTTCCAGTCCTGAGACATACGAACCATGGCATCATAGATAGAAGAATCCCCGTGTGGGTGGAAATTCCCCATGATGTTCCCGACAGACTTGGCCGACTTACGGTAGCTCTTGTCAAAAGTATTGCCATCCTTATTCATAGAATAAAGAATACGGCGTTGAACCGGCTTCAATCCATCCCGAATGTCTGGCAAAGCCCGGTCTTGAATGATATATTTGGAGTAGCGACCAAAGCGCTCTCCCATGATGTCCTCCAGGGACATATTTTGGATATTACTCATATAGGATACAAAGCCCGTAAAATGCAAAGTGAAAATAGGAAATTCTTACAGTGAGCGATGCTCACAAGAGAATTTATCTTTTTCACACAGCATTTAGGACGTGTTCAACTCCTTTCAAAAAAAGTAGAGTAGGTTTTATAGAAAAGGATTTCGGTTACTTTATATAACCAAACTATCCTTTCTGTAGTTTAAAGTTTTGAATTGTGTTCTTTATTTTCTTAGTGATTAGGAAGTTTTTCCTCAGCATACTGAATCAACTTCTCAGCCACTTCCTTATCATAGTCAAAGCCCAGCTTCTTGGCTAAATCTTGCGCTTCTCTATGAAAGAGACTCATAGTAGCCAATAAAGACTGAGTGATTTTGTCTAAACTTGAGAAATCAAGAAGATCAGAGAATTCCTTCTCTTTCTCTGTAGGTAAATACTGGAAAAGATACTTGTAGTTCTTACCGATGTCGACTACTCCTCTATCTCTTGCGACCTGCCAGGCCAATACTTTTAACAATTCTTGCTGACAAATACCGTAGAGATGGTCAGTAGCATAAATGATTTGCTTACGACAAATTCCTTTGACCACGTAAGCGGAAACCCACCAAAATTCATTACAAGATTTTTCAAAATCCGTCTCACTAGCTGGACTTGTCCAGAAGCGCTCTGGACTGGGAGAATGAGGCACAAACAAGCCCTTAGGATCCTCTAGCACCGTGAAATCCGCTTCGCTTTCTACCCACTCTTGAATGTGGTCTTTGGGGCAGAGGGTTAAATCAATCCGATTGCCATCTTCAAATAGCATGAGATAGAGACGACGGTTGCCTAGGATATTATGCTGCTCAATGATACGTGTGCCAAACTGGTCCAACCAAGAAAGGTCGGCTATCAGACCATCCAAATCCTCCACGATATAGACTACATCATAGTCTTGGAACTCGTCCTTGGGAGCCTTTGGGTTTGTCCGCGAGCCGGACATGGCGACTGCATCGACCTGTAGTACTTTTGCAGTTTGCAAAATCACATCAAACATCTCAGTTTCAGTTCTCATGGGAATACCTGCCTTTTTAGTGGAAACTCTTGATTCTGTAGAGGACATGTCTATAAAGCGGACTGTCTGCTGGAACTTTTTCATTATCAAATTCTTTGACAAATTCCATGCCTAGCTTTTGCATAACTTTTTGCGAAAGTTGATTGAGTAAGGATGTAAAAGAGTAAACTTCTGACAAGCTAGCTTGCTGAAAAAACAAAGTCTAGAAAGGCTTGGGCAGCCTCCGTCGCATAACCATCTTGGCAAGTTCAAGCGAATCTGTCAGACCCAGTTTGTTGTCAAGCGTCATTGGCTGTCTCCTTTCATTCAGATTTTCTAAATCCTGTACCAACAGGCTTAAAACTTATTGCCCGATAAAATCCATCTGCTTCAGATATTAATTCAATCCGTGTCAAAGGATATTTTTTGTGGATCTCCTCAATCAGCTGCTGCCCCATTCCTTTTCTGCGGTGGGATTTATCAATAATTATTTCAGCTAAAAAGGTCGTCAGCACTTCATCCGTCAGATAACGGGCAAAGCCAAGGATTTTCTGGTCCTCTTCAAGCACCAAGTAATGAGACAGATTTGTTGAAAATAGATCTGTCACTTTTTCCTCTGTAAAAGAAAGCCATTTTTCACTTTGATAAAAGCTATAAATAGCTTGACAATCTTTTCTGCTTGCAGGTCTGATAATCATCTTCTATTCCTCCAAATCTATAATCTCCTAAATTTTTTTATTTTAACTTTAATTCCTTTTTTACCTTTCCTGATTTTCTGAAAAGTTTTTTTGATTTAAAACTGCTCGCAATAAAAATAAACGTTCGTCTTTTACTCAAAAAACACTCGCCGGATTTTCTGCCAAACAGAATTTGCTCTAAAGCACTCCGTCAGAAAAACTAGCGACTTCACTTTAGCCCTAGTAAGCTTGTCAGAAATTCAAATGATAGGTTAGTTTATATTATAGTGATTTCGACAAAATGAAAATCTAAATAAGTTTTAGAGCATCTTCTAAAGTTTTTGCCCCCTTTTCAAATTGTATCCTTTTTTCTCTTATTTCTTGGTCAGAAAAATAAATTCCTTTGTATTCCGAACGTCTAACAACAGGATAGAAATAATTCTTATTCCTTGAGCGATTGATTAATTTTTGATTTTTCAAATAATCAAAAATTACTTGTTGCTGATTTTCTGAAAACATAAATATTTCATCTTTTGAAATATCACCTGGTAATTGTTCAATATCTAAGGCGTTTGTATCTACACCCATAAATTTTTGAGCTCTTCCTATATGACTAAAAATAGCATTTTTTTCTTGACCCAGTACGAGGTAAAATATTCTTTCTCCCTCATCGTTTTTTACTATATCTGAATTATCTTTAAAGATATTTTCAAAACAATCTTTATAAACTTCTTTGTATCCTTCAAGATAAAATTTACGATAGCTAACATATCCCTCGTAATCTGAAGGTAATTTAGACAAATTAAAATCTACATCAAAATTTGGTATAAAGACATGAATTTCCTCCAAATCATTTTCCAAAGAAGGAATTCTCTTGCGGATAATGGGTTTTAAAAATATTTCTGTTCCAATAGGGTATTTAGAGTCTTTGCTATAAAAAACAGCTTTTACTTCATAAAAAATTTCTTCAATATCAGCATTAAAATAGTCAGTGACTAAATTTTCATAATAAGCCTGACTTCTTCTATTGACGAACGAACTAGATTCTTTATTCGCAACACTAAATTGTAGAAATATGTTCTTCTCTTTGCTATTTATAATATCTTTGGCACTACTATATTTATCATTGCATGAATAATCAGAAATAAAACTATAAAATTGTTTACCTAGAATATGCCCCGAGTGAAAAAAATATTGTCCATCTAACTTCTTAGGATTATACTGCCCTTCTAATATATTAGGAGAGCTTAGCTTAGAAACATTTTTATTTTTTTGTGATTTGAGTACGCAAGACCAGCCTCTTCTAAAGAATTTAAATTTTTCTCCTTTAACACTCGATATATCGCTCACATCATCTTTTACTATTTTAAAGTAACATCCCGATTCACAAAATTCTAAGCTAATAGAATGTGGTTCTCTCTCAATAGAAGCCAATCTAGACAACCTCTCATTTAATCCACTATTTTCTAATAAATAGACCAATTCGTCTTTATCTTTCAATCCAATCCTAGTCAGAACATCTGATTCTTTCATAAGAATTCTCCTTTTCACAGTGCAAAACTCTAATTTTGAATGTATTTCAAAATTATATTGTAATTTTTGTTTTTCTTTTCTTTTAAACGACCATTACGAGAATCATTTATTTCTTGCTCAGGATAGGAAATCAGTGGGGCATTATATTTAAATAATTTATGAAACCCATCCTCTTCACCGACATACACCGGAATATCATAAAAGAGTTCTCCTTCGTTATCTTGATACTGATCTCCTGTAATATCAACAATTATATCTCCGTAGGCAACTAACCAAGCATGAGATTCCCCTTCCCATCCAGAACCATATTCACCAGAAACATATAATGATTCAATTCCTTGTTCATATAAATACCTCTGAAGGTAGTCACTTACAAAACTGCAACATCCCTTAGGAAAATTAACTAGGTTGTAATCGATAATCTCTTCTGTCTGAATTGCTTTTTCAACAGCTTTTCTAAATTGCATAGCTATTTTTTTCAATTCAGTTATCATAAATTGTTTATTTTGCATCGTTCAAAACGCCCCACTCTCTTCCAGCGTAAATTTGACATTATCTTCAATCCACTTACGACGTGGTTCTACTTTATCTCCCATGAGGACATTGACGCGACGTTCTGCGCGTGCTAGGTCTTCGATTGTAACACGGATGAGAGTACGCGTTTCTGGGTTCATGGTTGTTTCCCAGAGTTGGTCCGCATTCATCTCACCAAGACCTTTGTAGCGTTGGAGGGTAGCGCCTTTGCCGAACTGCTTGCGAAGTTCTTCTAGCTCGCTATCCGTCCAAGCGTAGGCCACTTCTTCTTTCTTGCCTTTGCCTTTAGACATCTTGTAAAGAGGCGGAAGAGCGATATAGACATGACCTGCCTCAACTAGTGGACGCATGTAGCGATAAAAGAAGGTTAAGAGAAGAGTTTGAATGTGGGCACCGTCGGTATCTGCGTCGGTCATGATAATGATCTTGTCATAGTTAGCGTCTTCAAGGGAGAAGTCTGCTCCTACACCAGCACCTATGGTATAAATCATGGTGTTGATTTCTTCATTTTTGAGAATATCTGCCATCTTAGCCTTGGCTGTATTGATAACCTTACCTCGAAGCGGCAAGATAGCCTGAAACTTGCGGTCACGACCTTGTTTGGCAGAACCACCGGCAGAATCTCCTTCGACTAGGTAAAGTTCATTCTTAGCTGGATTTTTAGACTGGGCTGGGGTTAATTTCCCAGAAAGCAAACCCTTGTCTTTCTTATTCTTCTTGCCATTACGACTCTCGTCACGCGCCTTACGTGCTGCTTCACGGGCATCACGAGCCTTGATAGCTTTACGAATCAGATTAGAAGCCAACTCCCCATTTTCCATAAGGAAGAAGGTCAACTTATCAGCTACAATCCCATCTACAACGGGACGAGCAAGTGGACTTCCTAGTTTATCCTTAGTCTGTCCTTCAAACTGCAAATGTTCTTCAGGAACAAGGATGGAAAGAACTGCCGCCAACCCTTCACGGTAATCTGAACCTTCTAGGTTTTTATCTTTTTCTTTGAGAAGTCCAGTTTTTCGCGCATAGTCGTTCATTACTTTTGTAATGGCAGACTTGAGTCCTGTCTCATGCGTTCCACCGTCCTTGGTACGAACGTTGTTAACAAAGGACAAGATGTTATCTGAAAATCCATCATTATATTGGAGGGCTACTTCTACTTGAAAACCATTATCTTCGCCTTCAAAGTAAAGGACTGGCGTCAAGGTTTCCTTGTCTTCATTGAGGTAAGAAACAAAGTCTTGTACCCCATTCTCATAATGGAATTCAATTGCTTCATCTGTTCGTTTGTCCGTTAATGACAAGGTTACATTTTTCAAGAGAAAGGCAGACTCATTGAGCCGCTCTGAAATGGTATTGTATTTAAAGTCTGTCGTAGAAAAGATACTAGCATCCGGCATAAAGGTCACTTTGGTACCTGTTTTAGACTTAGGTGCCGTTCCAACCTTTTCAAGAGTTGTTACTGGTTTCCCACCATTTTCAAAGCGTTGTTTGTAAACAGCCCCATCACGTGTAATTTCTACTTCGAGCCAACTAGAGAGGGCATTCACGACAGAAGAACCAACTCCGTGAAGACCACCAGAAGTCTTGTAGCCACCTTGACCGAATTTTCCTCCAGCATGAAGAATGGTAAAAATAACCTCAACTGTCGGAATCCCCATAGCGTGCATACCAGTTGGCATCCCACGTCCGTGGTCTTGAACCGTTAAACTTCCATCTTTATTAATCGTTACATCAATGCGATCACCAAATCCAGATAAGGCTTCATCGACTGCATTATCGACAATTTCCCAAACAAGGTGATGTAGCCCAGCACCGTCAGTCGATCCGATATACATCCCTGGACGTTTACGGACTGCATCCAACCCTTCTAGCACCTGAATGGCGTCATCATTATAATTGTTAATATTGATTTCCTTTTTTGACACAAGGAACCTCCTATTTGTTCATCTTTTCTATTTTACAGGTTTTCTAAGGATTTTGCAAAATTTTCAAGTTAAAAGCCTATTCACAAGTCCTTTTTAGTAAAAAATCACTCATTCTCACCCTAAAAAAAGAAACCAAGACGAGAGTCTCAGTTTTCTTTTCCTTTAACTTGACTTGTTGCAATATCTTCACCAAACCATTTTTGGCTAATTTCTTGAAATTTTCCTTCTTGATACAATTCCACAAAATCCTTATTCAAATTGGCTAATAAAGTCTTATCCGCTGGTCTTACTCCGACCGCAAATGACTCACTCTCAAAACCGGCTGAGAAAATCTCATACTGGTCTAATATCCCTTCCGTTTTAAGATAATAATTGGCATAAACACGGTCAATTAAAAGAGCATCAATCCGATCATTTTGCAAGTCAATCAAGGCTTCATTAAAACTCTGATATTGGTTTGCTTTTTGATCTTTTACAATATTTTTTAAGAGTTCTGGTTGAGCTTCGAAATCTAGATAACCAGAAGAACCTGCTTGAGCCCCCAAAATCTTTCCTGCTATATCAGACACTGATTGAATATTTTGCGATTTTTTAGAAACGAGAACCTGCTGATTCTCCATATAAGGAATGGTAAAAGCTACTTTCTCACGGCGTTCATCAGTCGCCGAATATCCATTCCAGATTGCATCAATGGTCCCGTTTTGAAGTTCGGTTTCCTTCATATCCCAATCAATGGGTTGAAACTGTACCTTGAACCCAAGTTTTTCAGAAACAGCTTGGGCTAAATCAATATCAAATCCAACATATTGCCCATTCTTTTCTTCAAATCCCATAGGAACAAAAGTATTGTCAAATCCGATAGTAATTGTTCCTTGTTGTTGGTATTTTTCCCAATTATCTACTTTGGGATCACTAGCTTTTTGTGTGCATCCTACAAGGAAAAAAGCCAGAAAGAATACCAAAACAAGGCTGATTTTCTTTCGATTCATAGACACCTCCTACTTAGGCTCTACTTTGAGAATCTGGTCAGCAATATTCTCTGCAAATTGAAGATCGTGGGTCACGACAATCTGAGTCATACCTAATTCTCTATTTTGTAAGATTAGTTTTTCCACTTCGAGACGCAACTCTGGATCAAGAGCCGAAGTTGGTTCGTCATAACCAATCACCTCAGGATCTATCATCATTGCTCGTGCTAAGGCAACACGTTGCTTTTGACCACCAGATAAGGAATAAGGATAGGCATCTACATGAGCTTCGAGACCAAGACGAGTGAGTAAGTCGGTTGCCTTCTTCTTAGCGTCTACTTCAGACATCCCCATAGTCTTGATAGGTGACAAAATCAAGTTTTCCATAACAGATAGGTGAGGAAAAAGCTGAAAATCTTGAAAAACAAAACCTAACAAGTGACGCTTTTCAAGTTCATCCAATGGTAGGGATGCTCCATTATAAAAGATCTCTCCTGAATCAATAGTTTCAAGTCCAGCTAACATTCTGAGCAAGGTAGTCTTCCCACCACCAGAAGGACCAACAATAGCTAAAATTTGCTTTTCAGGAATTGTTAAACTGAAATTGGATAAAATTTCTTTTTTTCCAAATTTTTTGCTGATATTTCTTAACTCTAACATGGATAACCTCCTATCTATAGTAGCTGAACTTCTTCTCAAGTTTTTTAGCTAGGATTGTAACGATACCAATCATAAGCAGATAAATAGCTCCTGCTAGAAACATTGGAATCAAGCTAGCATCACGATTGGCTGCAGTACGACTGGCTAGGATTAAATCTGAAATACCGAGCGCATAGACCAGAGAAGTATCCTTAACCAAACTCATAACCTCGTTAAATACACTTGGTAAGACAATCTTGGTCACCTGTGGCAAAATGATATAGCGAACGGTATCAATAGGATTAAATTTCAAAACCTTAGCTGCTTCGTACTGCCCCTGAGGAATGGTTGCAATTCCTCCACGGAAAATTTCAGCAAAATAGGCTGCATAATTAAGCATGAAGGCAATAATCGCAGCAGGCACTCGATCTAAACGAATTCCGATACTTGGTAGGACATAATAAATAAAAATTAGTTGCAAGAGCAAGGGTGTCCCGCGCATCACCCAGATATAAACATCAATCATGTAATGGAGGGGTTTCCAATGGACCTGTAAGCAAAAGGCAACCAAAATGCCTAAAGGGATTGAAAAAAGTAAGACCAGTGCAAAAACTTGTAAGGTCATTGTAGCACCGCTCAATAAACTTGGTAATATCTCGAATAAGTAAGACATATTCCACCTCCTAAAAATAATTGTTCCTATTATAGCATAAATAAACACAAAATCAAGGAATTTCAGAAACTTTCATGAATTTTTAAAACTTTAACCTTAATTTCCGAACAATAGTGTTCATGAGAAAAATTTTCTACTTACATAAAGAATCAGATGTCACAATTTGAGAAAAGATTCCTTTCCGTTTCTCTCCTATTTCATGGTATAATAGAAGCATGATGACAATAGTATTATTAATTTTAGCTTATTTATTGGGTTCTATCCCTTCAGGACTGTGGATCGGGCAAATCTTCTTTAAGATTAATCTAAGAGAACATGGTTCTGGTAATACTGGAACAACCAATACCTTTCGAATCCTAGGTAAGAAAGCGGGTATGGCAACCTTCGTGATTGACTTTTTCAAAGGAACCATCGCAACCTTACTCCCACTTATCTTTCATGTTCAAGGAGTTTCACCTCTAGTCTTTGGCCTTTTAGCTGTGATTGGGCATACCTTCCCAGTATTTGCAAGCTTTAAAGGAGGAAAAGCTGTCGCAACTAGTGCTGGAGTCATTTTCGGATTTGCTCCTCTATTTTGCCTCTATCTAGCAGTTGTTTTCTTCGGCACTCTTTATCTAGGCAGTATGATTTCTCTCTCTAGTGTTACTGCTGCCCTCGCTGCTGTACTTGGGGTGATCCTCTTTCCACTTATCGGTTTCCTACTGCCAAGATACGATTTACTATTTGTAGTGATTATCCTAGCTCTCGCAAGCTTAATTATCATTCGCCATAAGGATAACATCAATCGTATTCGTAATAAAACAGAAAATCTTGTTCCCTGGGGCTTAAACCTCACACACCAAGAACCTAAAAAATAAAGCATCAGTTTCAAACTGACGCTTTTTTTGTTTATTTAGATTTGATATAGTTGATACCATCTGCCTTCGGTGCAACAGCTTTACCAAAGAAGGCTGCTAATACGACAATGGTCAAAAGATATGGTGCAATTTGCAAGTAAACGGCTGGAACTCCTTGCAAGAAAGGAAGTTGAGAACCGATAACTGCTAAACTTTGTGATAGTCCGAAGAAGAGACTTGAAAGCATAGCACCAACAGGATTCCACTTACCGAAAATCATAGCAGCAAGTGCGATAAATCCAGGTCCAACGATGGTTGTAACTGAGAAGTTAACGGAAATTGACTGAGCGTAGATAGCTCCACCGATTCCTCCAAGGAAACCTGAAATCACAACTCCAAGATATCTCATCTTGTAGACATTAATCCCCAAAGTATCTGCTGCTTGTGGATGTTCACCTACTGAACGGAGGCGAAGTCCAAAGCGAGTTTTAAAGAGGACAAACCAAGCTAAGAATGAGAAGGCAATTGCAATATAACCAAGTAAACTTGTTGACTTGAAGAAGATATCTCCGATAACTGGGATATTAGCCAAAAGAGGGAAATCAAAACGTCCAAAAGTTTGCGTTAAGTTATCCGTTTGTCCCTTGTTATAAAGCACCTTCACCAAGAAGACTGCCAAGGCTGGCGCCATCAAATTAAGTACGGTACCACTGACAACATGGTCAGCACGGAAATGAATTGTAGCCACTGCATGAATGAGCGAGAAGATAGCTCCGACTAATCCACCAACTAGAAGAGCCAACCAAGGGGTCGCTGCTCCTAAATCTTGAGCAAATTCAAGGTTAAAAACAACTCCAGAAAAGGCACCCATGACCATGATTCCTTCAAGACCAACGTTAACAACTCCACCACGTTCAGAGAAAACTCCTCCGATACTTGTGAAAATAAGTGGTGCTGAGTAAATCAACATTGAAGAAACCATAAGGGTTAACATTGTTGTAATCGACATCCTTATTTACCTCCTTTAAGTTGTTTTCTTGGTTTGACAAAGCGTTCGATGATGTAATGAACACTGACAAAGAAGATAATTGAGGCTGTAACGATACTTACAAGCTCAGATGGTACTTGAGCAGCATTCATACCAGGGGCTCCAACTTGAAGCACTCCGAACAAGAAGGCTGCAAAAAGAATTCCAATTGGTGAGTTTGCAGCAAGTAGACTGACCGCCATACCATTAAATCCGATTGCCAATGATGAACCTTGGACATAAACGTTCTGGAAGGTACCAAGACCTTCTACCGCTCCACCAAGTCCTGCAAGGGCACCAGAAATAATCATTGATAAAATAATGGTACGTTTCGCTGAAATACCAGCGTATTCAGAAGCATTTGGATTTAGACCAACTGCACGGATTTCAAAACCGAGAGTTGTCTTCTTAAGCAAGAACCAGATAACTGCAACTGCAATGATGGCAAAGAAAATCCCAATATTCATACGAGAGTTTCCTGTTAACTCAGCAAGCCATGGTGTTTGATAAGTTGCATTTGCACTTACTCGGATAGATGAGTCTGTACTTTGCATGATTTCTTTAGGGAAGTGGTGGATAAAGGCATTTCCCACATAAAGAACAATGTAGTTCATCATGATGGTTACGATGACTTCAGATGTTCCAAGATAAGCTCTTAAAATACCAGGAATGGCACCAACGATTCCTCCAGCCACCAACGCAATGACAACTGTCGCAAGAATCAACAATGGACGTGGCAAATCTGGATTCGAAAGAGCAAACCAGCCACTCATAACCCATCCAGCGAGTGCTTGTCCTGGAAGACCAACGTTAAAGAAACCAGCACGACTCGCAACTGCAAATCCAAGAGCAATCAAGACTAATGGCCCCATTGCACGGAAGATTTCACCGATTCCACGAACACTACCAAAGGCTGTGTAGAACAACTCTTCATAACCCCAAATAGCATCGTAGCCAAAAATCCACATGACGATGGCTCCAAGCAAGATTCCAAGGATAACAGAAATCAAGGGAACCGAAATTTGTTGTAATTTTTTAGACATCACTCTTCTCCTTTTTCCAATTCACCACCAGCCATCAAGACACCAAGTTCTTGCTTGTTGGTTGTTTCTGGCGTTACAATCCCTTGAATCTTACCATCATGGATAACAGCGATTCTATCTGAGACATTTAGAATCTCATCTAGTTCAAAGCTGACTACAAGGACAGCTTTCCCATTATCACGTTCTTGAATCAAGCGTTTGTGAATGTACTCAATGGCACCGACGTCCAAACCACGAGTTGGTTGGCTGACGATGAGGAGATCCGGATTTCGATCAATCTCCCGAGCGATGATTGCTTTTTGTTGATTTCCTCCAGAAAGGGCAGAAGCTGGAACAATCTCACTAGCAGCACGAACATCAAACTCCTGCATTAATTTTTTTGCATAGTCAAGGATATTCGTATAATTTAAAATTCCCTTCTTGCTAAGAGGTTCTTTATAGTAGGTTTGAAGAGCGATATTTTCAGAAATCATCATTTCCAAGACCAAACCATCACGGTGACGGTCTTCCGGAACGTGACCAACGCTCAGTTCAGTAATTTGACGTGGATGCAATCCTACAATGGACTGGCCTTTCAATTCCACACTACCAGACTCAATCTTACGAAGTCCTGTGATAGCTTGGATCAATTCAGACTGACCATTTCCATCAATTCCGGCAATTCCGACAATCTCACCAGCTCGAACATCGAGTGAAAGATTTTTAACAGCAGGAACGCCACGGTTTTCATGAACAAGCAAGTCTTTGATGGAAAGAACGACTTCTTTAGGTTGTGGTGCTTGCTTCTCAGTTTTGAAGGAAACAGAACGTCCCACCATCATTTCTGCCAAGTCAGCATTAGTTGCACCAGCAATTTCAACTGTTTCGATTGATTTCCCACGGCGGATAACTGTAACGCGGTCAGAAACCGCACGAATTTCATCCAACTTGTGGGTAATCAAGATAATTGATTTGCCTTCTTTGACCAAGTTCTTCATGATAGCCATCAACTCATCGATTTCTGACGGCGTTAAAACAGCAGTTGGTTCGTCAAAGATAAGAATATCGGCACCACGATAAAGTGTCTTCAAAATTTCAACACGTTGTTGAGCACCAACAGAGATATCTGCTACTTTAGCAGATGGGTCTACAGCTAGTCCATAACGCTCTGATAATTCAAGAATTTCTCGACTTGCTCGAGCAATATCTAGGACACCATTTTTGGTTAATTCGCTTCCCAAAATGATATTTTCAGCAACAGTGAAAGCCTCTACCAACATAAAGTGCTGGTGAACCATCCCAATTCCTAGGCTAGCTGCTTTTGATGGCGAGTCTAGTTTTACAACTTGACCGTTAACCACAATTTCACCACTAGTTGGTTCTAGAAGCCCTGCAAGCATGTTCATAAGAGTGGACTTACCAGCTCCATTTTCTCCTAAAAGTGCATGAATTTCACCTTTACGAAGTTCAAGGTTAATCTTGTCGTTAGCGACAAATTCACCAAAAACTTTGGTAATTTCACGCATCTCAATGACATTTTCGTGTGCCATGTGCTCTTCCTTTCAGAGTTTTATTTTGTTTCAATAAAACCTGCTAAAGAAACTTAGCAAGCTCTATTGAGACAAAACACTTTGTCTCAATTCTTAAAGAAGCGGCCACAGGCCGCTCCCCTAAGAAATGACTTTCATCCATTATTTTTCAGGAACTTTTACACTTCCATCAAGGATTTTAGCTTTTGCATCTTCAACAGCTTTTTTACCTTCTTCAGAAAGGTTAGTTGTTACTAGATCAACCCCTTTATCCTTCAATGAGTAAACGATCACTTGACCGCCAGGGAATTCACCTTTTTCAGTTTTGTTTGCGATATCTTGAACTGTTGTTCCGACTTGTTTCAAAGTAGAAGCAAGTACGAAGTTTGATTCTTTACCATCTTTAGAAGTATATTTACCTTCTTCAACTTGGTCACGGTCTACACCGATAACCCAAACTTTTTCGCCTTCGTTTTTGCTTTCATTCAAAGATTTAGCTTCTGAGAAGACACCTGCACCAGTACCACCAGCTGCTTGGTAGATTACGTCTGCACCTGCAGCGTATTGAGCTGCAGCGATTGTTTTACCTTTAGCGGCATCACCAAATGAACCAGCGTAGTCTACTTGTACTTTGATAGATGGGTCAACTGACTCAACACCAGCTTTGAAACCAGCTGCGAAACGAGAAATAACTTCAGATTCCATACCACCTACAAAACCAACTTGTTTTGTTTTAGTAGTTTTAGCTGCTGCTACACCTGCAAGGTAAGCTGCTTCGTTATCAGCAAATGTTACACTTGCTACGTTCTTTTGATCTTTAATCACATCATCGATCAAAACATAGTTCAAGTCTGCATGTTCTTTCGCTGCTTCTTCAACTGCATTGTGAAGGGCAAAACCAACACCATAAATCAAGTTGTAGCTTCCTGCTGCTTGGTTTAAGTTGTTAGCGTAGTCAGCTTCACTTGTTGATTGGAAGTATGTGTAGCCTTTATCTTTTGCAAGATTGTGCTCTTTACCCCAAGCTTGAAGACCTTCCCAAGCTGATTGGTTGAATGATTTATCATCAACACCACCAGTATCTGTAACGATAGCTGCTTTAGTCTTCAAATCAGAAGATGAAGATGCTGCGTTACGAGAAGAGCGATTACCACATGCAGCAAGTCCAAATGCTGCTACTGCAACTAGACCAAGGCCTAGCCATTGTTTCTTGTTCATTACTGAACCTCCTAAATAAGATGCGCAACGAAGTTGCAAGTATGGATTGATTGGTCACAAGGACCCTTGTCACTCAGGGAGTGACGCAGACTAACTAATGTAAGTCTGTAAATGAGTATGGAAGTAATTCCCCGACCGTCATCTCGACCGTCGATTTATCTTTGGCAACTAAGGTCACCTTTAGATCTTGTTCAAAAAATTCAACCATAACTTGGCGACAAGCTCCACAAGGAGAAATAGGTTTCTCAGTTTGACCGTAAACAATCAATTCTGAAAACTCACGTTGTCCTTCGGAGATAGCTTTAAAAATAGCTGTTCTCTCACCACAGTTGGTCAAGGGGTAGCTAGCATTTTCAATATTGCATCCTGTATAAACACTTCCGTCTTTGGCTACCAAAACAGCGCCAATCGGAAAATGTGAGTAAGGGACATAAGCCTTTTTACTAGTCTCAATCGCTAAATCAATCAACTCAGTAGTCGCCATCTGCTAACTCTCCTTTTAAGATTGCTACACCAGAAGATGTTCCGATACGAGTAGCTCCAGCTTCAACAAAAGCAACAGCATCCGCATAAGAACGTGCGCCTCCAGCAGCCTTAACCCCCATATCAGGTCCAACTGTCTGGCGCATTAATTGAACATCTGGCAAAGTCGCTCCACCTGTTGAGAAACCTGTTGACGTCTTGACAAAGTCTGCTCCTGCTTTCTGGGCTAGCTGGCAAGCCAGAACTTTTTCCTCATCAGTTAATAAACAAGCCTCGATAATAACCTTAACGAGTTTGTCTTCGCTTGCTTCAACAACTGCTCGAATATCTGACTCAACTAATGCAGCATTTCCTGATTTGAGTGCACCAACATTGATAACCATATCAATTTCGTCAGCACCATTTTGAATTGCTTCTTTGGTTTCATAAGCCTTGACAGCTGAAGTTGTAGCTCCAAGAGGGAAGCCTACTACTGTACAAACCTTGACATCAGTATCTACGAGTGCAGTTTTTGCATGCGAAACCCAGCAAGGATTGACACAAACACTGGCAAAATCAAAGTCTTTAGCTTCAGATAACAAACGATCAATTTGTTCTTCTGTTGCATCTTGCTTTAAAAGCGTATGATCAATGTATTTATTTAGTTTCATTTCGTTTTTTCCTTAAATTAGGAGATAATTTCAATGATTTCACGCGTTTTGATCGCTTCATCACTTATCTTAATTTTAACATAATTTTGGAAATCTGTAACTAGTTCCGGAGAAATTTTCCCATTTGTATATACTTTTGCGACAATTTCACCCTGTTTGACCGAATCTCCCACTTTCTTCTCAAAAACGATACCTGTCTCATAGTCAAGGGCATCTGTTTTAACGGCACGACCAGCACCCAATCTCATAGCAAAAAGACCAAACTCCATGGCTGGCAGTGCCTCAATAACACCATCTTCCTGAGCAGGAATTTCTACCACATGATCAACTGTTACAGGTCGATAAAGATCTTCTAAATCTCCACCTTGAGCGAGGACCATCGCTTCGAATTTCTTGAGTGCCTGACCATTTTCAAGATGTTGCCTTACTTCCTCGACTGTTTTTTCAACATTTGCCAGAGAAAGCATAATCTGTGCTAACTCACAGATAAAGTTACTAATATCCTCGCGTCCTTTACCCTGAAGAATTTCTAGTGCTTCTAGAATTTCCAAGCGATTCCCAATGGCACGTCCCAAGGGTTGACTCATATCAGTAATAACTGCTACTGTCTTACGACCTACAGCCTTACCAAGGTTTACCATGGTTTGAGCCAGTTGGCGTGCCTCATCAACTGTCTTCATAAAGGCACCTTCACCCACTGTTACATCAAGTAAGATAGCATCAGCTCCAGCTGCAATTTTTTTACTCATGACCGAACTAGCAATCAAGGGAATGGTATCCACTGTTGCCGTCACATCACGAAGGGCATAGAGAAGTTTGTCAGCCTTAACCAGTTGATCGGATTGCCCAATAACTGAAACACCAATATCTTGAACTTGTTTGATAAATTCATCCTGACTTCGTTCAATCTGAAAACCTTTGATGGATTCTAATTTATCGATAGTACCACCAGTGTGGCCTAAGCCCCTACCGCTCATCTTAGCCACTGGGACATCAAAACTGGCTACCAAGGGTGCTAGGATTAAAGTTACCTTGTCACCGACACCGCCCGTAGAGTGTTTATCAACCTTAACACCATCTATAGCAGACAAATCAAACTCCTGACCTGTCTTAACCATATTCATGGTTAAATCAGAAATTTCTCTCGTGGTCATTCCTTGGAAGTAAACTGCCATGGCAAATGCTGACATCTGGTAGTCAGGAACAGTTCCTGCGACATAGCCTTCAATCAACCATTGGATTTCGTTCGAACTGAGTTCTTGCCCGTCTCTTTTTTTCTGGATTAGATCTACTGTTCTCATTCTTTCACACTTCTAAGGATATAATATCCCTTATCTTTTTTTACAATCTCGCAATTGCCAAATACGTCTTCCATCTTACTTTTGGCACTTGGGGCTCCTTGTTTTTTCTGAATAACGATCGTCAAATCCCCACCATCTACTAAAAAGTCTATACTTTTCTCAATGATTTCGTGGACTACTTGCTTGCCAGCGCGAATAGGAGGATTGGAAATGACATGGTCAAATTGTCCCTCTACCTGCTCATAAATATTAGACTGGAAGATAATCGCTTGAACCTTGTTTTTCATTGCATTTTGCTGGGCTAAATCCAGGGCACGGTTATTGATATCCACCATAGTCGCTTGGGCACCATAAGCTTTAACCAAAGACAAGCCTATTGGACCGTAGCCACAACCAACATCAAGAATTTTTTCACCTTTTTGAACATCAAGGCATCTTAACAACAACTGACTTCCAAAGTCAATCATTTTTTTACTAAAGACACCAGCATCCGTCAAAAAGGTCATCTTTTGCCCAAGTAGCTCAACTCTAAGCTCATGAACATCATGGGCTGCATCTGGATTTTCTGCATAATACATTTTACTCATGACACTATTTTACCATAAAAACAAGTTATTTGTAAATCGTTTACAAAGGTATCAAGCCCTTAAATCATGTTGTATTTTCTCAAAAATAACATAAGTTCTGATTAGGATTAGGGACCTAGTAAAAAGCTCCCTACTGCCATGGTAATCGGAAAAGCAAAGATACAAGCTAAACCAAAAAAGAAGAGCCAGCACTTTCTTTTAAAGAAAGCTAGCACAAGGTAGCCAAGACCTATGAGGGGCAATAAGATAAACAGAACAAAAGTGGTCCAGTTATGGCTCTGAGTTCCTATCGTAAAGGAGAAATTCACCCAGTTTGGTGATAACCATAAAACAACTACAAATAGGCTGATAAAAACCAGCATTTTTTCTCTTAATCTAGCTTTCATCTTAGTCCTCCTTTATAGGCTTTCCCTCTTAGATTTTAACAAAGAAAGCGCTATTCTTCAATCTCAATCAATTATTGGAAACGAATGACAAGTCATTGCGAGCTACAAGGTATCACAGTCAGGATAAAACAACAAATTTATTGTCTATAATCAGACGCATTTTGATTACTATTGCTTTACCTTCAAATACTTAATTATCAACAGTACTCCCAATAAGATGTTTAGATAAAGGCCCAACTGATAAGTTTGTATTAGGATTTCCAAACTTGTCCACAGTCGTATCAAATCTTCTATTGACATGCGGAATAAATAACCCTCTGTAGCAATCCACAAAATCAAAAATAGATAACTACCAGCAGCAAGGAATTTTGTCCAACCTTTCCTTAACAACCATGCAAGGAGGAGTGAACAAATGAAAATAGTTGTTACAATGGCATAATCCATTAAAAATGTAAAACCGTAATAAATTTCCACAAAACGTCTACCATTATCCGCATTTACTCCTTTTATAAAAGGTAAAGCAAAACTTAAAATAAAACAGAGTTCCAATATGTAACTTTTTATGATTTTCATAGTACACCTCCTATGAGTTGTGAACTAAAAAGCCCCCTTTATTAGCTGATAAAATCAGGAGAAAGCAGCTCCTACTTCATCAATAAATTGTTCATTCTCTATCTACTTATAGTATATACTACTGACTTATCACATTCAAGAAACCGCTTTATTTTTTTAGCCTTTTATGGTATGATAGACAAAATATATAGGGGAAAATAAATGACCAACGAATTTTTACATTTTGAAAGGATAAACCGCGAAACTTGGCAATCCTTGCATCGCAAAACAACTCCTCCCTTGACCGAGAAAGAGTTAGATTCTATTAAGAGTTTCAATGACCAGATTAGCCTTCAAGACGTTACAGATATCTATCTGCCACTAGCACATCTTATTCAGATTTACAAACGTTCCAAAGAAGACCTTGCCTTCTCAAAAGGCATTTTCCTTCAAAGAGAGAGCAAAAAACAGCCCTTTATTATTGGAGTTTCAGGAAGTGTTGCCGTAGGTAAGTCAACTACTAGTCGGCTCTTGCAAATTTTGCTGTCTCGTATCGTTCCTGGAGCAAGTGTTGAACTAGTTACCACAGATGGTTTTTTATACTCAAATAGTGTCTTAATTGAGCAAGATATCCTTAATCGTAAAGGTTTTCCTGAGAGCTACGATATGGAAGCTTTGCTTAATTTTCTAGACCAACTCAAAAATGGTCAGGATGTTGATATACCTGTTTATTCCCATGAAATTTATGATATAGTGCCGGGTCAAAAACAACGAGTAGAAGCTGCTGATTTTGTCATTGTTGAGGGAATCAATGTGTTCCAAAATCCACATAATGCCCGTCTCTATATTACTGATTTCTTTGACTTTTCAATCTATGTCGATGCCGCTGTTGAAGACATTGAAAGTTGGTATTTGGATCGATTCTTAAAACTCCTTAGCTTTGCTCAAGATGATCCAGGCAACTATTACTACCGTTTCACTCAACTTCCTCTCAGTGAAGTCAAGGATTTTGCCCACCAAGTTTGGACCAGTATCAACCTAACAAATCTCCAGAATTACATTGAACCAACACGAAATCGTGCAGAGGTCATTCTCCATAAATCTAAAAATCACGAAATTGATGAAATTTACTTAAAAAAATAATTTTCCCTTGTCAAAACGTAAGTTTTCAGATATAATGGTATAGTTAGTAAAAATGGAGGTAAGAACATTGGCAAACATTAAATCAGCTATCAAACGCGCTGAATTGAACGTTAAACAAAACGAAAAAAACTCAGCTCAAAAATCAGCTATGCGTACTGCTATCAAAGCTTTTGAAGCAAACCCATCTGAAGAACTTTACCGTGCTGCCAGCTCAGCTATCGATAAAGCAGAAACTAAAGGTTTGATCCACAAAAACAAAGCAAGCCGTGATAAAGCACGTCTTGCAGCTAAACTTGGTTAATCATTAACTGCATACAAAATGAGCTCCTCGGAGCTTTTTTTGTGCACATTTTCTGGAGGTTATTATGAAAATAGCTATCATTGGATATTCTGGATCAGGCAAATCTACTCTGGCAGAAAAACTAGCTAAGCACTACTCTATCCCAAAACTTCATATGGATACTCTCCAATTTCAGCCAGGGTGGCAAGATAGTGACCACGACTGGATGCTGAACGAAATGAAAACTTTTCTAGTCAAAAACGAAAACTGGGTCATTGATGGCAACTACTCTTGGTGTTGCTATAAGGAAAGAATGGAGCAAGCTGACCAGATCATCTTTTTAAACTTCTCTGCTTGGAATTGTTTACTAAGGGCCTTTAAGCGCTATTTAAAATACAGAGGAAAAGTGAGAGAAAGTATGGCTGCAGGATGTCCCGAGCAATTCAACTGGGAATTTATCCGTTGGATTCTCTGGGATGGACGAACAAAAAATGCTAAGGATAGATACCAATACTTAAACAATACTTACCCAGAAAAGATGCGTATTCTCCATTCTCAAGCAGAGATTGATTGTTTTTTGCGATCTTTAAAAAAGTAAACAATATAGTAGTATTTCATTAAAATCAGCATGTACTGATTGACTAAAAAAGGAAGATTTTCATCCAGAAAATCTTCCTTTTTTCCTTTTATTCAACAATTAAAAATAACTCGAGCAATTTATAAATCAACAATATAGTAGATTGAATCTAGAACAGTACACTACAACTGCTAAAAATATTTCTAGAAATTAGTTTGACTTTTCTAATCTCTCTGTTCACATCTTATTTCAATCCACTATAATATTCCTTAGAAATGAAGAGAATCGTGTTCATAGTTTCTGAGGCGTGATACAAAAAAACTGAAGGAAGTATAGTCCTACTTCTTTCAGTTTTTTATTGTCTCAATTTAGAAAAAACTTCTCCGATCTTACCTTCGATAACTAAATCAGCTTGGCTGTCTTGAGGAGTGCTGGACTTGTTGATAACGACAAGATTTGACCCTGAAAAATAATTGATTAGGCTAGCTGCAGGATAAACGACTAAGGAAGTTCCTCCAATAATCAATAAATCTGCTTGCTGAATGACTTGGGCTGCTCGACTAAAAACATCCATATCCAGAGGTTCCTCATAAAGGGTTACGTCAGGTTTGACCACCTTACCACAATCTAAGCAGTAAGGAACTGAACCTTCAAGTGCCAAAAATGCATTCAAATCATAAAAGCGATGACAGCCCAAACAGTAATTACGATCTGCACTACCATGCAGTTTCAAAACTTTTTCAGAACCAGCCATTTCATGCAAGCTATCAATATTTTGCGTCACAATCGCCTTTAATTTACCTGTTTTTTCTAACGACGCTAGAAAATCATGTGCTAAATTTGGCTTAGCATCCGGATAGACGAGATATTTTTTGTAGAAATCAAAAAAATCCTCTGGATATCGTTCAAACATGGTGCGTGAAACCAGTTGCTCGGCAGTAAAATGGCGTCCCAACTTAAGACTATAAACACCATCAGAACTTCGAAAATCTGGAATATTAGACTCTGTTGAAACCCCTGCACCACCGAAAAAGACAATTCTTTGACTTTGGTCAATGATTTCCTGTAGTTGTGCAATTTTATCCATTTTGTACTCCTAGGAATTTTCAAGTTAAAAAGTTGAAAGCCTTGACCTCTTATCAACTTGGCTTCCAACTTTATTTTATAATGATTTAGATATTAAACTGACTACTTTTGGTCCTTTGACACAATTTGACGTTCTTCAAAGTCCTTATTCTCATCTATTATAGGATTGAAGCAATGAACATGCTTATCATTTTGAGAACAAGAGTAATCACATGAATGGAATCTAACTTTAGTCTGCAATCAAGGTTTCTAGACCAACCTTCATCATATCTGTGAAGGTATTTTGGCGCTCTTCTGCAGTTGTATCTTCATCTGGATTAACCAAACTATCAGAAATCGTCATGATAGCAAGAGCATCAACATGGTGTTGGGCAGCAAGATAGTACAACGCCGCTGCTTCCATTTCCACCGCTTTTACTCCCCACTTACCAAGTTCGATATTCTTCTCAAAGTAGTTTGAGTAAAACACATCTGATGACAAAACATTTCCGACATGGGTAGTCATACCAAGGTCTTTGGCAATATGGTAAGCTTTATCTAGTAAATCAAAGCTAGCGATTTGTGGAAAATCATATTGAGGCCAGTCATTGCGGATAATGTTTGAGTTAGTTGCAGCTGCTTGTGCCAAAACTAATTCACGAACGTGAACATCCTCATTCAGAGAGCCAGCAGTTCCGACACGGATCAATTTCTTCACACCGTAATCGACAATCAATTCACGCGCATAGATGGAGATTGATGGCATTCCCATCCCTGTTCCCATGACAGATACACGATGGCCCTTGTAAGTCCCAGTGTAACCAAACATGTTACGGACTTCATTGAAGCATACAGCGTCTTCAAGAAAATTCTCAGCAATAAACTTCGCACGAAGAGGATCCCCAGGAAGAAGAATTTTATCAGCAATTTCACCCTGCTTAGCAGCAATATGGATAGACATAATTAAGATATAAAGGGCGACAGAGAACAAAGTAAAAATAGGAAACTGGCGACGCATTGTAAATGCTAGACAGTTTATCTTTTTTACACAGTTCTCCGCCCGTATTCAGTTCAGCGAATACGGTTTACCCATCCTTTCATTTTTTGTTTGTAGAAAAGCTTTCCGCTCGTGTTCAAATTAGAACACACGCTCTACCTTTCTTTTTTATTAATAGGACAGGCGACAGAGAACAAAGTAAAAATAGGAAACTGACGAAGCATCGTAGATGCTAAACAGTTTATCTTTTTTTACACAGTTCTCCGCCTGTATTCAGTTCAGCGAATACAGTTAACCCATCCTTTCTTTATTTTACATTGTTTGACTATAGTTTAGTCTGAGCGATTTTGTTAAATATTATAAATAGTTTTTTTCTGAATGACCTAAAGTTATTCTTAAAAAGGCAAATGGCAAAGTGTAAATTGCTTTGTTGTATTGCGAGACCGTTTCATTATAGTATAATTTTTGATTAGCAACTAGCACTTCTGACTCTTTGATCTCAGCAATAAGATCCTTTATACTTTGATCAGCGGTAACACTCGTATCTCTTTCAATTTCTTCTATAATTTTATTCTTCGTTTCCTCTACTTTAGTTGAGTATTCGTGTTTAGAAGAATTTCCAGATTCACCATAAAATTTACGCTTAGATTCTGAATGATTGGCTTTATTTTCGTCGTTAGTAAAATTGTTGACAGACTTTTTTTCTTCTAACAATTCTGAAACATTTTTCCTAACAGACATTTTTAACTCATGGTCAACAATCTTATCTGTCAATTCACGAAGTTGTACAATTAACTTTTCCACGTACTCTTCTTTAATTTCAATTGCACTGTATGAAGATTTAATTAACTCTTTTAAGGTAACAACTTTATGGTACTGTAATATAAACACTATTACAATATAGCTTAAAACTGCAAATACGATAGATGCTCCTTGAAAGGGTTCATAGTCTATTTCACTACCACTTGTGTCTATGGCAGAAAATATAATCAACCAAATAAAAGTTAGGAGAGCAACTATAAAAACTCCACGAATGATACGAAATAATGGATTATTCATCAAATTTGACATCAATTAATCCTTTTACAATTCAGCAAGAATCGCTTTCAGCAAGCCTTTAAAGTCGCCTTTGACACGTTCGGTCACTTCTACTACTTCTTCGTGGTTAAGTTCCTCTTGGAAACCAGCCGCAAAGTTGGTAATACATGAAATACCAAGAACCTTCAAGCCAGAGTGTGCTGCAACTATAACTTCTGGAACTGTTGACATACCAACAGCATCGGCACCAAGTGTCTTATAAGCACGGATTTCAGCTGGAGTTTCATACGTTGGACCAGTTACACCGATATAAACACCATCATCAAGTTTAACACCAAGTTTTTCAGCAACTGCATGAGCTGTAGCACGATATTCTGGAGTGTAGGCTTTTGACATGTCTGGGAAACGTGGACCGAAGTCATCCAAGTTTTCACCGATTAGAGGGTTTTGGCCTGTCATATTGATGTGGTCAGTGATAGCCATCAAAGTACCAGGACCAAAGCCGATACCACCAGCAGCATTGGTAACAATCACACCTTCACAGCCCAAAACTTTCATAACACGAACTGGGAAAGTAACGACTTCCAATGGATTTCCTTCATAGAAATGGAAACGTCCTTGAAGTGCTAAAACCTTACGTCCTGCAAGCTCACCGTACACCAATTTTCCAGCGTGTCCAACAACAGTAGAACGTCCCCAGTTTGGAATCTCAGCATAGTCTACCACAACTGGATTTTCAATTTCTTCAGCAAGTTCTCCCAGTCCTGATCCAAGAATCAAGCCGAACTCTGGTGCTTCTACTCCCTTTTCTTTTAAGAAAGCAGCTGTTTCATTGATTTTTGCTAATAATGTCATTGTCTGTCTCCTTCATAATCTTTTAAAAATTGACCGATTTTGTCAAAGGTTTTTGCATTTCGAATAGTAATATTACGATAAAAAGGCATCTTAAGCAGGAACTTATGATAGGCTGTTTTGCTATAAGTCTCTTCTGAAAATTTGCCCCAGAAAATTCCCATCTTCCCGAAATGAAGCAGTTCATCTCCTAGCTTCATACTTTCGACTTTCTCAATGACTTGCTTGATATCCAGTCCCTCAGTATAAAAGAGAACATCCTTTCGAGCCATTTCTTGGAACCACCATTCCGGAAGAGTTCTAAGCTCCTCTTCGTAGTCTTCTTGACTTAACAAGGAAAAATGTTGGATAAATGGATAATGTTCTTTAAAGAAATCCTGTAACCTCTCAACCAACCGAGTTCTAGGTATGCTAGTATCAAAGAAAATATTGCCACTATTGATGTAGGTTTCAACATTTTCTAATCCCAACTCTGTCAATTCTTGACGAAGCTGGGCCATGACCACCTTATGTTTTCCACCGACATTGATCCCTCTAACCAGTAATGCAAAGCGAATCATCTTAAACCAATTTATCTAAGAAACTTTCACCAATCATAGCTTTATCAACGCCAAAGTTATCCGCGATTGTCGCAGAAATATCAGCAAAATGACCGATTGGTAGGTGTCCATTTCCTTTTAGTGATGGGCTGTAGGCCAAAAGTGGAATGTATTCACGAGTATGGTCTGTACCAGCATAAGTAGGGTCATTACCATGATCGGCAGTAATCATGAGTAAATCATCTTCTCTCATAGCAGCGATAAGCTCTGGCAAACGTTCATCAAACTCATGCAAGCAGTCGCGGTAACCATGTGGATCACGGCGGTGACCGTAAAGGGCATCAAAGTCAACCAAGTTAGTAAATGAGAATCCTTTTTCAAACCCAGCAAGACCCATTGTTGTCAAAAGTGTATCAATTCCATGGCTATTTGACTTATTGTGACCCATATCATGGTTCACCCCAGCACCATTAAAGATATCGCTAATCTTACCTACTGAGTAAGTATCAATACCTGCTTCGTTGAGTTTGTCCAAAACTGTTGGAGCAAATGGTGATACAGCCAAGTCACGACGATTTGCAGTACGTGTGAAGTTTCCAGGCTCCCCAACATAAGGACGTGCAATGATACGACCTAGAAGAGCTGGACGTTCCAATGTAATCGAACGAGCGTACTCACAAATACGGTAAAGTTCATCCAAAGGAATAATGTCTTCATGGGCAGCGATTTGAAGAACCGGGTCAGCTGATGTATAGATGATCAACTCGCCTGTTTCCATTTGACGTGGTCCAAAATCATCGATAACAGCAGTTCCTGAGTATGGTTTATTTGCTTCACGGATTACTTTACGACCTGAGAATTCTTCAATCTTTGTAAGGATTTCTTCTGGGAATCCATTCCAGAAAGTATCAAACGGTTCTGTGATATTAAGCCCCATGATTTCCCAGTGACCGGTCATGGTGTCTTTACCTAATGACACTTCCTCAAGTTTAGTGTAGTAACCACTAGGATTCTCCTCTGCGGGAACAGTTTTTAGTGCTGTCTCACGCTCGATGTTCCCAAGACCAATCTTAGCCATATTAGGAACATGCAAACCAACTGATTTTGAAATATGGCCTAGTGTATCAGAAGCTCCATCTGGAACCCCTGCATTGACAAAGTTATTAGCATCTGGTGCTGCACCGATTCCTACAGAATCGAGCACTACCAAGTGAATACGATTAAATTTTGGCATAGTGTGTCTCCTTTTTTGATTATTTTGATTATTTCCCTTTTGTTGAAGTTAAAACCTGAACGCCAGCTTGCCCTGCTACAATCACTTTATCAACCATTTGATTAAATAAACCGTGCTCAACAATACCGACCTGAAGATCCAGTTGATGACCAAAAGCAATCGGATCTTCAATAACACCTAAATCAAGATCAATAATGAAATTTTTCATATCCGTCACAAAGCGTTGGCCATCTTTTTCACGAAAACTTGGCTTATAACCAGCTTTTTCAAAACGACGGAAAACCTGTTCTGCTCCGTATTGAACAACTTCGACAGGTAGTTTGAAAGCGCCCAGTTTCTCAACCATTTTGCTCTCATCTACCACCCAGATATACTGTTTGGTTGGTGTCGCAACTACTTTTTCCATTAGAAGCGCACCACCGCCTCCTTTGATACCATTAAACTGGCGATCTACCTCATCAGCTCCATCAACAGTCACATCAACCTCATCCACCTCGTCAATCGACTTAAGTGGGATATTCAATCCTTGTGCCTGTTTTGTCGTTACACTCGAGGTCGTTACGGCTGTAATTTGAAGTCCTTCTTCTTTAATTCTACGTCCGATCTCCTCTACGAAATAATAGGCAGTCGAGCCTGTTCCAAGTCCTACAACCATTCCGTCGGTTACGAACTCAGCAGCCTTGATGCCTGCTATTTTTTTCAGATTTTCCACTTAAACACCTCCAAACAAAAAGCTACTTTTATTATAACATGAATACGCTTTAAATTCATCCTTGCACTAGAAAAACCCGAACATTTTATTTCGGGTTTCTGATTCTTATTTAACCATGTCAGGATCGTAGTCATAAAATCCTGTGTCAAGGAAACGATTTTTGGGATGGAGTTTACGGACTTGCTCGTCCAACAAGAAGGCTTGGTCATGCGTAAAGCTTCCCTCTTGAATCAAGCTACGGGCTTGGATGAAGAGTTTTGCAATCTCAACAAAATCTTGACCTGGAGTATAAAGTCCCTCTAGTTTCCAATGAGTGAAACCATGCTCTACCAACTCTGGCAATTTGGTCATCAAATCAAGGTCGTTATTGGCAAAAATGTGAGTTCCATGATTGTCTTCAAAAATAGAGTAATGGCTATCTGGATCACTAGGCTCTGCTAAGAAGAGATCGCGTTGACGTGTTTTTTCATCATCAATCTGAGTAAAATTATAGTAATTCTGCAAGAGTGGACGCTTAGAGTGGTGGATAACACTTGCTCCATAGACCAAAATTTCAGCAGGAATTTCCAAAATTTCAGGCATTTTAAAGAGTTCAGCTGATGGAATTTCACGAGCCAATACTGCCTCAGAAGCGCCAGCCTTTTGTCCCCAGAAATTGATCTGACGGCTGCTAGTTACCATCGTTGAGGCATCATATATGGTTTTAAAAGAATAACCATCGCGATTGACAACATAAAAAACACCCGCATCCCCAACAGTAATGTAGTCTGTTTTAATTTCTTCCAAGAAATCAAGGAAGGGCTTGATACGATCCATCATATCCTGATGCATAAGAGCATTGACCGCTACGATCAATTCCTTACCTGCATCATGAACCAGACCAGCGATGGTTCTCAGTTCATCATAAGAAAAAGTCTTTGGTAGGCGAAGTCCAAAATCTTTCTCACCAACATAGATGCGGTCAACTCCCGCCTCTAGTAATTCTTTTACTTGTTCAATGCTTTCAGCAGTTGCTGTAATAATAATCTTTTCCATAAGAAAAATTATACCACATTTCTGAAAAATCAGCTATTCCCTAAAATGATAAATTTACTTATTCTTTTTGTAACCTTACTGTAATAATTTTTTTCTTGAAAAATGGTAAAATGAAAGAGTACTGTTAAGGAGAGAATCATGCCCGTAAGAAAATATCAATCGTATGAGTTTGAAGAAGAGGAAACTCAAACAACGCTATACCAAGACTATGTTCCAGAAACAACTTCCGTTGCTAGTTTGAAGGAAGTTCTTTTCTTTGTGAACATTGCTTGTTTTTGCGTCTTTTTAGCCTTATTTAGCTTCATCTTTTTAGCCCTCAAGTTTAATACAGTTCTGGCTTTTAGCCTAGCAATTGCCTTGAGTTTAGCGGCATCAAACTTTCAACGTTCAATGATTAAGAAGAAATTATATTAGATTCAAAAGGTCGGGATTTTTGTCCCGACCTATTTTTCTACGATAGCTAAAGAGCTGCGACTAGAAAAGCGATACTTGGTCTACCGCTTTCTAAGTCACAGCCTTTTTTTATTTATTTTTACGCTTGGATGGTGTTTGAATGGCGATTTTTACTTCAAAAATCGTACCATGTGGTTTGTTATCCTTAACACTAATGGTTCCTTTTAAGGCATCAACAATCTGTTTTGCTAAAGACAAACCTAACCCAAAGCCGCCTTTTTGGCGAGTACGAGCTTTGTCAACTCGATAAAAGCGATCAAAAATTTTCTTTTTATCTGCGGCAGAAATACCAATTCCATCATCAGCTACTGACAAATAGAGATTACGCTCCGTCGTAGCAATGACAAAATGAATATCTCCTTCTTCTTCAGTATACTTGACAGCATTGTCAAACAAGATAGTCATGAGTTGTTTAAGAAGAAGATTATCTGTTATGATGGTCCGATGAATACGATTTTCAAAATGAAAAGCACGGTTATTTTCAGACGCAATCATTTCATAGTTGGTAAAGGTTGTGTTAAAGAAATCCGGCTCTACCTCTCCTAACTCCGGTTTAATGCCGTCATCACGACGAGCTAAATTAAGTAGATTAGTCGTTAAAAAGCGCATATTCCGAACTTCTTCTAGACTGGAGGCAATACTCTCACTTGACTCCATAATGGTTGCCTCAGGTTTTCTGAAAAGAGTTTCTAGACGATTTTGAAGAACAGCCAGTGGAGTTCGTAACTCATGACTGGCATTTTCCACAAAGCTCTGTTGCTTTTGCATACTCTCAAGCAAGGGTTTTACACTAACACGCGCAAGATAAAGGCTGGCAAGGATGGATAAAATCCAGAAGCTAGCCATGACTACCACGATTAATTGCTCATGATTTTGACTGATTTGCTCTATCTGACTGGTATTCATCAAAACCGCTGCATACTTAATATTGGTCGAGACAGAATCGATATTTATTTCAGATAAAATCACTCGGTAAATCTCGTCCTGACCGTAACTATTCTGAACATGAAGTTGTCGAATATGATTCAAATCCTTTTTATTAAAAGTAATTTTATCAAGACCTAAAAAGCGGTTGCCAGTCACTAATTGATTCAAATTTGAATCTAGCAATATCACTTCTGTATTGGAACTGACCGTTGGTTTTTTATCCGTTGATGGAGGAACGGATTGACTATTGAGATCTTTTACTTCATCTGTTGCTCGATTAACAGCCAACTGGATGACATCTTGAGGATTGCCACTGAGAGACAGAAGCTTCTCATCTACTGAGGTGTAGAGACTGGAGTGCATAACCTGCAAGATAATCAAGGTCATAGCAGAGAAAATCAGAGTAAATACTCCAAAGTTACGGATAAAGTAGCTAAAATCTTCTGCATACCAATTCTTTTTAAATTTATTAAACATGTTTTAAAATATACCCAACACTACGCAAGGTCTGGAGGTTTTCAGCAAAGACTGATCCCTTTAATTTCTTACGAACTTTTGATACGTAAACCTCTACGACAGAGATAGTCGTATCACTGTCGAATCCCCACAAACGGTCAAAAATCTGGGTTTTGGGTAAGATTACATTTTGATTTTGGAGGAAATAAACCAAGAGATCAAATTCTTTACCCAATAATTCAACAGCAGTCTCATTGACTTTAACCTCATTAGTAGAGAGATTGACAGTCAAATCACCATAGGAAAGGGTATTTTCATTGAACTTACCAGAACGTTTAAGCAAGGCCTGGATACGCATCTTGAGTTCTTCTAGATAGAATGGTTTTGTTAGATAATCATCTGCCCCAAGCTCAAATCCATGACCTTTGTCATCGAGACTTTCCTTTGCTGTCATGATAAGAACTGGTGTCGAAACGCCTTTTTCACGTAATTCTTTTAAGACTTGGAAACCATTTTTTTCAGGCAACATCAAATCAAGTAGAATCAAATCATAAACGCCACTTTCAGCTTCATAGAGACCTTCTTCACCATCAAAAACCTGCATGACATCCGCAAAATCATCCAGAAAGTCAAAAACTGAATTTGAAAGGCCTAGGTCATCTTCCACTAATAGAATCTTGATCATCAAAAATTCCTCCTTATTATATCTATTATAGCAAAAATATCTTAAAAAAAACTCAACTTCCCTTGTTTTTCCAATAGAAAGTTGAGTTTTTGTAATCTAGTTAGACTAGAATCTTTTAAGCTTTGCTATATTGAGCAACAGCTGCTTCAACTGCTGCTTTTTCACGCTTGATCAATTCAACGCGTGCTGCGATTTCCTTGATTCCCATACCGATGTTACGGCTAAGGGCAAGGTCAGAAAGTTGTGGCTCAAAGAAGGCCTTGTATTCTGTCAAGCGTTGCTCTGTCTTAAATACATGGGCAGGCAGAATAACAAAGCTATCAAAGCTCATATCTCCACCAAGAGCAGCCTTAATCCAATCCCAGTTTTCACGCGCCCAAGACCACGCTGTTTCCTGGGTTGCTTGATGACCTAAGAACTGGAAGTACCAAGCTGATAAGTCTTGTGGTTTTACCACAAATTTGTCCTTCCAAGAAGCAATCAAGGTTTGGATATTATCCGCATCTGTACTGTAGGCAAGAGCAGCTGCCAATTGGCGTTTAAAGGCGGCATCTGTGGCATGAGTATAAAGATCGAGATAAGTTGCGACCAATTCCTTAGTCTCATGGTGTTTCATTTCATTGATGAGAACTTGTGAACGAATAGCTGCTGGAAGTCCTGAAAGATTATCCTTGTGGGCTTCGAAAATTTGGCTAGCAACTTGACTGGCTTCCTCGTCATTTGAACGAATCATCATAGAAATTGTCAATTGACGGACCAATTCATCCTCATCAGATTCACCCTCTTTAGCTTCGAAACCAAGACGGTTATAGTTGTAACGAGCCAGTTTAGCAATAAGGGCTTTAAAGGCTTTTTCTGTCTCAGTTCCTTCATCGATAAAGCGATCAAGCGCTCCGATAACTTGTGAAACTGCTGAAACAACGAGATAAGATTCTTCTTTAGCCAATTGATCCACTACTGGAAGCAAGTCTGCGTACGAAATGTGCCCTGCTTCAGCAAGCAAACGACGTTCTTGGACGATTTGAAGTTTACTTGTGTTATCAAGTTCTACTAGGTCTGCAAGCACAGCATCAAGTAATTGACCTTGATAGTCTGTAATGTAGTGGGCTGTATTTTCAGTGTTGAGACGAAGTGCTCCTTCATTTTCAGCAAGAAGTGCTGCATAGCCAGGGATTTCGATACTTTCTGTTTCGAGAGTATCTGGCAAACCTTTCCAGTTACTGTTAAGTGGCACTACCCAAAGTCGGTTCTTATCTTCGTGTTCACCGATAAAGAATTGTTTTTGTGAGATCTTCAAAACATCATTTTCAACTGTGGCAGTAAGGACTGGATAACCAGGTTGCTCCAACCAAGAATCCATGAAGGCTGCTACATCACGACCAGATGCTTGTCCGAGAGCATTCCAAAGGTCACGACCAATGGTATTTCCGTATTGATGTTTTTCAAAGTAAGCATGCAAGCCTTTAGCAAAATCAGCATCTCCTAGCCAACGACGAAGCATGTGCATGAGACGGCTACCTTTGGCATAAACGATAGCTCCATCAAAGAGCGTATTGATTTCATCTGGGTGTTTGACTTCAACGTGAACAGATTGAACGCCATCCGTCGCATCGCGTTCAAGAGCAAGAGGTACTCCACCTGTTTGGAAATCTTCAAAGATATTCCAACTTGGTTCGATGGCATCCACACAGACGTATTCCATCATGTTCGCGAAGCTTTCATTGAGCCAGAGGTCATCCCACCACTTCATAGTCACAAGGTTACCGAACCATTGGTGAGCAAGCTCATGGGCAATAACGAGGGCTACCTGTTGACGGCTAGCAAAGGTTGAGTTCTCATCCACAACCAAGTAAACTTCACGATAAGTTACCAGACCCCAGTTTTCCATAGCACCAGCTGAGAAGTCAGGAAGGGCGATGTGAAGAGATTGAGGGATTGGATACTTAACTCCATAGTAGTCTTCGTAAAACTCGATTGAGCGAACAGCGATGTCTAATGAGAAATCAAGGTTTGAAAGTGGATGGGCCTTGGTTGAGTAAACACCTACCAAGGTACCATTTTTAGTTTTAGCAGTTACCCCTTGCAAATCACCAGCTACAAAAGCTAGCAAGTAAGAAGACATCCGAGGTGTAGTTTCAAACTTCCAGATGCCAGTTTCTTTGCGGCTTTCAACATCGATTTCTGGCATGTTTGACAAGGCAAGTTCGCCTTCTGCTTGGTCAAAACGAAGAGCTAGGTCAAAGGTTGCTTTGGCTTCTGGCTCATCCACACACGGGAAGGCTTCACGGGCAAAGTGACTCTCAAACTGAGTAGACAAAACTTCTTTCTTAACACCATCAACTGTATAGTATGATGGGTAGATTCCTGTCATGTTGTCAGTAATTTTACCTGAAAATGCTAGAACCAATTCAACTGAACCAGCTTCTTCAAGTTCGATATGAAGAGCTTCGTTTTCATTATCAACTGTAAATGGACGATCTTGACCTGCTACTTCAACAGAAGCAATCTCCAAGTCTTTTTGGTGAAGGGAAATACGGTCACTTTTAGCTTGACCAGTAATAGTTACTTTTCCTGAAAACGTCTTGGTCTCACGACTCAAGTCTAAAAACAAATCATAATGTTCAGGAATAAATGTTTCAATATAATGTTCTACTGCTTGCATCATATTCTCCTATTCTAAATTTATGAGCGAATGCTCTAGTTCAAACATACCTATTTTATCATATTTTTAGTCAGAAAAAAGCTTTGGACGGTGATTCCCAAAACTTTCTTCCTTCTAGTAGTCTAGAGAGGGTAGACCTTGCGAAATTCTTCTAAAACAACCTTGCTATCAGGTGTAAAATCCAGACCTGCTTCTCCTAACCAGTCTTTAAAAAAGTCTTCATGAACCTGACGCCAATAGGCTAAGGATTTGTCTCCTTCGCCTTCCTTGTAGGCATGGTCGGCTGAAACCTGATGGAAAGGCTGAACGGAAACCTTTGTAATTTCAACGATGCAAACAGCTTGATCTTGACTGTCTAAAATAACATCAAAGGTTCCTTCTTGGGGAAGGTGTTCGTCCTCTACTGCGTAAAGATCGTAAGCTGAGGCTGTTGCTGTTTTTTCGCCTTTAAAGACCAGATCCGCTAAAAGGTCTGGTTCCACTCCAAAGGCCCAGGCATCTATCTCATCTCCGATAGAGGGGTTGATTTGCTTGTAGGCATTCCACATTTCTTGAGGTGTCATGGGTTGCTCCTTTGTATTTTTTTACTTTCTTCTTTTACACGTTTGAGATGATATGGATGGTCAATCTCTAAATTAAAAATCTCTGGAATAGAACTATAATGGATAATGCACTTGATATCCATTTGATTCATTTTTTGTATGAAAGAAGCATTCAGATATCCTGCTACGGCGAAATCTATCTTTTTCGTCCTTGCTTTATCCTGTATCTGTCTCAGCATTTCTAACATAATGGGACTTTCCATATCATGCCATTGACTGTTCCTCACAGTCGCAAAAACAAAAGAAGTCAAATCATTCATTCCCACTACAATCTTTGAAATACCAGTTTCCAGTATCCTGTCCAAGTCAAAATAAGCTGACGGTAATTCAATCATTGTTCCAACTTTTCCAGTAAAACCATGCTGGCGCAATACTCTAATAGCTTGTTTTAACTGTTCAGCATCATTGACAAAAGGAAAAATAACAGACAGATTGGGATTGGTTTGATAAACTTCTGTAACGACATGTGCCTCAGCCTGAAATTCATCTGGACACGCCAATAAACGCCTAGTACCTCTATATCCAAATAAGGGGTGGCGTTCATCAAAATACTCTTTAGTCCCGTCTAGACAATTTGCTTCTGCATTTGTTAACTCTGAAAAGCGATACCAGACTTCTTCATCTGGGTACAAATGGCAAATAGTGTCTAGATAATCTTTTACAAATTGCTGACAACTTTTTATCAGTATGTTTTGACTGATCTCCCTCACCAAATATTCGCCACGAATCATACCAACATGATGAAATAGTTGTGGGTAAATTTTTTCAACAATTCTTTCGCCACTAAGAGCCAGTTGATTTTGCATGTTTTACCTTCCAATTCTTATAGCTTGTCATGTCCAATTCTGGAAATCCTCGTAACTCTGCCTTCACCTTCAATACTAAGGGGGAGGCATTTTCTTGGGTAATCTGCTCAAGAGGAAGCCAAATTGCCTTTGCTGAATCATTGCTTCCATCAAGAACTTCATGAGGAAGGGATTTTTGAGAACGTTCTAAATCAAGTACGATATCATAAAAGGCCATGATATGGTGTACTGCGAAATCTTGCCCTTCTTCTTGAACCAGCACATCATAAATTCTAGGGTTTGAATAACGGCTAAGCGTGTAGCCAGTCTCTTCCAGAACTTCTCTCTTGAGGGTTTCTGTCAACCCCTCACCGATTTCCTGACTACCACCAGGTAGATCAAAACGATGTTTATAGGGGCCTCTTGTTTTTTCAATGCAGAGAAGCTTCTCATTTTCAAAGCAAATGCCGTAGACACCAAAGTGTTTTTTGATTTCCATATTCTACTCTTTCTAAAAGTCCAAGATCAATAACTTACCCTATCCCTTAAAAGGAAAGAGGCTATAGATTTCATGCTCCTTGATATACTTCTTTAGCATCTCCATATTCTCTTCGATTTTTACTTGGATATCTGTCTCTTCACAAGTTGACTCATCAATAAAAAGGTGAATCTTCAATAAATCTGTCAAGTATAGCAAACAGCGTTCCATTTTCGATTCAGGACTTGAAGCTTGCTCGATTTTTGCAAGCTTTTGCTCCAAGCTATCACCATTCAAAAATCTCTGATGAACTCTCCTTCTTATTTTTTGAGTTGATTCCTCCCCTTGTTCTAATGGAGATAAAAGGAGTTTTTTATAGACGAGTACCTGATTTTCTTTTTCTCTTTCCAGATAGGCCAATAAACCCAGAGAGCTATCAACAAAGGTCCAAGTGTTATAATTCCCTTCAAATGGAACTTGTATGATACGATCTAATAATTCCTTAGCCATTTCCTCTTGACCATCCAGATAAAGTAAATAGGCCAGATGATTCAGTGATTCGAGATAGCTAGCTTGGGTTTTCTTATTCTTTTTTAAATTTTATCTAAATAGAGATGTAGTCTGGATGATTTTCCAGTTGTTCAACTACTTCTGGTGGCTTCATTTGAAATCCTTTCTATTCTCTTCCCAAAAATTTAAAACTATTTTAGTCAATTAATCCAACTCTGCTCGACTGAACAAGTCTTTCATGACTTCGATATCATCGCAAAATTCTTTAAATCCTAAAGCGAATTTAGCCAAGGCGTCTACCTTGGAAGAATAGGCACAAAACATACTTCCTTCAGGATCAAAGTCGATAGCATCGCTTAATTCAGGCATTTTTTCCTCCAAAAATACCAAAGCTAGCGATTCCCAATCGTAGCCATTTCCTTCGGCTCCTTCGTCTTCTCGAGTATCAAATACTTCCTGTCTATATTCTCCATCAGGGTAATAAATGAGCGACCCTCGAACATTTTTAGGATCCTCATCATATACAAGCAGGCTAAAAGGGGCAATTTTTTCATTTATGTTTTCGTAATCTATCATTTCTTAACTCCTTATTGTATTTGTTAATTATCAATGAAACTGCATAAATCTAGTATGCTGACTAGCTTTCAAAGGTCATAAAGCAATCATGCTGATTATAATAATTCAAAGCTTCGACCAAGTCTTGGAGACTTGCATCTGGTTTTTCTTCAAGTGCAACCGAGAGCACATCAAGCAACTGCTCTCCATAGTAGACTAGCTGGAGATTTTGCTCCACTACATCAGCAGGGTAAATATCACGGTCTTCTATGACATCCGGATAATCTGATACCCAATAGAGTCTATCTAGTGCTAGCTCTCCATCCTCCTTGCCATAGAGGCAAAAATCATCTGAAGAAGACTCGTCCGCGCGCACCTGCTCGATGATCTGCTCTAGTGAAAGTTCTTGGTGTTTCCGCATCTCTTCTCCTTTTTAGTCTTGTTCTTCAACAAAAGAGTTCAAAAATTCCTCAAAAGAAGCCCATTGACCGTAGATCTCGGCTGTTTCTTCTAGAACATAGAAGTACACCTTGCCATAATCCTCTGCCCTTAGAGAAAGTGCATAGTTGCCAGAACCAGGATCATAGGCGAAATGGAGAAGGTCTGTTGCCTTAAATCCCGCAGGTACCACCTCATCATCAAACCATGTAAGAGACTTCCTCATCTCCTCAAGTGAATTAAAGGAATTGAAAGGAAAGAGGTGATGTTCATCGTGGACACCACTTACTTGGGGCTGACCACCGTTGTGCTTGAGATAAAAATCCAACATAGTTTTTGGCAATTTCTTTCCAAGAATCTCCTCAAATTGTAAAAGGTCTTCTTTTGAAATCGGTGAATCTGCATCTAGCACTCTAAACATGATTTCTCCCTTCAGTTTTCTACAATTCTTCTTCCAATACCTTATCAATAAAGTCATTTACGTTTTTAGCAACTTTTTGCATTTCTAAGGAGCCTAAAGCACCCAAGTCATTTTCATAAATGCAATCATCTGCATTTTTCTTAATAAAGTAGGCCAAATCTCCTTCCTGTCCAATCATAAAGTAATCTGGCTCGACCTCCTCAATCTGATAAGTCTCATTACGCTCCTCTAGATCCTCCTTGGCATACAAACAGATACCTGTATCTCCAATTTCATAGGGGTCAATCTCTTCCCACTCTGATAAAAACCGATAGTAAAGATTGGGCAAGACAAATCCAAACTCATCTCTTTTCATGGCTTACCTCCACATATTCGCTGGGATCAACTATATTACTTCAAAGACCAACCACCATCAATAGTCAGGATTTGTCCCTGCATGGCACTCGCTTTTCCACTTGCTAAAAAGAGGCTAACTTCAGCAACTTCACCTGGCTCAATCCAGCGTTTGATAGGTGTTTCACTAGCTACCCAGTCCGCCAAACCACCTGGTTCAAAATCAGCTGCCGTCATACCCGTCTTAACTGCACCTGGTGCGATTCCAAAGACCTGGATACCAGCTTCTGCATAGTCTAGAGCCAATTGCTTGGTAAATCCAGCCAAGGCGTGTTTAGAAGAGGTATAGGCGTGACCACCACCGCCTGCTAGGTTTGAAGCAATGGAACACATATTGATGATGATTCCATGTTTATGTTCCAGCATTTTTGTTAAATAATAGCGGGTCAACTCTACTGGAGTCACATAATTAATTTCAAAAATCTCTTGAATTTCCTGGACTGATTGTTCTAGTAAGGGCTTGTAGTCATCCAATACACCTGCCGTATTACACAAAATATCCACCTGAGGGCACCAGTCAAAAATTGGTTCCAAGTCAAGCGTTAAATCACGTTGTAGAAAGTGAAAGTCCCCTTGTAAGGCGGGCTTTTCACCCTGATCCACTCCGAAAACCTGATAACCTTTTTCTAAAAATGAGCGAGCCTGTGCTAGGCCAATCCCTGAGCTAACACCCGTAATGAGTACACGTTTAGTCATGGACTTCCACCCAGTCTGTCGCTAGGACATCACAAGGAGTTGGGCTCCACATGGAAAAACCTTCCCCTTCTCCAGATACATTGATAAGAAAATAAGGTGTCACTTCAAGAGCGACCCCGTTTTGTTCGATGGTATCAAAAATCTGGACATAGTTCTCAGCCCCACCCCAACCAGTACGTACATATTTTTTCTTAGCCTTTAGTCCAGGCAAAATTTCTTCAAATGTCATGTTTTTCTCCTTTGTTGTCTATAAACGTTGATTTAATAGGTTTTTTAATCATCCTATGAGTTCTGAAATATAAATTTGTTCACCTTTTTGTGGACTTACAAGCTATTCATGGCTTTTTCAAAATATGAAACCGCCTCTTTTTCTTTATCCGCAGATAGGTGGCTGTATATATCCATGGTCATAGCTAAAGTAGCATGACCTAAACGGTATTGTAATTCTTTATAGCTGATACCAGCATTTAGCAATAAACTAGCGTGAGTATGGCGGAAAGCATGAAAAGTAAAGCGAGGAATAGAAATCTCAGCACACCGTCGATCTAAAGCCTCCTGTCTGGTTGCCAGATTCTGGTACTCTCTCGTAGGTGTTGCAAACACCACAGTCGAAGCACGCGCCCCAGACTGCAAATATAATTGGCGCTGCCTATTCTTGTATAGACGTAGCATGTTGACTGTTTTCTTGTCTATACTGATTGTCCTAACTCCTGCTTTGCTTTTTGGTGCACCTATTAGCTTTAAAAATCTATTGTAGTTCTTGCTTATGCTTATGGTTCCATCCTCTAAGTCAATATCAGACCATTCCAGGGCTACTACTTCACCGAAACGGCATCCAGTAGCAAGTAAGACACTATACAGAACATAATCAAGATAATAGCTGTATTTCTTAAACGCTAGTTTTTCCATGTGGAGCAACAGAGCCTTTAAATCGTCTGAATCTATGAACTTGATTGCTTTATTCTCACGTTTAGGCTGTTTAGGGAGAATAATATCTCTAGCTGGATTGAATGGCAAGAGCTGGAGAGATACCCCATACTGTAAGACACGCCTATTTATTGAATGAACCACTGCATAATGGACTATCTGAGTAGATAAATCGTTAATAAAGCTTTGTATATAACTAACAGACAACTTGGCCAGTCTCAGACTACCAAAGATAGGTATAAGGTGATTATAGAGCATTTGCTTAGTTGCTACAAAAGTTTGAGGCTTTACTGTAAGCTGGTAACTGTCTAGCCATAGATCAGCTAACTCCTGATAATTCTTTACAGGTACTACTTTTGTCACCGTACAACCGTTCGATATAAAATCATCTTGCGCGTGCTTTGCTTTCTGCTTGACCTCTTTTCTTGTCCTACCCGTTACACTTGTTTTGGCTTTCTTTCCTGTTACCTGGTCAACTCCTAGATATACATTAGCTCGGTATACCATTGTACCGTTTTTCTTTTTGACTTCATTTATTTGCATGTTTTAAATCTTTCTAAAAAACATCAGCAGGCAAGCTATTATTAAAAAGGTTTTAGATTGTGGTTTAAATCATGCTAGGGCTTCATAGTTTGCCTTGTATTTGATTTTAATTAGTCAGACGGTAAATAATACCAGAGTAGGAACCAAGGCGGATATGGGGCTTATATGGGCTTGAAGCTCGAACGAAGCTTGAGAAATCACGCGCAGAACGTGAAAAAACATGAATTTTTGAAGATTTCAAAAGCTAGAAAAACCAGTGCTTACAAGTCTTTCAATGGTTTTAAGTTATTTGGGTTCATGTTGACAAAAGTTGACATTTTCAGGGTATAACATACCAAAAGACTAGGAAAACTTATATTTCAGTTTTTCAAGATAGTAACAAATGAAAATTTTTAAAAAGGTAACTCAAATTTGCAATCAACAATTTTTGAACTAACAATAATTTGAATATCTTCGCTTAAAAGCTGGTCAACATGTCCTGAAGAATTTTTTGCAAAAACAAACTCTTCTTTAAATTCTTGTATTAAATACTCTTTTATATTTTTACCAACTACTTGAAGTAAATCGTTTGTAAAAATATTTTGGAAATTGCTAGGTAATTTAGTGAATTTATCATAAGTTTCTTTGTTTTGTTTCTTCAAAAAAACTTTCACTGTGACAATCTCTACTTGCTGATAGTTACGCTTAATTTCCTCAATATCAACAAGATTATCTGGCTTATTAGTGTTTATATGAAATTCAAGGTCCACTTTATACTCTAGTGTAGCAACCGGTCTATCTCTGTCTAAGATTTTAACAAAAGTAAATATATCTCCACTGTCTTCGTCGATAAAATATTTTATCTCATAATCTATTGGAGAATAATCAAAAAAATCGTCCGAAGTAACCCCTAAAGTGTTACAGATTTTATTAACAGTTTCATAATCAACTTGTTTTGATCTATTTGAAGTAATCTTAGAAATTGTTGATTGTGCAATTCCCGTATCACTTGCTAAACGCGCACCACTCATTGACCTTTCAGCCAATAGTATAGCCAATCTATTTATTAACATAATACCACCTCTTTTTATTTATTATAGCGTACACGCTAATAAAAGTAAAATATAAAATAATAATTTAAGTGTTGACAATATGTTTTATATGGTGTATCATATCATTAAATTAGTCATTACGCTATAATGATTAGTTGATAAAAAATAATAAGGAGCGCCTATGCTAAAAAATAACTTACTAATTGTTTTTGCTGAAAAAAAGACTAATGCTAGTAAAGTTTCCAACGAAACAGGTATAGCTGAGTCTACAATTTCAAACTTAACAAACAACAAAACTGATGTAAAGCTTTCTACCCTTATCAAGCTTTGTAACGCTTTAAAAGTTCGTTTGTCTGATTTAATTGAATTTTCACCAGAAAATTAGAAAGGAGCAAAAACATGGAATTAGTCTACATGGACGGCAAGAAAGAGCCGTATACTACAAGCGAGATCATCGCTGAATGTGCTGAGGTTACTCATCACACAATACAAGAACTTTTAAGAAAGCATAAAGCTGATTTTGAAAGCTACGGAATTATCGCATTTGAAATGCGTAAATTAGATGGGCGAGGGCGACCAATGAAAATCTATCGCCTAAATGAACAACAGGCAACCTTGCTGATCACTTATCTAAAGAATACCGAACCTGTACGGCGGTTCAAAATGACCCTGGTCAAAGCATTCTTTGAAATGCGTGAGGAACTTTCTAAGTTTCGTATGCAGAGAGCGCTAGAAAAGCCAAAAAGAAAAACACTGCATGACAGTATTGAGAACTGGGAACAAGCACCAAAGCACGCGCATAGCACCATGAACAACTTGCTACTGAAGGCAGTAACCGACAGGAACGCTAAGCAGTTAATGGCGGAACGTGGGGGCTACAATGGCATTGATAGCTTGACCAGTGAGGAGCTGGAGCAATACCAAGCATTTGAGGACATGGTAATAGCCATGATTTGCTTGAATATGAGTTATCAGGAAATTAAGTCCCTGGTATTCAGAAATAAAAAACCACGCACTAAATGCGCGTGATTGCAACAAAAAAGGCTTACCGAGACCAATCAGCAAAGCCTTTCACACTAACACTAAAACGAATTTAACAAAGCAGGCAAGCTATTATTAAAGAGGTTTTAGTAAAGATTTATACCTAGATTATAGCATATTTAGGACATTTTGACCATACGGAGAGCGCCAACTCTTAAAACTGGTACTTTCTCACGCTTTCAAATATTGGCGACTCTGAGCGTGAGGAATGTGAGCAGGAAAGGCATTAAAAAGCTGTCAAAACAGGACAAGCCCATCAAGGCAATTACACAAACATAGAAACAGAGGTAAACACCATGGCAGAAACAACATACGAGAATTTAACTAGACGTATAGAAAGAATTAGCTCAGAATTACACCAAGCTGACGAAAATAACGATTTTTCTAGAATATCGCTTATATCAGGACAGGTAAAATCTATCAAAGAAGATTTATCTCGTCTACTTTGGATTGAACTTCCTGAATTGAATGAAAGTCATAAAATCGAGGCAGTCTCTAAAAGCACTACGGGAATGTTTTTCCACCCTGGTATTTTTGAAATGGAGGCTATGCGGCAAGCCTTCTTTAAACGCCAAGCCAAGCACTTTTTTGACAACGAAGCAGAGCAGCAGGCGTATATAGAACATGCTGAAAAGGAGTATTTAGAGGCTACTATAACCTTAAAAGATATTCTTTTTAATTCTAAAAATGCTAATCGGAAAGTAAGTAAAGATCATCTTATAGAGAAGTTTGAGGAGGCGATAAAATGAATGAGCTAGATTTAACCAATACACAGGCGGTTATCTTTTCCGTGGTATTGATTGGCTTGCTGCTTTATCTAAACCACCGAGACCGCCAAAAAAGCGCCCAAATTGAGCGAGAAAGTAAACAGACGATAGAAACACCTAGCGAGGATTTAAACCCTGAATATGGGCGATATATCCAGCTTGCAGGGGTAGACGTATGGGGAGGAATTGAATGAGTCTAACAATGAATGACAAGCGAGTATTAAGACTAATTAAGGTAGGGGCTGAGAACTCCATAACAGGGGCAGAAATCAGCTTAATGACCAAGTTAGCAGAAAGAACCGTACAGGACATTATCAGTCGCCTGATCACGCGCTACGGTGTTCCTATCATCGGGGTACGTCACGGAGCTTTCAGAGGCTACTTTATCCCAGCTAACAAAGAGGAGTTACTGGACGGAGCAAAGGCATTCTATAACCAGGTACAAGAGGAACAGAAGCGCCTAACCGTCCTTTTAAATGCCGATTTAGAGAGTTACAAGCAACTGCTGAAGGGAGCTGATGAACAATGTTCAGTTTAAGCAAAGAAAGTGAAAACAGTCTAAAACGTGGCATCTTAAAACTGGTAGAAAACTTTCTAAAAGACTATTTAAAGCCTAAACAACGTATAACAGGGCTAATGACACCTAAACAACTCAAGGAAGAGTTAGAGATAGATTACAACACCTTAAAACGTTGGGAACGCGCAGGGCTAAAAAGGTTCACTCCTCCTATCGAGGATACACGCAAAGTCTTTTATAAAATCGATGATATTCTAATATTTCTAGGAGCTGATAAAGAATCATAAGGAGTAAAACGTGGCAAGAACAAAAATATATTTTTGGCTAAAAATTGATAAGAAATTTTTTGATAATATTTTTATCAAGAGACTAAAGACAGTACCTGGTGGGTACACCATGACAGTCATTTATATTAGGCTTATGCTAGAGAGCTTGGAAAGTGACTGTATTTTATACTATGAGGGCTACTTTGACAATCTCAAGGAAGAACTAGCACTAAAATTAGATGTATCAGAAGATGATATAGATATGACTATGGCATACTTTACAAAATGCGGTTTAATACAGATTGACGAAGATAAAAACGCAGAACTACCGCAGGCTAAAGCCTTGGTACAGCAGGAAACCAACCAAGCAGCATATATGCGAGAATATCGGAAACAGCAACGAGAAAACAAAGAAAGCCTTACAATGTTATCCGATAATCTTACATTGTTAACTACATGTAAGACAGAGATAGAGAAAGAGATAGAGAAAGAGATAGAGAAAGAGATAGAGTTAGAGTTAGAAGAAGAGATAGAGAAAAAAACTTCTTCTGCTCCTACTGCTGAAATCTCTAACTATTACCAAAAGCGTATAGGGGTTATGGATGGGCAACAATATCAAATACTGACTGACTATCTTACTCTTGACGGTATAGAGCTAGAGGTTATCAAGACTGCCATAGACAAGGCTGCAGATAACGGCAAGCGATCTTTTAGCTATATCAATTCAATACTCAAGCACTGGCGACAGAATGGTATTAGAACCATGGTACAAGTCGAAGATGAACAGAGACTATTTCAGCAAAAGAAACAAGGTCAGTCTGATGACGATATTCAAGACCCGTTTATCTACTGACGGAGAGGAGAATCAATGGAATTACTGAATACAGACCAGCTTAATGAAAAAATAAAGGTGACTGATAAACTTTGCCCAATTCATCAGATTAACCTAGTACAATTCAAAAAACCAGATGGTTATATATCACCCTACTGCATGGAATGTACTAGGGAGAACATTAAACAGACAGAGCTAGAGGGCGTAGAAAAAGCCCTAAGGCATAATCTGGACTCTTCAACCTATGACATACTAGCGCGTGAAAGTACGGTGTCAAATGAGCTGAGAGAGGCCTCTTTTAACACTTTCAAAGCCGATACAAAAGAGGAACACGAGGCCAAGGAGTTTGCTATCAAGCAAGCTAAGCAGTACCTAAATGGCATGACAGGAAACACGCTGATTATGGGCAAACCAGGCACTGGTAAAAGTCATTTATGCTATTCCATGGCCAAAGCCATCAACGAAGGCTATAAGGCTAAGAATGACCCTAAGAGCGTCCTCTTTGTCAGCATTGCTGAAATCGTCACGCGCATTCAGTCAGGCTGGCAGTATAGGCAGAGTGATTTTACAGAGTATGACGCCTTGAAGCTGCTGACTGAGGTTGACTATCTCTTTATTGACGATTTAGGTACAGAAAGCGTTATGAATAGCCGAAAAGATGAGGCTAATAACTGGGTACAGACCTTTCTTTTCAAGATTTTTGATAGGCGGGAAACAACTATCATCAATACCAACCACAACGGAAAAGAGTTAGCCAGAATTTATAATGACAAGCTAGTCAGTCGAATTGGCAAACGGTCAGAGGGGAATGTATACAACATGACAGATATCAAAGACAAGAGGATGAAGCGTAATTTTTAACCAAATAAAGAAAGGATGAAGTCCATGATAGAACCAGCATACTTTGAACAAGTAGATCAGGAACTGGAGGAACTCAATCGCAAACGTGACGATTTTATGGCGGATGCAACACCAGTATGTCTTGAAGATACGCCTAAACTGATTGAACTAGGTGAGAAGCTCCGTACAGAAGACACCAGCATAAACACCTATGAGTTATACAGACACCCTGAAGCGCGTGCAAAGTTATTCGCCCAAATCGCGGAAGCCTGCTTCTTGCTGATTGCAGATAGTTCACCAGTACCAGTGCAACCAACACAAGCCCAGCGGATCCATTTTTGCGAGTACCTGGAAGGGCAGTTTCAGATTATCATTAAGAAGTTAGTCGCAAGCACAGACAAGCAAGCCCTGGAGTCTTTACTTGAAGCCCTGCAACTGCCCAAAGAAAAACAAGCTCAGTTTGTCCGTGATGTGGTAGTAAGTGGCTTACTCAGTGAAGAATAGTAGCAAAAGGGCATTGCCTCTTTTTGTGGTTTCACTACTACTGAACCCAATCAATTTGGGTTTTTTACATGATAATTTGTAGTAGGGTGCAATTTACAAAACAAACAAATACTACATATTAGACGGTTTAAATGTTAAAAAAAGCTAGATATATCAAGGATTTAAGTAAGTAGAGCGTTCCAAAAAAGGGTTAGGTAAGGGTTAGGTAAGAGCAGAAAAAAATGTAAAGGTTTTGTCAAGGTTGCGTATTTAAAAATAGGCTAAGGTTGAATATTTAAAAATACTAAGGTTTTACAAAGGTACAGGATTTTTTAGAACCATAGAACGGTAAGATTTTGGTTAGGTATCGAACTTTTCCATTGGTGAGATTTTGGTTAGGTAGTGGCAAAAATATGCCTGGCAAATGGCAGGATTATGTGTGTTGAACTCCGAGAAAATAGCTCTTGAACAGAGAAGATTACATAGCTTGAAGCTAGAGCGAACATAGAGAAATAGCAAAAAAAAGCCAAGGCGCTCCGCCTCAGCTATAATTCCAACACTATTATTATATCACAGAGGAGACCAAGGCATGACACCAGAGCAAGTAAAAGAAAAACTAGAGGGCGTTAAGTGGATCAATAAAGAAATAGAGGGATTATATTTAGAGCTTGCGGCTTTAGAAAGTGGTATTATCAAAAAGCAAGAACTGAGCACTACCAGAGTACAAACAAGCCGGGTAAATACGGCCGAGAATAGCCTTATAAGTGTTCTAAAACTAAAAGAGGATACGCTTCAGAGAATTGAGCGACTTACTGAAGAGAGAATGGAAATATCTAGGCTGATCGATAAGCTGGCCAATCCGCTTGAGCGTTCTGTTCTAAGACTTTTTTACTTGAATGATCTCGTGGCTTTAGAAGTAGCTGAGGAAATAGGGAAATCTACCACCTCAGTATATCGAGTAAAGCAGGAAGCTATAGAACATTTGGCAGGTATGATAAATGTGGATTGATTTAACCTTACCACAGAATTAGGAGCGTATGGGGAGCCCTAAGCTTCATATTTGCCCCTATTTCGCTTTGTTTTGGGGCAGACAATAAAAACACCACGGACAACTAGAAGCCCTTAGAAACGAATCTGGGGGCTTTTGCGATTTGAGAGATAATAAGTATTATCCCTTTACAGTACGTGTAATACGTGTTATAATAATACTGTCAGGAGGTAAAAGCGCTATGCCTATGACACAAAAAGAGATGGTCAAACTCCTTACGGCTCATGGTTGGATAAAAACCAAAGGCGGTAAAGGCTCCCACGTTAAAATGGAGAAGGAAGGGGAAAGACCTATCACAGTCCCTCATGGTGAACTGAATAAGTACACTGAAAGAGGGATAAGAAAGCAAGCAGGACTGTAATAAAGGCAGTCCCCCGCTTGTCTTTGATTTTGGAGGTAAACTATGCTTGTCACTTATCCAGCTTTATTTTATTATGACGATACAGACGGAGCTAACGCCCCTTACTTTGTAACTTTCCCAGATTTTGAACATTCAGCAACTCAAGGGGAGGATATGGCAGACGCTATGGCAATGGCCAGCGATTGGCTCGGTATTAACCTAGCTGATTATATCGAGAATGGGAGAGAAATTCCTACCCCTACTCCTATTAACGCTTTATCTTTGGCTTCTAACAACCCTTTCCAGGATGATGAGGACATAGATCTAGTCTATGATCCTAGTAAATCTTTTATCTCTATGGTTATGGTTGACGTTGCAGAATATCTAGGCAGTCAAGAGCCTGTTAAAAAAACCCTAACCATTCCACGTTGGGCGGATACATTAGGGCGTGACCTAGGGTTGAACTTCTCACAGACCCTAACAGACGCTATTGCTGATAAAAAAATCCATGCTTAATAATTAACTATGATATAATTGACTTATAAACAGAGCTTTTCCATCTCCCCTTGAAACAGTTCGTTCTGCAGTAGGAGGTGGGACAGTTCTGTTTTTACCATAAAGGAGTATTTAACATGGCAAAAGTTAAAGAAAAATGGAACCCAACAATATCACATATTGTCCCTAAAGCTACCAAACTAGCAGACGGTACAATATTAGACAAAGAAACAACCTTAACACAAGAAGAATTTACTAAAAATTCCCCTGTTATTCCAGCAGGACACCCTTATTATAATCTTTTAGCTAGAATAAGCAGAGAGGAAATAGAAAAGGAAGAGCTATAGAACCAAGAAGCAGTAAAATATAGTAGTTTTGCGCGTGATATTCGCTTGAAAATGACTTGTTAAGATCAACAAAATTGATAACCACGCGCTTTTAGCTATCTCACCTTTTCGCTAGCTAAAACAACCAATGCGCGTGATAAACATGATATAATATATTCACAGCTTGAGGCTTGCATAGTCTATCCGATTAGGGAGAGTTAGACCGTGAGGTCACACACTCCCTTTTTTGGTATAATAAACCTATCAGATAAGCAAAAACAACTAAAAAAGCGTAGCTGATGACTACGCTAGTTCTTGCCTGCTGAACTCGTAAATTATTGACCTATTTTAGGTCTTTTTTACTCCCCTTTTTGTGGACTTTGGGGGAATATTAAAGGTCATTTGTGACTATGTTTTTTCAAAAATTCCACAAAAATATAGCCTAAAAACGCCTATTTGAAGCCATTCCTAAGCATTTCTTAAAATTTCTTCAAATGTCATGTTTTTCTCCTCTGTTGTCTATGAATCTTAATTTAATTATAACAAAAAACCGTTTTTCAACGGCTTTTTGACTGTGATTATTCTGATTTATATAACTTGAGAAAACTATCACCATTGCAATCCAGCTTCTCTAATTTCCTTTTTAGAGGCAAACTTGCCATTTGGTCGATGCCATCTTCCATTTCTATCTCTAAAGTAGCCACCTGTATTACTACTTTGTGATTCTTCTTCTGCTGGTGCTGGTGCTTCAGTTTCCTGCTGTTTCTGTTCTTCTTTAGCCTTCTCTTCTACTTCTTTTTTAGCTTTTTCTTGTGCTTCTTTTTCTTCAGCCTCTTTCTTGGCCTTTTCCTCGGCTGCCTTAAGCTCTGCAGCGCGTTCTTCAGCTGACTTGACCGTATTCTTTGCAGTACCATCTGCATAATTTATTTCAGCATTGGCTGAAACGTTATCCAAGGCGACATGGGTTACGGAATACTTATCAATTTTTTCCTTGCTACTACCTAATTTAATTTCAAGCAATTTTCCATCCTGATCAATTCCTACGTACTGTAAGATAATCTGTCTCGGAATCAATTCATTATCCTTATAGACAGCTGTCACCTTATAGTCAAGGTAATAGTTTGGATGATTTGCAAGCCATGAATCAAGTCCATTTTCATAATAGAGCATGCTACTTTGATTTTTGTCATCCGTTCCAGTAAAGGCACCTGTATTTAACCAAGCTGTCATAGGAACTAGATTTCGGCCTTCATCGTTGAGTCCACTAAATTGATAACCAACTAAATGACCGCGATTCATCAGCCAAGCCTCTTTAGAACCATCTCCGTAGTAAAATTTATAGTTATGCCATCCAACTGGATCAAAGGTTAATTTAGCTTCTCTCTTTTCTTTAGGCTCATCACTATCTTTTAGCTGAATGTGAGCAGAAGTTGCACGGGATTTTGAATCAAGTTCCCCGAGTTCTAGCTGCTTTTCATTTTTACAAGTAAGTAAGCCAGCTTCCTTGTATAACTTTGTATTATCCTGCGTAGTCTGTTCAGTCATTACAGGTTCAGCTACTTTCGCCTCTTCTTTATGTTTCGAGCAGCCAACAGATGTCAGTAATGAAAGTAAAACAACAGAAGTCAAAACTATTCTTTTCATTTCAAACGCCCTATTTTATTAAAATATTTATTATATTGTTATTTTATACAATTTTACCATATATAGTTTGCTTTTTCAAACAATTATATAAATATTTTTACAAATTTAAAAAGAGCGAGTTAGAATATCGCTCTTGATAGGATAGCGTTTTTGTCTCTACGGCAAATCATTCCCTGCTGCTAGGTAAATCTCATACCATTCTTTTCGAGTTAGGTTGACATTGCTTGCTTGGCTTGCTTCTATCAAATGTTTAGGGTTAGTTGTTCCTACTACTGCCTGCATCTTAGCTGGATAGCGTAACACCCAAGCAATAGCAATAGCTGATGGGCTCACACCATATTTTAAGGCTAATCGATTTAGGACTTGGTTTAGTTGTTTGAACTTCTCGTTGCCGACAAAATTCCCTTTGAAATATCCGAACTGCAAGACTGACCAGGCCTGAATAACCATGTCGTTTAATTTGCAGTATTCAAAGACGCTACCATCACGCACAGCTGCCTTGTCACCTTCCATATTGACATGGAAACCTGATTCAAATCCTGGCGTGAAAGCTGCGCTTAGCTGTAATTGATTGATAGATAAAGGTTGTTTGACCTCTTTCTTCAGTAATTCCATCATCATGGGATTTTGGTTGGAAACACCGAAGTCTCGAACTTTACCTGATTTTTGTAGAATATCAAAAGCTTCTGCCACTTGGTCAGCTTCCATTAGGGCGTCCGGACGATGGAGAAGCAAGCTATCTAGATAATCAACCTGCAATCGTTGTAGAATCCCATCAACTGACTCTAAAATATAATCTTTTGAAAAATCAAAATAGGTAAATTCTTCTATACGAATGCCACACTTGGACTGAATCCACATCTTTTCTCGCAGATCAGGACGATTGTTTAACACTTGACCCAGTAATTCTTCGCAACGACCTCCACCATAGATATCTGCCAAGTCAAAGGCATTGATTCCTACAGATAGGGCTGTTTCAACCAATTCCTCCACTTCTTTAACCGATTTGTCACTGATTCGCATCATTCCGAGGACGATTTCGGACAATTCTCTTTTCTCTTGACCAAGTGGAATGTATTTCATGGCAATTTCCTCCGTTTTTCTTCATTATAAAGCAGAATGACACTTTTATCAACTGATACCTTACAAAAGAAAAGAACCAGCTCAAACTGGTCCTTTTAAATCTTAGCCAATCACACTTCCGTTTGGTACAGCTGGGTCAACTGTGAGAAGGGTTAATTTGCCATCATGTTCAGCTGAGAGAAGCATACCTTGGCTGACATATTTTTTCATCATTTTACGTGGTTTAAGGTTGGCAACGATTTGTACTTTCTTGCCAACCAATTCTTGTTCGTTTGGATAGAATTTTGCAATACCAGACAGGATTTGACGGTCTTCACCATCACCAGCATCTAGGCGGAATTGAAGCAACTTGTCAGAGCCTTCCACTTTAGAAACTTCTTTGACTTCAGCAACACGAATTTCAACCTTATCGAAGTCTTCAAACTTGATTTCTTCCTTGTTTAGTTTGAGTTCGACTTCGTCTGGATTCCATTCTTTTTCGACGGCTGGTTTGTTGCCTTCCATTTGTTCCTTGATATAGGCGATTTCTTCTTCCATATCCAGACGTGGGAAAATTGGTGTTCCTTTATCAACTACTGTTACTCCTGCAGGGAAATCAGCCAAGCTCAAGTTTTCAAGGCTAGAAACTTCTGCGAGACCAAGTTGAGTCAAGACTGCACGACTGGTTTCCATCATAAATGGTTCAATCATGTGAGCTACGACACGAAGGCTTGCTGCCAAGTGACTCATAACACTGGCCAATTGGTCACGATGAGCTTCATCCTTAGCCAGTACCCATGGAGCTGTCTCATCGATGTATTTGTTGGTACGTGAGATAAGAGTCCAGACTGCTTCAAGGGCACGTGGGTAGTCAACTGCTTCCATGTAGGTATGGTAGTCGGCGATTGATTGTTCTGCCACTTGAGCAAGAGCATTGTCAAAGTCTGTCACACCCTCTACGTAAGCAGGGATTTGCCCATCAAAGTACTTGTTAATCATAGAAACCGTACGGTTGAGGAGGTTTCCGAGGTCATTTGCCAATTCATAGTTAATACGACCTACATAGTCCTCTGGAGTGAAGGTTCCGTCTGAACCAACTGGAAGGCTACGCATGAGGTAGTAACGAAGCGGATCTAGACCATAACGTTCTACTAGCATTTCAGGATATACGACATTCCCTTTAGACTTAGACATCTTGCCGTCTTTCATGACAAACCAACCATGGGCAATCAAACGGTCAGGCAATTTGATATCCAACATCATAAGAAGGATTGGCCAGTAGATTGAGTGGAAACGAAGAATATCCTTTCCTACCATATGGAAGACAGTTCCATTCCAGAATTTATCGTAGTTAGCATGATCCTCTTGACCATAACCAAGAGCTGTCGCATAATTGAGAAGGGCATCAATCCACACATAGACAACGTGTTTTGGATTTGATGGGACTGGTACACCCCAGGTAAAGGTTGTACGAGAAACCGCCAAGTCTTCCAATCCAGGCTCAATAAAGTTTTTCAACATTTCATTGAGACGTCCATCAGGAGTGATGAAATCAGGATGTGATTTGAAAAATTCAACTAAACGATCTTGGTATTTGCTGAGGCGAAGGAAGTAAGACTCTTCTGAAACCCATTCCACTTCGTGACCTGATGGAGCGATACCGCCCGTTACATTGCCAGCTTCGTCACGGAAAACTTCTGCCAGTTGGCTTTCTGTAAAGAATTCCTCATCTGAAACTGAATACCAACCAGAGTATTCACCCAAGTAGATATCATCTTGAGCAAGCAAACGTTCAAAGACTTGAGCTACTACTTTTTCATGGTAGTCGTCAGTTGTACGGATAAATTTATCATATGAGATATCCAATAATTTCCAGAGTTCTTTAACTTCAACTGCCATACCGTCAACATAGGCTTGAGGCGTGATACCAGCTTCTTCAGCTTTCTGTTGAATCTTTTGACCATGCTCATCCAAACCTGTCAAATAAAAGACATCGTAGCCCATAAGGCGTTTGTAGCGAGCTAAGACATCACAAGCGATGGTTGTGTAGGCAGAACCGATATGAAGTTTACCAGATGGATAGTAAATCGGCGTTGTAATATAAAAATTCTTTTCAGACATAATATTTCCTTTCCAGGCAAATGAAACCTGTTTTTCTAACACTTCATTATATCATATTTTGATGATTTTCGATAAGGAAATCCATACAAAAACAAGATAGACTAATGTCCATCTTGTTTTTCCTGTTGATTATCTTATTCATAGCGAAGTGCTTCAATCGGATCAAGTTTAGAAGCCTTATTGGCTGGTAGAACACCGAATATCATACCGATGCCAGCTGAGACAGCTAAACTAAAGAGAGCGATTGGGATGGATACGCCAACTTCGATTCCTGCAATCATGTTTTGAAGAAGGACACCTGCAAGCATAGTCACCCCTGCAGCCAGCACAAGACCGATGACCCCTCCTAACAAGGTTAAAATCATGGATTCAATCAAAAACTGAACCAGAATATTAGCCCGTGTAGCTCCCAGTGCTTTTCGTAGACCAATCTCGCGGGTACGCTCTGTCACTGAAACAAGCATAATGTTCATAACACCAGTACCACCGACAAAAAGGGAAATCCCTGCAATAGCACTAATAATCGTTGTTATGAAGCCAAAGAGTTGTTGAACTTCTTGGAAGGCGGCAGATGCATCTGCAACCTGATATTCCCCTTGTTGAAGACCTGCAATCTCTGTCATTCTTCTTGCCAACTCTGGTCCCAAGGTCTGGGTTAAGCTAGTATCATTGACACGGAAGACAATATTTGAAATCTCATCTGTATTAAAATTAGCTGCTAAGGAAATATTGGTCGTGATTGGTAGTCCTCCGACTCCAAAGGCTTTGACTGCCTTGGCTTCTTTACTTGCATAAACACCAATCACACGGTAACTGATTTCATTTACTTCAACAATTTGGTTGAGGGCATCCTGTGCGGAACCAAAAAGGCTATTGGCTAGTTCTTCATCTAGGATAATCACACTTGCGAAATCCTTATAATCTTGCGCTCTAAGGCCACGACCTGCAATGATTTCATTTTCGACCGCATCCATATAGGTGACATTCCCACCCGTCATGTTAGCGTGTTCGACCTTTTTATCCTTATAAGTCAAGGTCACATTGGCTGAGTTGGTCACATAGTAGCTATCCACTCCCTTGAGCTTAGCAGCTTCCTTGACCCATGCTTCTTGAGGTTTTGGTGGTTCAACAAAATTTTCTTCTTGACCACCAGACAAGGTCAATGCAGATTGTCTTTGTGTAAATGAACCGTCCTTACTCTTTGTAGGTGAGAAAAAGACATGGATATCTTTCTGGGACTTGGTCATATTTTTATTGGCCTGACGAGACATAGAGTCGCCCAAGGCCATGATAACGACAACGGAGGATACACCGATGATAATCCCGATCATGGTGAGGAAGGAACGCATCTTGTGGGCCATAATGGATGAAAAGGCAAATTTCAGATTCTGCATCTTAGTTTTCCTCCTTTTCTACTAGACCACTATCAGACGAAATGACACCATCTCGGATGACGATTTGACGTTTGGCATAAGCAGCGATTTCAGGCTCATGCGTAACCATGATAATGGTTTTTCCTTCTTTGTTTAATTCAACCAAGAGTTGCATGATTTGATTTCCTGTTTTGGTATCAAGTGCCCCAGTAGGTTCATCTGCCAAGATAATCGAAGGGTTATTGACCAATGCACGCGCAATGGCAACCCTTTGCTTCTGACCACCTGACAACTCCGAAGGTAAATGATGGCTACGCTCGGTCAGTTCAACCTTTTCCAGATACTCTTCTGCTAATTTGCGACGTTTTGAAGCTGAAACTCCAGCATAAATCAAGGGCAATTCTACGTTTTGAAGAGCATTGAGCTTGGACAAGAGAAAGAATTGTTGAAAGACGAAGCCGATTTCCTGATTTCGAACCTTGGCTAATTGTTTTTCACCCAAACCAGCTACTTCTTTTCCATCTAGAAAATACTGCCCACTTGTAGGGGTATCTAACATCCCAATGGTATTCATGAGGGTTGACTTTCCAGAACCAGATGGTCCCATGATTGCTACAAATTCTCCCTCATGAACTTCTAGGTTAATATTCTTGAGGACTAGTAGTTCTTGATCACCATTGCGATAGCTACGACAGATATTTTTGAGGCTAATTAGTTGCTTCATCAGTCTTCACCTCTTTTCCTTCTTGCAAGGAAGCTGTCGGATTACTGATGACTTTTGCTCCATCTGTCAGACCAGATGTGATTTCTTGATTTTCTGCATCTGCATTGCCCAATCCAACTTCAACTTTTTTGGCCCTTTGATTTTCATCAAGGATCCAAACATAGTTTTTATCTTCTTCCATGACTACGCTGGTGATCGGAACAATCAATGCTTTGCTAGTGCTTTTCACTTCAACACTGACTGTAAAGCCCTGTTTCAAATCACCGATTTCACTAGTTACATCGACTGTATATGGATATTTAGAACCTGTGTTTGAAGCAGCTAAGCTACTACTTGCTTCACTGTTATTTTTTGGATAATTTGAAATATAGCTAATCTTACCATTCCAAGTTTTATCTGGATAGACCTTAGAAGTAAAGGTGACTTCTTGGCCTACAGATAGATTGGCAAGGTTGTACTCAGAAAGCTCTCCCTTGACCTGCAAGTTATCGTTACTTACGATATGAACCAAAACTTGACTATTTCCTGTTGGAGATTTTGAAACGTTACGATTCACTTCAACAACTGTTCCCTCCACCGTACTCAATATCGTAGCAGCATTCAACTGGGCTTGGGCTTTTTCGAGTTGTGCTTCTGCATCTGCACGCACATCACGAGCATCGCTGATTTGAGAATCAATAGCAGCTGTGGCAGAACCGGATGACTGAGCTGGCGCTTGTCCAGTTGCTCCTTCTAGACCTGCTTGCGAAAGGCTAGGTGTTGCTGCGGCGGTATTACGTGCATCGTTTAATTCATTGATATGACGGTCAGCTTTAGCTACAGCACGACTGGCAGCATCATAGGCAGCCTGGGCTTCTGTGCTACTATACTTGACAAGAGCCTGTCCTTCGCTGACCTGATCTCCAACAGAAACCAAGACCTCGTCCAAGTCACCCTTACTTGCATCATAATAGATGTATTGTTCATTCTGAGCAGTAACACTCCCCGATAGGAGAACTGAAGATGCCACAGACCCCTCTTTAGCAAGGACAATCTTAGCAGTTTCATCTTTTGCTGCATCTTGATTTGGTTGTCTTAACAGAAGAACAGCTGCTGCTCCCACTACAAATACTGACGCCACTCCAATAGCAGTAAATAAAGGCCATTTCTTAGCTTTTGACTTTCTTTTCATAGCAATACCCCTTTTATAAATATATATATTAAGATTATAGCACATATCCTAAAAATGGACAATTTATTTCTTATTATCCAAAAACATTTGCTAAATCTTTTATTGTTGTATTAGTTATATAATACACTTTCTTTTTTATTTTTGCAAGCATTTTCTTAAAAATTTTTAAGCGTAGCAGATTTTTGCATTGACCTCCAAAAAAAGATAGAATATGACTAGAAAACAACAAAGGAGCTTTCTATGAGAGAATACGATATTATCGCCATTGGAGGAGGTAGCGGGGGTATTGCTACCATGAATCGTGCTGGTGAACATGGTGCTAAAGCGGCAGTTATTGAGGAAAAGAAATTAGGTGGAACCTGTGTCAATATTGGCTGCGTTCCTAAGAAAATTATGTGGTACGGAGCTCAAATCGCAGAGAGCATCCACAAATATGGACCTGACTATGGTTTTACAAGTACTGGTATTGAATTTGATTATTCAAGGCTTCGTAAAAATCGTGAAGCCTATATTGATCGTGCTCGCTCTTCTTATGGTGGAAGCTTTAAGCGTAACGGAGTTGATTTGATTGAAGGACGCGCCGAGTTCGTTGATGCTCATACTGTTAGTGTCAATGGAGAGTTGATCCGAGCTAAGCACATCGTGATTGCGACTGGGGCACATCCTCATATTCCTGCCATTCCTGGTGCTGAACTAGGTGGTAGTTCTGATGATGTCTTTGCTTGGGAAGAGTTACCTGAATCTGTAGCCATTCTTGGGGCAGGTTACATTGCTGTCGAATTGGCTGGCGTGCTCCATACCCTTGGTGTGCAGACAGATTTATTCGTCCGTCGCGAGCGTCCGCTCCGTGGATTTGATAGTTATATTGTTGATAGTCTAGTTCAAGAAATGGAAAATACTGGATTAAACCTCCACACCCATAAGGTTCCTGCTAAACTTGAAAAAACTGAACAAGGCACTACCATTCATTTCGAAGATGGTAGTACTCATACTGCCAGTCAAGTTATCTGGGCAACTGGCCGCCGTCCAAACGTTGAAGGACTCCAGCTAGAAAAGGCAGGCGTTACCCTCAATGAACGCGGCTTTATCCAGGTTGATGAATACCAAAATACTGTCGTTGAAGGTATCTACGCTCTTGGAGATGTCACAGGCGAAAAGGAACTGACTCCTGTCGCTATCAAAGCTGGGCGTACACTCTCTGAAAGACTTTTCAATGGAAAAACCAATGCAAAAATGGACTACACGACTATTCCAACTGTTGTCTTCTCACACCCAGCTATCGGAACAGTCGGCCTGACTGAGGAAGAAGCCATCAAAGAGTATGGACAAGAAAACATTAAAGTTTATACTTCAAAATTTGCTTCTATGTATTCAGCAGTTACTAGTCACCGTCAAGAAGCACGCTTCAAGCTCGTTACAGCTGGTGCGGACGAAAAGGTCGTTGGCCTTCATGGTATCGGCTACGGCGTCGATGAAATGATTCAAGGCTTCGCAGTTGCTATCAAGATGGGCGCTACAAAAGCAGACTTTGATGCTACAGTCGCTATCCATCCTACAGGTTCAGAAGAATTTGTGACTATGCGTTAATACAAAAAGAGACCATCACGGTCACTCAGATTGAAGAAAAAGCCTATTTTGGACTATTTTCTTCAATCTTTTTCTTTTACTAGAGCAAATTATAAAACACTTAAAAATAGCATCCCATCAGGATTCCTAATAATTTTCACTATATGGTAGCCAAGCTCTATAAGGCTAGTCTTTTTATTACGGATAAGATTTACCTGTGTTTTGAAAACTCTCTTGGCCTCCGGTTCTCTCTAAATCGACCGCCACAAATTTGTAACCTTTGTTTTTAAAATAGGTTGACAATTGTGTTTCTTAAAGTATAATAGTTACTATAAATTACAAAAGAGGTTAACTATTATGAAAAAAGCACATATTTACGCTATTCCAGCTATCGGGGCTGCTCTGATTGCAGTATTAGCCCAAATCAGTATCCCAATTGGACCTGTACCATTTACTCTGCAAAACTTTGCTATCGGACTCATCGCTACTGTTTTTCGACCTAGGGAAGCTGTTCTCTCTGTTGGAATCTATCTCTTACTGGGTGCCATTGGTCTTCCTGTCTTTGCTGGTGGAGGAGCTGGTTTCCATGTTTTAGTAGGACCAAGTGCTGGTTATCTTTGGTTTGACCTAGTCTATGCAGGACTTGCATCTTATCTAACACACACAAATAGTGGTGTTGTACGTATTTTCCTAGCCAATCTCTTGGGTGATTCACTTGTTTTTGTCGGTGGTATCCTCAGCCTCCACTTCCTCGCTGGTATGCCTTTTGATAAGGCACTGGCTGTCGGTGTCATTCCCTTTATCATTCCTGATCTTGCAAAAATTATTGCCATTAGTTTTATCGGACGACCACTCCTTCAACGTCTTAGTAATCAACCCTACTTTTCACATAAATAAAGAAAGGAGGTCGGGAATTTTCTCCCAACCTCCTTTCGTATGTTTTTATATGATTGCTTATTGATTCTTAAAGGCATCGACCATCACTTGAAACTCCTCGTTTGAGAGGGTGATTCCTTTCCCCATCTTAGTGTGGTCTGGACTCCAAGCACGAATGTCAAACTTTGCTGGTGCTCCATTAAAGCTGACACGATTGATTTCCTTGGTCCAACCTTTTTCATTCTCTGAGAGCGTAAGTAAGTGTTCTTCGATTTCAAATGTAAATTCTGCCATTGTATTCTCCTTTTGATTGTCTTCACTTGATTATTCGTAAAATCTTGTAGATTTTTTAAAAATTGTATATAATAATGATATTAAAGAAGGGAGGCTCTGATGAAAGATTTATTTAAACACGTTCAACAAAAAGTGCAAAATTTTCTCAATGGACGAGCTGAACCTGACCACTCCAAAACTGACTCCCTGACAGCTACCATTAAAGAGGCAGTCCTGAAAAAAACTGCTGTCCACATTATTTTTTCAGATACAAGTTTTACAGGGGATATCATCAAATTTGATACAGACCGCCAGCAAATTATCGTTAAAAATTTTGCAAAAAATGTGACCCGCATTATTCGAATCCCAGATATTCGAAAAATAAGTTTTGTTCCCTCAACTGTCCAAACTGCCCAAAAAAATCGATTTAAGAAAGAGTGAGATGAGTTTTCTTCATCTTACTTTTTTCTATTAACGAATTTGTTCAAAATGAAGGTGAACAGCAATGTGTTCCCCGTAACCACTTCTCTCTAAATCCCGTTGCAAACGGTAAGAGATATAGTGTTCAGCGATAGTGATGTAACCTGCACCAAGCAAGCGATGTTCAACCATTGATTGAATCATGCTGATTGTCGCACGCTCCACTTTTGCCTCTTCTAGATCCAAGACAACTTTCTTAGTTACCTGAGCTAGATTTTGACGTAAATCATCTGTCAAAACATAAACCGTTTGAGCAGCTTTGAGAATGGCTTGATAGATTTTATCTGGATCAAAGTCGGCAACTTGTCCATCACGTTTAATGACTTGCATAGGCTTCTCCTTTTAATTTGTATTTTCTTTAATGTCTGCTAACATTTTAGCTTCTTCTGCTGTTAATTCGTAATGTTCCAACAAATCTGGTCTACGCTCATAAGTTTTTTTGAGACTTTCATAGAGACGCCATTGACGAATATTCTCATGGTGCCCACTCATAAGCACTTCTGGAACCACCATCCCACGATAATCATAAGGACGTGTGTACTGAGGATATTCGAGGAGCCCAGATGAGAAGCTATCATCTTGGTGACTGGTTTCCTTCCCAATTACTTCTGGTATCAAGCGAACCGTCGCATCAATCATGGTCATTGCTGCCAGTTCTCCACCAGTTAGAACATAATCACCGAGAGAAATCTCATCTGTTACCAAGGTCTTAATGCGTTCATCATAGCCCTCGTAGTGACCACAGATAAAGATGAGTTCCTCTTCTTGGGCTAAATCTTCAGCATAGGCCTGATCAAACTGCTTACCAGCAGGATCCAAAAGAATCACGCGCGGATTCTTCTTTTGAATAGCATCAAAGGCATCAAAGATTGGCTGCGCACGTAGCAACATCCCTTGACCACCACCGTAGGGTTCATCATCCACATGACGGGCCTTTTCAGCATATTCACGAAAATTATGATACTGGATATCTAAAAGCCCTTTTTCACGGGCCTTTCCAACGATGGAATGTTCTAGCGGTGAGAACATCTCTGGAAAGAGGGTTAAAATATCAATCTTCATCGTCTAACCCTTCTAAGAGTTCTACATCCACACGATTATTAGGAATATCTACATTAAGGACAACTGGTGGGATATATGGTAAAAGCAGATCCCGTTTTCCCTTACGCTTAACTACCCAGACATCATTGGCACCTGGTTGAAGAATTTCCTTGATGGTTCCAATCAAGTTATCACCCTCGTAGACCTCTAGTCCAATAATCTCGTGATAGTAAAATTCACCCTCATCAAGGTCATTCAGGTTTTCTTCTGCAACCTTCAAACTGTAGCCCTTGTATTTTTCGATATCATTGATGTGATACATATCCTTAAATTTGATGATATCAAAGTTTTTATGCTTACGGTGACTTGCGATAGTCACTGTTTTAACAAATTGATCCTTCTCATCAAATAAGGCAAGCTCTGCACCTTTTTTAAAGCGTTCTTCCGAAAAATCCGTCACAGATAAGACTCTCATCTCACCTTGTAAACCTTGTGTATTGACGATTTTTCCAACGTTAAAATAGTTCATTTGATCTCCTGTGTACATTTCTCCCTTTATTTTATCACGTTCCAGGGATTTTCTCAAGTTGGAGAAAAAAGCTAGTTCTGATCTTCCGCTTCTAAATATCCTTCCAAATCTCGTTCATGGTCATACTTGATGGCTGCTTTCTTATCTTTTTCAAAAATGGTCTTGGTTAGATCTATGTCGTTGATAGCTGCGATTGCAACCGTATAATGAATAATATCAGCAAGTTCTTTAGCAAGTTCCTCATTTGAGTCCTGAACTCCCTCTTTTCGTCCAGAACGTCCATTTAAAACCTCGGCTACTTCACCAACTTCTTCAACTAGTTTTATAAAGAGCCCTTCTTCTGTTCTAGATTGCTGATAATGTTCTAGCAAATAGGCTTGTAATTGTCTAACTGTTAAATCCTTCATATCCTACTCCTAGCAAAAAAGCGAGACATCCGTCCCGCTTTTTTATTTTTCGTCAATAACGATTCTTACTTTTTTGTCTTCAGTTGGGACAGAGTAGACAATCGTTCTTATCGCAGAAATAGTGCGACCCTTACGACCGATTACACGACCCACATCGCTTTGATCAAGATCCAAATGATATTCCAAAAACTCTGGTGTATCTTCAATCTTGATAGTTAAGGCATCTGGTTGTGAAATCAAGGGTTTCACAATCGCAATAATGAGATTTTCAATCGTATCCATCTGTCAACCTACTTTAAACTTATTTTGAGAATTTAGAATCGTGGAATTTCTTCAATACGCCTTCTTTTGAAAGGATGTTGCGTACTGTATCTGAAGGTTGAGCTCCATCAGCCAACCATGCAAGAACGCGGTCTTCTTTCAAAGTTACTTGGTTTTCAGCAACAAGTGGGTTGTAAGTCCCAACTGTTTCGATGAAACGTCCATCACGTGGTGAACGTGAATCTGCTACGTTAATACGGTAGAAAGGTTTTTTCTTAGAACCCATACGAGTCAAACGGATTTTTACTGCCATTTTTAATATCTCTTTTCTTTTATTTTTTTAGTTTGGTGAAATAGCTGAGCTATTTAGCACATGTTCTATTATAGCAGATTTCTAAGAGGTGTCAAGAAAAAAACTTGACAGACTTTAAAATTTTTAAATTTTTTAGAAATTTGTTAGACTAGTAGGTATAAATTAGAAAGAGAAACTTTATGAATACTAGTCTAGAGAACATTTACAAAGATCATCAAGTCAAACCTTATATCTCTCCTGATCGTGATATAGAGGCTTGGCTACTAAATCCCAAGCCTGTTCCCAAGCGAAATATGGAATTACTAGAAGACAAGCTCCTGGCAGGAGATATTATCCTCCTCTGGCGAATTCAGTTTGGTACCTTTACCACAGAAACTTGGTTTCCTAAATACTTCGAGTACACTTATGGCATTGACGCCCCAAAACATATAGAAACGCTTGTTGAAAAAGGCTATGCTCTTGTCGAAACTGCTTTTGACTCGCTTGACCACCTAAATAGCACCATGAAAAAAAATATCCTGAAGAAGAAGGGAGTTACTGGACTTTCTAAAATGAAGGCTGCCGACTTGGATCAAGCCCTTCATGAGCATTTTTCAGAAGAGGAATTAGCTAGTCACTTTTCAATTCGCGGTTATAAACTAACTCCAAAAGGAGAACAAGCTCTCAAGGACCATCAAGCAATCATTGACCGCCATCCTAAAAAGAATCTTTAATCAACCAAGACTGGTTGATTTTTTTTGAAAACAGTTTCTTAAAAAAATCTAATCAATTCACTTACGAGAAAAAAATTTTTATGATAGACTGATTTCTAATCAAAAAGAAATGGAGACTATAATGCCTAGAAATTTTAAAGAAGCTCTTTTATTTACAACACTAATGTGTTCCATGATGGTACTCGGTATGTCTATTTGGAATCTTTTTATTGTTGGTCAACTTTCACTACATCATTTAGCCCTTGGTTACATTCCTGGTTTTGTCACAGCCTTTTTATTGGATGTCATCCTTGTTGGACCAATCGTTAAGTCAATTGCATTTCGTATCCTCAAGGATCATCATAAACGCTGGCAGAAAATCATTACAATTTCTGGAGGAATGGCAGTTCTCATGGTCACTTTCATGTCCTTCTATGGACTTTTTTACAATGGCATTGCTATCACACCCAAGACCTATCTAAGTGCCTGGACTGTAAACTTTATTGCAGCTCTTCCTCTAAATTTCCTAATTGTTGGACCAATTGCCCGTTTTATACTAAGTTCTTTTCAGAAACCATTTACTGGGGAAAAAGAAGTTGAAGATTTTCAAGATGATGATGAAATCCCAACTATTATCTAAGCTATTTCTGTAAACTACTAACATTTGAAATCCACTTTCAATTAGGGTACAATGGTAGAAATGATTTTTGAAAGGATTACCATGAAAAAAATAGCAACACTTCTATTAATCTCAACTTTTGCCCTTGCTGGATGTAGCAGTATCCAACGTAGTCTGCGAGGGGATGACTATGTAGATTCTAGCTTGGCTGCTGAAGAAAGTTCCAAAGCAGCTGCCCAATCTGCCAAGGATCTCAAAGACGCCTTGACAAATGAGAATGCTAACTTCCCACAACTCTCTAAGGAAGTTGCTGAAGACGAAGCTGAAGTCATTCTCCACACCAGTCAAGGAGATATCCGCATCAAACTCTTTCCAAAGCTAGCTCCACTTGCGGTTGAAAATTTCCTAACTCACGCAAAAGAAGGCTACTATAATGGTGTTACCTTCCACCGAGTGATCGATGGCTTCATGGTCCAAACTGGTGATCCAAAAGGGGATGGTACTGGTGGTGAATCCATCTGGCATGATAAGGACAAGACTAAAGACCAGGGAACTGGTTTCAAGAGCGAAATCTCTCCGTATCTCTATAACATTCGTGGTTCTCTCTCTATGGCCAATACTGGTCAACCAAATTCAAATGGTAGCCAGTTCTTCATCAACCAAAATACGACAGATATTTCTGCCAAACTCCCTACAAGTAGCTATCCAAAGAAAATTATCGAAGCCTACAAAGAAGGTGGAAATCCTAGTCTAGATGGCAAGCACCCAGTCTTTGGTCAAGTCATTGATGGTATGGATGTTGTAGATAAGATTGCTAAAGCCGAAAAAGATGAGAAAGACAAGCCAACGACTGCTATTACTATCGATAGCATTGAAATTGTTAAGGACTACGATTTTAAATCTTAAAAACCAAAAAATACAGTATCCTCGTTAGGTACTGTATTTCTTTTACTCTCATTTTAAGTTAAGTTGTTAAAATCCCAGATTTGGTCCATCCAGCCTTCATAGAAGTCTGGTTCGTGGCAAACCATAAGGATTGAGCCCTTATACTCTTTTAGAGCTCGTTTGAGCTCATCCTTAGCATCCACATCCAAGTGGTTGGTAGGTTCATCTAGAACAAGGACATTGTTCTCACGGTTCATCAGGAGACAGAAACGAACCTTGGCTTGTTCCCCACCTGACAAGACCTGAATCTGGCTTTCGATGTGCTTAGTCGTCAAGCCACAGCGGGCAAGGGCTGCACGAACTTCTGCTTGATTGAGCGCTGGAAAGGCATTCCATACCGCTTCTAGTGGTGTTTGGCGATTGCCTCCTTCCACTTCTTGTTCAAAGTAGCCAAGTTCCAGGTAATCTCCACGTTCAACTTCCCCAGCAATTGGTGGGATAATTCCTAAAAGACTCTTCAAGAGGGTTGTTTTCCCGATACCATTGGCACCGATGATGGCAACCTTCTGATTGCGTTCAAAGGTAAGATTTAATGGTTTTGTAAGTGGGCGGTCGTAACCAATCTGCAAGTCCTTGGCTTGGAAGATAAAGCGGCCTGGTGTACGTGCAGATTTGAATTCAAATGATGGTTTTGGTTTCTCGCTTTGAAGTTCGATGATATCCATCTTATCCAATTTCTTCTGGCGGGACATGGCCATGTTTCGTGTTGCAACACGCGCCTTGTTTCGAGCCACAAAATCCTTGAGGTCCGCAATTTCTTTCTGTTGACGTTCATAGGCTGCCTCTAGTTGCGATTTCTTCATGGCATAGACTTCTTGGAACTGGTAGTAATCTCCAGAGTAGCGAGTCAACTGTTGATTTTCTACATGATAGACGATATTGATCACATCGTTGAGGAATGGAATATCGTGCGAAATCAGGACAAAGGCATTTTCATAGTTTTGGAGATAGCGCTTGAGCCAGTCGATATGCTCAGCATCCAAGTAGTTAGTTGGCTCGTCCAAAAGCAAGATATCTGGCTTTTCAAGGAGGAGTTTCGCTAATAATACCTTGGTTCTTTGTCCACCTGACAAGGCTGTTACATCCGTATCCATCCCAAAATCCATGACACCAAGGGCACGCGCTACTTCATCAATCTTGGCATCCAAGGTATAGAAATCACGACTCTCCAAACGGTCTTGGAGTTCTCCAACTTCTTCCATGAGAGCATCAACATCCGCTCCGTCTTCAGCCATTTCCATGTAGAGTTCATTGATACGTGCTTCTGCCTTAAATAACTCATCAAAAGCAGTACGAAGAACGTCACGCACGGTTTGACCTTCTTTGAGCACAGCGTGCTGGTCCAGGTAGCCTGCTGTCACATATTTAGACCATTCCACCTTACCTTCATCAGGTACCAACTTACCAGTCACGATGCTCATGAAGGTTGATTTCCCTTCACCATTAGCACCGACCAGACCGATATGTTCACCTTTGAGGAGACGGAAGGATACGTCTTCAAAAATCGCACGGTCACCAAAACCGTGACTTAAATTTTTTACTTCTAAGATACTCATTTTAATTCCTTATCTTGTGTTTATATAGTAGTTTATAAAGGACCCAAGCCAAGTAACCACCCAAAGTGTTGGTCCACAAATCATCAATCTCAAATACCCGATTAAAATCAAAGAAAAAATCCAAGACTAATTGTGTGCATTCGATTCCCAAGCTCAATAAAAAGCTAAACAAAATCACTCTCTTCGTTTTTCTTAATTTAGGATTGAGATAGAGAAGCTGGAAAATCAATGGAAAAAACAAGAGGATATTTAAGGCATTCTGCAAAATAATCCAAAACAGCTGTAAAAGGCTGGTTATTTCTCCAAGTTTCCACAAAGAGTTGAATGGAGTCAAAAGAAAAACCAGGCGTCCAAGATGTTGAATACCTGGAGTTTCCACTCCTGTAGGAAGTTGAGGTTGGGGAGTAAAACAAAAACAGACGATACAAAGACTGTATAAAAGCACTCCCAAGCTTAGTAATGTTTTTCGATTCATCTTATGGATTTACTTCAGCTACTGCTTTTTGACGATCACGTTTCATGGTATTTGAACGCAACTGTCCACAAGCGGCATCGATATCAGTACCATGTTCCTGACGAACGACACAGTTGACACCTTTTTTCTTGAGCGTATCATAGAAGGCCATGACACGCTCTTTCGGACTACGACTGTATTGGTCGTGCTCACTGACCGGGTTGTAAGGAATCAAGTTGACATATGACAATTTCTTAATGTTCTTGAGCAATTCTGCCAACTCGAGTGCCTGCTCCACTCCGTCGTTAACTTCATTAAGCATGATATACTCAAAAGTCACACGGCGGTTGGTTGTCTCTATGTAATACTCGATAGCTGCAAAGAGTTTTTCAATTGGAAAGGCACGGTTAATCTTCATAATGCTTGAACGCAGTTCATTGTTTGGAGCATGAAGAGAAACAGCAAGGTTAACCTGTACTCCTTCATTGGCAAACTCACGAATCTTGTGAGCCAAGCCAGAAGTTGATACGGTGATATGACGAGCACCGATTGCCATTCCCTTATCATCATTGATGGTACGGATGAAGTTCAAGACATTATTGTAGTTATCAAATGGTTCTCCAATACCCATAACAACGATATGACTAACACGTTCATCTTGTCCACGTTCGTCAAAATACTTTTGAACCAACATAATTTGGGCAACAATTTCTCCATTATTGAGGTCACGTTGTTTCTTGATCAAGCCTGATGCACAGAAGGTACAACCAATATTGCATCCTACCTGAGTGGTTACACAAACTGATAAACCGTAGTGTTGACGCATCAGTACAGTTTCAATCAACATACCATCAGGCAACTCAAAGAGGTACTTGACAGTACCATCGGCTGACTCTTGCACGATGCGTTGTTTCAAAGGATTTACCTCAAATTGATCATTGAGTTTGGCAATCAAATCCTTAGACAAGTTGGTCATTTCTTCAAATGACTGGACACGTTTACGATAAAGCCATTCCCAGATTTGATCTGCACGGAATTTCTTTTCTCCCTGTTCAAGTGCCCATTCTTGCATCCCTTGGCGGGTTAAACTATAAATCGACGGTTTCATGTTTTCTCCTTATTTTCTACTCACTTCTGACGAATGACGAAATGACGTTGCCCCTTGTCTTCTTTCTGGGATTTTTGTTCTTTTGAACGTCGTCTATTTCTTTTATCTGTATGATTTCTTTTCTTGTTTTGAGAAGGTTTCTTTCCTTTTCGAGAATCTTTTTCTTCCTCTTTTTTGCGCATCTTTTGGTCAAAGGACGCCCGCTTAGGCACTTGGTTTTCTAAGACAAAATAGGCACAACCATAGCTACAGTACTCTAGTAGATAATCCTGCAAGCGACTGATTTTTTCTAAAGACTCTTCAGCACGTTCATTCTTATAAAAGCCTCGTAAGCGTAACTGTTCATTACTCCAGTCTCCTACGATATAGTCGAACTTGGTCAAAACTTCTGAAAAACGTTGAGTAAATGCCGTCACATCAAAAGCATCCTTGCTATTTTCAACCAAGGTAAAGGCAAAACCTTCAGCCTCGACCTTAGTTCCAGTCACACGAAACTCTGGACCAGGGAATTTATTGTAATTGTATAATTCAGGTGCAATTTCTTTACGCATAATTTTCCTTTTTCAACGATTTCTTAACACTCTATTTTACCATATTTTCGGGATATTTTCACCTTTAGCATTAAAATGAAAAAAGTCTGACGATTTAAGAATCTCTATCTAAAAACTCGACTTTCTTAGACAAGAAAAAACTGGGATTTCCCAGTTTTGAGTGATTATAGGTAAAGTAATTTGAAGAGCGCTACTGCTGCAATAGCTGCTGCAATCGGTGCAACTACTGGTACCCAAGCATACCACCATTTTGAATCACCCTTGTGTTGACCAAGGATTGATTTTGGAAGGAAGGCATGAAGGAGACGTGGTCCAAAGTCACGAGCTGGGTTCAAACCAGGTCCTGTAGGTCCTCCAAGTGAAGTAACCAAAGCCATTACCAAGAAACCAAGTGCCAAGTGAGCAACAGAAAGTCCTGATGCTGTATGAGGCGCTACTTGAGCTTTAATTGCCAAGTCAGAGAAGTCAACATTTTGACCAGCTTGAGTTGCCATTTGTTTCATGTATTGGAGGACTTCAGCTCCAAAGAAGTTCTTTGTCAAACCAAGTGCTGCAAAGAAGAGAACGAATGATCCAACAAACTCGTTGATAAAACCGTTAACTGTTGCAGCGAAGCGTGATTCTTTTGTACCTTGGTCCAAACTTGAAATAGTCGAGAATGATCCCAAGATATTGTTTGCTTTTTCAGTTTGCAAGTAGTAAGGACGGTGAGTTGCAACAACCAAGGCTTGTCCGAAGATCGCTCCCAATACTTGTGCAATGATGTATGGTACTACTTGTGCCCAAGGGAAAAGCCCGCTAACTGCTAGACCAAGAGTGAAGGCTGGGTTGATGTGGTTACCAGAAACATTACCAAACATCAAGGCAGGGATCATAACCCCCATACCGTAACCAACAGCGATAACGAGCCAGCCACTTTGGTGACCTTTCGTACCTTTAAGTTCAACGTTGGCAACTGCACCATTTCCCAAGATAATCAAGATGGCTGTTCCCAAAAATTCAGTGGCATATTTGACTGCCCATGCGAAATCCATTGATAGATTCTCCTTAATATTTTTTAGACAATCCCTATTCTATCAATTTTTAAGCCTTTTAGCAACAGATTTTCTAAAAGAATACCGCAGGAAAACGCTTTTATTTCAGCTCTTCAAAAAAGACCTAACAAACCTAGTTTGTTAAGTCCTAATTTTGATTATTCTTGACGCTGACCAAAGTCCTTAATCATCTGATCCATTTCTTCACGACTTGGTGTCGTTAGCATATAGAGAAAGTCTCCTTGCAATTCAGCAAAGGCTGCAGGCATGATTTTCTTGACCTTGAATTGCTGACCGTATTTGGCAAGCAAGTCTTCTTCTGAATAAACATAGTTGGCATTAGCGCGACGAGATGTTGCCAAGCAGTATAGGGGCTCGAATTGAGAAGCAGGGAATGGTTCACCTGCAACGATCGCTGCATAACCCTTATACAAGTCAAAAGAATGAGCATAGTTATAGACATCAATTGTGAAGCCGCCCGCTGGACGGTTATTGTACTCAATGGCGATATAATCATCACCCTCACGGAAGAACTCGATATGGAAGAAACGTTCCTTCATGCCAAATTCTTTGACAATTGCCTCACCATACTTGCGCAATTTTGGATCCATCTCTTTGAGAACATAATAAGAATTGTCCATCTTGTAAATCATAAGATCGAGAGGTGTGTGAGCATAGTCAAAGGTCGTAGAAAAGACGATATTCCCGTCTCTATCTACCAAACCATCGAAAGTACAGATTTCACTAGAAGTAACAAATTTTTCAAAGAAATAAACGGTTGAGTGATCCCATTCAGCTTTAAAGTGATTGACATCATTTTCTGTTTCAAGTTTGAAGGTTGCCGCTGCTCCCACTCCATTATCAGGTTTGGCGATCATGGGAAGGCCGATTTCTCTCACAGTTTTATCAACATCTGCTTCTGTTTCAATCACCGCACCTGGCACAACTGGAACTCCAGCTTTCTTGAAGAGTTTCTTCATTTCGGACTTGAACTTAGTCTTCTTAAGGTCTTCTGGTTTGGCACCAAAAACATTGAACTGTTCACGAAGGGCAGCATCCAACTCTAGCCAGTATTCATTGTGTGATTCAATGCGGTCAATTGGACCATGTTTGTAGAAAAGAAAGGCTACTGCACGTTTAACTTCATCAAGATTTTCAAGATTATCAACTCGGAAATACTCAGTCAAGCTATTGCGCAATGGTTCATCTAGTTGTTCATAGGGTTCTTGCCCAATCCCTAGAACGGTGATTCCTTTATTAGCTAGTTCAATACTAAATTGTTGGAAATTTTGTGGGTAATAGGGTGAAATTACAAGATAATTCATAAGCGACTCCTTTTATAGACTCATATGACCGAGGAAATAAGACATTTGTTTGCGCCACCATTCCCAGTCATGGGCAACATCGTGTCCCCATTCTGCAAACCAAGCAGGAATTTGTTTTTGGTCGAAGGCTTCTTTGAGCTTGTAGTAAGAAGGTAGGCCATCATGTTCCCAAGCACCTAGTCCCGTACAAACTACAATTTCAGCTTGACGATAACGATCGATAAACCAGCCATCATTTTGATTCCAGATATAGTCTACTGGTGAATTTTGATAGATGGCATCATCATTGTAGTAGTCACCTACAAAGAAACGCGCGTCGTAGACACCACTAAGAGCAATGACTTTGGTGAAGACATCCGGATGCTGCAGGAAGAAGTTTAGGGCATGATAAGCGCCCATTGAGCAACCTGTCGTCATCATACCGTCGAACCAACCTGTTTTATGCTTGATAAAAGGAATGGCTTCTTCAATGACATATCGCTCATAAGCACGGTGCATTTCAGCTTGGTCATGACCGTTTTTCCATGTCGCAAGCCAGCTCTCGCTATCGACACTTGAAAGGGTAAAGAATTGCACTCGACCTTCCTCGATAAAGGATACACATGCATCAATCATGCCAAAATTATAGTATTCATTGTGGCTACCACCTGAGGAAGCAAAGACTACAACCGGGATGCCCGCATGTCCATAACGGTTGACGTACATTTCACGGTTAAGATGACCACTCCAGTGGCTAAGATGTTCAATATTCATATCCTGTCTCCTTTATATTGATTACCATTTTTCTGCAAAAAAACGTAGGCAAGCTGGTAGATTTTCTGACCATGGCACTTCATGATGGATGGCTCCAGCCTGAACCTTGAGAGAGAGATTTTCCAACTGCACTCCTCCTGCTATCAAATCATGATAATAGCGAAGAGAAGAGTCAATATAGGCCTGCTTGATATTACCAGCCATGAGAGTCTTATCTGTGTCATCTGCCTCTTCCGTTCCAACATAGATAAAGACTCGCTGATCAGGTAATAGTTTTTTACGATCGATATAGCGATCAAAGGCCTCTTGGTGAAGCCAGTTAGCTGATGAGAAAACTCCCAAGCAACCAATCTGATCTTGATACTCCAAGCCGATAAACTGGGTAATATTGCCACCAAGTGAAGATCCTATCATAGCAGTGTGTTTACGGTCTGCTTTTGTCCGATAGTTTTCATCGATAAAGGGCTTAACCACTTCCATGACAAATTCTGCGTACTCGACTCCCTTACCACCAAATTGTTGGCCAGGAATATTAGACTCTTGGAATTTCCATGCCGCATACTCATTCATTCGTCCTAGGCCATCATTGTCAATAGCCACAACAATCATACGGCTGATATCTGGATTTCGCTTGATAGCAGGAATAATCTTCCAGGAATGTCCAACGTAAGATTCCTTACTATAAAAGACATTTTGTCCATCATGGAAATACACCACAGGATAACTTCTATCCGTGTCTTTTTCATAGTTTTTTGGGAGGAGAACACGAACCCGGCGCTCCTTACCTGTGTAGGGAACCACTAATTTATGCTCTCGCATTTTTAGATAGAAATAAGATTGATTCATTGTCAGAAAACTCTCTATATTCAAAATTTTATCTAATTATATCATAAAAATAGAAAAAAAGTCAGTTTCCGTCCAAATTTAGAACAATAAACTAACTTTTTTTACTTATTTTATCATTTCCTCTGGTTTTTCTGATTAGAGGAGATCATCGATCAACTCATCGACAGCATCCTTCTCAGCTTGAGGTGTAATTTCAGTAATCATAATTCCTGCTACTGCTCGCTCAACCAATCCTTCAACATCCATACGGGCTTCATACTGCTCTGCATTCTTAATCTTTGGATTTGTCTTCGGACGATCGGGTGCAAAAATAGTACAACAATCTTCAAAGGGCTGGATAGAAATTTCAAAGGTATCAATTTCCTGAGCAATGTCAATGATTTCCAACTTATCCATAGTCACAACTGGACGGATGATGGGAGTGTTGGTAACTGCATTGATAGCCTGCATGCTCTCCAAGGTTTGGCTGGCTACTTGACCTAGGCTTTCCCCATTGATAATGACCAAACCTTTTCTCACTTCACGGATACGGTCGGTAATGCGCATCATAAAGCGGCGAGTCAGAGTCATGAGATAGGCTTCTGGAGCTTTAGCCTTGATTTCTTCTTGAATCTCAGTGAATGGCACTTCGATAAACTGGATATTACCACCGAATTTGGTCAATTTACGAGTCAAGTCTTGCGCTTTTTTGAGGGCACCTGGACTTGTATATGGTGGACTAGCAAAGTGGACAGCCTCGATATCTACTCCACGTTTTAGAGCTAGATATCCAGCAACAGGAGAGTCAATCCCTCCTGACAACATGAGCATACCTTTACCAGAAGTTCCAACTGGCAAACCACCTGCACCACGAATGGTTTCATATGAAAGGTAGGCTGCTTCCTCACGAATCTCCACTTGAAGATTGATGTCAGGATTTTTCATTTGGGCTTGCACATTTGGAATAGCTTCAAATACTGCTCCACCGAGTGTCTGGTTGAGTTCCCGACTATCTAGCTCAAAGTTGTGGTCGCTACGCTTACTTGAGATTTTAAAGGTCATCCCTTCCTTGTAGATGTCCTTCATAATTTCTTGCACGGCAGACTTAAGAACTTCTACGGATTTTTCAACCTTATATACTGGAGAAAAGTTTTGAATCCCGAAAACTTGCTTGAGAGATTCTGCCACTGGTTCGTAATCTGCCCCATTCAGATAAGCATGGGCACGATCGCGATCTGCTGTGACTTTTACTTGAGGATAGATGGATAAAACATCTGAGATATTATTACGTAGTTTATTGATGAAACGCATACGGTTTTTGCCCTTGGTTGACAACTCTCCGTAGCGAATCATAATTTCTGAATACTGCATGAATACTCCTATCTTACTTTTTTAGTTTGATTGTAGATTAATTTCAACTTGGTCAAGAACTGCTCTACCTGACTCATATCATTTTCTAGATCTAGACTGAGTCGTACTGCTGACTGGGCTTTATCCTTTTCAATGCCCATGGCAATCAGGGTCCCAGCAGGTTTTCCAGCCTTGGACGAACAAGCAGAGGTTGTAGAAATGAAAATATCATAGTCTTCAAAGGCATGAACAATGACTTCCCCACGAACACCCTTAATCCCAAAGGTCAGAATATGAGGGGCAAAGTCTTCCTCACCTGAGAAAACAAAAATATCTGGATATTCAAGAAGAGCTTGACGGATAACTTCCTTCATCTGACTCGTTTTACTAGTAAACAAGTCTAATCTCTCCATAGCCAAACGTAGTGCTTTAGCTGTCGCTGCAATCCCTGCTACATTCTCAGTTGTTGAACGATAGTCACGCTCTTGGCCACCACCAGTTAAAAGCGGTGTAATTTTCTTGCCAGACTTGATATAGACAAAGCCAACACCACGAACTCCGTGGAATTTATGACTAGAGAAGGTCGCAAAATCCACTCGGTCAGTCAAATACTTTTCTGTCGGAATCTTGGCCAAGGCCTGAACAGCATCTACATGGAAAGAAATGGTTGGTTTATCCGCTAAAAGTTCTGAAATAGTTTGGATGGGCTGGATTGAGCCGATTTCATTGTTGACAGCCATAACAGAGACTAGCGTTGTATCAGGACGAAGTAGATTTTCTAAAGCAGCTACATCTACAAATCCTTTTTCATCAACTGGTGCAAAATCCACTTCAAAACCTTGGGTCTTAAGCCAAAGAGCTGACTCTTTGACTGCTGGGTGCTCAATAGCTGACACAATAATGTGTTTACCAAATTGCGCTTTTTCAAATGCAACCCCTTTGATAACCCAGTTATCCCCTTCAGTGCCACCAGATGTAAAGAAAATTTCCTCGCTTTTCTTGTCAATCAAATCTGCAATCTGTTGACGAGAAGCTTCTAAAATTCTGGTAGACTGGTCTCCCAAACGATGGAGACTTGAAGGATTTCCTAAAATCTTTGAAGCAACCTGCATATAAGTCTCTAACGCTTCAGGATATGGCTTGGTCGTTGCCGAATTATCAAAGTAAATCATGGTTTCTCACGCTTTCTAAAATCACTCCTTCTATTGTATCACGAAACAGTTCAGGCGACAAGAAAGGCAATTCAGGTTCATTTAAGTTTTTTTTAAAGATTTTCGGTATAATGAATTTTAGTAAAGGAGAGATATTATGTCTAATTATCGTAGAACATCAAAACCTAAAACGGAACACATCAAAAAAGGATTTACTGTTTTTCAAAAAACGATTGCTACTATCGGTAGTATTCTGGGACTGATTACTGCAAGCATCACCATCATGAATGCTATGAATAACAACAACAATAATAACTCTAAAAAAGAAACTACGACAACCCAGACAACTGTCATAAAAGAGATTCAAAAGGAATCCCCTCAAGAGAACACTACTCCCAACAAGGATAATACTTCTACAAAGGACAACACACAAGAAGAAACGACAAGTCAATCTAGTAGCAGTGAAGAAAGCAAGAAAGAAGACACTAGCAGTAAACAAGAACAACCAACTGCTCCTTCATCTAGCACTCAAACAACAGATACAAAAACGTCTACTACTAATGGAGCTTCCTAAAAGAACGATCTAACAGCCAGTGATTGAATCGCTGGTTTTTTATTGCTATCTTCAGCATTTATCAGCAAAAGTTGATCTTTGCAACAGAAAAATGATCAGCCTTTAAACCAATCATTTTTTGAATATATTTTATACTCAATGAAAATCAAAGAGCAAACTAGGAAGCTAGCCGCAGGTTGCTCAAAACACTGTTTTGAGGTTGTGGATAGAACTGACGAAGTCAGTAACAAATATACGGCAAGGCGACGCTGACGTGGTTTGAAGAGATTTTCGAAGAGTATTAGCTAAAAACTAAAAATAGATAGTTTAGGATAGATACCAGTACCAGCACTCCGTTATTTAGCAAATGAACAGCTATAGAATCAAGAATATTCCCTCTACGAGCATAGGCTAAGTAAAATATCACTCCCAGTAAAAAATAAGTTACAAACTCTATCGGATAAAACATATGCAGATAGCCAAAAATCGCAGAACTTATTAGCAATTTTAACCACTTTTGATCTTCTTTAAAAAAATAGTGGCTGAAGAATCCTCTAAATACTAATTCTTCCATGATTGGAGCAAATATACCAATTGCAAAATGAAAGGCGATGAAAAATAGAGGAAAAACTCGAGTGACCTGCTCACTTGTAGCCAGCAAGGCCGCATCGTTAGCGGATGTTGGATTTCCAGTAACCACTTGAATCAGAAGAGTACCTACAATCGCTACGACTCGAGTAGCCACATAAAATAAAAGGGCTATTCCAAAATCCTTCCAGGTAAATTTGAGAGTCTTCTGCTGGTCTGGAACTTTCTTTTTATACTGTCTCCAAACAGCAACTAGCAAGAAGGTAGCAAGTAGCAAATACCCAATACTAGTCGTCCACTTTAAGGATAGAGAACTAGAATCTTCGAGAGCCAGCATTCTCATGGGAAATGTATTTATATTTATAATCAGTAAGATCATTCCTATAAATTTTAAACTATTTTTCAACTTTTGCAAACCGCTACCTCTTCTTTCCTTAACTCCAGCATTTCCACTTACTAACGATGCTCATCTATGCTTTCTTTCCTCTTTATGGATTTCTACTCCCTTGATCAGGGATAATAACACAAGGATAACCCCAATATCTAAATTGATTAAACTACCTCCATTAGCAAATAAATACAAACCCAAGCAGGCTTGTGCTAAAGGAAAGATATATTTCTTAAATTTCATAGATACTCCCCAAAGCTTTCTACAAATAAATGAATAGAATAACTCCTTAGTCTTACTCACAAGAGAACATCAAATTTCAGATTTACTTTTCTCTACTAGCTATTTTTAAATCCAATTCAATAATACTCTTCTGATTAATTTGTAAGATCGGTTTAATTCTTTTAGGGTTGAACCAGACCACCGAATTACTAAATCATGTTTAGGAACAATTATAGTTTAGCATTTATTTCTAGGAAAAGATTGCTCTTTCTTAAATTGTCATCAAAACATCCTAAATGGTAGAAATTGACTTGCGACTTAAGGACTTCGTTAGGAGTTCGAAATGTTTTATCCAAGGAACTTCAATGACCATCAGCTTCCTCACTCTAAGAAAAAGCGAACAATACCAGTCTCTGTAGATCAGAAAACTAGTTTTGTCCGCTTTTTATTGTCGAGATTAGTCTCTTGATCCAATCTCTATGACTTAGATGCTTTTACATCATCTTATTCGTCGTCTTTTTTCTTTCCCATAGCAAAGAGACCAAGAAGTGCTCCTACAACACCTACGGCTGCAAGGCCGGCATTTTCTTTAGTACCTGTCTCTGGGAGCTTGTATGGATGACTTGCAGGTGCTTGGTAGATCTTATCTTGTGACATAGTAAGAGCTACAAGAGACTGCTCATCTGTGTATGCTGGAGTTTCACGTGTAGTTGGGGCTGAACCATTCACACTTCCAGTAAATTCTGGAACTTCGTGAGTAGTTCCTTCTGATCCATTTACGTGACCAGTGAACTCTGGTACTTCATGGATAGCTGCTTCTACTCCATTGACACTGCCTGTGAATTCTGGAACTTCTACTACTGGTGCTGGAATCTTGTCTGCTTCTACCGTAGCTTCAGTATACTCTGGTACTTCATGGATAGCTGCTTCTACTCCATTTACGCCGCCTGTGAATTCTGGGACTTCATGGATAGCTGCTTCATCACCTGCTGTGCCAATAGCTTCAGTGTATTCTGGAACTTCTTGAACAGCTGCTTCGACTGCGTTAACGCCACCTGTGAATTCTGGGACTTCTACTACTGGTGCTGGCTCATCACCTGCTGTACCAATAGCTTCAGTGTATTCTGGAACTTCTTGAACAGCTGCTTCGACTGCGTTAACGCCGCCTGTGAATTCTAGGACTTCTACTACTGGTGCTGCCTCATCACCTGCTGTTCCAATGGCTTGAGTATATTCTGGAACTTCATGAACAGCTGCTTCGACACCATTTACGCCACCAGTAAATTCTGGGGCTTCTACTACTGGTGATGGTTCGTCACCCTTACTTGTAGTTGGAGCCGGTTTGGCTGGTTCCTCTGGAAGTTCTTGGTGGAATGTCGTCATTTCGTAGAACTCTGGTTTACCTCCTTCCCAAACAAGTTTCACATCCAATAATGGAGATTTATCTCGGACAGCAAATGTTTGGAAGCTTGAGGTAATCTCACCTATTTCTGACCAAGAATCTCTTTTATCTGATTTAAGAGTTCGAGCCAATACTCGAGCCTTCACTCCTTGCGGAAGACTTGAAACAAGTCGGATATGGTTCACATCTGTCGGTTCTGACAAGTGGTAAACAAGCTCACCTTGGTCTTTCTCAGCCTTGTAGCTAGTCAAGACTTTACCATCTACGAGGTTGGTGTAGAGGTTACCTTGGCTTTCACCACTGTTTCCTTGAACAGTTGGATCATTAATCGGTTTCACGAATTCGCCATCATTGATCACCAACTCAGTGAAGCCTACAAAACGAGCATCATAGTTAGCTGTAAATAGAACACGGAGATAATTGGCTTTAACTGGACTTGCAAGTTCACCCTCGATGTAGCGGTTTCCTGGCATCTTAGAATCATGTGTCCAACCATCTGTCAAGGAATCATCACGTGTCTCATTGGCAACACCATCACCAACTGTCACAAGATCTGTCCAAGTCTTGCCATCTTGACTGACTTGAATCTTACCATCACGGAGATAGTTTTGAGTGCCGTCTTGAATGTAAGCTCTAATTTTCTTGATTGCACGTTCACTACCAAGCTTCAAGGTGATATGACCATCTTTACGCGCATAGTCTGAAAACTCTACAAAGTTATTGTAAACTCCGTCGAACAATTGATCCAAGTTCTTAATCTTACGAACGTCATTGCGACCATATGTTGGATGGATTCCCATTGATGTCGAATCAAGTGTGGTTGGTTGAACTTCTTTTGTCTGAACAAGTAGAGATGTTGCTGTCACTGCTTGTTCTTGATTAGTCTTATTAACCAAACGAACATAACGTACCAAGGACTTATCAGTCACTTGATTAGCTGGATACCATTCTTGGGCATTTGGAGAGTATTCCAAATTGAGGGATGGGTTTTCTGTACCAACCGCTTGAATGAGTTCAGCTTGGTGCAGACGATCAAGTTTCATACCCAAATAGCTATTAGCTGGAAGTTTTGTTCCGCTCGGAATTTGCATATTATAACGGCCTAGGCTATCATCAACTGGAGTTGACTTCAAGCTTTCAACGTTTGTATCAGTCAATTGGCTATTGCCTGTACGTGTTTCAACTGAGAAGTCAGCGATACGCCACCATAGGTTGATGTTCTTAGTATTGCGAATACGAACATAGCGAGCTGAAATTGGAGTTTCGATTTCTTTGGTTTGTTCACCAGTCAAGCGATCCAATTCTTGCCATGAGTTACCATCTGCAGAATATTCAAGAACACCTTCTGCTAATTTATCTCCTGAACCTTGGTGGAGACGAACCTTAGTCACAGGTTTGACTTCGCCTAAGTCTAGTTGTACCCAACTATTTACTGGAGTTGTATCAGTTCGATCAGAATTCGCAAGCATGGCTTCAGTATTGTCGCGACCGTCTGTAATCTGACCAACTGTCGTATTGTACTTGTACATAAGATTTGGACTAATCGTCACAGTAGCTGGCTGTTTAGCACGAGTAACTTCCACAGGGCGGTTAACAGCAATTTCTCTTACAGCAAACCAAGTATTATCACGATCTGAAGTCGCAATCATTCGAACAGCCTTGGCACGAATATTGAGTTTTTCATATTTAATAAGAGATTCATTTCCAGTGTAGCTTGGTTCTGAAAGTGTTACCCACTCATCATTTTCATTGAGATACTCAACCTTAGCATTGTTAAAGGTATCACGAGGATTTGCTTGAGTTCCCATTGCAAAGGTCAAGTTTTGGAGTGGAACAGCTTTGTTAAATTTCAAACCAATATAATCACCAGTCTTGATACTGTTTGGCGATTTGATTAATGCATGAGTTCCCAAATCTCCATCAGTTACCTCAGCAAGTCCGCCTTCTACACCTGTACGGTTTGTGATAAATGTACTGATAACTTGGTCTGGATGCAAGGCTTTTTGAACTTCTGTTGCCAAGATTTCACGCAGTCCAAGCAAGAATGGACGGATATGTTGAACACCCAACTCAGCTTTTTCATCATGGTCTACATAATGGAAGGTATAAGTTTGAGACTGTTCATATAGTTTCAATCCCTTATAGTAACTATCCCAAAGTTTTGCAGAATCGTTCTTTTCGATAGCTTCTGTACCATCAAGGAGAGCACTCAAGGCATCCATTTGGTCAATGGTATTGTCCAACCAATAATGGATTTGAGCACGCATCTTTTCATCACCAGAGGCTTTATAAAGTTGAGCTGCAGCTTTTAGTTTCGCAAATTCTGCACGCAAGCCTTCACGCTCTGCACCAACATCTTGACCAGCTTTCAACTTAGACATGAAGGCCGCCAATTTCGGTGCAAGTTCAACAGACTCTTCCAACTTCACAACACGGCCATCCATATTTTGGTTAATCATGTGTTTACCAAGCTCACGGAAGGCAAGAGATGCTTCGCTATCTGTAAACTTACCATTTTCAACAAAGTTGAAGGCAATATCGTTTACTTTCTTAGCTTCTTCTTCTGACTTCCATTGTTTCCATGCATATTGAGCTGCAGAGAAGAGAGCAATCTTAGAAGGCTCAGATTGTTGCATTGGATTCAACATGATACCTGAAAGAAGACTAGGATCAACATTTGGATGAAGGAATTTCTCACCTCCACCTAAGATTAAGTGTTGTTTAGAGTTATCTGTAACAGGCCAATTGACCCATAGAGAAACTGGACGATAGGTCTTACCACCTGCAGCCAGGTTGTTCTTAAGGTTAGAGAGGAAGCTTTCGGATACTTCACCCCAAATCTTACCACCAGTAAGGGTCATAGAGGTTGAAGTTGGAAGATTTTCATTGAGTGCTTTCAACTCATCTTCACGGCCATTACCCCAATATTGACCTGGGACAAATATCATTTCCTTACGAAGGCCACCATAAGTTGCTTGTTTTTCAGTCAACCAGTCTGTCATGTCCTTCATCAAGCGGTTGTAGCTATTGTAGCCACCAACTGGACTTGGGGCATCATCGGCCAAAATACCGAACTCACGAACACCGACATCCATCAATTGAGTGAATTTAGCCTTAATAGTTTCAAGGTCTTTTTGGTAGTCAGCATCGTTGCCAAAACGGATACGGTTATTCATGAATGGGTGGATGGTCCATACATAACGAGTCTTATTTTGATTTCCGACACGCGCCAATTCACGGATTTCAGCTAGTTTTTCTTCTGGATAAAGTTCACGCCATTTCTTGTTGTGATATGGATCATCTTTTGGTGCAAAGAAGTATTGGGTCAACTTCAAGTCACCACCATAACGCATCAACTCAGCACGATCAGCATTGCTCCAAGGGTTACCATAGTATCCTTCGATAAAGCCACGGTTCTTAATTTCAGCATAGTCTTCAACTGTTACGTTACGCAAGACTGGAGCTTCACTTTCATTAAGCATGTGTTTGAGAGTTGTCAAACCGTAGAAGACAGCATCTGTATCTTTACCGACGATAGAGATTGTATTGTTCTTGATTGACAAGGCATAGGCATCAATCTTATCAAAGAGTCCTTGAGAAATTCCAGACACTTCTTTTTCAGCCTGGGAATTTTGACCATGAACACCCAGGTAGATATTGGTAGCACCTGCCACTGCTGATTGACTGCTTGTATATGAGATTTGATGATCTTGTAAAACACTCTTCAAGCGGTTACGAGTATAGATATCCAAATTATCCCCCATAACAAGATTGACTTGTTTATGGAGTTTTGTAACACCTTCATCGTAAGTTACTTTTTGTGGCGTTGGGAAGACCTTATACTCTTTCTTAAGGTAATCTTGACTTTTCGATGCTGCAGCAACCGCCTCGTCACTTGTAGGTTTTGTAGCTACAAAGTTATCCGCAAGTTCAGTTGTACCATCGCTTACTTCTTCAACTTTAGGTTTTTCTGGTGTCACAGGTTTCTCTGGACTAACTGGCTCTTCTACCTTGCTGGTCGAAACTGGTTTCAGAAGTTGAATTTCTGCAGCACTACCAAATCCTGCAACACCTGCTAGAACTTTTAACTCTACCTTATCCGTTTCAACTGCATCAAAGTTCACTGTTTTCTCTTTGGCATTGTTTTCCCAAGTTCCTGAAGCAACTTTAACCATCTGACCATCTTTTTGAGCATATATTTCATAAGATGTCACGACACCATTACCACCACCTGGACGTGGAAGATAAGTCAAACCATTGACTTTTTCACTTGCTTTCAAGTTCATAGCAACTGTGAATGGTGCTTGATGTCCAGACCATTTTGAATGCCAGAAGGTGTTTGGATCATTGTCGAAGGCTTTTTCTACTGGACCTTCTGCATTGGTACCTGGTAATTCTTGACTAGTTGCAGAAACTGTAAAATGATTATTTGGAATCAAACGTGGATTTACAAATGGTTCATTTGACAACTCAGCACTATGCAAGATTCCTTTGAAACCACCGATTGTTTCAAGTGGTAGAACCAAGCTATTATGAGCAAAACGAGGATTAGCTGGATTTGCAATCCGTTCAACCTTTTCACCATCTACATAAACTTCTGTCGATTGTGGTTTCGTTACAACAGAGATTTGATAACGTTTGTTCTTTTCAAGTTTCTTGTTGAATTGAATATGGAATTGCTCAAAAGTATAGGCAAGGTAGCCATCCTTATCTGCAAGATAAAGTTGATTATTGCCACTTGTTGAGAAGGTCTGTTCACCGTCACCAGTTACAGTAACATCCATTTTCAAGACATGACTTGGTCCTGCGTCACCAACTAGACCTTCGATTGTACTGTCTTTATCGAAATTCAATCCTTTTTCACTTGTTTTCACTTTCTTAGCAAGATAATCTTTGACAGTCTCAGGATTAATCTTGAACAAGTCTTCTTCAGCTACGGTCTTATCTGGATTAGATTGTGGTGCATAGACACTTGCTGGTTGAACACGTTCTGCGTAGGTCTTGGCTGCACGGTCTGAACCCCAAGTGCGTTCTGCAGTTGATTGCATACTCTTGAAGAAGCGTTTAAAGATATCGTAAGAAGTGAGTCCAGTTTCATGGAGGTCAATATTATCATTCCATACTGCATGACCACCACCAAGGATATTTGGATTAGAGGCTTCTAGACGTGGTCCTCCACCTGTTGAGAAGTCATTCGGTGTCCAGCGATTGTATTGAGTTTCATAGTTGGCATAATCTCCATATCCACCTTGACTGTTGCTTCCACTTGGAACACTATAGGTTGGAATATCTGTGATATTGATAATCTTTGCGCCTTGAGCAATAGCATCAGCTGGACGTTGCCATCCGATACTCCAGATATCAACTTCTACATCTTTCCAATCAACTGGTGTTGCACCTGGTTTAGCACTAAGTGAACCCCAAATACGTGGTGTATAGCCTTTGCCTTTGATATACTGAATCATATCGTTGACATAGCGACGATAGCTTTCGCGACTACCATAATACTCATCGGTACCGATATGAACAGTAGAAACGCCATGAAGTGGTGCGTCTTCACCATCGAGCAATTTATCATAGACTGATTTGACAAAAGCAAGTGTTTCTTCGTACTTGTTATCCAAGTCCAACATAGCAACTCGTTCAACATTGTGCTTGCCCCTATAATCGCTAAGACTGCCTTTGTACATAAGGTCAGGTCTAACCTTAACAAATGAAAGAGCGTGACCTGGTGTATCAATTTCAGGAACAAGGTTGATATGCAAAGCTTTGGCCAACTTGATAATTTCTTGCATTTCTTCCTTAGTGTAATGCTCGTCAGATGTTAATTTTTCACCATTTTCACCGACAACATCAGTCTCTACACGGAATCCTGTCTTGGCATTTTTAAGAACATAATCCAGTTCTTCATCTTGAGAAAGATTCTTACCAGCCAAGTGATCTTTTAGGAAGATATAGTTGTCATTCAAGTGCAACTGAAGATCGTTCATCTTGTAGTAGGCCATGTTGAGCATGATGTCTACAAGCGTATCATAAGGAATAAACTTACGACCTGTATCTAGCATAAAGCCACGGTGACTGAAGCTTGGGAAGTCACGGATTTCTCCGTTTTGCAAATCCTTTTCTCCCATCTGAAGGAGAGTACGAGTTGCGTAAAAGGCTCCTGCGTTGGTCGCCGCTTCTACTGTGATAACTCCATCTTTAATGGTGATACCATAGCCTTCTTTGCCATAGCCTTTATCTACAACTTTCTTAAATTCAATCCGTTTTTGAGCCGTTTGATCACCTGTAGCGATTTCTAGCCCACGACTTTCAAGGTCAGTCTGATAGAATTTAGCTTCTTGACCAAATCCAGAATCGCCAACTGAAATCACGGTATCAGCTGTAATAGAAGTTTTGCCTTCAGTTCCATACCATTGTTGAACTGCTGGTGCAACTGCTGGCTTAGTACCAACGCCTTCGTCTGCATGTAATCCTTTAATAAGGACTTCAAATTCTTTTGTGAAGGTATGAGTATCCTTGACTTGTTGGACCATTACCTTGACAGTTTGATCTGTTAAGGGTTTGTAGATCTTGTTATTAAGATCAACAACTCCCTGTTTGTTGCTACCAATCAAGCTAACTTTTCCTGGCAAGCTCGGTAAAACAATTGACTTACCGTCTTCAGCAACTGTTAGTTCTGTAACTTGGCGAATGTCTGTCGGTTTGCTAGCGTCTGGAATGTTTGAATAGGCACGAATTTCTTGAATCCCAACATTTTTCCAGTTCATTGTACCAGCTTGGTAATCCGTGATTTCAAGTTTAAGGTATTTGGCTTGGATAGCTTCTTTTAAGTCAACCTTTTCATCAAGTACAGGTGTTCCTGTTCTTTGATGAGCCAACTTCCATTCTTTGTTACCTGAACCATTTACATCATCTTGCCCAGCGTAGTAGAGATTCCAAGATTTGATATTTGGATCGTTTTGTTGACCACGAAGACGGCGATCCCAATCAATTTCCACATGCTTAATTACAGTTGTCTTCTCAAGTGTAAATTCGATTGTTGGTTTCTCAACGTTTTGGTCAGTAGCCCAACGAGTATCAGGTTTGCCATCAATTGCCTTTTCTGCTGTAAATGGTGTGTTGGCTTCATGGTTTGAAGCTGTTGCAGTCGCCTTTTCTAGATGATTGACATCTGGTGTTTCAACTAAATCCTTAGCAACTGGTTTTGTTTCAGCTTGGGGAGCAACTGTCGGAGTTTCTACTTCTTTCTTCGGAGTTTCTTCTACATTTGGCTGAGTTGCCACCTCAGTGGCTTTATTTTCGACGGCACCAGCATTTGCTTCTGCTTTATCAATAGCTGATGCTAAATCTGCTGGTAACTTTTCCAGTGGTTGGACCTGTGTTACTGCTCCCTCAGTTTCTACAGGAACTTCTTTTTCTGCTGCTTGAACCATTCCGGCACCAAAGATACTGGCACCAATCATGACAGAAGCTGCGCCGATTGTAAATTTACGTATACTGTAATGACACCGTTTCTCAAATAAGTGTTTTCCCATTTTTCTCCTGTTTCCTTTCATACGCTTCAAGAGTAAGCGTTCTCATTCCCCTTTAGAAAAAGAAGAGGACCTAGAGGTCCTCTCCGGGTTTTGTTTTTCTCCACTACAATAAGTAAGGAGCTCGAGCCATCGTTAGACGAAAACTCTCTTATTTTTTAATCTTCTTTTCTTTTGACAGCTAAGAGTGCTGCTGAAACTGCCATGCTAACACTTGCGATGAAGAGAGCTGTTTCAGAATTATGTTCACCCGTATTTGGAAGAGCATTTGAATTCACCTCTTTAGATGTATCTTTATTCTCTACTGAAAGTTTTGAATCTTCTCGATACTCTGGTTTTTCCACTACAGGCGCAGGTTGGTTACCTACTGTACCAATTTGGCCTTTGTATTCTGGAACTTCATGGATTGCGCCATCACTTCCATTCACACCTCCGGTAAACTCTGGTACTTCATGAACCGTTGCTTCTGCTCCATTTACACCACCTGTAAATTCTGGTGCTTGGCTCACAGTTGCTTCTGCTGCGTTAACTCCACCCTTGAATTCTGGAACTTCGTTTACAGCTACTTCTTCTCCTGCAGTTCCAACTAGTCCTGTATACTCTGGAACTTCTACAACTGGTGCTGGCTCATCGCCTACTGTACCTAGAACCCCTGTATATTCTGGAAGTTCTACAACCGGTGCTGGCTCATCGCCTACTGTACCTAGAACCCCTGTATATTCTGGAAGTTCTACAACCGGTGCTGGCTCATCCCCTGATGTACCGATTGGGTCTGTGTATTCTGGAACTTCATGAATAGCTGCTTCAGTACCATTTACACCACCTGTGAATTCCGGAACTTCAACGACTGGTGCTGTTTCGTCACCCTTGCTTGATGTTGGAGTTTCTGGTTTAGGATCTGGAGTTGGTTCTGGGTTCGGAGTTTGCTCTGGATCTGGAGTTGGCTGTGGATCTGGTGTCGGTTCTGGGTCCGGTGTTGGAGTAGGTGTTTCATCTTTCAATTGATTAAGATAATCTGCAAAGTATTCAAGCATTCTATTAGTCAATAGGTGATTATCAGTTGCGTATTTCATGCTAGCAACAACACTTGCCACTTCTTCTTGATTGCTCTTATCAGTCAATTTTTGAGCTTTAGCCAAGGCTGCTTCATAAGCTGTAGTATCAAGACCAGTTTCAGCAACTTGTGGACGAGCGAAAATCAATTCTGCAGCAGATTGATATCTATTGCCACCATCTCCGTAAGTTCTTGTTCCTGTTAGGACAATCTTCTTAGCTTTGATAGTCTTGCCAAAGTCGATATCTTTTGGCTTATTGTTATCAGCCCAATTGGTTGCATTGAAGGTATGTTCCTTACCTGTTTCATCCGTTACTACAAGAGTAACATCTCTCAAGTTACCATTTGAACCTGAACCACGTGGAACATAACGGAAGCCTGTGATTTCAGTTGGTTCCTTCAAGACCATGGTTGCTGGTTTGCCAACATCTCCTCCGCTCCATGATGTATGCCATAAACTTGACACGTTGCCATCAAAGGCATTTTCAAGACCTTCTTGAGCCTGAGCAGGAGCTGTAAGACTTGCAAAGTCATCTGCTACAAGAGCTGTTTTCTTCATCACTAAAGCGTCTTTAAGAGCATTGACCTTAGCAATTTCAGACTTAGCTTCTTCTACACTGATATCATCGTCTGCTTGGCTGAGGTTGAAGACTGCTTCTTTCAAAGCATCCATTGTTTCTTTGGTGTAGTTGGTCATAGCAACAGTTGGAAGATAGTTCTTGACAGCATTTTCTGTCATCATCTTACCAGTCAAGACAATTTCTTCGATTTGAAGTCTGTCCATGATGAAGTCATTGTAGCCACGGAAGTTAGCATTACCACCAGAGTCTCCGCGAGTGTTACTTGCATTACCTGTAGAGTAGATACCTACCCATGTATCGCCAGTTTCTGCACCTGTTACTAGGAAGGTTGCACGTTTCGCTTTCTTAGAATCTGTCCAAGTATTTGGCAATTCATGCACTTCCATATTGCTCGTTTGACCATATTGGAATTCTCCCTTACCGACTACAAAGGCATAAGTATTGTCAGATCCAGCTTCATAGTCAAATGTAATACGATAGGTCTTGCCTGCTTCAAAGCGGAAGTTTTGTGGAATTGTTTGGTAAACCAAGTTACGACGACTTACGAGACCATTTGTCTTGAGTGACCAATTTCCTTCGATAACATCATCAACTTTCTTGCCATTCCAATCACGTTGTGTGTATGGTCCATGTTTTTCAGACAAGTGAGTACGGTTATCTTCAACACCTTCGATACCACCGATAACAAATGGGAAGATACCTTGACCGACATTTTCAAAGTCTTGTTTGAAGACGCCTTTTGCAGTATCATGACCATCACCGTACATGTTTGAATCATTTTCAAAAGTACGGATTTCATCGAAGTAAGTTGCTTCATCTCCTGCTTCACGACTCAAGGTCAAGGTTACATTTGATACATCTGAACCTGTTGTGAAGAAGGCATACATATTTTGGAAGTAACTTGTATCATTAACAGTTGCGTTGTCACGACGTGTGTTATGAGCGTATGCTTTAACATAGTTGAGAGCGAGTGATTTGTTAGTGTAGTTGGTCACTTCTTTCTCACCAGTATTAACAGTAATGCTTGCTTTAGCATCACTTCGGTTATCCACACCGACATAGACCGCATATTTAGTATTTGGTTTCAAGCCAGTCAATTTTTGAGTGAGACTAACTTTTTCTTTATTGCCTTGGATGCGAAGCATTTGGTTGGCACCTTGAGACTTCACGATTTCAGCCTTAGATGCATCACCTGTAATCTTCCAATGGTCCAAAGATTCACTGTTAAATCCTTGGTCATAGATGTGCATTCCTTCACTCCATGACATTTCAGGATTAGTTTGTTTAGAACGATAAAGAACATAAGGTTGATTTGCTAGAAGGTCGAGTGTAATCTTACCATCTTTGACAGCCACTTCTTGTTCTTCAGTCTTACCTTGGTCTGTTAGTTTGTAAAGGTAAACTTTGCCGTTTGCCCAGTCACTAGGAAGTGTCCAATTTGTTGCACCTTTTTCAGTATTGAAGTAGTACATTTTTTCCTTGTCACCAGTAAGCTTGTTACCATTGGCATCCCAGTTCCAAGGTGTCAAGTAGGCTGAACCATCTTGAATGACACGATCATTAAGCGTAACAATTCGTTCACGGTATTGTGGGCTATTGACATCATTCGATTTACGAGTAACAACTACCTTGTTGTTGTTCTCATCAACCAATTCAACCTTCATCTCAGGTGTCCACTTGTAAGTACCACCATTGTCAGTCATGGTTACTGGTTTACCATTTTCCCATTTGCTAACAGTGAAGTGTTGGAAGTACTTGGTCATAACATCATGAGCAAACAAGTTGGTTACATAACCATTATAGTCGCTACGACCTTGCCATCCTTCAAAGTCCTTCATACTGTATCCGCCTAGAAGTGGGTAGTTTGCCGCACCTCCGTAGCTTCTGTAATCACCAACCCAAGCATCTTTTTGGTGGTTACGGATAAAGCGAGTAATCGCACTGTTGATACCTTTATTGGTATAGCCACCATAAGTCAAGTCAGCTGCCCAGTGATGGAAGGTAGAGTCATACTCACCACCATGGCCCCACTCAATTGCAAAGCGCCAACCTTGTTTGTTGATTTCTTTCGCAAGAACGTGAGTTGCCCAAGCACCGTTGTCACCTGATTGGCCGTTACCCCAAACGTCGACATAAATGAAGTCTAGACCTTCACCCAATTCTTTCTTCAATTCTTCCCAACGCGCTAAACGTCCATGAGCCAAGTCATAAGCTGCATCAATATTGATACCTTGGTCAAGCCAGTTCCAACCATAGCTATAGCTACCGTCAGCATTTTTACGTAGGATATTTTCATTGAAGTATTTTGATTCAGGATAAGTTTCTGAAGCGTTAACGTGGATACCGAGGTGGGCACCATATTTCTTAGCTTTTTCAATAAGAGCTTTAAAGTCCTCTGTTCCACCGATACGTTTACCGATATCTGCGTAGTTCAAGTGACCTGAGTCATGTCCTTCACTACCGTAACCTTTAAGGAGGACACCCTGACCAAGACCATCTGTATGGAGGTTAATCTTCTTGATACCATCCAAGGTCATAAGGAATGGGTTTTGTGCTTGTGAACCAAAGTTCATGGCGATACGGTAAGCAGTGATATTTTTTACTTTTTCCCAACCTTGAGGGTTGTTCATGATGCTACGGTATGCAATCGCACCATCTTGCCAGTCTACTTTATTATCAGCATTGGCATCTTCTGTGATGACAACTTTAGCACTTGGAAGTTCCTTAGTATATGCTGGGAAGACAATACCATTGTGAGCTTTTTCCCACTGCCATTCAGAGCTATGAATTTCAACGTAGTTAGCATTACCGATAGTATTCTTGTAAGCTGTCAAACGTGTCCAGTCGTAAGAACCACCACCGTAGCTGTTTTGTGAGTTGCTCCATACACCTGCTGCAAGCTTGTCTGTTGAAACAAATCCATACATGTAACCTTTTGCCAAATCTTTCATTGGATTTGTTACTTCGATATGGTCGTCACCACTTACGTGAGTGTTGTTTGACATGGTTGCCCCATCAAACTTAGCTCCTGCTTGGTCGCTTGATACAGATACCAAGGCATTTCCTAGGAAGCTGATTGAAGAAAGTAGTTTGCGTTCATCATCAATCTTCTGTCCTGGTGTTACTTGGTTATGGTTGACAATCTTAGTTACATCAAAGTGAAGTTGATTGTCCACCACTTGCAAACGAACGGTCATATCTGCATTGATAAGGTTTTCCGCATCACGGAGTTTCATTTCATATTCAGCAGTCGTTGCATTAATCTTCTTATAAGTAACTTCAGGAGTCACAGCGTGCTTGTTAATCACAACTTGATTAATCGGTTGCACTTGACCTGGAAGCTTGTTGCCATTTAGGACGTACTCTTTAATACGTGGGAAGGCTTGGTCGATGACTGCTTTCAATACTGTAGATTCGATAGTGTCGTATTTGACATTGCTATCATCTACTGTGTCGCCCTTTTCTTTTTCAGCGGCTTCTTGATCGTTTTTCACACCTTCTTGGTCATCAGTTTTGACATTGACAATGGTTCGTTCGCTGCTGTTATAGGTTCCAGCTTTAAGAACGATTTTCTTCTCATCTTTGAGTTTGTCATTTACTGCAGATGGCAAGGTAAGGGTGTCAAAAAGTTTGACATCATTGTTAGTTGCATTGAGCTGTCCATCTGATTTAAGACTGATGGTCAAGTGGTTGGTTGAGCCATTAACAGGAGCTGCAACACGATTACCTTGGTACCAAAGTCCACTTCCATTTGATTTGTATTCCCAGAACCATCCACCTTGGTCGTAACCTACAAAAACGTTGTTATCGGTATCTTTGAATTTCATGAAGACACCAAAGCGAGATTTACCAGTTTCAGATTCTTCTTTAAAGGTCAAATCAACTGTGGCATTTCCATTAGCATCGACTGTCAAACCATCTTTTTCAAACAAGGCTGGTTTCTTACCATTGTCATTTTGAGCAGTTGAAGCTAATTGGTTGTAACGAACTCCATTTTCTTCACGGATTGTTACTGTTCCCTGTTGGTCTTTATTTTCAACTGTTTTCCATTCTGGAGAAACTTCTTTTGATTCAGCTGGTTTATTCTCAGCAGGTTTATTTTCTGCTGGTTTGTTTTCTGCTGGCTTATTGTCAGCTGGTTTTTCTTCTTGAGGTTTGTCCTCTTTTGGTTTTTCTTCCTTGCTTTCCACTTGTTTATCGAGAGCATATAGACCAGCTGATTTCGTTGTTTCAATACCCTTGATATAGTTTTGAATCCATTCTAGCTGAGCAGGTGAGAAGAGTATACCACCACTACGTTTACCAGAGACACCATTTTGGTGGATACCAATCAATTTCCCATTTTCATCGAAAATACCGCCACCACTGGCACCTGGTTCACTTCCTTGATAGCTAATTCCACGAACACCTTCTCCGTGATTATTAATATCCTCAACGGTAGTATTCAAAATTGGATCAAGCTCTCCTTTTGGATATCCAAATACATGAACCTTATCTCCTACCTTAGTTGTTGCAGGCTTCTCAGTCACTTCAACAGGTGCATTTGCAAGAGGTGTACGAAGCTTAACAATTGCCAGATCATTTTTATATCCTTTGAGGAACCCTTCACGATCCCAGTGTTTCACATCATTCTTACTGAATTTGACGTCCGGTGCCCCTTTGTAAGAAACTGTATAGACATCTCCATCACTATCAACATTATCAGCTACCTTACGATTATTACCATCTGGAACATCTTTGATAAAGTTATGAGAAACAGATAAAACGAGATTTTCCCCAATAACGATACCACTACCAAGCCCTGCAGCACTTTTAATTTCGACAGTCGCACCGTAGTTTAATACCCCATTTTTTGTTTTAGCAACATCTTCTGGGACTAGGCTTTTATCTTCTTTTTCTAGTTCTTCTTTTGAGGCAGTGTGGCCATTTTCTTCAGCCTTATCAAGTTTTCCACGTAGTTCTTCAGGAAGAGTATCTGAAATTGCTGAGCTTGTTGCAGTTTCTTTTTCTTTTGCCAGCAATTCTTCTTCAGTCTTTGGTCCTTCAGTTACTTCAGGAGAACCTTGGTCTTCACCAGCTTTTGGCGCTTCAAAATCATGCCCTCCGTCCTCTTTAGCATTTGCAAGAGCTGCAGCCAAATCTGCCGGCATATTTGCTGTAGAACCAGTCTGAGCAGAATCTGCGAGAACAGTGCTAGTTCCAAAGAAAGCTGCACCAATCATAACAGAAGTAACCCCTAGTGAAAATTTCCGAATACTATATTTACAACTTTTTTCAAACAATCCTTTATCCATCGGTTTTTTTGTTCCTTTCAGTTTATCAAGTGAGCGTTTGCATTTTGTTTTAAAAAAATATCCTCCTCAATTTTTAAACACTTCTGGATAAGCATATAATTTTTTCTATACTAATTTAATATATCAAAAACAGCTTAAAAATCAATAGCTTAATAGGTAAAGCTAGTAAAAGTAAAATCCATTTATTGGGCAATTCTGAAACGATTTTCAGATGGCTTTATTTCTAAAGAAATCGCTATAAAAAAGGAAACTTCATCGAAAAGTTAGACCATTTTTGACTAACTTTCCAATAAAGTTTCCATGCATTTTTATACTATTTTTTCGTTTTTTATTGTTGTAAAACCTTTCGTGGCTTCGTTCCTTCTGCAGGTCCGATAACTCCAGCCATCTCTAATTCTTCCATCAAGCGAGTTGCTCGGTTAAAACCAACTGATAATCGACGTTGAATCATGGATGCGCTCGCTTTTTGAGTTTCAATGACCAGAGCCTTAGCTTCTTCAAATAGCGGATCTCCACCTTCATCTCCTGTGCCAGACTCACCTTCTGTCTCAGAAACCTCTCCGGGATCAAAGCTTTCATCATAGTCAGCATCTGCTTGAGCCTTGATAAAGCTAACAATACGCTCCACATCATCATCCGAGATAAAAGAACCTTGCAGACGAACAGGATGGTTTTCATCGATTGGTTTAAAGAGCATGTCCCCTCGGCCAAGCAATTTCTCAGCTCCATTTTCATCCAAGATAGTACGAGAGTCTGTCCCTGACGAAACTGCAAATGCGACACGAGATGGTACATTGGCCTTAATCAAACCAGAAATAACATCCACTGAAGGACGCTGCGTTGCAAGAATCATATGAATACCAGCTGCACGCGCCTTCTGTCCAAGACGGATAATAGAATCTTCTACTTCCTTGCTGGCTACCATCATCAAGTCAGCTAACTCATCGACAATCACGACGATCAAAGGTAGAGGTACTTGTTTATACTCGGATTGAACGTTAAATTCTTCAACCTTAGCATTAAAACCAGCAATATTACGAACGCCAATTTTTGCAAAGAGTTCATAGCGGTTTTCCATCTCATCAACAACCTTTTGCAATGCCTTGCTGGCCTTACGAGGGTTGGTTACGACCGGAATCAAAAGATGAGGAATATCATTATAGACTGATAGCTCAACCATCTTCGGATCCACCATCATAAACTTGACTTGGTCTGGACGCGCCTTCATGAGAATACTTGCAATGATACCATTGACTGCAACAGATTTACCAGAACCTGTCGAACCAGCCACTAGTAAGTGAGGCATTTTAGCTAGGTCAAAACTACGAGCTGTTCCGTTAACTGCTTTCCCAAGGGGAATTTCTAGCAGATTTTCAGGTTTAGTTTGTGACTGTTCCCAGAGCTCTCGGAAAGAGACGGTCGCAATTTCAGAGTTAGGCACTTCAATCCCGACTAAGGATTTCCCTGGAATTGGAGCTTCGATACGGACATCTTTCGCAGCCAAGGCCAGAGCCAAGTCATCTGCTAGATTAGAAATGCGATTGACCCGCACACCAACGGCTGGCTTGACTTCGTACTTGGTAACCGATGGACCAATCTCAGCACGTTCAACCGTTACCTTAATACCGAAACTTGCAAAGGTTTCTTCCAAAATCTTGATATTCTCGCGAACGATTTTTTTTTCCTTGGACTGGTCTTTAGGTTTATCGGGTGCAAAAAGTTGCAAGCTTGGAAGTTTGTACTCTAAAGCTTTTTTAGCAAAAAAATCTACCTCAACATCCTCATCCTCTAAGAACTCATCTTCCTCTGGAATGTCAACTTCGCTAGGAACTTCATAGTCTGCTTGAGGGAGAATAATTTCAGGTTCTACCCATTCTTCCTCTGGAAGAGGTGGTAAATCATCAAAATGAACAGGGGGCGTTTCTAAAATCTCGCCAGTTTCCATATCAACAGGAGGTATGTCCAACAAGGCTTGCTCTGCCTGTTCTTTCTCAAGTCTTTCCTGTTCCTCTGCTTCCTTACGAGCTTTTTCTTCTTCTCGTTTGATAAAACGTTCCTGTTTCTTCTGCTCGCGTCGCTCCATCCAAAGTGCAAAACGTGCTCCAAGAAAATCAGCGACATCATAGACAGACCAGGGACTAACTAGAAGAGCACCGATCAAGATTAAGATAGCTCCGATAAAGTAAGTACCAATATTTGAAAAGAGAAAGGCGACTGGAATATAAAGGGCAACACCTAGAAGTCCTCCTCCAGCAAAGCTAGTCACACGAAAGCCTGTCAAATCTGTCAAAACTTGGGCTAAAGTCCCCTTAAAGACAGACTGCTCTAAGCCATATTTCCATACAAGATAAGCTTCAAAAATCAACAATAAGCCTGAAAAAATGCAAAGAAAACCTGAGATTAGACCTTCTTGCTTCCGAATCCATTTGAAGAAAAAAAGATAGACTAGGACGACAAAGATGACCAGATAGGCCAGACTTCCTACTAGTAATCGAATAAGGTTATAAAGCGTGAGTCCAACTGCTCCTAATCTAAGAGCAGCGAACATTAAGCAAAAAGCTATGACTAAGGAAATTAACATCCTTTGGATAGCTTGCTTTCTTTCTAATTCAGCTTTTGACGGTCTCCGTCTTGTTTTACTTGTATTCTTGTTTGCCATGCTTCTATTATACCATATTTCAGAAACATCTAGAGAAATCAAAAAAATGACTGCATCTACTAGACACAATCATCTTTCGTTAATATTTCTGCAGTTTCTTTTCTGTATGATTTTTCAACAACTTGAGCTCTCTGCTTCTTTAAAAATCTGATCGCTGATTTTCTTGCTTTCTCAATCTTTTCGACTTCCAGATTCTCCACAGCAGATGTAGGTATCCATTTTTTCCAAAATAAAACTTGAACTGCTTCTATCATCAAAGCGCAAGCCTGCAAGTCCTTTTCTTCTACAATCGCCTCACCAAACAAACCCTTTGTTTTCTCTATCAAGACTTCTTTATCTACTTGATAAAAAGATAATTGCATCAAACTGCTACCAGACCAGGCACGACAAAGTGCATCTTGGTCGGTCAAGAGATGTTGTCCTAAGATTTCTATCTCACTTATTGAACCAATCCACCCTAGGGCAATGATTAGCTTTCTACGATTCGAAGCTTCTGAACTAGGTAAAAGAGAGATTAGAACAGGAAGCATTTGCTTGCAAGAAGACGCATAAAAATCTCTATGTCTTGTTTTGGAGAGGATCTTCGCTAGAAGATATACAATCAAAACGCGTTGACTCTCATCTTCCTCTTGATCGAGAATTTCCAACAGATAGTCTATTCCCTCCTGCCCATGCTGGTCAAAACTTGCTTCAAAATTCAGGTCAGTTCCTTCCTCCCAATCTTTGCAAATGAGCTCAAAATGAAAGACAATTTCTGGGCTCCTACCTAAATCAGCGATAAAATGAATTCGTTTAGAATCAGGAAAATCTTCCTCCACCAAGCTGGCATAGGTTCCTTGTAACACTTCTTTTGTAAGATTTTGGAGAGAGATCTTTGCTTTCTTTAGTTTGTCGATTCCTTCTTTTCTAGAATCACTCATGACACTTATCTCCTCTAAGATATTTGTAGAACTTCAGCATTCTATCATTTAAATTCTCTAAGATTTACCTCTATTATATCACTTTAAAGAACTGTCTCCCTAACTCCATTATCAAAAAATGACTGCCCACTTTCGTGTTCAGTCATTTGAATGTGTTTGTGATTATTTTTCTAATGGTTTGCGTAGGTAACCATAGACCACACCACTTACAATTGCTCCTACTAAGACAGAAACGAGGTAAAGAAGAGCATTTGAAGTAAGCGCGATAACGAAGATTCCTCCGTGTGGCGCCATGAGTTTGATACCAGTAAGACCAACGAGTCCACCTGCTACTGCTGAACCAAGGATGAAGCTTGGAATCGCACGAGCTGGATCAGCTGCACCAAATGGAATCGCTCCCTCAGTGATAAATGACAAGCCCATGATGATGTTTGTCAAACCAGAGTTGCGTTCTTCCTTAGTAAATTTATCTTTGAAAAGAAGAGTTGCGACAAAGATTGCAAGTGGTGGCACCATTCCTCCAGCCATAACTGCTGCCATAGCTACTGAACCACCTGTTGCCACTGTTGCTGCAAGGGTACCCGTACCAAAGACGTAGGCTGCTTTATTGACAGGTCCACCCATATCGACAGCCATCATTCCTCCAAGAACGACTCCAAGAAGGACAGCTGATCCACCTTCAAGACCACCAAGGAAGTTGTTCATACCAGTGTTGATTGCGGCCATTGGGATATTAACAGCTAGCATGACAAAGCCTGTCAAGATTGTTCCAAAAAGTGGTAAGAGAAGGATTGATTTAGCACCTTCAAGTGAGCGAGGAACCTTCACGTATTTCTTAACCAAGAGTACCAAGGCACCTGCGATAAATCCACCTACGAGGGCTCCAAGGAAACCTGATGATACTCCTGCAAGAGCTGAAGTTGCCTCACCACCCTGAGCGTAAGGGATTTTACCAAAGGCATAACCTTCTTTAGCGATGGCACCAGCTACGAAACCGGCTACCAAACCTGGTTTTTCAGCGATTGAGTAAGCAACATATCCTGCAAATACTGGAAGCATCAAACCAAAGGCTGATCCACCGATTTTCATGAACATAGAAGCGAGTTCATGGTAAGAACCAAGATTTCCAAGGCTCTCATTTGGAACCCCCAAAGCACCATCAATCAAGAAGGCGAGGGCAATCATGATACCACCACCGATAACGAATGGCAACATTTGTGATACACCACTCATCAAGTGTTTGTAGAAGGCACCACCTAGACTTTGTTTTTCATTAGATGCTGTTGAAGCTTGCGCTCCATTAGCAGCTCGGTAGACTTCAGCATTACCAGAAAGAGCCAAGTTGATCAACTCTTCTGTCTTACGAATACCATCTGCAACTGGACGATTTACCAATGGTTTGCCATCGAAACGATCCATTTCAACTGCCTTATCTGCAGCGATGATAACAGCTTTAGCCTTACGAATATCTTCTGATGTCAATTTGTTACCAACACCGCTAGCACCATTGGTTTCAACCTTGATACCGACACCCATTTCCGCGGCCACTTTTTGAAGAGCTTCTTGTGCCATGTATGTGTGGGCAATTCCTGTTGTACAAGCTGTAACTGCTACGATAAAGTCACCAGATTCATTCGCAGGAGCTTGTACTGGCTCTTGAGCTTTTTCTGAAGCTTGGTTAAAGAGGTCAATAACTTGATCAGCTGATGTTACTTGACGAAGTTTGTCAGCAAAGCCGTCTTTCATCAAGTATTGAGACAATTCTGCCAAGGCAGCCAAGTGAGTATCATTGGCACCTTCTGGAGCCGCAATCATAAAGAAGAGGTCAGTTGGTTGTCCATCTAAACTTTCGTAGTCAACACTATTGTTTGATTTAGCAAAGAGAACAGTCGCTTCCTTAACAGCAGCATTTTTACTGTGTGGCATTGCAATACCATCACCCAAACCTGTAGAAGTCAAAGCTTCACGCGCTAAGATTCCTTCTTTAAAAGTTTCAAAATCTGACACGTATCCGTGTTCAACCAAGCTATGAATCATTTCTTCGATAGCTGCTGTTTTTTCAGTTGCTTGCAAATCAAGCAACATGACATCTTTTCTCAATAAATCCTGAATTTTCATCTTTTTTCTACCTCAACTTTTTCATAAGTTTCTTTAATAAATGCTGCAGTTGCCAAGTCATCTGAGAAGGTGGTTGCTGTTCCACATGCCACTCCCCACTTGAAGGCTTCTACTGCGTCTTTTGATTTGACAAACTCACCAGTAAATCCAGCAACCATCGAGTCACCAGCACCAACTGAGTTTTTCACTGTTCCCTTGATCGGTTTAGCAAAGTATGCTCCATCTGATGTTACCAAAAGGGCACCATCACCAGCCATAGAGATAATAACGTTTTGAGCACCTTTAGCCAGCAACTCACGAGCGTATTTCTCTATCTCATCTAAGCTTTCAAGCTTGACTCCAAAGATAGCTCCCAGTTCATGATTATTTGGTTTGACCAAAAGAGGTTGATAATCCAAACTATCGATTAAGGTCTGACCTTCAAAGTCACAGACCACTTGAGCGCCTGTCTGACGAGTCAAGGCAATCAAATCCTTGTAAATAACATTGCCTAAGTTTTTTGCACTCGAACCCGCAAAGACAACTGTATCTTCTGCTGTTAAACTTGAAAGAATAGCTTTTAACTCTTCAAGTTGTTCAGCTTCAACAGTAGGACCAGTCCCATTGATTTCTGTTTCTTGATCAGCTTTAATTTTAACGTTGATCCTCGTATCTTCTGCTACTTGGACAAAGCGTGTTTCAATATGCTCTTCAGCCAAAGTATCAGTGATAAATTTACCTGTAAAGCCACCGATGAAGCCTGTCGCAGTATTTGGAATATCCAAGCGTTTCAAGACACGGCTAACATTGATTCCCTTACCACCAGCAAACTTATCATCACTGTCCATACGATTGACACTACCAACTTCCACTTTATCCAGACGGACAATGTAGTCAATAGATGGATTTAGTGTGACTGTATAAATCATACTTCGATAACCTCCGTTTTCTCTTTGATAGCTGACAAGAGTTCGTGACCCTTGCTTGTAATGACAATAGCTCGTTTTATAGGGGCGACCTTAGCGAAACAAGACTGACCAACCTTAGACGAATCCGCCAAGACATAGGTTTGTTTGGCATTTTCTAGAATAGCACGCTTAACAGCTCCCTCCTCCATATCTGGAGTTGTATAATAACCTTCATCCACACCGTTCATTCCGATAAAGGCACGGTCAAAGTGAAGCTGGTTAATCTGATTAAGCGCGACACCACCGATGCTGGCATCAGTCGTCATTTTAACCCCACCGCCAATAATAACTGTCGGGATTTGCTTATCCACTAATTGAACCGCATGGTGAATGGAGTTAGTCACAACAGTAATGTCTTTTCGCTCCAATTCCTTAATGAGAAAGGCTGTTGTACTTCCTGCATCCACAAAGATAACATCTTTTTCTTTGATGAGGGAAGCTGCCTTTTGCGCAATCAATTTTTTCTCTTGAAGGTTTTTGACAGATTTTTCTTGAATGGTTTCTTCTTCTTGCAAGGAGTGTGGCAACTCTGCTCCTCCATGAACTCGGCGAAGTTTATTTTCCGATTCCAATTCATCTAAATCTCGTCTAACCGTTGATTCTGACGTATCTAACAAACCTACTAATTTCTCTAAAGTAACGACTTTATGTTTGCCCAGCTCCTCTAAAATCAACTTTTTTCTCTCAGTTTTTAGCACTTACTCACCTCCTGTTAACGATTACAATAATCATTCTATCACAAAAAAAATCAAAGTCAAGCACTTTTTATCATTTTCTTTCATTTTCTATCATTTTGCCAATTGTTTGAATTTTATTTGCAAGATACTTGCCTTTATGATAAACTATTTTAGTAAGTATTGGAAGATTACTCAAGAGGCTTAAGAGGCCGTGTTGGAAACGCGGTAGGCGTGTGAAAGCGTGCGTGGGTTCGAATCCCATGTCTTCCGTAGCTATAGTGTGGCTGCATCTTGATGCAGCTTTTTATAATGTGTTTTTCATCTAAGATGAGAATTCCAAAAAATCACCCAAGATTCAACTCTTGGGTGATTTTTTTCTTCAATTTTAATCATCAAAATGATATTTTTTCTACTTCATCTCAGATGCTCTTAAAAAATATCAAATAGCAATTTCACATTGAGAACAGTTAAGATAATGGAAACAATATAACCAAGGATAGTATTCCACTTGGCATTGGTAAATTCTCCCATCAGTGACTTCTTAGAAGTTAGATAAATCAAAGGAAAGATTGAAAATGGAAGGGCGATTGAAAGAAAGACCTGTGAATAAACCAATAACTGATCCAAGGTTTTTTCTTGATGACCAAACAGAACCGCTACTATCATAACAGGCAGTAAGGCAAAGAGACGAGTCGCCAAACGAATGAACCACTGAGGCAATCGCATATGCAAGAAACCTTCCATAACGATTTGTCCTGTCAAGGTACCTGTAATTGTCGAATTTTGACCACTGGCTAAGAGAGCCAAAGCAAACAAGGTTGATAAGGTTGAGCTAGCTATAGCACCCGCAATAGTAGAATCCTGCAAGGCATTATACATTTGAGAGAAGGCAGAAATCTCGGATGCATGGCCGAAAAAGAGAGCCGCCCCTAAGATTAAAAGAAGGGAGTTAACGATAAAGGCCAAGGACAGTTGAAGATTAGAATCCCAGGTCATAAAGCGCACGGCTTTTCGAACATCATTCTTGTCCTTGTGATTGATTTTCCGAGTCTGAGACAAGGAAGAATGCAAATAGAGGTTGTGGGGCATCACTGTTGCACCCACGATACCTAACGCCAAGGTTAATTGACTTTCATGCCCAGGCAAAGGACTCTCAAATAAGGTTGCATTTGGCAGATAACCTTCAACGATTCCTTGGAAGCTTGGATGTGACAAAGCTACTAGGTAAGTAAAGATTGCTAAGATCGTTAAAATTAGCGTGGTCACGATAGCTTCTATCTTCTTAAAGCCAAACTTCATCAGGAGCAATAAGAGAAAGACATCTAAAACTGTCAAGAGGATGGCTATCATAATCGGAATTTTAAAGAGAAGATTGAGGGCAATGGCTGAACCTAGAACTTCTGCCAAATCTGTCGCCATCAAGGCCAACTCCAAAATCACCCATAGACTATAACGAAGCCATTTAGGTGAATGATGAGCTGTTGCTTGAGCCAGGTCCATCTGAGTTACAATTCCAAGCTTTCCAGCCATCTGCTGAAGCTGCATAGCAATGAGTGATGAAATCAAGATGACAAATAAGAGACTGTACTTATAGGATGCACCTCCAACCACACTGGTTATCCAGTTTCCTGGATCCATATACCCTACAGCCACAAGGGCACCTGGACCCAAGAAGGCCTTTAAATTTTGCCAGAAATGATTATTATTTGGAGTATCGATAGATTGATTAATCTCAGAGAGTGAAACTTTTTTATGAGACGACATAGATACTTACCTCTTTCTAAACCTACTTTTTCATTATTTTCTATTAGAGAAAAATAAGATTGACTTTAAACTATTAAAACAATGAAAACTATATGAAAAACATTTAGTTTTTTCATTATTTTTCTTAAGGCACCTTAATATTTTTCTTAAGGCACCTTAATTATAACACAAAAAATGAAAACTATATGAAAAACATTTAGTTTTTTCATTATTTTTCTTAAGGCACCTTAATTATAAAAAATATGATAAAAACTTAAGAAAATTCAACAAAATTTTAGGGAAAGTCAGAATAAGTCTACTCATTAACGATAATGATAAATCTATTGATAAACTTTGACATTTAATAGTGAACTGTAACTATTATTTCTAACTTGATTTCTCTATAAAAGAGGAAAAACCAGCGTCTTTTGACGCTGGTTAATAATTTATTCTCAAATAAAGCAGAGCCTAAATGGCTTCTGTGACAAAACTTCTACTTTCAAGTACCTTAAGCATGGCATCTGCTGTATCCAAGGCTGTAAAGAGTGGAACTCCATGTTCAATGGCTGAACGGCGGATTTGCTCACCGTCCTCGTCTGCTGTACGTTTTGTTCCAACGGTATTGACGATGGCTTGAATTTTCCCTTTGCGTACAAAGCTCGGAATATCCTTTTCATCATCACCAATTTTCCCTACCAATTGGGCCTTAAGACCATGATTTTCAAAGAAGGATGCTGTTCCTTGAGTTGCCAAAATCCCGTATCCAATCTCTTGGAAACGACGAGCCAATCCCAAAGATTCTTCCTTGGCATCATCAGCGATGGTAAAGACAACATTCCCAAAGGTTGGCAAGTGAAGATAAGAAGCTTCAAAGGCCTTGTAGAGGGCTTTTTCAAGAGTGGTATCAGAACCCATGACCTCGCCTGTTGACTTCATTTCAGGACCGAGGAGGCTGTCTACCTTAGCTAGCTTGGTAAAGGAGAAGACAGGTGCCTTGATATGAACACGGGTGCTTTCAGGGTAAAGTCCATCTTGGTAGCCAAGTTCTTCAAGTTTTTGACCAAGAATGAGCTTGGTTGCTACTTGAGCCATAGGGATATTGGTCACTTTAGAAAGAAATGGAACCGTACGGCTGGCACGTGGATTGACCTCAATAACGTAGACTTTTTCATCCTTGATGACAAACTGAATGTTCATCATACCAAGACAGTTAAGGCCGATTGCTAGGCGTTTTGTGTAGTCTGCGATAGTTTCTTGCACCTTTTGAGACAAGGTTTGTGGAGGATAAACAGCCATGGAGTCACCTGAGTGGACGCCTGCGCGTTCGATATGCTCCATGATACCTGGGATGAGGACATTTTGTCCATCTGAGATAGCATCTACTTCACACTCTTGACCGACGATATAAGAGTCTACAAGAACTGGATGATCTGGACTTGCCTTAACGGCTGTGCGCATGTAAGAACGGAGATCTTCTTCGTTTTCTACAATTTCCATAGCACGTCCACCCAAGACATAAGAAGGACGAACAAGGACTGGGAAACCAATCTTGCGGGCTGCAAGTACTGCTTCTTCTTCGTTTGTAGCAGTCTGTCCAGGTGGCTGTGGAATATCCAAGTCTTTGAGAGCTTGTTCGAAGAGGTCACGGTCTTCGGCACGGTCTAGGTCAGCAACTTGCGTACCAAGGATAGTCACACCTGCTTTTGCCAGTGGTTCAGCTAGGTTGATGGCTGTTTGACCACCAAACTGAACGATAACCCCTTTTGGTTGCTCCAAGTCAATGACATTCATAACATCTTCGAATGTCAATGGCTCAAAGTAAAGTTTATCTGATACAGAGAAGTCTGTAGAAACGGTCTCTGGGTTTGAGTTCATGATGATGGCTTCGTAGCCAGCAGCCTGGATAGCCTTAACCGAGTGAACAGTTGCGTAGTCAAACTCAACCCCTTGACCGATACGGATTGGACCAGAACCTAGGACAAGTACAGATTCCTTATCAGACTTGATAGACTCATTTTCCCATCCATATGTTGAGTAGAAGTAAGGAGTTTCTGATTCAAATTCTGCGGCACAAGTATCTACCATCTTGTAAACTGGGACAATCTTGTTTTCTAAACGAAGTTGGCGAACTTGATCAGCTGTCGTTTCCCAAAGTTCTGCGATTTTACGATCTGAGAAACCATTCAATTTTGCAGTTTTCAAAACTTCAAGATCTTGTGGATATGAGCCCAATTCTTGCTCAATCTCAAAAATATGTAAGAGTTTATCCAGATAGAAGATATCGATTTTTGTAAGCTCAGCAATTTCTTCTGGTGTGTAACCACGGCGAATAGCTTCTGACACATAGAAGAGACGGTCATCTTGGGCTTTGACAACTTTTTCAATCAAGGCATCATCTGAAACATCTGCAAGTTCAGGCATTTCATTATGATGCACCCCAATTTCAAGGGAGCGACAAGCCTTAAGAAGAGATTCCTCGATGTTACGACCAATAGCCATAACTTCACCAGTTGCCTTCATTTGGGTACCCAGACGACGCTCCCCTTTTTCAAACTTGTCAAATGGGAAACGTGGAATCTTAGCCACCACATAGTCAAGGGCTGGCTCAAACATGGCATAGGTTGAACCTGTAACTGGGTTAATGACCTCATCCAAGGTCAATCCTACTGCGATCTTTGCAGCCAATTTTGCAATTGGATACCCCGTAGCCTTAGAAGCAAGGGCTGAAGAACGAGATACACGAGGGTTTACTTCGATGACATAGTACTTAAAGCTGTGTGGATCGAGGGCCAACTGAACGTTACATCCACCTTCAATCTTGAGAGCGCGGATGATGCTCAAACTTGCATCACGAAGCATTTGGTTTTCATAGTCTGACATAGTCTGCGCTGGGGCAAATACAATGGAATCTCCTGTATGAATTCCGACTGGGTCAAAGTTTTCCATGTTACAAACAACCAAAGCATTGTCAGCTGAGTCACGCATGACTTCGTATTCAATTTCCTTAAAGCCAGCGATTGAACGTTCAATCAAACACTGGGTAACAGGTGACAACTTCAAGCCATTTTCAGCAATTTCACGTAGTTCTTCCTCGTTGGCACACATACCACCACCAGTACCACCTAGAGTAAAGGCTGGGCGGACGATAACTGGGTAGCCAATAGTTGCTGCAAAGGAAACTGCTTCTTCAACCGTATTTACAATTTCTGATTCTGGAATCGGTTGCTTGAGTTCTTCCATCAATTGTTTAAAGAGATCGCGGTCCTCTGCTTGGTCGATGGCAGACAATTTGGTACCAAGAAGTTCTACTCCGAGCTCATCCAAGATACCATTTTTAGACAATTCCATAGCCATATTAAGACCTGTTTGACCTCCAAGTGTTGGAAGCAAGGCATCTGGACGTTCCTTACGGAGAATACGCGTTACAAACTCAAGTGTGATCGGCTCAATGTAAACCTTGTCCGCAATCTCCTTGTCCGTCATGATAGTCGCAGGGTTTGAGTTTACCAAGACAACCTCATACCCTTCCTCTTTCAAAGACAAGCAGGCCTGGGTCCCAGCATAATCAAACTCAGCAGCCTGACCAATAATAATCGGACCAGAACCAATCACCATAATTTTTTGAATATCAGTACGTTTAGGCATTTATAAGATATTAAGGGCGTCAAGCGGACAAAGCTAAAATAGGAGTTATGACGAAGAACTGTCAGTTCTAGGAATAACTATCTTTTTAGCACCGTCCGTAGCCCGTATTCAGTTTAGCAAATACGGACCACCCTTCTCCTTTCTATTCGGCAACTCTCTGATTGCCATTAAATAAATTCTCCGACGATTTTTTAACGAAACGATAATTTTCGGTAAAAAATCTAGTGCAGGGAGTTTTTAGTTCGCCTGATGGCGACTAAAAGAAACGACCTGCCTTTCTATTCGTCGCCTCACAGAGCGACATTAAATAAATTCTCCGACGATTTTTTAACGAAACGATATTTTTCGGTAAAAAATCTAGTGCAGGGAGTTTTTAGTTCGCCTGATAGCGACTAAAAGAAACGACCTGCCTTTCTATTCGTCGCCTCACAGGGCGACATTAAATAAGATGCAAAGGACGAATAGAAAGCGATTGAATTTTAGGAAACCAAAGAAGGATTGACAATCCGAGTTGGGTTCTCTAAATTCCGAGCTTTCCGTCCGTGTTCAGTTAAATAAATTCTCCGACGATTTTTTAGCGAAACGATACTTTTCGGTAAAAAATCTAGTGCAGGGAGTTTTTAGTTCGCCTGATAGCGACTAAAAGAAACAACCTGCCTTTCTATTCGGCAACTCTCTGGTTGCCATTAAATAAGATACAAAGGACGAATAGAAAGCGATTGAATTTTAGGAAACCAAGGAAGGATTGACAATCCGAGTTGGGTTCTCTAAATTCCGAGCTTTCCGTCCGTGTTCAGTTGCATAAAGTCTCCGACGATTTCACACTCGTCTTTAGTTTGCTTGTTTGAAAGCTTCCATCATCTCGATGAACTCGTCAAATAGATAACTTGCATCGTGCGGACCTGGTGCAGCATCTGGGTGGAATTGCACAGAGAAACCTGGTTGGTATCTGTGACGTACACCTTCAACTGACTTGTCATTGATTTCTTCATGAGTAATCATCAAATGGTCTGGAAAATCTTCACGACTTACTGCATATCCATGGTTTTGACTCGTGAAGTCCACGCGCCCTGTTGCAATTTCGCGTACAGCGTGGTTAAATCCACGGTGACCAAATTTCATCTTATAGGTCTTGGCACCATTTGCCATCGCAAAGAGCTGGTGCCCCATACAAATACCAAAGATTGGAATTTTCCCGAGAATACCACGAATCATATCGAGTGCTTCTGGAACATCTTCTGGATTTCCCGGTCCATTTGACAACATAACTCCGTCTGGATTCAAGTGAAGGATTTCCTCTGCTGTTGTAGTATAAGGAACGACCGTTACATTACAATCTCTCTTAGACAACTCTCTTAAGATTGAATGCTTGAGACCAAAGTCTACAAGTACCACGCTTAAACCTACTCCTGGAGCTGGGTAAGCAGTTTTTGTAGAAACCTGTTTGATATTATCTATTGGTAGAACAGTTGCTTGAAGCTGATCTGTGATGTGATCGATACTATCTCCCACATGTGTCAGAGTCGCTCTCATAGTCCCATGTTTGCGAATGATTTTTGTCAAAGCACGTGTATCAATACCTGAAATACCAGGGATTTTCTTAGACTTCAAAAATTCATCCAGTGTCATCTGGTTTCGCCAGTTGCTGGCTCTACGAGCTTCTTCAAATACTACTACACCTTTACAGGTTGGACTGATAGACTCGTAGTCATCACGGTTAATCCCATAATTCCCAACCAAGGGATAGGTAAAGGTTAGGATTTGTCCATTGTAAGACTGATCTGTAATGGATTCTTGGTAGCCAGTCATCCCGGTATTAAAGACAATTTCACCAGTTACATCGATGTCAGCCCCAAAGGCTTTTCCTTCAAAAATTGTTCCATCTTCTAAAACTAGAAGTCGTTTAGTCATAAATTCACCTCTCGTGGATGCTCTCAGGCATCTTTTAACGTTTTGTGTCTTATTTTGCGTTTCTGTAAGTCAATACAGATTCTAAAATTGCCATTCTGACAAAGACACCATTGGTCATTTGTTGAACAATACGTGATTTTGGTGCTTCGACCAAGTGATCAGCAATTTCAACATCGCGATTTACAGGAGCAGGATGCATCAGAATAGCTTTATCTTTCAAGCGATTATAACGTTCTTGAGTCAAACCATGCTGGGCATGATAGCCCTCTTTTGAAAAGACTGTTCCACTTTCATGACGCTCATGTTGAACACGGAGAAACATCATCACATCAACTTGGTCAATGATTTCATCAATGCTTACAAACTGTCCATAGTCTGCAAACTCTTGACTTCTCCATTCCTCAGGGCCAGCAAAGTAGAGTTTCGCTCCTAAGCGTTTTAAGATTTGCATATTAGATTTAGCCACACGCGAATGGTCAAGGTCACCAGCAATGGCAACCTTGAGTCCTTTGAAGTGTCCAAATTCTTCATAAATCGTCATTAAATCAAGCAAGCTTTGGCTTGGGTGTTGACCCGAACCATCCCCACCATTGATAATCGAAGTCGTAATCGTCGGACTATCGATTAACTCTCTGTAGTAATCCACCTCTGGGTGTCGGATGACACAGGCATCTACTCCCAAGGCTGACAAGGTCAAAATTGTATCGTAGAGTGTTTCACCCTTGTTGACTGAACTTGTTTTCACATCAAAGTCCAGTAGCTGAAGACCCAGTTTAATCTCTGCTACTTCAAAAGATTTGTGGGTACGAGTCGAACTCTCAAAGAAGAGATTAGAGACGATGTGTTGGTCTTCATAAGAAGCCTTTGCTCCATTTTTAAATTCGATCCCGCGTTTAATCAATTTCATGACTTGTTCTACAGTAAGGTCTTCCATTGAGACTACATGTTTCAATGCTTGTTGATTTTCTGACATGGCTAACTCCTTTTAGCTATCTAAGCTTCTTCGGTAATAAGAACACGATCTTGTCCATCTAGTTCAGTCATCTCTACGATGATTTCTTCTGAACGACTGGTTGGGATATTTTTCCCTACATAGTCTGGACGAATCGGTAATTCTCTATGCCCGCGGTCAACTAGAACAGCTAAACTCACACGAGAAGGACGACCATGGCTTACGATGTTGTCAATAGCTGCTCGGATGGTCCGACCTGTGTAAAGCACATCGTCCACCAAGATGACCTCACGTTCTGTCACATCAACAGAGATTATAGAAGTATCTTCACCGCTTTTGACATCGTCACGGAATGGTTTGGTGTCTAACTCAACGACTGGCACTGAGATAGATTCCAACTGTTCCAATCGCTCTTGGATACGGTGAGCAATGAAGACACCGCGTGTTTTTATCCCAGCCAGTACAATCTTGTTCAAATCTTTATTTCGCTCGATAATCTCATAGGTAATTCGAGTAATCGCTCGCTTGACAGTCAATTCGTCTACAACTTCTTTTGTCTTCATGACAAACCTCCAAAAAGAAAAGTCTCCTTAAACAAGGAGACTTCAGAATGTATAGTTAAGCTAGCCCTACCAAAACAGCAGAGACTCCACCCTTCTACTTGATTCAGCTCCTTGCCTGCCTCACGGGACAGGATTAAAGGAATATTTGATTGGTACTACTATAACACAAACCAGGAATCGATGCAAGAAAAAACACAAGAAATCAATTTTATAACGAACTAAAATCGTACAACTGTGGATAGTGATCGCATTCTGGATTTTTCGGATGACAGATAGCACGACCAAAGTAAATCATAGCCTGATGGGCTGCAAGCCATTCTTCTGGTGGCAAAACATCCATGACACGTTTTTCGACCTCAAGGGGTGTAGCTGATTTTTTAACAATATCGTGGTGTTTACAGATTCGCTCTACATGAGTATCTACCGCAAAAGCTGGAATACCGAATCCCACGCTCAAAACTACGTTGGCTGTTTTACGACCAACTCCTGCCAAACTCTCTAATTCTTCTCTAGTCTGAGGGACTTGACCGTCAAAATCATCCAGTAGTTGTTGGGCACATTTTTTGAGGAATTTAGCCTTATTGCGATAAAGGCCTAGGCGAGAAATATACGAGGCAATCTCACTCTCACTGGCTTCTGCCATGGTTTGTGGGGTTGGAAAAGCCGCAAAAAGTCCTGGTGTAGCCTTGTTGACTGCCGCATCTGTCGTCTGAGCTGACAGCATTACAGCAACCAAGAGCTCAAAATGATTGCGAAAATCTAGACTTGGTTTCGCATCTGGAAAAAGAGCGATGATTTCCTCAATGACATGACGGGCACGTTTCTTGGATAAAACCATCTATTCGTCTCCGTCAAACAGTCCTTGCAAACCTGCAAATGGACTATTTTCTTCTTTTTTGACTGCCTGTTGGGCTTGATACTCTTCCTCAGACATGATTTGCCAGTCATTTCCAGATACAAATCCCTGACCAGCTTCTTCCTCAGCTGTTAGGACTTTGATAGGAATATTGAGCAAGATATTATCTGAGACACTTTCAGCCAGGTCGATTTCCCCATTTTCAATCGGTAAAACCAAGTCATCATCTAGAACTTCTTGGTCCAGTTGATTGGTTGCACCTTCCATAAAGACTTCTGTCACTGGATAAGACTCTTTCAATTCTACAGGTTCCATACTACGACTAGAAGCTAGGACAATCGTATAAGACAATTGATAGTCTAGGAAAAACATACGGTCTTCATACTGAACTTTCCCAATAGCGACAATATCTTTTACATCTAAAATTTCTTGATTACGGGCACGCAAGTCAGCTGCTAAGTCTAAAGTTTGCTCAAAGTGCAAACCGTCAGGCTGCTTACGAATTTCTTGAATATTTAATTTCATACTTCCTCCATAAAGATTTACTCACTTGATTATACCATGAAAGAACCGCAAGCAAGGCAACTAAACTTTCAAAAAATCATTCTCTATTTTTTGATATATTTATTATGACAATTTTATTTTTTGTGCTATACTATAGACATCAATACATGGGCAAAGGAGGACGCTCATATGGAAGACAAAGAACTAATCTTAGAAGCTTATCAACTCATTTCCGAGTTAAACAAAGCTTACCAAACTTGTAAACAAGGATTGCCTGATGATCTGCGCTTGCAACAAAATATTGACGAGCTACTCAGACAACTTAAAAAGACAAAGAAACTAGATAACTCTATCTTAGTTGATCTTGAGAAATTTTACCAACATACCAGTCTCTTGATTGGACTTGGCACCCTTAAACTCAATGAAGAAGCTCGTACAGCTTGGCGAAACTATGACAAGTTCCACTACGATCAAGTCAAACACGTACTGACTCTCTATGGACCTGTTTTTGGTTTCTAGAAAGATTTGAATTTCTCATTTCTTTTGACAAAGTGTCCCAAAAGGTATAAAATAAACATAGTATTTTTCGGAGGTAAGGGAGACATGAACAACTAAGTCTATCAAATAAAGAACCTTTATTTAGTAGATCTTGTTCTTGTCTCTTTTTGTGTACTCTTTTTTCTGCTGCTTTTTCAGCCCTTTTAAAAGAGGATTTTTTGACATAGACAATTGGCTCTACTAGGTAAAGTAGAGCTTTTGTTATGTATTATCCAAATTTAGAAAGGGCAATAATATGATAAAAATCAATCATCTGACCATCACACAAAACAAAGATTTACGAAACCTTATTTCCAATTTAAACATTACCATCCAAGACGGGGAAAAGGTTGCTATTATTGGTGAAGAAGGAAATGGAAAATCAACCTTACTTCGAACTTTAATGGGCGAAAGATTAGCTGATTTCTCAATCAGTGGAGAAATCCAGTCTGACCTTCAGTCCTTGGCCTACATTCCCCAACATCTCCCTGAAGAATTGAAGAAAAAATCTCTACAGGACTACTTCTTTTTAGAGTCTGCTGATTTGGACTTCAGCATTCTCTATCGTTTGGCTGAGGAATTGCATTTTGATAGTGATCGCTTTGCTAGTGACCAAGAGATTGGTAGCCTCTCGGGAGGTGAAGCTTTGAAAATTCAGCTTATCCATGAATTATCCAAACCCTTTGAGATTCTATTTTTAGATGAACCTTCAAATGACCTGGACCTTGAGACAGTTGATTGGCTAAAAAGTAAGATTCAGAAGATGAGGCAGACCGTTATTTTCATTTCTCATGATGAAGACTTCCTCTCTCAAACTGCAGACACCATTATCCACTTGCGACTAGTCAAGCATCGAAAGGAAGCTGAAACCCTAGTCGAGCACTTAGACTATGATCGCTATAGTGCCCAAAGGAAGGCTAACTTTGCCAGACAAAGCCAGCAAGCTGACAACGACCAACGAGCCTATGATAAAACCATGGAAAAGCATCGCCGAGTCAAGCAAAAGGTAGAAACTGCACTTCGAGCTACCAAAGACAGTACTGCCGGACGACTACTGGCTAAAAAGATGAAAAATGTTCTTTCTCAAGAAAAACGCTACGAAAAAGCAGCTCAGTCCATGACCCAAAAGCCACTTGAAGAGGAAGAAATCCAACTTTTCTTTTCAGAAATAAAGCCATTAGCAGCTTCTAAAGTCTTACTTCGACTGGAAAATGATACTTTATCCATCGGCCAACGAATTTTGTCTCAAAAACTCCAACTAACTGTTTGGGGGCAAGATAAAATCGGCATCATCGGTCCCAATGGAGTTGGCAAATCGACTCTGTTAGCCAAGTTGCAGCAACTACTAAGTGGCAAAAGTGAGATTTCACTTGGATTTATGCCACAAAATTACCAAGAAACACTGCAATTGGATCTATCCCCAGTAAAATTTCTCAGCCAAACTGGACATAAAGAGGAAATACAGAAAATTCAATCCTTCCTAGCCAGTCTCAATTTCAGTTATCCAGAGATGCACCACAAGATTCACTCTTTATCTGGTGGTCAACAAGGTAAACTCCTTCTTTTGAATTTAGTGCTGCGAAAACCAAACTTTCTCCTTCTGGATGAACCCACACGAAACTTTTCTCCAACCTCTCAACCCGAAATCAGAAAACTCTTTGCCAATTATCCTGGTGGTCTGGTCACTGTTTCACATGATCGACGTTTCTTAAAAGAAGTCTGTAGGAGTATCTATCGTTTGACAAAAAATGGTTTAGAAATAGTTGATTTACAAGATTTATAAATGTAAAAAATAGCAAGAGGTTGGGCAAAAAATAAATTTCAGCAGAAAATCAAGTAAATCTTCCCACAATAAAACGCATACTATCAAGGGTTTCAACACCTGATATGATGCGTTTTTTGATTTTAAAGACTTTTTGCCCAGACTCGTTTGATGTGCTCAATTTGTTCTGATATTAAGGGTTTAGTATAGAAGAGTTTTTGAGGAGCCTTCTATAGAAGGTTCTGTTACATACTCTACAAGACACCTCATGGCTAGCTATTGTTACAGTTCTATAGGGAAAAAATTTTACCTATATTTATAAACTAAGGTATTCTAATTTGGCCTTATCTAAAATACATAAAGCAAAATGCAACTAGATTATTGAGGAAATGTAAAAGAATGGAATTCCAAAGATTGTCGGAAGTCTTATACCTTATACCAAATGCAAATCCCATACCTAAATAGGTGATAAAACTAGAAATTGTATAGGGTCCATGTAGATAAGCAAAGAAAACCGATGTGGTAACCAATCCAATATATGTATTCTTAAATACTGTCCCTTGTAACAGTCCTCGCATAAAAATTTCTTCCGAAATGGGTGCTAAAATACATAGATCTAGAAAGAGCACAGGCAATGAAAGTGATAAACTTTGAATTGATTGAGTAGTGTCTGATTGGGTAGGTCCTAAAAAATTGACCAACATATAAAATAAGACAAGCAAGGCGTAGGAGAGAAGCCAATTCAACATATCTTTTAGGCTGATTTTTCGAATGTGAAACAGGTCATACTTTTTTCCTACATAAAAAAATATTGCAAGCTCAACAAGTGTAAAAATGATTGATAGAGCTAATGAATTTGTCCGCATGACTTTATCAGCAATACTCAAATGTATTGGCGTGAAAATCAAAATCAAGAAAAAGGTCATCCAACGCTTATACATGATTCACCTCACTAGTATTTAATTACATATATAGTTAATTGAAACAAGAACAGGACAAAAGAGCCTCGAAAAAAGTATTACAACTTGGTAATACCTTTTTGAGGTGCTTTTTAATATGAGCCCATGTTTTCTCAATAGGATTGTACTCAGGTGAGTAGGGAGGAAGGGGTAAAAGTTTATGCCCAAATTCTTCACATAAGAGCTCTAGCTTACCCATTCTATGGAATCTTGCATTATCCATAATAATAACTGATGGTGTACTCAATGTTGGTAAGAGAAACTTCTGAAATCAAGCTTCAAAAAAGTCGCTTGTCATCGTCTCTTCGTAAGTCATTGGAGCGATTAACTCACCATTTGTTAACCCTGCAACCAAAGAAATCCTCTGATATCTTCTTCCAGATACTTTACCTCTTATTAACTGACCTTTTAATGAGCGACCATATTCTCGATAAAAATAAGTATCGAATCCTGTTTCATCAATATAAACAGGTGCTAAGTGCTTTAAACTATTAAATTTTTTAAGAAATAAAGCTACTTTTTCTGGGTCTTGTTCATAGTAGGTGTGATTCTTTTTTTTCGAGTGTACCCCATAGCTTTGAGAGCATAGTGAATAGTAGTTGGATGACAGCCAAATTCAGAAGCTATTTCAGTCAAATAAGCGTCCGGATTGTCAGTAAGATAGTTTTTAAGTCTATCTCTATCAACCTTTCTTGGTTTTGTCCCTTTTACTTGATGGTTTAGCTCTCCTGTTTTCTCTTTTAGCTTTAACCAGCCATAAATAGTATTACGTGAGATTTGGAAAACGTGTGATGCTTCTGTTATACTACCTGTTCGCTCACAATAGGCGAGAACTTTTTTACGAAAATCTATTGAATATGCCATAAGAAGATTATACCACATTATGTACTGTTTTAGGTTCAATTGACTATATTATACTACTTTTTTGTGAGAGGACAAGTCACAAGTGAGGTGATACATGCAAAAATCCAGAGGAAAATCTCTGGATGTTTTTACATATGTTTCAAACGCTCAATCCGTTCTGAGATTGGCGGATGGGTATAAAATAGTTTTTGCAAGCCACCTCGTTTTTGAGGATCATTGATGTAAAGTGCACTGCTAGCATCATCTATATGACGGCTCATGGGTTTACTATTGTCCAACTTACGAAGGGCATTGATCATACCTTGAGGATTACGAGTCAACTCCACACTTGAAGCATCAGCTAAAAATTCTCGCTGACGAGAGATGGCTAGTTGTACCAAGGTTGCTGCTAGGGGAGCCAAAACAATCGCTAGGAGAGAAACGACTAGCATAATAATTTCAAGTCCACCATTATCACGGTCATCACTTCTACGACCACGGCCTGCACCTCCCCACCACATCATGCGTCCAGCCATACTTGATAAAAGTGTAATAGCACTGGCAAGGGCAACCGCAATAGTAGAAATACGAATATCATAGTTACGAATGTGACTGACTTCATGGCCTATAACCGCTTCTAACTCTTCACGATTCATTATCGCTAAGAGTCCTGAAGTTGCTGCTACCGCTGCATTTTGGGGATTTGAGCCTGTTGCAAAGGCATTCAAGCTAGCATCATCGATAATGAAGACACGTGGCATGGGGATTTGCGCCACCATAGCCATATCTTCCACAACATGATAGAGGGTTGGTGCAGTCTGCTCATTCACCTCACGCGCACCATTCATGCTCATGACTATCTCTGTTGATTGAAAAATCATGGACAAGGCATAGATAAAGCCGATAATCAGAGCGATAACTAAGCCACCAAGACCAGACCGCATAAAGAGGTAACCAACTGCATATCCAACCAAAGCCAAAAGTAAAAAGAATACTAGTAGTAAAATCCAAGTTCTTCGCTTATTACTCGCGATTTGATCATACAACATCCTAGTCACCTAAACCACTAAAATCAACCTTTGGTACTGCCTTTTCTTCTTCAGGTGTTTGAAGGAAATCAGCCACTTTAAAACCAAAGAGTCCAGCAACTAGGTTACTTGGGAATGTTTCTAATTTAACATTATAGTTGCTCACAACACTATTGTAGAGTTGGCGAGAGTATGAGATTTTATTTTCAGTATTGGTCAACTCCTCTTGCAATTTAGCAAAGTTGCCACTCGCTTTTAGGTCTGGATAATTTTCTGCAACGGCAAAAATTCCTGAAACCTGGCGTGAAAGGGCATCACTAGCTCTCATAGCTTCTGCCGGTGAGGTTGCAGCGGCTACTTGATTACGGAGTTCTGCAACTTTTTCAAGCGTTGAACCTTCATACTTTGCATATCCCTTCACGGTCTCAATCAAGTTTGGCAAGAGATCGTTACGACGTTTCAACTGAACATCAATCTGACTCCATGCCTCTTTAGTTTGCATGCGATTTTTAACCAATCCATTATAGGTAATAATCACAAAGATACCAATAAGAGCAAGAACTCCAAGAATAATCCAATTCATCTGATATCTCCTTTCTGTTTTTAGATTAGTACCAGTATATCAAATTTCTATCTTTTTGTGGTAAAATAAGATGATACTAAAGAAGGAAACTACTATGAAACCAGAAACATTTTATAACTTGCTAGCTGAACAAAATATTATTCTTTCTGACCAGCAAAAAGTTCAATTTGAGCGTTATTTTGAACTTTTGGTCGAATGGAATGAAAAGATCAACCTGACTGCTATTACTGAAAAGGAAGAAGTCTATCTCAAACATTTCTATGATTCTATTGCTCCTATTTTACAGGGATTGATTGAAAACCAGCCTATTAAACTCTTAGACATCGGTGCTGGAGCAGGTTTTCCTAGCCTCCCGATGAAGATCCTCTATCCTCAGCTAGATGTAACTATTATTGATTCCCTCAATAAACGAATCAACTTTCTTAATCTATTAGCACAAGAACTAGGTTTAGAAAATGTTCACTTCTATCATGGACGTGCCGAAGATTTTGCCCAAGATAAGAATTTCCGTGCTCAGTTTGATATTGTTACGGCTCGTGCTGTTGCCCGTATGCAGATATTATCTGAGTTGACTATCCCCTACCTGAAAGTCGGAGGAACATTGCTAGCACTGAAGGCTAGCAATGCACCTGAGGAATTAACTGAAGCTAAAAATGCCCTTAACCTTCTCTTTAGTAAGGTTGAAGATAATCTCAGTTACACACTTCCTAACGGAGACCCTCGCTACATTACTATTGTCGAGAAGAAAAAAGAAACTCCAAATAAATACCCAAGAAAGGCTGGCATGCCTAACAAACGTCCGCTTTAGAAAGATTAAAAATCTGCAAACTCACACCTCACTTTCTTATTTCTTAGCTCGGAAAAAAATGATTTACAAAATCATACCTCGCTTTCTTATTTCAAAGCTTGGGAAAAAATGATTTACAAAATCATGCCTCGCTCTCTCATTTCATGGCTCGGGAAAAAATGATTTACAAAATCATACCTCGCTTTCTCATTTCATGGCTCGGGAAAAAATGATTTACAAAATCAAACCTCGCTTTCTTATTTCAAGGCTCGGGAAAAAATGATTTACAAAATCATTTTTTTCTGCTATACTATCCTAAGCAAAGGTTTTTAATGTCATCCCGTGAGGTGACGAAGGCGCAGATCTATATAAAACTCTTTAAAACTTGATAAAGGAGTCTTGTTTTAGAGAGGTCTTACTCTGGGAGCCTATTGCTATAAAATAATGGGCTCTTTTTTGATGCCCAAAAGTGAGGTTAATATGAAACAGGAATCATCTGTTGATTTGCTTTTAGACGTTGACCAACGTCCTTCAGCTGGCAAAGGAATTCTCCTTAGCTTCCAGCACGTATTTGCCATGTTTGGTGCAACCATCTTGGTACCTTTGATCTTGGGAATGCCTGTATCGGTTGCCCTTTTTGCATCAGGTGTAGGAACACTCATTTACATGATCTCTACTGGCTTTAAAGTTCCAGTTTATCTGGGTTCTTCTTTTGCCTTTATCACAGCTATGTCACTTGCCATGAAAGAAATGGGTGGCGATGTATCTGCTGCTCAGACAGGGGTTATCCTGACTGGTTTTGTTTATGTCCTTGTTGCTGCAAGTGTTCGATTTGCAGGTACAAAATGGATCGACAAACTCTTACCTCCAATCATTATCGGACCTATGATTATCGTAATCGGTCTAGGTCTTGCAGGTTCAGCTGTAACAAATGCTGGTCTTGTTGCTGATGGCAACTGGAAAAATGCTCTTGTAGCTGTTGTCACCTTCCTCATTGCTGCCTTTATCAATACAAAAGGAAAAGGATTCCTACGAATCATCCCATTCCTTTTTGCCATTATCGGTGGTTACCTCTTTGCACTAGCACTTGGATTGGTTGACTTCACTCCTGTTCTTGAAGCTAACTGGTTTGAAATCCCTGGTTTCTACCTACCATTCAATACAGGTGGTGCCTTCAAACAATACAACCTTTACTTCGGTCCTGAAACAATTGCCATCTTACCAATCGCAATTGTAACGATTTCTGAACATATCGGAGACCATACCGTTTTAGGGCAAATCTGTGGACGCCAATTCTTGAAAGAACCTGGTCTACACCGTACTCTTCTTGGTGATGGTATCGCAACTTCAGTTTCTGCCTTCCTCGGTGGACCAGCCAATACAACTTACGGTGAAAATACAGGGGTTATCGGTATGACTCGTATCGCTTCTGTCTCAGTTATCCGTAACGCTGCCTTTATCGCAATTGCCCTCAGCTTCCTTGGTAAATTTACTGCTTTGATTTCAACAATTCCAAACGCTGTACTTGGTGGTATGTCTATCCTTCTTTACGGGGTTATCGCAAGTAACGGTTTGAAAGTCTTGATCAAAGAACGTGTTGACTTCGGTCAAATGCGTAACCTTATCATCGCAAGTGCTATGTTGGTGCTTGGACTTGGTGGAGCTATCCTTAAACTTGGTCCAGTTACCCTTTCAGGTACTGCCCTATCAGCTATGACAGGTATCATCCTAAACTTGATCTTGCCATACGAAAACAAAGACTAATCCATATAGAATCAACAAGAGGTCGGGACAGAAATCCCGACCTCGTTTTTATGAACAAGAAGACTTTGATATAGTGACTCATTGGACTGTTGTCAAAAAATTTGATTTCTTAATTTTCCCAAGTAATCAAGAGATACAAGAGACTGGAACCAAACATATCATCAAGAGCATGCATGAGAAAAAATGGCAGTAAATTCTTGACTACATACTTGTACAAGAAATAATAGAATAGACCGTAAACAAACCCAATCACCAAGTCCCAAAGCAATCCTTGATAGGGATGGAAAGAAATCCGTATAATTACCGAGTAGACTAGAGTCAGCCACTGATGCTTTTCTTTTACCGAAGTCAGTAAGCCCAAGAAGAAGAATTCTTCATAAAAACCATTTAGTAAAGCATAGAAAATAGCCATTGGCGTTAAAGCCATGAATTTTCGAATGATCTCCATGGGGTTTATAAAAGTAATCAACTGAGGATTAAAATAATTGTACTCACCACTGAGGGTTGTTACAATATCACCAAATATACCAACTACAGCAAAGATGAGGGGAACCCAAATTAAAATAGACCAGCTCCAACGTATAGGAAACTGTTTAAAATCATAATTTCGAATCATAAGATAAAGGAAGTTAATCCCTAACATCATCAATTGAAAAGTAAAATTACTAGAATAAGCTGCCCCGTCACTTGCTAGATTTGTCGTAGTTTCTGCGACGCTAGTAAGAGTTAAAGGCGATAAACTCCATAAATTGTTGTGTGGAACGAATGATAAACTCTCCAAACATTAGACTTCCTGCGAAACTAAAATCCTAGTTCACGGTTGATAATGCCAGCAATCAAATTCATTCGTAATCCGAAGCGTTTACGTCGATTTCGATAGGTTGTTGAAAATATTTTAAACGTTTTTACTTT
>NZ_JASHBO010000003.1:0-147399 GCF_047464615.1 Streptococcus infantis
CCAGGGTTGATGACATCGAAATGGATGTGCGAGGAGAGAGTAAACTCTTCTTTTGTGACCCTAATCGCTCTGACCAGAAAGGGAGAATTGAGAAAAATCACACGCTGATTCGCGACATTCTACCTAAAGGAACTTCTTTTGACAATTTAACTCAAGAGGATATCAATCTCGTCTGTTCGCATGTCAACAGCGTCAAACGTGCTGCTTTGAATGGAAAGTCAGCCTATGAACTCTTTGCCTTTACTTATGGAGAAGAGATTCCTAAACTTCTCGGTATTTCTAAAATACCTGCAGAAGACGTTTGTCAGTCTTCTAAATTACTCCAACATAAGATCTAAAAACTAATCTTTAACCCCATTCAAACGTCTCACACTAACTTCCACCATAGCGGAACTTAATCTGAAACGCTTTCAGATGAGGGGATTTTGTGCGCTCTTTTTGTCTATTCATTTTGGCTACAGAAGCGATGAAATCAAGCATTAGTAAAACCAGTGGAATTTACCCTGACACGGAATTCCACTGTTTTTTAGGATTTTTATCAGACTAACTTCCACTTGGATTAGCAGTGGAACTTAGTTTGGAAGTTTAGCTTTTTTTTAGAAGTCTTGTAATGTTGCCTTCAGCTCTCTGAGAAGGGCTTTGCGGCCTTTAAATCGTTCGTCTGCTCTCTTACAATAATTGTTTTTTATGAAGCACATATCATTTTTTGAAACATTTCTTCATATTACTCAAGTAACTGTTACATTCTTATTTTCAGAAAATTTGAATCATTTCCTCTAAGAGAGCATTGAAATAAGTGAACTTGTATTTTGTTTTCTATATATCGAAAATCTTTGATTTATAGTGGATTGAAATAAGATATGAACAAAAAGATTAGGAAAGTAAAATTAATTTCTAGAGACGTTTTAGAATCCTTAGTGTACTATTCTAGGTTCAATTCACTATAAATTCGAATTTCCTCAACTTTTTTAAAAAAACAGAGAAAACTTGCGCTTCCTCTGTTTATAGTATTTAAGATAATTAATTTTCTTCACTCATTTTTGATTTTACTTCATCATAAGATAGTGCATGTGATTCCTCTTCTACTGTTTCAGGCATCTTTCCTGTTTCGTATAGAGATTTAATTTGTGTACTATCCAATGTTTCGTATTTCAATAATGCTTCTGCAATCAGCTTGTGAGTTTCACGATTTGACTGGATAATTTCAGCAGCTTTGTTTCGCGCTTCATTCAACAATGAACGAACTTCTTCGTCAATTTCATAAGCTGTTTGTTCTGAAATTGATTTTTGAGGGCTTTGTGCACCAAACATGGCATGATTTCCTTCATATTGTACTGGACCAAGTTTTTCACTCATACCATACTCTGTAACCATTGCACGCGCCATCTGAGTAGCTTGTTCGAAGTCATTAGATGCTCCAGTTGTTTGAACGTTAAAGATAATCTCTTCAGCTACACGTCCCCCCATTAAGCCAGCTAATTGCTCTTTCATATCTTCTTTAGATAAAAGCATTTGGTCTTCTTTAGGAAGTGCAATCATATATCCGCCTGCACGTCCACGTGGTACTATGGTAACTTTATGAACAACACGGGCATTTGACAATACTAGACCGACAATGGTGTGTCCTGCCTCATGGTAGGCAACCAATTCACGTTCTTTTTGTGAAACTGTCTTGTCTTTCTTAGATGGTCCAGCGATAACACGATCTTCAGCTTCATCAATATCAGAAGCATCAATCACTGATTTATTACGACGAGCTGCAACTAAGGCTGCTTCGTTCAATACATTTTCCAAATCGGCACCAACAAAACCTGGAGTTTGTTGTGCTACCAATTTCAAATCTACATCTTCAGCTAAAGGTTTATTTCTAGCATGGACTTTCAAAATTGCTTCACGTCCCTTAACATCTGGACGACCAACTAATACTTTTCTATCAAAACGGCCTGGACGAAGTAGAGCCGGATCAAGAACATCTGAACGGTTTGTTGCCGCAATAACAATAATTCCTTCATTTCCTTCAAAACCATCCATTTCAATCAAGAGTTGGTTTAAGGTTTGTTCTCGTTCATCATTACCTCCACCTAAACCGACACCACGTTGTCGACCAACGGCATCAATTTCATCAATGAAGATAATAGCTGGTGCTGCTTTTTTTGCATCCTCAAAGAGAGAACGTACACGGCTCGCACCGACACCGACGAACATTTCTACAAAGTCAGAACCTGAAATACTAAAGAATGGTACACCAGCTTCTCCTGCGACTGCTTTGGCAAGTAATGTTTTACCAGTTCCCGGAGGTCCTTCTAAGAGAACTCCAGCTGGAATCCGGGCACCCAATTTTGTAAATCGTTTTGGATCTTTTAAGAATTCAACAACTTCAACAAGTTCTTGTTTTTCTTCCTCTGCGCCTGCGACATCTGAGAAGCGAACTTTGATATCTTCTTTATTAGCAGCCTTAGCTTTACTACGTCCAAAACTCATTGGATTACGTCCGCTATTTCCGCCCATATTTCCCATCATAGAGAAGAGGAAGAAGAATAAGATAGCAAATGGTACTACTGAAACCAGGATGTTAATCCACATACCACTTGAGCTTTCGTGTTTCACTTCAATTTGTGTTTGATGTTCACTTGCTAATTTTTGCAAATCCGCTACAGTTGTATCTGATGGGAGGACAATACTTGTAAATTTCTCTACTTTTGTAGCAGAGGGTGTAAAAAATTGAATTCCCGTTTCCTGTTTCTCTGTCTTAGCAGTTTTGTAGACACCATACACTTCAATAACACTACCACTTGGTTGGTAGGTCATTTCTTTTACATTGTCGTTAGTGATTTCCTGAACCAATTCTGAGTACTTAATTTGTTGACTATGACCAGCGGATCTGCCAGCAAAAAAGTACTGGAATCCTGTCACTAGCAAGAAAATCATCAACAAATAAAGAAATGGATTTTTTATGAAACCATTATTTTGTTTTTGCATTCAAACACTTACCCTTCTATTTTGAGTAAACTTCCTCTTTCAATACACCTACATAAGGAAGGTTACGATAGTTTTCATTATAGTCTAAACCGTAGCCTACAACAAATTCATTTGGAATTGTAAAACATGTATAATCTGCTTCGATTTCTACTGTACGACCTTCTGGTTTATCAAGCATTGTGACAATCTTAACAGAAGCTGCTTCTCTTGCAGTAAACATATCTCTCAAACTCTTCAAGGTTTGACCAGTATCAATAATATCTTCTACAAAGACAACATGTCGACCTTTAATATCTTGAGTTACGTCTTGTTTAATATTAATGACACCACTACTTACAGTCCCACCATGATAGCTAGAGACCATCATAAAGTCCATTTCAAGATGTGTATCAATATATTTTACTAATTCTGCCATAAAAGGAATAGAACCTTTTAGAATTCCAACTAAAATCGGATTTTTTCCCTCATAATCTTTTGTCAACTGAGCACCCAATTTTTTAGCTGCTTCTGTAATTTCATCTTGTGAAATCAAAATTTTCTTGATGTCTTGTTCTAACATGATTTTACCTATCTATTTTTTCTATATAAAGTACAGTGTTCATTATATCATTTTTCATTTTTTTACTCAAATCACTGAGTTCAATTCCTAAAACTGAACAAATTTGACCTGATTGCTCAATGATTATCACTTTTTCCCGTTTTTCTATAGGGATTTTTAAATCAATAAAAAGTCGTCTTAGTTTTTTTCGATGTCCATTTTTTATCAGATAGTCACCTGAATGACGGTGCCGTAAAATTAAGGATGTTTCCCGTGAAACATATATTTTTTGAACTCTATTTCCTTCTAAAGGAAGTCCAAATGAAAATAGATATCCTTCATAGTGAACTTGGTTTAGATAGTCTAACACACACTCATTGTTTTTTTCATCAGACTTTGGTCTGATTTTACAAATCTGAAAGTGATCGTATTCCTTTACAAGCTCATAACCATTTTTAAAACTATGGCGATATTGACTCTTGGTTTTCAATATATGATGGATCTGTTGAAATTGTTCTCTCGTTACATTTAAGTTTGCGAATCGACCAAGATAGTGTTGCAATAAAACTCGTTGTGTTTCTTCTGAAAAAGATAAAAACTGAGTTAAATCTTCAATATCTACTGTTTGAGATAATTCACTAATAGCTGTCTGATAGTCAGATACTTCTTTTCCAAATTCTAGTAAAGCTTTTCTAACTTGAAGATTCTCTGTCTCCATTTGTGGTAGATAGAGATTACGAACACGATTGCGAAAATAGTGATTTTCCTGATTTGTCTCATCCTCAAAATGTTCAATTTCAGGAAATTCCTTCTTATAGAAAGAGAGTAAGGGACGAATTAATTCTCCCCTATCAAATTTTTGCTTCTCTTTAATAGCCGATAGATGATGCAACCTAGTGCCCCTGATCAATCTCATAAAAATCGTTTCAACCTGATCATCTGCATGATGAGCCGTTACAAGAGCAGTAGAGGATGTTTCTCTCATCACATCTCTAAAAAATTCATAGCGAAATTGACGAGCTCTCGATTCTGTAAAAACTCCAGAGAAGTTAGCTACATAAATTGGAACTCCAGCTTGTTCAGCTAGTTTTCTTAATTCATGTTCTTCATTATCTGACTCTAGTCGTTGTTTATGATTGACATGAGCTAAAAGAAGCTCAATACCAAGTTCCTTTTTATAAGTTGATAAAAGGCGAAACAGAAACATCGAATCAAGTCCACCAGATAAAGCTACAACTACTTTTGAATGATGTTTAAAATAACCTTTTTCTAGAAAATGATTTAAAAAATCGCGGTCTCTCATTTCAGGACCTCATAGACATCCTTGGCAATTTTAGAAATGGTATCATAATCTGAATTTTTGGTAAAAATTGAAATGATGAAAGGAGACTCTGAATAAACAATAGCAGTGTCATGCTTGTATTCGTCTGCATCCCCAATTTTATGGGCTACCTTAGCAGAAATATCTTTCGCAATCCTCTGATTGTCAAAGGACGTTTGTGATAGAGATTCTAGAACAAAAGCATTCTGATTATAAATAGCCTCCATAACTTGACCTGCCATTTTTGCAGAAGCCATCTTATCTGTCACATCCCACTCTTCACCTGCGATAGTAGCCATTTCTTTTTTAAAGGATTCATCTGATTTATTCGCAACATAATAACCAAGAATATTATGAGCTACATTATCAGATTCTTTCGCTGTTCTTGATATCAAATCTTTGATGGTGTATTCTTTGTTGTCTGCTGTTTTAGGGAGACTTCCACTTCCTTCAGGTTTATAAGAACCAGGGAAATCATTAACTTCAGAAACATACTTTAGTTTCGTATCAAGTTGGTAAGCACCTTGATTGATTTTTTCCTGAACATAATAAAGATAGGGCAGCTTCATGATACTTGCAGCGTACATTTTCTCATTTTCATTAATCCCAGCTTCCTTACCTGTGCTCAATTGTTTAACATAAATAGAAAACTGTTCATTTTGATAATTTTCAGACAATAACTCTTGTACTTTCTGGATACGATTATCATCTTGAGAAATAGAATCATTAGAAACCCAACCAATTTGATTGATATGTAAGAATTCCCGGCCCTCAGCAAACACTGTCATATCCACTTCAACCTCTTGATAAGGGGCTAAATTAGCTGTTTTTTCTATTTGATCATAGGGACTATTGTAAATGAAAAATCCAGGTTCTAACCATACTTTTTGGGATAGAGAATTTACTTTTGATGCATCATATAGAAGTCTTTTATCCGCAGCAACAAACTGATTATTAGATAATTTAAAGACAGGCTGACCTTGTCCATTTAACCGCCATTCTAGAATAGTTAATGTTGTTTCTGCTGTAACTTTCCCTGACTCTTTTATCAAATCATCTGAAGCATAAATGGGTGTTTCTCCATAAAACTTAGGGGATTCAATTATATCTTGATAATAAAAATGATATGGAGTATGAGTTAAGGAATAAATTTCTTGATTTGGAATGATAACTGGATTCTCAGTGCTTACTACTTGGACACTTTTAAAGAAAATAGGAAGTAGTAATATCACTAAAAATTTACGCATTCTTTTTTTCCTCTTCTTCCTGAAGTCGTAGCAGATGATTCTTCTGAGCTAACTCTTCTAATTTTTCATCTGATTGACTTAAAAATTGTTCAATAATATCTAATAAATTTTCCATTTTACATTACCTAGGAAGTAAGTCCGGAATAGTATAAACTTCTTCCCATGATTTTGAATAGTAATATTTTGCACGCAAATACTTGGCTGCGTATGTTTCGTCCTTTAATTTGGTTGCAAGATTTGATTCTTTATCTTTTTCATCGCTCAATTCTTGATACTGTTTTTTCAGATCGGCTAACTGTTGGCGACGTTCGAGTAGTTGCTGATAACTTTGAGTCAAATTATAGGTTGGTAGGATGAACAACAACATAATCAAAATCAACACCCAACCCATAAAACGATTTCGTCTTTGTCGTTCTTCCATCAAGTATTTACGACGTTGATGCTCATTTTGAATAAAGGAATTATTCATTTGCACTATTTTTTTATACATCGTTTTCTACCCTTGTTTCGCTGATAATTTCATACATACCTGCAGCATCTTCTTTTTTAGTGCTATCTTTCATCTCTAACACTTTTACAAGCAACAACTTATTTCCAAAACGAATTTCGACTTGGTCATTGATTTTTAAATCTGTAGAGCTCTTAGCAAGAATACCATTTACCTTGATACGTCCCTTATCTGCAACTTCTTTAGCCACTGTACGGCGCTTAATAATTCTTGATACTTTTAAATATTTATCTAATCTCATCTTTATTACCTCAAATTATTATTGTACCATTTTTATCACTTTTATAGAAGAAAAATGTCATACCTAATTTGACTCTTTTAAATTTTTTATAGCCACTAGGGATTCAGCAAAAGTCAACAATCCTTCTAAAATTTCATAATCTTTTTTATTTCGAATATCAAATACAACTTCAATTAAACCTTGATTTTCTGAAATATTGACCTTCAAACTTGTCTGAGATAGAGCCTGGAAATAATCTTGTGTTAAAAATAGTTGCTGCGAAATTTTTTCAAATTGAATGACAAGTTTATTATTTTTTCTTTCAACACGATTGACAAACACTTTATCAAGGTAAGCTTTTACTAATCCAATTTCTAAAAGATAAGCAACTACATCAGGATATTCTCCAAAACGGTCTATCAACTCATCTTGTAATTCTTCGTAGTTGACACGATTGTCAATCTGACGAATTCTCTTGTAAATTTCAATTTTATGCCGTTCATCTGAAATATACTCATCTGGAAGATAGGCATCGATTTGTAGAATTAACTCAGCATTTCCTTTTTCACGTTTTTTGTCAGTTCCATTTTTCTTAGCTATTGCTTCTTCTAACAACTGAGAGTACAACTCAAAACCAACAGAATCGATAAATCCAGACTGAGAGCTTCCTAATAGATTTCCAGCTCCACGAATGGATAAATCACGCATAGCAATTTTGAAACCAGAACCCAGTTCAGTAAAACCTTTGATAGCTTCTAATCTCTTCTCAGAAACTTCTGTCAAAGTTTTATCTGGACGATACATGAGATAAGCATAAGCAATTCGATTACTACGACCAACACGACCTCTTAATTGATACAAGGTTGACAAGCCCATATGATCTGCGTTTTCAATAAATAAGGTATTAGCATTTGGAATGTCTACACCTGTTTCAATGATTGTTGTAGTTACTAAAATATCATATTGTCCTTCTATAAAATCAAGAAGTGTATTTTCTAAGCGAATTTCACTCATTTGTCCATGAACAAAGCCAATAGAAGCTTCTGGAATCAATTCTTGTAACTCTGAAACCTTCTTTTCAATCGTGTCAACTTTGTTGTAAAGATAGTAAACTTGACCACCACGATCCATTTCTCTCAATACAGCATCTCGAATGATACGATCATTCTGTTCAAGTACGTAGGTTTGAACAGGATATCGATTTGTTGGAGGAGTTTCGATGACTGATAAATCTCGGATACCTAGCATAGACATATGAAGAGTTCGAGGAATTGGTGTCGCTGTCAAGGTTAAGACATCAACCTTCTTTTTTAATTCCTTGAGAGCTTCCTTATGCTTAACACCAAAACGTTGCTCTTCATCAATAATCATCAACCCCAAATCAGCAAACTCAACATCTTTAGACAAGACTCTATGGGTCCCTATCAAGATGTCTACTTGACCTTTTTTTAATTTCTCAAGTGTTTCAGTCTGTTCTTTTTTACTTCTGAAACGACTCAAAACATCTACGTTGACAGCAAATTGTTCAAATCTTTCCTTAAAATTACTATAATGTTGCTGAGCAAGAACGGTTGTTGGCACTAAAACGACAACCTGTTTATGATCATTGACAGCCTTAAATGCAGCTCGCATGGCAACTTCTGTCTTACCAAAACCAACATCTCCAACTAATAGTCGGTCCATCGGTTGAGGAGCCTGCATATCTTTTTTTATTTCTTCGATACTTCGAAGTTGGTCTTCAGTCTCTACATATGGGAAAGCTTCGTCAAACGCGTTTTGGTCTTCATCATCTTTTGAAAATGAAAAACCTTTAAGTTGACTTCTCTCTGCATATAACTTAATTAAATCATCTGCAATATCTTCAACTTGACTCTTTACTTTTTGCTTCGCTTTTTTAAAACGTCCATCGTTAAGTTTGTTTAACTTTGGAGCCTTACCATCACTAGAGACATACTTAGAAAGAGCCTGTATCTGCTCTACAGGGATGGAAATACGGTCTCCATTTTGATATAGGACACTTACGTAGTCTCGATGAATTCCTTTGATTTCAATCGTTTCAATCCCTAAATATTGACCAATACCATGAATTTGATGAACAACATAATCTCCTTTTTGGAGCTCATTATAGTCCTTTAATCTCTCAGCATTACTGATATTTTGTCTTCTAAATTTACGTTTAATCTTCTTTTTGAAAATTTCATATTCAGTGATAAATACAAGATTCTCATCTACAAAGTGAAATCCATGACGAAGATTTCCTTCAACAAGATTAACAGTTCCTTTACAGATTTTACTTTCATTACTATTATCAACTTTAATATCGTATTCATCAAGAATCGTTGACAGTTTCTTTAGTTCAGTTTTGCTACTTGATTGAAGAACAATCGTATACTTTAATTTTTTGTAACGTTCAATTTCTTCTTTCAGAAAAGAAAACTGATTAAAGAACTCTTGCATAGGATATTGATTGAACTGGTACAGATTATTAAATTTCAAATTTCCAAGCCCTTTTTGAAAATTTGAAAAGAAAGTCGCTGGTACATGTTTTTTAAACTGACTTTCTACATCAGCAAAATATTGTAAACTTGATAATGCTTTACTATTATGTAAATCTTCTGTAAAGTAGCTAGCTGTTTCCTTATCAAAAGCATCGTACTGGTTCATAATTTTTTGAAAATCATCAAAGATAATAGGCACTTGATTCAAATAGTCTATCAAGGTCCACTGTTTTTTATAAAATACAGACAAAAACTTGCGAATATCCGGATGAAGAACTTGCTCTTTCGTACAACTAAAAACTTCTTCTAGGTAAGACTTTAAAGTTGGAGAAAGTGCCTTATCAATCTCATGTTCTAAAAATTTCTGACCACGATGATAATCTTCATTCGTTAATAAAATATCACTAGCTGGATAGATTAGTACTTGAGTTTTACTATCTTTTGATAATTGAGTTTCAGTATCAAATTCTCTAATGCCATCAATCTCATCACCGAAAAATTCAATCCGATAAGGACAAATTTGAGAGGTTTCAAATATATCTAGAATATCTCCACGAAGGCTAAATTCTCCCTGACTTTGAACTTGTGTAACTTTCTTATAACCAAGAGAAATCAAGTGATTTTTTAATTCTCTTTGTTCGCATTCTTGCCCCACTTGAAGTTCTAAGATACTATCATCAAAAACTTGAGGATTCGGCAAGAATACTCGACTAGCTGCGACGTTACAAACTAAAATCCCTCTTTGAGACTCATCTCTTAGAAACCGCAAAGCTTCAACCCGAGAAAAAACCTTTTCCTGAGATGATACCAAAAATTCGACCATCGGTGAATCATCTAGTAGAAATGGATAAACTAGATCCGAACCTAATATGGAGATTAGATCATTGATCAGACGCTCAGCCTCTCCGTATGTGGAAGTCATCACTAAAACCTTATCCTGACTCTTCATACTACTAGAAATCGCTAAAGATTTTGCTGAGCCAGAAAGACCTAGCAATAATTGTCTTTGTTTCTGTGGTAAGTTCTCATGCCAAGATAGAATTTGTTTATTCTCTAAAAAGAAATCGATTAATGCCATTTCCTTACCCATTATATTTCTGCATCGTCTTTTCAAAGTTTTTTTCTTGTAAATAATAATTTACAGCATCGTCAACCTTGTCAATTGACTGTAAAATACCAATATAATCTTCCTGATCAAACTTACTCAAAACATGATGAACTACTGACATTCCTTTTTTAGGTCTTCCAATGCCAATCTTTACACGATTGAAAACCTGTGTACCAATATGTTGAATAATCGACTTAATTCCATTATGACCACCAGCTGATCCTTTAGCACGAAGACGAATTTTTCCGACTTCCATGTCAAGATCATCGTAAATAATCAGTAAATCTTCAATATCTAAACCATAGTAGGTTAACAATGCATGAACAGCTTTTCCACTTTCATTCATAAAAGTCGTCGGTTTCACCAGATAAATTTTTTCCCCATTAAGGAAAAATGAAGCTAGTTCAGCTTGGAATATCTTATCGTGTGTAAAGGTAACATTCTGTTTTTTTGCTAGTTGGTCAATCAGCATAAAGCCAACATTATGTTTAGTTTCAAAATATTTATCTCCTGGATTTCCCAATCCTACAAGTAATTTTGTCATTTAAATTTCCTTTCAAAAGTCAAAAGGGTTGGAATTTTTTTCCAACCTAATTGACATTATTTTAAATATTGATTAAACGTTAAAGCGGAATTCCATAATATCGCCATCTTGCACGACATATTCTTTTCCTTCTTCACGCAAACGTCCTGCTTCTTTTACAGCCTTTTCAGATCCGTATTTAATCAAATCATCATAGGACATGGTCACTGCACGAATAAAACCTTTTTCGAAGTCAGAGTGGATGATACCAGCTGCTTGAGGAGCTTTCATGCCACGTTTAAAGGTCCAAGCACGAACCTCTTTTTCACCAGCTGTGAAGTAAGTTCCAAGTCCTAGTAGGTGATAAGCAGCTCGAGTCAACTTATCCACACCTGATTCTGTCAAACCAATAGCTTCAAGAAACTCTTTTTTATCTTCATCGTCTAACTCAGAAATTTCTTCTTCAGCACGCGCAGAAATAACCACTACCTCTGCATTTTCTGTTGCTGCGAATTCACGAATTTGTTTCACATAATCGATAGATTCTGGGTCTCCAACTACATCCTCATCAACGTTAGCTACATAAAGAACTGGTTTCGTTGTCAAGAGAAAGAGTCCTTTGACAACTTTTTGCTCTTCATCTGTAAATTCAATGGTACGAGCTGATTTTCCATCTTCAAGAACAGGTTTAATCTTTTGGAGAACGTTAAATTCTGCAACTGATTCCTTATCTTTTTGCGTACGCGCCATTTTTTCTACACGCGCATAGCGTTTATTGACTGATTCTAAGTCAGCAAGAATCAACTCTAGATTAATGGTATCGATATCTGCTAGCGGATCCACAAAGGCATCTTCACGACCTTGCTCACGCATGACATTTTCATCATCAAAGGCACGAACCACATGAACAATCGCATCAACTTCACGGATATTGGCTAAGAATTTATTCCCCAGACCTTCTCCTTTTGACGCACCTTTTACAATCCCTGCAATATCTGTAAATTCAAATGTTGTTGGAACTGTCTTTTTAGGTGTGATCATTTCCGTTAGTTTTTGTAGGCGTTCATCTGGAACTTCTACCATTCCAACGTTTGGATCAATGGTCGCAAAAGGATAGTTTGCAGCCTCTGCTCCTGCTTTTGTAATTGCATTAAATAGGGTTGATTTACCAACGTTTGGTAAACCTACAATACCTGCTGTTAAAGCCATAGTTTCTCATTCTCCGTTCACATTTCAATCTTCAATATTATAACACAAAAAGGGAAAACTTGCTAACCCTCTTACTATGGGGTTCCTAGTCAATGATTTTGTTCATTTTTCTTTCAAAATCATAGCGACTCATCATGACCACATGATCACAATTGCTACATTTTATTTTGATATCTGCACCAACACGGGTAATTTCCCAACGATTGGCTTTTTTACCTGTTGATTTGATTGTACAAGCGTGTGGTTTTTTCATTTCAACAAAATTTCCAACTTGATACATAGTTAATCTCCTTTTCTATTTTTGATTATATCATAAAAGAGGCGAGCTAGGCTCAACCTCTTTCCATTAATTTGTACGAACTGGCGTGATGAGCTGCATGAACTCTTCATCTGTATCAGCTGGAACCAGAGTAAATGGACGAACTGCTGAAATAAAGCTGATTGTAACTTTTTCGCTATTCAAAGCTTTTAGTGCCTCAATCAAATAAGTTGGGTTGAAACTAATTGTCAAATCAGCACCACTTACATTTTCAGTATCAATTTCTTCGTTTACTTTCCCTACTTCTGGAGAATGAACATGGGCACTTACAACTCCTTCTTTGATTTCTAATTTAACAGTACCATTTTGTGTCGCACTTGATAAGAGGCGAGCACGTTCCATAGACTGGCGTAGTTTAGCAACATCAAAAGTCACTGTTGTATTGAAATCTGTTGGAATCAATCGATCGGTATCTGGATAATTTCCTTCTAAGAGACGTGTGTAGAAGCTAATATTTTCACTTCTAAAGAGAATTTGATTATTGGCGAAGAAAATCTCTACTGTTTCGATATCATCCGTAAAAACAGCTGAAAATTCACGTAGCGAACGACTTGGGATGACAACATCAAAATCATCGCTATTTTTTTCAAGAGTCAATTTCTTCTGACTGAGACGGTGAGAGTCTGTCGCAACTGTTTTTAATTCTTTGTGGTTGCTTAAAACAAAGTGGACACCTGTCAAAATAGGACGGCTTTCTTGGGTACTAGCTGCAAAAGCTGTTTCATTGATAATCTTTTTAAGAAGTTTTGTTTCAAGAACTAAAGGATTGCTTGCAGAAATTTCCTGAATACGTGGATATTGCTCACTATCTTTTCCTTTAAGAGTAATCTCTGATTTTCCACTAGTTAAGACAATTTGCTTTTGTTCAATCTCTTTAAAATCAAGTGTTACATCTGGAAGACTTGAAACAACATTGATAAAGAAAGAAGCTTCCAGTAGAACTGAACCTAAAGAGTTAATCAAGAGACCTGCATTTTCATTTTTTTGCGAGATAAAATTTTCGATTGAGATTTGACCATTTGATCCAATCAAGGTAATTCCTTCATTGGTAACATCAATTTTTACAGTCGATAAAATAGGAATTGCATTCTTTGAGCTAATAGCTCTCTTTGTTGTATTTAAGGCTTGTAAAAATAAGTTTTTATTAATTGAAAAATGAATCATGGATTCTCCTTTATTCTTTTTATTATTAGAAGGATAATAGTAATAATAGAGCGTGTGAAATCTGTGGAAAAACACTTGTAATCAAGAAAACTCAAGGACAGAGCCTTGTTTAAAAGATGTGGATAAATAAGAGTATTTTTAAAAAGTTATCCACAAGTTATTTAATTTTCTTTTTGATGTTTTCAATTTCTATACGTAAATTATCATCTGTTTCAAGCATGGATTTGATTTTTCCATGAGCGTGAATGACCGTTGTGTGGTCTTTACCACCAAACTCTTTTCCAATCTTGGGAAGGCTATTATCAGTCATTTCTCTGGCTAGATACATGGCAACTTGACGGGCTAAAACGATATTTTGAACACGTCTAGTTCCTTTCATTTCCTTGACACTAACACCATAGAAGTTTCCAACTTCTGTCTGGATTTTATCAATTGGAATTACAATCATTTTGCTAACGTCTTGTTTACGAGCACGAATAGCTTCAGCTGCAATGTCAACTGTGATATCGTTAATCTTTTTGACTTTGGCCATTAGGCTGATATCGTTGAGTGCTCCCTCGAGTTCTCGCACGTTAGAGTCAAACTGTCCAGCCAAATATTCGAGTGTATCATTCTGAAAATGATAGTTGAGATGTTCAGTCTTACTCTGTAAAATAGCAATACGTGTTTCAAAATCAGGTGGTGTGATATCTGTCGTTAATCCCCACGAGAAGCGCGTGACCAGACGTTCAGGTAGACTCTCTAAATGTTCAGGTCTACGGTCACTCGTTAAAACAATCTGTTTATTATTATTGTGAAGGGCGTTAAATGTATTGAAAAACTCTTCCTGAGTTTGTACTTTCTTTCCACTAAGTGATTGAATATCATCAATGAGTAGGAGGTCTAAACTACGGTAAGTTTTCTTGAATTTTTCCATATCATTAAGTCTCAAATGCTCTAGGAATTCATTAATGAAACTTTCAGCAGGTATGTATTTTACACGCGCATTTGGGCTCTTTTTTAGAATTTCATTTCCAAGGGCATTTAACAGGTGAGTTTTTCCAAGTCCAGGCCCTCCGTAGATAAATAGAGGATTGTAAGTTAATCCTGGATCTTCAGAAACAGCCAAAGCAGCAGACTTAGCCCAAACATTACCATCCCCTTGAACAAAATTATCGAAAGTATACTTTTCCTTGAGTCCAGTTTCAGAATATGGAATAGTGGATGGAATTGGTTGATAATCGTTGCCAGGTTCAGACTCGAAAGATACTTGTGAGCTAGCTTCTTCAACTTTCGTGAAGACATAATTCGCCTTTATTTCAGTATCATAGATTTCAAAACCTGCTGTTAAAAGGATTCCATTGATATTTCTTTCCCAAAATATCTGCATCTCATCTCGGGGTAAGAAAATCGTTGCAGTGGCATCTTCTACTTTAACCAGGGTTGCATCTAAGATGTAAAAATCATAAACTGATTGAGTCAACCGATCATGCGCAAGTTCTAAAATACGATTCCAAAATTGTTTTTCTTTCAATGATTTTCTCCTCCTTTACTATAAAATTTTAAAGGTTTATTGATAGAATCATTTTACCATAGATAAGATTATTTTTCCACAACTTGTGGAAAACAATTAACAATGTTTTTAGTTTTTATCCACAAGATGTGGATAACTAAGGAGAATTCTGAAATAGAAGGCTTTTTAAAAAGATAAATCGGTGGATAACCATGTTAGTTAAGAATAATAAAATAACAGCCTTATTTCAGGCTGTTAATAAATTGTTGGTATTCTTCTTGGTTATGGAAGGAAATTGAGATTTTACCGCTATCTTTTTTTTGAAGGCTAATTTGAACATCTAATCCGAGTATTTTTTTCAATTTTTGCTCTTCTTCTTTGACAAAGTGATTTTTTTCTTTTTTGCTACTCTTCCTAGTTTTTTGTAGTATTTGTTCAACTTGTCTAACTGAAAGATTTTCTGTTTGAATGCGATGCAAGAGTGTATCTTGTCTGTCACTTGATAATTGAATGAGGAGTCTAGCATGAGCCTGGGAAAGCTTCCCACTTTCAACTTCTGTCAGGATGTGTTTAGGTAGCACTAACAATCGAACTAGGTTTGTAATATAAGGTCGAGATTTCCCCATTTTTTCAGCAATTTCTGTGTGGGTAAAACCTTTATCAATTAAGGAGTGGTATGCTTTAGCTTCTTCGATAGGATTTAAATTTTCGCGTTGGAGATTTTCAATGATGGAATGAAGCATCATATCTTGATCAGAAAGTTGCTTAATAATTACTGGAATTTCTGAAAGTCCGGCAGCTATTGAAGCGCGATACCGTCTTTCTCCAGCTAGAATTTCATATCCAAGTACTGGAGATTTTCTAACGATAATTGGCTGAATCAAGCCGTTTTCCTTAATGGATTGTGCCAACTCTTGTATTTTTTCTTCTGAAAATTCCTTACGAGGTTGATAGGGATTTTTTTGAATATCCTTTATTTGAACAATTTTAAATTCTTCCATAATTCTACATTATCATAACTTAGATATTCTGTAAAGCAACTTTACATATCTGTAAACTATTGTTCCAAATCACTAGTACTCTTATCTAATTTAATGGTAGTTGTTTCTTCTTTACCATTACGGTAGTATGTAATGGTCATGCTATCTCCGATAGAATGACTATATAGAGCACTTTGTAATTCAGTAGTTGAAGAAATAGCTTTATCATCTACTTTTGTAATGACGTCATATTGTTGTAGATGTCCATTGGCAGGCATACTAGTTATAACAGAACGAACAACTACTCCTGCAGTGACACTTGATGGTACATTCAATCTTTGTAAATCACTGCTACTAAGATTTGAAAGGTTGACCATTTGAATGCCCAAGGCTGGTCGAGTGACTTTTCCATTCTTTTCCAATTGATTGATAATATTGATGGCATCGTTTGAAGGAATCGCAAATCCAAGTCCTTCCACAGAAGTTCCACCGTTTGTGGCTATTTTACTAGATGTAATTCCGATTACTTGTCCTTGAATATTGATTAAAGGACCGCCAGAGTTTCCAGGGTTGATGGCTGTATCTGTTTGGATAGCCTTTGTAGAGATAGCTTGTCCATCTTCAGATTTTAAAGAAACATTTCTATTTAAACTTGACACGATACCCTGTGTAACGGTATTGGCGTACTCAGAACCTAGAGGGCTTCCGATTGCAATGGCAGTCTCTCCGACTGTTAGTTGATCAGAATCTCCAAATTCAGCTACGGTAGTCACCTTATCTGCAGCAATTTTTACAACTGCAATGTCAGAATAAGTATCAGAACCGACAATTTCACCTGGAACTTTAGTTCCGTCAGCTAAACGAATATCCACTTTTTTAGCTCCACTGATAACGTGAGTATTGGTTACGAGGTAAGCAAAGTTACCTTCTTTTTTATAAATAACTCCAGAACCTTCGCTAGAAACTTGCTCAGTATTTGTATCTGTATCAGTTTCTGCAGATCCAAATAAACTATTTTGGGAGTTTGCAGAGTAAGTAATGACAGATACCACAGCATCTTTAACTTTATCGACTGCCTGTGTAGTTGAGTTTTCATTTTTTACAGCTGTTTTGCTGACAGTGGTGGTATTTGTTGGACTAGTGTTTTGTTTTTGACTGAGCTGCAATGTTGTAAAAGTACCTAAAACACCACTAAAAAAGCTAATGAGAATGACTAATAAAAGTTGTCCCCATTTTTTGGAACTAGTTTTTAAGTTTTTCATAGAAGCCTCCATGTTTTTTAATCAATGAAAGTATAAAATAGCTAGCTTAATCCAAGCTTAAAAACAAAAAGTTTTTCACAACTTGTGGATAACTTTCAAAAACCTGTGAATTTATTGAAGTTTTTCAAAATCTTATCTGTGAATAAGATGTGAAATTGAGTGTGAATATGTTAGAATAGAAGAATGAAAATTAAAGTGGTAACAGTTGGAAAACTGAAAGAAAAATATCTCAAAGATGGCATAGCAGAATACTCCAAGAGAATTTCACGATTTGCTAATCTAGAAATGATTGAGTTGGCTGATGAAAAAACACCAGATCGGGCCAGCGAATCTGAAAATCAAAAGATTTTGGAGTTGGAAGGGAACCGCATTCTTGCTAAAGTAGGGGAACGTGATTTTGTAGTTGTTTTAGCTATTGAAGGAACCACTTTTTCTTCTGAAGAGTTCAGTAAGCAGCTTGAAAGGGCTTCTATCAATGGATTTTCGACGATCACTTTTATCATTGGTGGGAGTTTAGGACTATCTCCAGAGGTGAAAAAAAGAGCCAATCTCTCTGTTAGTTTTGGGAGATTGACGCTTCCTCATCAACTAATGAGATTAGTCTTAGTAGAACAAATTTATAGAGCGTTTTCGATTCAACAGGGCTCTCCCTATCATAAATAGATGATTGACTAAGCTAGCTTTTTTTGATAAGATAGATTAGTAAGGTCTCATAGCTCAGCTGGATAGAGCATTCGCCTTCTAAGCGAACGGTCGCAGGTTCGAATCCTGCTGGGATCAGTGTTAAATCGTAAGCTGGGAAAAAATCCCAGCTTTTTTTGTAAAAATTTGACATTTCAGAATAAAATTTGAGCATTTGAGAAATAATTCTCTATAGGTATCGTAGATTTTATATAATATTTTTGTAAGTTAATTTACAAGAAAAACATTATAGGAGTTTATATTATGAAAAAGAATACAGATTTTGCTCAAATGAAAGATTTCCAAGAATTGAACGAAAAAGAACTGCAGGAAATCAGAGGTGGGGAATGGAGACCTCCATATACAATAAATAATTTTCTTTTTCCAAAAAGAAAGTAAGTAAAAATAAAGGTGGGAAATAATGAATTTATTCGGATTAGTAATTGCTATTGTTTATGTTTTTATTATTAGTAAAATTCATGAATGGGTTTGTAAAGCAACTAGAAAAGACCAATATTTTTTTAGTCTTTATATATTTCTAATACCATTAGTATTGGAAATAATTCTCTATTTCTTGAAATTAGATAGTTTTAGTTTGTCTAAATTTTTATTTCCTTTCCTCCTATTTGGTTACTTTGTTGGATTTAAGAAGTATGAGAAATCTAAGGGAATTTTTATCAGTCTATTATTTTCTCTTTTATATAATAGTACTAATAACTTTTTATCAGTAACCTTATCATCTATTACAGGAGATGAGTTTGCATTGAAGTATAACAATTATTTTTCTCTATTTATCCTGATCTTAACTTATTTGGTTATTAAAGTTGTTGTGTCTTATTTCCATCTCGAATTTAAATATTTTGATAAAGACTATCTATATCCTTTTCTGAAGAAAGTGCTCTTTGCATTTATTTTTCTACACGTTGTCTCTTTCACTTCAGATATTGTGAGTACGATTCGTCACTTAAATGGTTTTGGAAGTATTTTATCATCCATTGTTTTTGTTGGCCTACTTTTGACTTTTTTCTCCATGAATTCTCACAAAGTTCAGATAGAAAAAGAAATTGAATTGGAACAAAAGAAGTTTGAGCAAAAACACTTGCAAACTTACACGGATGAGATTGTTTCCTTATATAATGAGATTCGTGGTTTTCGTCATGACTATACAGGCATGCTTGTCAGCTTAAGAATGGCGATCGAAAGTAAAGATTTACAAGAAATTGACAGAGTTTACAGTGAAGTTCTTGTAAAGGCAAATCAAAAATTACGTTCAGATAAGTATACCTATTTCGATTTGAACAATATTGAGGATTCAGCACTTCGTAGTTTGATTGCCCAATCTATTGTCAATGCGAAAACTAATGATGTAGAGTACACATTAGAGGTAAAAGATATTATTACACCTTTATCTATGGAATTGTTAGATTTGGTGCGCGTGATGAGCGTTCTGCTCAATAATGCTGTTGAAGGAGCAGTTGAAAGCTATCAAAAACAACTAGAGGTAGCTATTATCAAGTTGGATCTTGAAACCTTAGTTGTCATCCAAAACTCTTGTAAAAAAAGAAAGGTAAAATCCGAAGATTTATTTGAATTAGGATTTTCAACTAAAGGAAGACATAGAGGACTTGGACTTAATAATGTTAAAGAAATTTTAGGAAAATATGACAATGTTATTTTAGAAACAGAAATTGATAATGATGTATTTAAACAAGTAATTAGATTTAAGAGGGAACTGATATGAAAGTATTGATTTTAGAAGATATTATAGAACACCAAGTAAGGTTGGAAACAACTCTGAATAAAATTTCTAAGGAAACAAATATTCCTATCTCCTATAAAACAACAGGAAAAGTGAGAGAGTTTATGGAATATGTAGAGCATGATGAAGTCAATCAGCTTTATTTTCTAGATATTGATATCAATGGGATTGAGAGAAAAGGATTTGAGGTTGCTCAATTTATTCGCCATCGCAATCCTTATGCGATTATTGTTTTTATTACAAGTCGATCTGAATTTGCTACTTTGACTTATAAATACAAAGTTTCAGCATTGGATTTCATTGATAAAGAAACCAGTGATCAAGTTTTTAAAAATAGAGTTGCCGACTGTGTGCTTTACACTAAGACTACTTTACTTGAAAACCAATCAGTCGTTGATTATTTTGATTATAGTTATAAAGGAAATGATCTTTGTATTCCTTATCATGATATTCTCTACATTGAGACAACTGGAACTTCTCATAAATTACGAATTGTAGGTAAGAATTTTGCCAAAGAATTCTATGGAACAATGACAGATATTCAAGAAAAGGATAAGGAAACCCAACGTTTTTATCTAGCTCACAAGTCATTTTTAGTCAATATCGGTAATGTGAGAGAAATTGATCGTAAAAAAATGGAAGTTGTATTTTATGAAGATCATCGTTGTCCTATCTCTCGCCTAAAAACTAAAAAATTGAGAGAACTAATGGCTAAAAACCAAAAAAAGTAATTGACAATTTTTGATAAATTGATATAATGGTTATATCTGCTACAGGTAGAGGGTCCGTTGGTTAAGAAATCGTCTTTTCATAGCGGTAACACGGGTTCGAATTCCGTACGGACTATTTAATCCGCCATAGCTCAGTTGGTAGTAGCGCATGACTGTTAATCATGATGTCGTAGGTTCGAGTCCTACTGGCGGAGTCAGATGAAAGGAACACTAATTTGGTGTTCCTTTTTTTGATTCTTTGTCCGATGTAATGAGGGGAGGCATACCTAACATACGGAGAGATAATGATTTGTGTCCGAAAATAAAACTAAGGAAATTGTATTGCATTAGTATTAGCCTAATAAGAACAACAAAATAGGCTCCATCATTCCTATGGTGGTTTTACCCACTACAGAAATTATAGAGCCTAAATATTATAGAGCTTTTTTGTTAATTTGTATCTCCTAACATTTTCATTAAAAAGTTCGTGATTTCTTGTGGACTTTCTTTTTTTCCATGGGCAATCCAGGTTTGACAGACTCCAAAGAGAGCATTTGTTAGGTAGACGCTACTATATTCTAATTCTACTTCATTTAGTTTGAGTTGCATAAAACGTTTTTGAAGGTCCGTGCTCAGTAGGATGTGAAGCTTATTTCTCAGGAAATTTTGAATTTCCTTGGTTCCATTTTCAGATAAAAGAGCTGCTAGAAGCGGTTCTGATTCCAAGTATTCAAATACTTCTAGAATAGCATCTCGTTTGTGATTAGCATGTTTTTGAAAGATATATTCGAAGGTATGAAATAGTTTACTTTGGTAATGTTCAATCATGTCGTATTTATCTTTGTAATGAGTATAGAAACTGGAGCGGCTAATTCCAGCTTTTTGCGCTAATTTAACAGTTGTAATCTGATCGAATGGTTGTTCCATCAATAATTCTACCATAGCATTTTCGATAATGCGCTTAGTTTTTAATCGTTTATTACTTTCTTGCATGTTCCCTCCAGATGAACAATTTTAGACAATGTGTTTAAAAATAGATTTTTTTATCTTGTCTTTTTAATTTTTTTATGTATAATCTATTATATCAGAAATTTAGACAAGTAGTTTAAAAAAGGAGACAATATGTTTAAAGAATGGAAAGCAATCTTTAAAAAACCGACATTTATTATTGTCATGATAGGAATTTCCTTAATTCCAGCTCTTTACAATATCATTTTCTTATCATCAATGTGGGATCCATACGGTAAACTTTCGGAGTTACCTGTAGCAATTGTTAATAAGGATCAAGTTGCTACTTATAATGATGAAAAACTCACTATTGGTGAAGACACGGTGTCTAATTTAAAAGATAGTGATAGTCTGAATTTTCATTTTGTAGATGAAGGTGAGGGAGAAAGAGGACTGCGGGATGGAGATTATTACATGGTTGTAACGTTGCCAAGTAATCTTTCTGAGAAAGCTTCTTCTATCCTTACCAATCATCCTGAACAGATGACGATTGACTATCAGACATCAAGTGGTCATAGTTTTATTGCAAGCAAGATGAGTGATTCTGCCATGACACAAATCAAACAGACTGTGGCTACTAATGTTACTCAATCTTATACTAAAGCTTTATTTAAGAAGATGGGTGATTTAAAAATTGGTTTATCTCAAGCGGCAAATGCAAGTTTACAGTTGGCTGATGGTTCGAATCAACTTTCGGATGGGAGTCAAACCTTATCAACCAATCTTCAAACCTTAGCTCAATCGAGTCTCACATTTTCTAATGGTGCTGATCAATTATCTACAGGATTAGGAACCTATACAGCTGGTGTAAATCAGTTAAATCTTGGTCTTGGTAATTTTAATACTGGTTTAAATCAATATACCAGCGCTATTTCACAAATCGATAATGGATTAAACCAACTGAATTCACAGACACCGGTACTGGTATCAGGATTGACTCAACTTGATGCAGGCACACAAGCCTATACAGGTGGTGTTTCTCAACTCAATTCAGGATTAAATCAATTTTCACTTGGTATTGATACTTATACAAATGGAGTTCAAAGTCTATCATCAGGTGCAAATCAGATTTCTACAAAATCAGAGACTCTACGTACAGGATTAACACAACTTAATCAAGGTATTCAAGAACTTTCTACTCAATTAGATGGGACAACCCAACAAAAAGATCAGATTAAACAATTAGCAACTAGTTTAGAGAAATTTAATCAAGCTATTCAAAATATTCAAACAGCAGATAGTGGAGAGATAACACAAGTAACAAAACAGCTTTCTAGTAGTTTATCAACGATTGCAAATTCAGCACAAAGCATCATTACTTCAAATCAATCTGAAAAAGAAACTACTTTATCAGCTATTCAATCTACGAGTGCTTATCAAAGCTTAACTCCTGAACAACAGGCAGAGATAACTTCTGTGGTTTCTAATCCATCATCTTCTGCTAGTGAGTCAGCACGAACAATTTTAACTACAGTTCAAACGTTACAATCTTCTTTAGAAAATGTAACCACTCAAACAAATAGTTTAACTCAATTAAAGAATCGCTCAAGTCAATTATTACCAACTGCTTCTTCAACATTGACAAGTTTGTCAAGTAGATTAACACAGATTCAAACAGCAATTGATGGTCAGTTATTGCCAGCTAGTCAAACTCTATCTGGTATTGACAGCTATACAAAATCTGTAGACCAAGTAGCTTTAGGAGCAAGTCAGTTGAGTTCGAAAAATTCGAACTTGACAGGAAGTTTCAATAAGTTGCTACAAGGCTCTAATCAGTTGACAGAAAAATCTTCTACATTGACAGGTGCAACTGCTAAGTTAGCAGCTAATGGGCCAGAATTAGCAACAGGAATTGATAAACTTGCATCAGGTGTCAACCAAGTAAACAATAAAACATCAGATTTAACTGCTGGATTTAATCAATTACAAGCGGGTTCTCAACAATTAGCTGATAAATCAGACCAGCTAGTTTCAGGAGCAAATCAACTGGCTAATGGTTCTGAAAAAATAGCTAGTGGAGCAGATCAACTTGCTCAAGGCTCAGAAATTCTACAATCAGGACTTGGAAAATTAAGTGATGGTTCAAGTCAATTAAATCAAGGTTTGACAGAGGCTGAGGGGCAATTGCAACAGGCTTCAACTGAACCAACAAATGCAGACTTACTGGCTGATCCTTTAAGTCTTTCAAAAACTGATGCGGATCAAGTAGCTGTTAATGGGATTGCCATGGCTCCGTATATGATATCAGTTGCTCTTTTTGTTGCTGCTATTTCAACTAATATGATTTTTGCTAAATTGCCTTCTGGGCGCCATCCAGAGAGTCGTTGGGCTTGGTTTAAGTCTCGCTTTGAAGTTAATGGTATCATTGCTGGTTTGGCAGGATTATTAGTTTATGGTGGGGTACATTTAATCGGACTGACTGCAGTTCACGAATTCAAAACCTTGGCTTTGATTATTTTAACCAGCCTGGCTTTTATGGCGATGGTAACAGCATTGACAACCTGGAATTCTCGCCTAGGCGCCTTCTTCTCTTTAATTTTATTACTCCTTCAATTAGCATCAAGTGCAGGAACTTATCCTTTAGCTTTGACGAATCAATTCTTTAAAACTATTAATCCATGGTTACCTATGAGTTATTCAGTTTCAGGTTTACGACAAACCATTTCTATGAAAGGTAATATTCATAGTCAGATTATTTTCCTTATCTTTACAGTGATGATTTTTGTTGCTTTAGGAATGCTAGCCTATCAACCTAAAAAAGCTGAAGAAGACTAAAAACTATCGACCAATTCGGTCGATAGTTTTTTTATCTAGAATATTTTTTTCTTTGAATATCATAAAAAATAAAGACAATAATAGCTATAAGAGAACAACTTGCACCAGCAACAAATCCTTTTGGTATAAAGGAAAGGGTAATAGTCCCTTCACCTTCAGGAACATCAATTTTCATAAATCCAGTTTGTGCCTGTTGAATTTGTAATTTTTTACCATTTTGATAAGCAGACCATCCTTGATCGTATGGAATTGTGAAAAAGATCGATGTCTCATTCTTTACCTTATAATTTACAGTGACTTTATTTTTATAAGAGCTCACTTCTACTGGATTTTCTTTTATTTTGCGTATAGCCTCCGTATATTTTTTAGTATCTAAGCGATAGAAAGTTGGAGATTCAAATGATACTTGAGCATTTCCTGGGAACTTAACCTGGATATCAAAAGTTTGTTTATGTTCTGCATATCCAAGATTGAAAAATGTAAAAACATTATCTGTGGTAAAGGATTTTTTTTCACCATTGACAATGATGTCAACTTGCTTTTTCTTATCGTTTGAAAAATTTATCTTGGTCATGGAAAGGTAAACCTGACTATTATCAGGTACTTCAATGCTGTAGCTGATAGTTGCATCTTCAGTATCAGTTCCGTTTAGATTGACCACGTTGTCACCAGAGTCTGTATGATGATTTATCGGATAAAAGTACTCTTCATTTAAGCCAGCAATTTGATTTAAAAATTGAGTTTGGTTATCAAGAGTATGGTCATTAAAAGTGACATCTTTGTAAAGAGACTGTGTAGCAAAAGCAATTGGGAGAGCGAATTGATTTTTATAAAGGGTTAGATTATCTTTTTGATATCTTGGATGAAAACCATATTTATCTGGATAGGTTTCAGAAATATTGTAGCTGATTCCAAATAAACTATCTGCAATGATAGTATTATTTGCATAACGAAGATTAAGGTTGGTACCTGAAGATTTAAAACCCAACTTATCTAACGTTGTACTTACAGAACGATTACGAACAGATGAAAATTGTGAGATGCCATTGTAGTTAAATTTCATGCTATCGTTTCCAGTTTGAGTTTGTAACTTTTCAGTTCGTGTAAATGTATCTGGTTGCTGTTTGGTATACTCCAAAATAGCTTCCATACTTAGAATATCTTTATCATAGGTACTACGAGAAGCGAATCCCCATTCTTTCGTAATTCCATTTAGTTGAGATGAAGCATTAAAACTAATTTCACTTATTGTAAAGATCAAAATAAGGATTGAAAAGATTTTTGGTGAAATCATCTTTCGGATAAATGCCAGTAACAATAGCAAGTATACCACTAGAAATTCAATTGTTAAAAGGATATTTAAGTTAGTTAAAAAGGAATAATGATTTTTAAAATAAATGGTTGCTAGATAACCAGATAAAAGGAAGGTTATTGAGCATAAAATATTCCATAACTTAATATCCTTAAATCTATTTAAAACTTCCGCAGATATATAAGTCAAAAGAGTAGAGAAAATCCACGCATAGCGATGAAGAAACATATTTGGCGCGTGCATTCCTTGCCAAAATAAATCTAAGGCTTCTAGATAAAAACTAGCAATGATGATAATGAGTAGAGTTGCATAGCATAGTTTCACATGAAACTTAATTGATTTTAATGTAAAGAATATAATTGTTAAGATAAAAGGAAGGAGGCCAACAAAAATCATTGGGATAGAACCATATTTAGTTGTATCGAAAGAACCAATAAATTGTTTAGCGAATAGATCTAGATACCAACTGGCATCTGTTTTTATTTTTGTAATAGCGGTTAGTTTTTCACCATGAGTTCTTAAATCAAAAAAGGTTGGGAGTGTCATGATGAAACTTGTTAAACCAGCGAGTAAGGATGTTAGGAAAAAATCAAGGAAAGAATACTTGCGACTTTTAAAATCCCAGGAAAGTTGGCAAAAATACCAAACTACCAAAAACAGGGCAGTCATATAACCAAAATAGTAGTTTTGGATAAATAAGATTGACAAACTTGTAAAGTATAGAATACGTTTTTTTTCCGTTATGAGTAGATGTAAACCAGTTAAAATTAAGGGAATTAAAATAAAAACATCTAACCAGGTTTTAATCTCAAGTTGACTAACTGTAAAGCTCATTAAAGCATATGAGGTAGATAAAGATAATCTGAGTGGGGTTGATAGATTTTTGAATATTATACTCAAGCTAAAAAAGGTTGACAGACCTATCAAGCCAAATTTTAACAAGGTTGACAGATAGACTGCATCTGGCATGCTTGATACATCAAAAAAATAAACAAGAGGTGATAGAAAACTACCAAGGTAATAACTGGACAAGGCATAAAAATTGAGACCTAGACCACTGGTAAAAGTATAAAATAGACTATCACTCCCATGTAAAATATTACGAAGATTAAGATCAAAAATAACATATTGATGAAATCCATCCCCTAATAAAGGTGAAGTATCACTATTCCAGTAGATACCTTGAGAAAGATAGACTCCGAACATAATCACTAGGGGAATGATAAAAGAAATAAAATAGGTCCAATAGTTTCTGAAAAATGTTTTCATGTTACCTCATAGAATGATAGAAAACTCAGTTGGTTAATCCAACTGAGTTTTAAAGTATTTAGTCTTTCCAAAGTTCTTTGACTTTTGCTTGTACTTCAGCATTTTCTAAGAATTCATCATAGGTTTCATCGATACGGTCGATCACACCGTTTTTAGATAGGACAATAATGTGGTTAGCCAATGTTTGAATGAATTCATGGTCATGACTGGCGAAGATGATTGATTCTTTGAAGTTTTTCAATCCATCGTTCAAACTTGAAATAGATTCCAAATCTAAGTGATTAGTAGGATCGTCAAGTACTAGAACATTTGATTTCAAAAGCATGAGTTTCGATAGCATCACGCGCACCTTTTCTCCTCCTGACAAGACGTTTACAGGTTTGTTAACCTCATCTCCAGAGAAGAGCATACGGCCAAGGAAACCACGCAAGAAGGTATTGTCATCTTCTTCTTTACTTGCAAATTGACGGAGCCAGTCAAGGATAGATTCACCCCCAGCAAAATCAGCTGAATTGTCTTTTGGCAAGTAAGAGCGACTAGTTGTAACTCCCCACTTGACAGTTCCTTCATAGTCAATATCACCCATAATAGCACGAATCAATGCAGTTGTTTGAATGTCGTTTTGACCGATTAGAGCTGTCTTGTCACCTGGACGCAAGATAAAGCTGATGTTGTCAAGAATAGTTTCGCCATCAATCTTGACAGATAGATTTTCTACTGTCAAGAGATCGTTTCCGATTTCACGTTCAGCTTTAAAGTTGATAAATGGATATTTACGACTAGATGGCACAATTTCTTCAAGTTCAATCTTATCAAGCATTTTCTTACGTGATGTTGCTTGTCTTGATTTAGAAGCATTAGCAGAGAAACGAGCAACGAATTCTTGTAATTGCTTAATTTTTTCTTCTGCTTTAGCATTACGGTCTGCTAGCAATTTAGCAGCAAGCTCAGAAGATTCTTTCCAGAAGTCGTAGTTTCCGACATAGAGTTTGATTTTTCCAAAGTCAAGGTCGGCCATGTGAGTACATACTTTATTTAAGAAGTGACGGTCATGGGACACAACAATAACGGTGTTATCAAAATCAATCAAGAAATCTTCTAACCAAGTAATAGATTGGATATCCAAACCGTTGGTCGGCTCGTCTAGAAGAAGTACATCTGGTTTACCAAATAGAGCTTTAGCAAGGAGTACTTTCACTTTGTCCCCATTTGCAAGTTCGCTCATATTTTGATAATGAAGATCTTCAGGGATATTCAAGTTTTGCAAGAGTTGTGAAGCTTCACTTTCAGCTTCCCAACCACCTAGTTCAGCAAATTCACCTTCAAGCTCAGCTGCACGAACTCCATCTTCATCAGTAAAGTCTGCCTTCATATAGATAGCATCTTTTTCTTTCATGATATTGTATAGTTTTTCATTACCCATGATAACAACATCAATAACACGTTCATCCTCGTAGTCAAAGTGATTTTGACGAAGCACAGAAAGACGTTCATCAGGTCCAAGAGAAACATGACCAGTTGTAGGTTCGATATCACCAGCTAAGATTTTTAAAAATGTTGATTTACCTGCACCGTTAGCACCAATTAAACCATATGTGTTTCCTTCTGTAAATTTGATGTTGACCTCATCAAAAAGTTTGCGATCACTAAAACTTAGTGAAACATCAGATACTGTTAGCAATTTTTTTCTCCTATTATATGTAATACTCTAATTCTACTAGAAAATCAGCAAATATTCAAATTTTTATCTGTCAATTATTTGTAAAGAATGTTTACAGATAGTTTACAGTTAAGGAGTTGAAATCGTAATTATTTGATAAAAAAAATTACCTGTCTTTTTATCAAAAAAATGCTATAATTGAAAGGACCATATCAAAGGAGAATAAGATGAATAAACCCATTATTTTAACAGGAGATCGTCCAACGGGGAAATTACATATCGGACACTATGTAGGTAGCTTAAAAAATCGTGTCTTATTACAGCAAGAAGATAAATATGACATGTTCGTTTTTTTAGCTGACCAGCAAGCCTTAACTGACCATGCAAAAGATCCACAAACAATTGTAGAGTCTATTGGGAATGTTGCTTTGGACTATCTTGCAGTGGGATTAGATCCTAATAAATCAACGATTTTCATTCAAAGTCAAATTCCAGAATTGGCAGAGTTGTCTATGTATTACATGAATCTAGTGTCTTTGGCTCGTCTGGAGCGTAATCCTACTGTAAAGACAGAAATTGCTCAGAAAGGATTTGGAGAAAGTATTCCAACTGGATTTTTAGTTTATCCAATTGCTCAAGCAGCAGATATCACAGCTTTTAAGGCTAACTATGTTCCTGTAGGTACAGACCAAAAACCGATGATTGAACAAACGCGTGAGATTGTACGTTCATTCAACCATGCCTATAATTGTGATGTTTTAGTAGAACCGGAAGGAATTTATCCTGAAAATGAAGGAGCAGGTCGCTTACCTGGTCTTGATGGAAATGCCAAAATGTCTAAATCGCTTAATAATGGTATCTACTTGTCAGATGATGCAGATACTTTGCGTAAGAAAGTAATGAGTATGTATACAGATCCAAATCACATTCGTGTCGAGGATCCAGGTAAGATTGAAGGAAATATGGTCTTCCATTATTTAGATGTTTTTGGACGTCCTGAAGATGCTCAAGAAATTGTTGACATGAAAGAGCATTATCAACGTGGAGGTTTAGGTGATGTTAAGACTAAACGGTATCTACTGGAAATCCTAGAACGTGAACTTGGTCCAATCCGTGAACGTCGCCTAGAATATGCTAAGGACATGGGTGAAGTCTATAATATGCTTCAAAAAGGTAGTGAAAAAGCTCGAGAAGTTGCTGGTCAAACACTATCAGAAGTAAAATCAGCAATGGGCCTAAATTACTTTCATTAATAGATAAAATATGAACTCTAAAACTATCTCTTCTTTAAAATTAAAGGGATAGTTTTTTTACATTATCTATTATCAATATAATTGACAAATTTTCATAGAATGGTATGATAGATACAATACAAAAAGCGTCAAGCTCAAAAAGAAAGAAAAGAGGAAACTTCAATGTCTAATTGGGACACTAAATTTTTGAAAAAAGGTTTTACCTTTGATGATGTATTGCTTATTCCAGCAGAGAGTCATGTGTTGCCTAATGATGCGGATTTAACTACAAAATTGGCAGATAATTTGACTTTAAATATCCCAATTATTACCGCTGCGATGGACACTGTAACAGAGAGCCAAATGGCGATTGCTATTGCGCGTGCAGGTGGTCTTGGTGTTATCCATAAAAATATGTCTATTGAACAGCAGGCAGATGAAGTTCGTAAGGTAAAACGTTCTGAAAATGGTGTTATCATTGATCCATTCTTCTTGACTCCAGAGCATACAATTGCAGAAGCAGATGAACTCATGGGACGTTACCGTATCAGTGGTGTTCCAGTGGTTGAAACTCTTGAAAATCGTAAATTGGTTGGTATTTTAACAAATCGAGACCTTCGTTTTATTTCAGATTACAATCAACCAATCTCAAATCATATGACCAGTGAGAATCTTGTTACTGCTCCTGTTGGAACAGATCTTGAAACAGCTGAGAGCATTCTTCAAGAACACCGTATTGAAAAACTTCCTTTGGTTGATGAAGAAGGTCGTCTTTCTGGCTTGATCACGATTAAAGATATTGAAAAAGTGATTGAGTTTCCAAATGCAGCTAAAGATGAGTTTGGTCGTCTTCTAGTTGCAGGTGCGGTAGGTGTCACTTCTGATACATTTGAACGTGCTGAAGCCCTCTTTGAAGCAGGTGCGGATGCCATTGTCATCGATACAGCACACGGACACTCTGCAGGGGTTCTCCGTAAAATCGCTGAAATCCGTGCGCACTTCCCAGACCGTACACTGATTGCTGGGAACATCGCTACTGCTGAAGGAGCACGTGCTCTTTATGATGCAGGAGTTGACGTTGTTAAAGTTGGTATTGGACCAGGTTCAATCTGTACAACTCGTGTTATCGCAGGTGTAGGAGTTCCACAAGTTACAGCTATCTATGATGCAGCAGCAGTTGCACGTGAATATGGCAAAACAATCATTGCTGATGGTGGAATCAAGTATTCTGGAGATATTGTTAAAGCACTTGCTGCTGGTGGAAATGCAGTAATGCTTGGATCAATGTTTGCAGGAACAGATGAAGCTCCAGGTGAAACTGAAATCTTCCAAGGACGTAAGTTCAAGACATACCGTGGTATGGGTTCAATCGCTGCAATGAAGAAAGGTTCAAGCGACCGTTACTTCCAAGGTTCTGTCAATGAAGCAAACAAACTCGTTCCAGAAGGAATTGAGGGTCGTGTTGCTTATAAAGGAGCTGCAGCTGATATCGTCTTCCAAATGATTGGAGGTATTCGCTCTGGTATGGGTTACTGTGGTGCAGCTAATCTTAAAGAATTGCATGACAATGCTCAATTTATCGAAATGTCAGGTGCTGGTCTAAAAGAAAGCCATCCACACGATGTGCAAATCACAAATGAAGCACCAAACTACTCAATGTAATCAAAAAAATCTCCTGTTTAACAGGAGATTTTTTATCTTTACGAATCTGTAAATATTAATTTACAACTAATTGACCGTTCTTTACAGTAAATATACTGAGATTATCAGGTAAGTTTTGAAGATGCTCTAAACTAGTTGTTGTAATAAAGGTTTGAATATTTTGAGATATAGTTTCTAATAATTTAAGTTGACGAGTATTGTCAAGTTCACTCATAACATCGTCAAGTAAAAGTATAGGTGATTCTTTTGTAATGCTCTCCATTAATTCGATTTCAGCTAGTTTAATAGAAAGAACAAGGCTACGATGTTGTCCTTGACTTCCAAAGCTTGCGTCCATTCCATTGATTAAGAAAATCATATCGTCCCGATGAGGACCAACTCCAGTATTCTTCTTAAATAAATCTCTTGCTCTACTTTTTTGAAGTGCTGCATAAAAAGATTCTGCTAGTTTTTCCTTGTCAGTGAAGTTTACAGATGGTTGATAACAAATTGACAACTCTTCTAATTGGTCCGAAATATCAAAGTGTTTTTTACGACCAAAAGATTCCATTTTTTTGATAAATTCTTCTCTATGAACCATTACTCGACAACCGTAGTCTACTAGCTGGTCATCTAGAACAGATAAAAATGTTTCGTCAATCTGATTCGCTGACTTTAAGTAGGTATTTCTTTGTTTGAGCACATGATTGTAGCTTGACAAGTCTGACAAGTATATGGGTTTGATTTGTCCTAGTTCCATATCTATAAACTTACGTCGGATAGCAGGTGCTCCTTTGACAAGTTGTAAATCTTCGGGTGCAAATAGAACAACATTCATGTGTCCAATATAGTCAGATAGCCGAGCTTGCTTTAAGTGATTGACTTTAGTAATTCGACCTTTTGGAGTCAAATCAATCTCAAGTGGAATAGTAGCCGTTCGTTTTTGAAGAATTCCAGAAACTTGAAGCTGTTCTTCTTCAAATTGAATTAAATTCTTGTCTGTCTTTGTCCGATGACTTCTAGTTAAAGCTAAAAAGTAAATACTTTCCAGAAGATTAGTTTTGCCTTGAGCATTTCGACCCACAAATACATTTAATTTAGGATTAAATTCAATTTCGGTATCCTGATAGTTTCTAAATTGCTTGATGGATAAGTTTTTTAGCCACATACTTATCTACCTGGGAAACGTGGTGCAGTTTTTGTTTTAGCTTTCGGGGTCTTTTTTGTTGGCTTTTTTTTGACCGTCTTATTCATTTCTTTGACAAGTTTAGCCACACGTTCTTTCTCAAGTTTTTCTTGAAGATATTCTTCCTGTTCTTCTAAGCTCGGTTGCGTCAGAATGATTTGGATTTTCATGTCAGGAATGTCGATAGAGTCTCCGATTCTTACTTTTTTTCCACGACGATTTTCTAATTCACCATTAAAGTAGACATGATGCTCAGCTAAAAAGGATTTAATAGCTCCGCCACTGTGTATAATACCAAGTTCTTTCAAGAGAGCTTGGAGAGTGATAAATTCTTCAAATAATTTGTATTCCATAGTTCACCTCAATCTTTGGTATTATACCATATTTTACCTTGAAATGGCAGAGGTAAATTCGTTAGAAATGAAAGCGATTTTAATTTTAAAAGGGGTAAAGAGAACAAGAAAATTTTCTCTTTTCATGGTATAATAGAACTCTATGTAGAAGGAGGTAAGAGATGGAGTTAGTACCTGGAATTGCAGTGCATTTTATCCAATCAAAAAAATTTAAAACTAATAAAATTACTGTGCGTTTCACAGCTCCATTGTCTTTGGATTCAATTTCAAGTCGCATGTTAAGTGCCAGTATGCTTGAAACTGCCAACCAAAGTTATCCAACTGCTCAACTGTTTAGAAAACGTTTAGCAACCTTGTATGGAACTGATTTGTCAGCGCACGCCTATCGAAGAGGACAAAGTCATCTTGTGGATTTGAATATTACCTATGTGCGTGATGAATTTTTAAGTAAGAAAAACGTATTAACTTCTCAAATTTTAGAATTACTGCACCAGGTTCTGTTTACACCATTGGCGGATGAGGATGGATTTGAGAAAAATACTTTTGACATTGAGAAAAAACAGATCTTATCAAGGCTAGAATCAGAATTGGAAGACCCATTCTTCTTTGCACATAAAGAGTTAGATCAATTGTTTTTCCAAGAAGAATCAATGCAGCTAGTTCCAAAAGATTTGATTTCTAGAATTTCAGAAGAGACTTCAAAAACATGTTTTTCAAACTATCAAAAAATGCTAAAAGAAGACCAAATAGATATTTTCTTCTTAGGCGATTTTAATGAAATTGAAGTTTTAGAGTTTTTACATAAATTTCCTTTAACAGGTCGTAAATCAGTTGTAAACATTCAATATCAGCAACCCTATTCTAATATTCTTAGAGAAGGTATTGTTAGAAAGAGATTAGGACAGTCTGTTTTAGAGATGGGCTACCATAGTTCAGTGGCATATGGTGATGAAGAACAGATGGCAGTGCTTCTTGTAAATGGTCTTTTAGGAGTCTTTCCTCATTCGAAATTATTTACCCAAGTGCGAGAAAAAGAAGGACTGGCCTATACGGTATCAAGTCATTTGGATCTCTTTAGTGGATTTTTACGACTATTTGCTGGAATTGATCGGCAAAATCGAAACAAAGTAAGAAAATTGATGAATCATCAGTTGCTTGACATAAAAAATGGCAAGTTTACAGATAAGGAAATTGATCAGACCAAACAAATGATTCGTCGATCCTTACTACTTGCTCAGGATAATCAAGATTCTATCGTCGATAAATATTATCTGTCAACTTTTTTTGGGAAAGCGAATCTTGACACAAAAACTTTAATCGATAAGCTTGACCAAGTTGATAGAGAAGCAATTTGTGAAGCAGCAAACAGTTTTAAGTTGCAGGCTATTTATTTTATGGAAGGAGCAGAATGACCAGACCTACTTTTCAAAAGAAATATTATCCTGCTGTAAAAGAAACTTTGTATCAAACTAGATTAGAAAATGGTTTGACAGTTACTTTACTACCTAAAAAGGACTTTAACGAGGTTTATGGCGTTGTAAGTGTCCAAGTCGGTTCTGTTGACACAAGGTTTACAGTGGATGATAAGGACTTACAACAATATCCACAAGGAATCGCTCATTTCTTAGAACATAAGCTTTTTGAAAGAGAAGATTCTGGAGATGTTATGGCAGCTTTTACAGAGTTGGGTGCTGAAAGTAATGCCTTTACGAGCTTTACGAACACTAGCTATCTTTTCTCGACTTCTGAAAATGTTCTAGAGTGTTTAGATTTGCTAGAAGAACTTGTCACTACTTTCAATATGACTGAAGAATCTGTGGAGCGCGAAAAGGATATCATTCAACAGGAAAGAGAGATGTATCAGGATGATCCAGATTCTTGTCTATTTTTCAAGACTTTGGCAAATCTCTATCCTGAAAGTCCTTTAGCTTCAGATATTGTTGGTAGTGAAAACTCTATTGATGCTATTTGTTTGGAGGATTTAGAAGAGAACTTTAAAGAGTTTTACAGACCTGTCAATAGTAATATCTTTTTAGTGGGGAATTTTGATTTTGAACGGCTTGAAGATTATTTTGCTAAGAAATCTTATCCGCAAGAAAAAAAATATGAGTTTAAAAGAGAACAAATATCTTTACATCCTGTAAAGACTACTGAAAGTTTACGGATGGACGTTGCTTCTCCCAAATTAGCGATCGGTATTAGAGGGAATAAAGAAATCGGAAATCGAGATCAATATCGTTATCATCTTTTATTGAAATTGTTGTTTACAATGATGTTTGGTTGGACTTCACAAAGATTTCAAAGATTATATGAGTCTGGTAAACTGGATGCTTCCCTGTCTCTAGAAATAGAAGTTGATCCTCGTTTCCATTTTGTGATATTAACAATGGATACAAAGGAACCTGTGGCACTTTCTCATCAATTTCGTAAAGCTATTCGTAATTTTATGAAAGATGAGGATGTCACTGAGGATCACTTGGATATTGTAAAAACTGAGATGTATGGGGAATTTCTTCATAGTATGGATTCCTTAGAATATATTGCTACTCAGTATCATCCAACCGATACAGGTTCTACCCTGTTTGACCTTCCTAAACTTTTGCAGGAAATTACTTTAGAAGATGTTCTAGAGGCTGGACATGATTTGATAAATAATAGCGATATGGTTGATTGTACAATTTTCCCGATATAATCGCTAGAAAATACACTAGAAAGAAGGAATGTTAAGTATGAGAAAAAAAACAATTGGTGAGGTCTTACGTCTTGCAAGAATTAACCAAGGACTGAGCTTAGAGGAATTGCATAGAAAGACAGATATTCAGCTGGATTTGTTGGAGGCAATGGAGTCAGATGATTTTGACAAACTACCGAGTACTTTTTATGCTCGTTCATTTTTGAGAAAGTATGCTTGGGCAGTTGAATTAGATGAACATATTGTTCTAGATGCCTATGATTCAGGTAGTATGATTACTTATGAAGAAGTTGATGTAGATGAGATTGAACTTTCAGGACGTAGACGATCTAATCGCAAGAAAAATTCATTTCTCCCGCTATTTTACTTTGTTCTTTTTTCTTTATCAATTTTAATTTTTGTAACCTACTATGTGTGGAATTATATTCAAACCCAACCAACTGCGTCTTCTGCAGCAACCTATAGTGTTGTGAGTTCAACAAGTAGCTCTAGTAGTGTAGCATCAAGTAGTAGTCAAGCTACTAGTTCATCAAGTTCGAGTGAGATAACTACTTTGACTGTTTCAGGTCAGGGAGATACTTTATCAGTGGAATATAAGACATCTAAAGATTCTGCGGATCTTCACTTATCTGTAACAGATACAACAAGCTGGATTAGTGTTTCGGATACTGATTTAGCAGGAGGAGTGACTCTTGAACCTAATAATAAAACAGCCAAAACAACCATCTCTAAAGGATCTCCAGTAACCATAACATTGGGTGTTGTTAAAGGAGTATCGGTGAAAATTGATAATAAGGAAATTGACACTTCAAAATTAACTGGTCAAACTGGTTGGATTACTCTAACATTAAGTTCAAACTAAAGGAAGGATAACATGAAAAAAGAGAATATTCCTAATGTGCTTACGCTTGGTAGAATTTTATTTATTCCCATTTTTGTTCTTCTTCTATCATTTGGACCGTCTCCAGTATTACATACAACGGCAGCAGTTATTTTTGCTATTGCTAGTATCACGGATTATTTGGATGGATATTTAGCTAGAAAATGGCAAGTGGTTAGTAATTTCGGTAAGTTTGCAGATCCAATGGCAGATAAGTTGTTAGTTATGTCAGCCTTTATTATGCTAGTTGGTCTAAATATGGCACCAGCTTGGGTGGTAGCAGTTATTATCTGCCGTGAACTTGCAGTCACTGGTTTGCGCTTGCTTTTAGTTGAAACAGGAGGTACCGTTCTAGCTGCTGCCATGCCTGGAAAAATCAAGACATTTAGTCAGATGTTTGCGATAATATTTTTACTACTTCACTGGAATGTGCTTGGTCAGATAACTCTTTATATTGCCTTGTTCTTCACAGTTTATTCTGGTTATGATTATTTCAAGGGAAGCGCATATTTGTTTAAAGGAACCTTTCGTTAGATATGGAATCGATTATTGAGATAAAAGACCTGTCTTTTCGATATCAGGCAGATCAAGAACATTATGATGTTCATAACATTTCGTTTCACGTGAAACGTGGAGAATGGTTGTCAATCGTTGGTCATAATGGTAGTGGTAAATCAACGACAGTTCGCTTGATTGATGGTTTGCTCGAGGCTGAATCTGGAGAGATTTGGATAGACGGTGACTGCCTAACTCCAGAAAATGTCTGGGAAAAAAGACGTAAGATTGGCATGGTCTTTCAAAATCCTGATAACCAATTTGTAGGAGCAACTGTGGAAGATGATGTTGCTTTTGGACTGGAAAATCAAGGAATCCCACTTGAAGAGATGAAGAAACGCGTTTCTGAAGCTTTATCATTAGTTGGGATGGCTGAATTTGCTAAAAAGGAACCAGCTCGCTTGTCAGGAGGTCAGAAACAGAGAGTAGCTATTGCAGGTGTTGTTGCTCTGCGACCAGATATTTTAATCTTGGATGAGGCTACAAGTATGTTGGACCCTGAGGGACGATTAGAATTGATTAAGATAGTCCAGAAGATTCGCAAAGACCATCAGATGACAGTCATCTCCATTACGCATGATTTGGATGAGGTGTCCATGAGTGACAGAGTTTTGGTGATGAAAAAAGGAGAAGTCGAGTCAACTAGCACTCCTAGAGAGTTATTTTCTAGATCAGATTTAGATCAAATTGGCTTAGATCAACCTTTTGTCAACCAATTAAAACAATCACTGAGTGATAGTGGCTTGAAATTACCAGAGCACTACCTGACCGAGGAGGAGCTCGAGGAGGAGGCTTTATGGGAATTATTCTAGACAATGTTAGTTATACGTATCAGGAAGGAACACCCTTTGCTTCAGCTGCCTTGTCCGACGTCAGTTTGTCAATAGAGGATGGCTCTTATACTGCCATTATTGGGCATACAGGAAGTGGGAAATCTACAATTCTACAACTCTTGAATGGTTTGTTGGTTCCTACAGAGGGAAGTGTTCGTGTCTTTGATACATTGATTACATCAACATCCGTCAATAAGCAAATTCGTCAAATTCGTAAACAAGTTGGGTTGGTATTTCAGTTTGCAGAGAATCAAATTTTTGAGGAGACTGTCTTAAAAGATGTGGCTTTTGGCCCTCAAAATTTTGGAGTTTCTGTAGAAGAGGCAGAAGCTATTGCGCGTGAAAAACTAGCTTTAGTAGGAATCGATGAATCACTCTTTGAACGAAGTCCATTTGAACTTTCAGGTGGCCAGATGAGAAGGGTTGCTATTGCTGGAATTTTGGCGATGGAGCCTAGCATTTTGGTCTTAGACGAACCAACAGCTGGTTTGGATCCAATTGGTCGAAAAGAGTTGATGGCCTTGTTTAAAAAGCTTCATCAAGATGGCATAACAATTGTTTTAGTAACCCACCTTATGGATGATGTGGCCGAATTTGCTGACCAAGTTTATGTGATGGAAAAAGGGAAACTAGTTAAGGGTGGGAAGCCAAGTCTTGTCTTTCAAAATGTCGAATTTATGGAAAAAATCCAATTGGGTGTTCCTAAAATCACACGATTTGCTCAAAGGCTAGTTGACAGAGGAATTTCTTTCGAACAATTGCCGATAACGATAGAGGAGTTTAAGGAGTTTATCAATGGATAATATGATTTTAGGTCGATACATACCAGGAAATTCGATTATTCATCGTCTAGATCCTCGTAGTAAGTTAGTAGCAATGATTTTATTGATCATCATCGCTTTTTGGGCCAATAATCCAATTACAAATCTCATACTCTTCATTGCAACAGGCATATTTGTCGTTTTATCAGAAGTTCCCTTATCTTTTTTTATAAAAGGTTTGCGATCTATGTTTTTTCTGATTGCTTTTACAACCCTTTTTCAACTGTTCTTTATCTCTGGTGGTCAAGTCTTGTTCGAGATGGGATTTATAAAAATCACAAGCTATGGTATTGAGCAGGCAGGAATTATTTTTTGTCGTTTTGTGTTGATTATCTTTTTCTCAACCTTGCTTACTTTGACAACCATGCCATTGAGCTTGGCAACAGCGGTTGAATCCTTGCTCGGACCTTTAAAAAGATTTAAAGTTCCAGTTCATGAGATTGGGCTCATGTTGTCTATGAGTTTGCGATTTGTACCAACCTTGATGGATGATACGATTCGAATTATGAATGCTCAAAAGGCTCGTGGTGTTGATTTTGGAGAAGGAAATGTAATTCAAAAGGTTAAGGCTATGATTCCTATTTTGATTCCTTTGTTCGCTACCAGTTTGAAAAGAGCGGATTCTCTTGCTACAGCCATGGAAGCTAGGGGGTATCAAGGTGGGAATGGACGCAGTCAGTATCGACAGTTAAATTGGATGAACAGAGACAGTATAGCGCTATTATTTGTTTGTGTATTGGGTGCAATTCTATTTTTGCTAAAATCTTAGAATGTAATATAAGGTAGAGGTATGAACCGTTTTAAAAAATCAAAATATATCATTGTTCTATTTGTCGTTGTATTAGTAGTATCCGTTTTTTTAGTGACAACACAATCAAGTGCAGTTGTAACAAAAGCTGGAGATGGCATTTCATTAGTCGATAGAATAGTGCAAAAGCCTTTTCAATGGCTTTCTTCCGTAAAATCTGATTTAGGTCGTTTGACCAGAACCTATAACGAGAATGAAACTCTCAAAAAAGAACTCTATCAGATGAAGAAGGAAACAAATGAAGCAGACAGTTTGAAGGAAGAAAATGAGCAACTACGTCAGTTATTGGATATGAAGTCAAAATTGAGTGCAACCAAGTTAATTGCTTCTGACGTCATCATGAGAACTCCTGCAACCTGGAAACAAGAGTTGACAATTGATGCAGGTTCTCAACAAGGCGTGACAAGCAATATGCTTGTGATTGCTGGTGGGGGACTGATTGGAAGCGTGGGAAAGATTGAAGATAACTCTACTGTGGTCAACTTATTAACCAATGCGGAAAATACGGAGAAAATCTCCGTTAAAATCCAGCATGGTTCCACTAGTATATATGGCATTATCATTGGGTACGACAAAGAAAAAGACTTGCTTAAAATAAGTCAGTTAAATAGTAGTAGTGATATCAGTCAAGGAGACAAGGTAGTAACTGGTGGTCTTGGTAATTTTAATGCTACTGACATTCCAGTAGGTGAGGTCGAATCTGTGACGCATAGCAATGACTATCTGACAAGAGAGGTGTTAGTCAAACTTCAGTCTGATTCAATGAATACCAAAGTCGTAGAGTTAGTGGGGAATCCATCATGAGACTGTTGAAGCAGATAGGAATGTTTTTGCTCTTGCCCTTAATAATCTTAATAGATAGTCATTTAGGACAATTTGTAAATAGTTTTTTTCCACATTTTCAAATTGTGAGCCACTTTATCTTCATCTTCTTGTTGTTTGAAACTATTGAAGTATCGGAGTATCTATTTTTAGTTTATTGCTTATTTATTGGTCTTATATACGATATTTATTTTTTCCATTTAGTAGGGATTGCTAGTCTACTTTTCGTTATAATTGGCGCAATTATTTATAAAAATAATGCGATCATTTTATCAAATAGATGGACTAGACTATTAGCTATTTTAATGATGACTTTCTCTTTTGAATTTGGTAGTTTTCTTCTAGCGCAAATGATTGGATTAACTGCTGAAAGTATAACAGTCTTTATCGTTTATGGTCTAGTTCCGTCAATGATATTAAACTGTCTCTGGATGTTAGTTTTCCAGTTTATTTTTGAAAAAATATATCTATAAGAAAGAAACAAAACTGTAATAAAGGCGTAATATTTATTAGGCCTTTTTTTGATATACTAGTATTGTCTTAAAAGAAGGAGTATTCACACTTATGAAGAAAAAAATCCTAGCATCACTTTTGTTAAGTACAGTATTGGTCTCACAAGGAGCTGTTCTTTCAAGTGTTAAAGCAAATACAACAGATGAAAAGATTGCTGCTCAAGATAGTAAAATTAGTAACTTGACAGCTCAACAGAAAGAAGCTCAAAAACAAGTAGACGAAATTCAAACTAAAGTTTCAGCTATTCAATCAGAGCAAGAAAAATTACAATCTGAAAACGAAAAACTTCAAGAAGAATCTAAAAAACTTGAAGGTGAAATCGCAGAGCTTTCAAAAAATATTGTAGCTCGTAATACATCACTTGAAAACCAAGCTCGTAGTGCACAAACAAACGGAACTGCTACAAGCTACATCAATACGATTATCAACTCTGACTCAATCACAGAAGCTATTTCTCGTGTAGCAGCTATGAGTGAAATCGTATCAGCAAACAATAAAATGTTGCAGCAACAAAAAGAAGATAAGAAAGCTATCTCTGAAAAACAAGTTGCAAACAACGAAGCAATCAATACAGTCATTGCGAACCAACAAACACTTGCTGACGACGCTCAAGCTTTGACAACAAAACAAGCAGAATTGAAAGTAGCTGAGTTAAATCTTGCAGCTGAAAAAGCTACAGCAGAAAATGAAAAAGCTAGCTTGTTGGAGCAAAAAGCAGCAGCAGAGGCAGAAGCTAAAGCAGCAGCAGAGGCAGAAGCAGCTTATAAAGCTAGACAAGCAAGTCAACAACAATCAGTTGCAGCATCAGCAAATACAAGCTTTGCTGCACAAGTGCAAGCAACTTCAAGTTCTTCATCATCAGATGATGATTCAAGCTACACACCTGTAGCTACTCGTACAACATCACGTCCAACATATAGTACAAATGCTTCAAGTTATCCAACTGGTGAATGTACCTGGGGAGCTAAAACATTGGCACCTTGGGCTGGAGATTACTGGGGTAACGGAGCGCAGTGGGCAACAAGTGCAGCTGCAGCAGGATTCCGTACTGGTTCTCAACCACAAGTTGGTGCGATTGCATGTTGGAATGATGGAGGATATGGACATGTAGCGGTTGTTACAGCTGTTTCATCATCATCAAGTATTCAGGTATCTGAATCTAACTACGGTGGAGATCGTACAATTGGTAACAAACGTGGATGGTTCAACCCAACTACAACTTCTGAAGGTTATGTTACTTACATCTATCCAAACTAATGAAAAAATTGAGACTCAATTTGAGTCTCTTTTCTTATTTATAAGATGGTGAAATCCCAAGTTTGAGTTTTCGCTAAATACCCAAACTAAGTTCCACCTCTAGTACGAGTGGAAGTTAATCTGATAAAAATTGCAAAAAACAGTGGAATTCCGTGTCAGAGTCAGTTCCACTATGGTAGAAGTTAGTGTGAGACGTTTGAGTTTTCATTGAAAAACTAGCAAAATTACTTGAAAAAAAAGCTTAACTATGATATAATGTAAATTGTCGTGTAAACGATAATACTCATTCTTGATGAATTGTGAAGCTGTTGCCTTCGGGTCGTTTTGCAAGCTGAAATCAAGAAGAGGAAAAAAACAAAAAGGAGAAATACTCATGGCAGTAATTTCAATGAAACAACTTCTTGAGGCTGGTGTACACTTTGGTCACCAAACTCGTCGCTGGAACCCTAAGATGGCTAAGTACATCTTCACTGAGCGTAACGGAATCCACGTTATCGACTTGCAACAAACTGTAAAATACGCTGACCAAGCATACGACTTCATGCGTGATGCTGCAGCTAATGATGCAGTTGTATTGTTTGTTGGTACTAAGAAACAAGCAGCTGATGCAGTTGCTGAAGAAGCAGTACGTTCAGGTCAATACTTCATCAACCACCGTTGGTTGGGTGGAACTCTTACTAACTGGGGAACAATCCAAAAACGTATCGCTCGTTTGAAAGAAATCAAACGTATGGAAGAAGATGGAACTTTTGAAGTTCTTCCTAAGAAAGAAGTTGCACTTCTTAACAAACAACGTGCACGTCTTGAAAAATTCTTGGGTGGTATCGAAGATATGCCTCGTATTCCAGATGTAATGTACGTAGTTGACCCACATAAAGAGCAAATCGCTGTTAAAGAAGCTAAAAAATTGGGAATCCCAGTTGTAGCGATGGTTGACACAAACACAGATCCAGACGATATCGATGTAATCATCCCAGCTAACGATGACGCTATCCGCGCAGTTAAGTTGATTACAGCTAAATTGGCAGACGCTATCATCGAAGGTCGCCAAGGTGAAGATGCTGTTGCAGCAGTTGAAGCAGAATTTGCAGCTTCAGAAGCTCAAGCAGACTCAATCGAAGAAATCGTTGAAGTTGTAGAAGGCGACAACGCTTAATTCATATAAATAGTAATTACCTAGGAGGGCGGGGCTTAGCCCGGCTCTCCTATTTTTAAAAAATATAGGAGAATCAAAATGGCAGAAATTACAGCTAAACTTGTTAAAGAGTTGCGTGAAAAATCTGGTGCTGGTGTTATGGACGCTAAAAAAGCATTGGTTGAAGTTGAAGGCGATATCGAAAAAGCGATCGAATTGCTTCGCGAAAAAGGTATGGCAAAAGCAGCTAAGAAAGCTGACCGTGTTGCTGCAGAAGGTTTGACTGGTGTTTATGTTGACGGTAACGTTGCAGCAGTTGTTGAAGTAAATGCTGAAACTGACTTCGTTGCGAAAAACGCTCAATTTGTTGAGTTGGTAAACGCAACAGCTAAAGCGATCGCTGAAGGAAAACCAGCTAACAACGAAGAAGCTCTTGCTTTGACAATGCCTTCAGGTGAAACTCTTGAAGCAGCTTATGTGTCTGCAACAGCAACTATCGGAGAAAAAATCTCATTCCGTCGCTTTGCTTTGATTGAAAAAACAGATGCACAACACTTCGGAGCATACCAACACAACGGTGGACGTATCGGTGTTATCTCTGTAATCGAAGGTGGAGACGAAGCACTTGCTAAACAAATTTCAATGCACATCGCTGCTATGAAACCAACAGTTCTTTCATACAAAGAATTGGATGAGCAATTTGTTAAAGATGAGTTGGCACAATTGAACCACGTTATCGACCAAGATAATGAAAGCCGTGCTATGGTTGGTAAACCAGCTCTTCCACACTTGAAATATGGATCAAAAGCTCAATTGACTGATGAAGTGATTGCTCAAGCTGAAGCTGATATTAAAGCTGAGTTGGCTGCAGAAGGCAAACCAGAAAAAATCTGGGATAAAATCATCCCAGGTAAAATGGATCGTTTCTTGCTTGACAACACTAAAGTTGACCAAGCATACACACTTCTTGCACAAGTTTACATCATGGATGACAGCAAGACAGTTGAAGCTTACCTTGAATCAGTTAACGCTTCAGTAGTTGAGTTCGCTCGCTTTGAAGTTGGTGAAGGTATCGAAAAAGCTGCAAACGACTTTGAAGCAGAAGTTGCAGCTACAATGGCAGCAGCCTTGAATAACTAATAAAAAAGTAAGGAAGCTAATTTGCTTCCTTTTCTTTTGTTGGAGGAGGACTCATAGGAATCCTTTTTTTATTTTATACTCTTCGAAAATCAAATTCAAACAACGTCAGCTTCTCCTTGCCGTATTCAAGTACAGCCTGCGGCTAGCTTCCTAGTTTGCTCTTTGATTTTCATTGAGTATTAAAAGGTAAACAAAAAGCCCCATACAAGGGCTTAGTGTATTTAGGAGACTACACTTCGAATTCATAGAGTGCTGTAGATAGGTAACGTTCTCCGTTATCTGGTGCAAGCGCAAGGACTTTTTTACCTGCTCCAAGTTTTTTAGCGACTTCAATTGCTGCATAGATAGCTGCTGCAGAAGAAATACCGACTAAGAATCCTTCTTTTCCACCGATTTCACGGCCAAGTGTAAGAGCATTATCTGATGTTACACGAACGATACCATCGTAAGCTTTTGTATCAAGTGTATCTGGAATGAATCCAGCAGAGATACCTTGAATTTTGTGAGGACCTGGCTTTTCACCAGACAAGATAGCTGACTCGTCTGCCTCAACAGCAAAAACTTGAATGTTTGAGTTAGCAGTTTTAAGAGCATGAGAAACACCAGAAATAGTTCCTCCAGTACCAACACCAGCAACAAAGGCGTCTAAACCATCAGCTCCGAAATCAGCTAGAATTTCAGCTCCTGTTGTTCTTTCGTGAACCTCTGGGTTAGCTTGGTTAATAAACTGTAATGGTAGGAAACCATCACGCTCAGCAGCAATTTCTTGCGCTTTTGCAATCGCACCTTTCATTCCTTCGCTACCAGGAGTGAGGACTAGTTCAGCTCCATAAGCTTGGATAATTTTACGACGTTCAACACTCATGGTTTCAGGCATAACGATAACAACTTTATAGCCTTTAGCAGCACCAACCCATGAAAGTCCGATACCAGTATTTCCACTTGTTGCTTCCACAATAGTAGAACCTGGTTTAAGTTTACCTTCTTGTTCTGCTTTTTCAATCATACTTAGGGCGATACGGTCCTTAACGGACGATCCTGGGTTAAAAGCTTCAAGTTTTACATAAACATCTGCTGCACCTTCTGGTACAATGTTATTCAATTTAATAATCGGTGTTCTACCGATGAGTTCTGTGATATTGTTATAAATTGCCATATTAGCACCTCTTTATATAAGATGCTACTAGTATAACGCTAACTTTAACTTTTGTAAAATATAGAAATCCTATCGGAGTGATAGGATTTTTTTATATCAGTGATTCAAACCATTCATATTCAAACGATTATGATAAGCTAAGTCAAATAAATAGGTGTAAAGAGGTACAATATCAGTTTTCTTTGGAAATTCAAATTTGTGAGAATTAAAATGCTCATTGTGAGATTTTAAAAAGGCATTTTCTAAATAAGTAATCGTAATCTCGCTATCATCAATCCCAAGTCCAGCAGTTTCCATCTCAACATTGACGATGTTCATGAGGAAAATTGATTTGATAGACATCTTTCGTCCAGTTGCCCCTTGTTTATCTGTAAAGATGATACGGATATTAGTAAAGATAATTGAATCACGAATGAGTTTATATCCGCTTTGAATTTCCTCCTTGTCCAATAAATACTGTTCAAATTCTTTGGTAAGAGCTTCTTTACTTTGCTCACTGAAGTTTCCAGCCAGTCCCTGAATTAATCTTCCAAAAGCCATATGATATTTCCTTTCTTTATGATAGGTTTACAGGTACTTCAACTTCACGTAAACCTTTGTCAGTTAGAGTAACTTTTCCATTGAAAAATTCAATGAGATCAGCCTTGATACCGTCTTTCTTTTCTTTATCAATGAAAATCATCGTGTCAACTTGATCTGTAAAGTTTGTCTCTAATTCTATGAGATTATGCTCTTTAAGAAAATTCCCATATTCTTGATACTGGGCATAGGTCATGTGAATCTGTATCCCTGCTTGCTCTTTGATTTCAATAATGCCAATTTCCTTAACTGCTAGGGCAACACTACCAGCATAAGCGCGAATCAAACCACCAGCTCCTAGTTTGATACCACCAAAATAACGAGTAACTACCACACAGACATTAGTAAGGTTGTGATTCTCCAGAACTCCTAGCATAGGAACGCCAGCAGTCCCACTAGGTTCTCCATCATCACTAGTTCGCTTGATTTCACTACGCTCACCGACAATAAAAGCAGAGCAGTTGTGGGTAGCTTTATAGTGTTCTTTTTTAATAGTTGTGATAAAATCACGAGCCTCTTCCTCACTATAGACACGTTTGGCATGACAGATAAAGCGTGATTTTTTGATTTCTTCTTGGACTTGTCCGTCCTCTTTTATAGTTCTGTATTCCATATTTTTATTGTACTAAAAAATAGCGTAAAGTTCTACATTTTACGAATAAAGAAATATGAAAGTAAATCCAAATTATCTCGGTCGCCTTTTTACCGAGCAAGAATTAAGTCATGAGGAGAGACAACAAGCAAAACAAATTCCATCCATGAAAAAAGAAAAGGGGCAACTATCTTGTCAGCGTTGTGGTAGTCAGATAGAAGAAGAATGGCATTTGCCTATTGGTGCTTTTTATTGTCGAGAATGCTTGATTATGAAGCGAATAAGAAGTGATCAAAAACTCTATTACTTTCCGCAAGAATGTTTTCCCAAACAAGATGTACTCAAATGGTCAGGTCAACTGACTCCATTTCAGGAGCGGGTATCACAAGGACTCCTTCAGGCGGTAGATAAGAAGGAGGCTACCTTGGTACATGCAGTGACAGGAGCTGGTAAGACAGAGATGATCTACCAAGTTGTCGCCAAGGTGATTGATCAAGGTGGAGCTGTTTGTCTGGCCAGTCCACGAATTGATGTTTGCTTAGAGCTACATAAACGACTACAAAATGATTTTGCATGTGAGATTGCGCTACTACATGGGGAGTCGGATCCCTATTTTCGTACACCTTTAGTTGTAGCAACCACTCACCAACTATTAAAATTTTATCAAGCTTTTGATTTATTGATTGTGGATGAAGTGGATGCCTTTCCTTATGTTGATAATCCAGTGCTTTACCATGCTGTCAACAATTGTGTAAAGGAAAATGGATTGAGTATATTTTTAACAGCAACGTCAACAGATGAGTTAGATAGAAAAGTTAAACAAGGGGAGTTAAAGCGTCTCAGTTTACCTCGTCGTTTTCATGGAAATCCTCTCATTGTTCCCAAGCCAATCTGGTTATCAAATTTTAATAAATATATAGAAAAAAATGGTTTACCTCCAAAATTAAAACTTTACATCGAGAAACAGAGAAAGACAGCCTATCCTTTACTAATCTTTGCATCTGAAATAAAAAAGGGAGAAAAGCTAAAAGAAATTTTGCAGGCGAAGTTTCCGAATGAGAAAATAGGATTTGTATCTTCAATCACAGAAGACAGATTAGAGCAGGTACAGGCCTTTCGAGATGGAGAGTTAACGATGTTAATAAGCACAACTATATTAGAGCGTGGAGTTACCTTCCCTCGTATAGATGTTTTTGTGGTGGAAGCCAATCATCAACTCTTTACCAAGTCAAGTTTAATACAAATTGGTGGACGAGTTGGAAGAAGCATGGATCGTCCTACTGGAGAACTGATATTTTTCCATGACGGACTCAATCTGTCCATTAATAGAGCCATAAAGGAGATTAAACAAATGAATCAGGAGGCAGGAGTATGAAGTGTTTATTGTGTGGTAAAAACTTGCAAACAGAGATAACCTTTACTAACCTGCTCTGTTTTAAAAAGGAGGAGGAACTAGTCTGTGAATCCTGTATTTCGTCTTTCGAGAGCATTGGTGGTAATCATTGTCCGAGTTGTTTTAAAAAAGGTTTGTCAACTATTTGTCAAGATTGTCAATTTTGGTGTAAAAAAGGTGTAAAGGTTGATCATAGAGCTCTTTATTCCTATAATCAGGCTATGAAAGAGTATTTTAGTCGCTATAAATTTGATGGTGATTATCTTCTTAGAAAGGTATTTTCTGAGATATTGCAAAAAGAGTTAAAGAAGTATAAGGACTATCAGATTGTGATTGTTCCTCTGAGTGACCAGCGTTTAAAAAGCAGAGGCTTTAATCAAGTAGAGGATTTGATAAAGGATACTGGGTTAGCATATCTGGATATTTTGGTTAAAAAAGAAGTGGAGGCTAGTTCTTCAAAAAATCGATCGGATCGCTTACTTGCAGAATTTCCCTTTTTGTTGAAAGATGGCGTGAAGCTTCCAGAAAAGATCTTACTCTTTGATGATATTTATACAACTGGAACTACCTTGAATCGTCTTAAAAGTATGCTTTTAGCAGCTGGTTGTCAGAATATTAAAACTTTTTCCCTCGCAAGATGAGGAAAAAGTTTGCAAAAAAAATATGAAAGCGTTATAATATAATTAGAAAAACAAATATGTTTAGAAAGAAGGTACTTATATGATTAAATATAGTATCCGTGGTGAAAACCTAGAAGTAACAGAAGCAATTCGTGATTATGTAGTTTCTAAACTCGAAAAGATCGAAAAATACTTCCAAGCAGACCAAGAATTGGATGCGCGTGTTAACTTGAAAGTTTACCGTGAAAAGACTGCTAAAGTTGAAGTAACCATTCCGCTTGGATCTATTACTCTTCGTGCAGAAGATATTTCTCAAGATATGTACGGTTCTATTGATTTGGTGACAGATAAAATTGAACGTCAGATTCGTAAAAACAAAACTAAAATTGAACGTAAGAACAGAAATAAAGTATCAACAAGTCAACTCTTTACAGATGCTTTAGTTGAGGACTTAGATGTAGCACAACCAAAAGTTGTTCGTTCAAAACAAATTGATTTGAAACCAATGGATTTGGAAGAAGCTATCTTACAGATGGATTTATTGGGACATGACTTCTTTATCTATGTAGATGTTGAAGATGAAACAACAAATGTTATCTATCGTCGTGAAGATGGAGATATCGGTCTTCTAGAAGTTAAATAATCTTAATAATTAGTTTGTAAAGGTGGTTTACACTAGTGTAAACCACTTTTTAGTTTGGATGATTTACTATTATCTGAATATAGGGTTCCCTCTTTAAAAGTCGCTTTTTGGCTACATTTATGGTATAATAATGCGCAAGAGGTTTGTAATGAAAAAAAATGAAATAAATCCCTTTTTTATGTATCTGATTGCTATGGTAACCTTTACGATTATGACCATTTTGATTGTGTTAGTAAAGGATAATCTTATCACTATAGCAAGTCTATTTTTATTTATTGTATTCTATGTTTTGCTATTTAATTTCCAGAAAAAATATTACAAAAAAACAGATATCGAGCAAATCCAGTATGTCAATCATCAGGCTACGGATAGTTTGAGTGCTCTGTTGGAGCAAATGCCTGTCGGGGTTGTTAAATTAAATATGAACAGCAGTGAGATTGAATGGTTCAATCCCTATGCGGAGTTAATTTTGACAACCGAGGATGGAGAAATTGATTTTCCTCAATTTCAAAAGATTTTAAAGAGTTCGATTTCTTCCCCAGGGGCTTATGCCATTGTTGGGGAGAAACGTTATGCAGTGCATTTGGATAGAAATTCGGGTGTCTTATACTTTTTTGATGTTTCTGGTGAGTATGAGGCGACTGCTGAATTGGTAACAAGTCGTCCTGTAATTGGAATTATCTCAGTTGATAACTATGATGATTTGGAAAATGAAACGTCTGAATCAGACATTAGTCATATTAATAGCTTTGTTGCAAATTTTGTTTCAGAATTTGCTGGGAAACATGCCATGTTTTCTCGTAGAGTGAGCATGGATCGCTTCTATTTATTTACGGACTATACCGTACTTGATCACTTGATGCAGGATAAATTTTCTGTGATTGATATCTTTCGTGAGGAAGCTAAGCAACGAAATTTGCCACTAACGATGAGTATAGGAGTTTCCTATGGTGATGGGAATCATGACCAGATTGGGAAGGTTGCTCTCCTCAATCTCAACTTAGCGGAAGTTCGTGGTGGTGACCAAGTAGTTGTAAAAGAGAATGATGAAACCAAAAATCCAATCTACTTTGGAGGCGGTTCAGCAGCATCTGTTAAACGTACTCGGACACGAACTCGTGCTATGATGACAGCTATCTCAGATAAACTTAAAAGTGTCGATCGAGTTTTTGTTGTTGGTCACAAGAATCTTGACATGGATGCTCTTGGTTCAGCAGTTGGAATGCAGTTGTTTTCGAGTAATGTACTAGAAGATAGTTATGTGATTTATGATCCTACACAGATGTCTCCAGATATCGCTCGAGCGGTCAATTATTTGGAAGATGAGGGTGTTTCAAAACTTCTTCCTTTAAATCAAGCGATGACAATGGTTACCAAACGCTCCTTACTGGTGATGGTTGACCATTCTAAGACAGCTTTAACCTTATCCAAAGAGTTTTATGACTTATTTACCCAGACGATTGTCATTGACCATCATCGTCGTGACCAAGATTTTCCAGATAATTCGGTCATTACCTATATCGAGAGTGGAGCTAGTAGTGCTAGTGAACTTGTAACTGAGTTGATTCAATTTCAAAACTCTAAGAAGAAACGTTTGAGTCGTATTCAGGCTAGTGTTCTTATGGGAGGGATGATGTTGGATACTAAAAATTTCACCTCTCGGGTAACTAGTCGAACTTTTGATGTTGCAAGTTATCTCAGAACTAGAGGGAGTGATAGCATTGTCATTCAGGAAATTTCAGCCACTGATTTTGAAGAATATCGATTGGTAAATGAATTAATTTTACAAGGGCAAATGGTACAGCCATCAATCCTGGTTGCTCAAGCTTTGGAGGATAAAGAGTACGATACGGTTGTTATTAGTAAGGCTGCTGATGCTATGCTTGCCATGTCTGGTATAGAGGCCAGCTTTGTACTTGCTAAGAATAGTCAAGGAGCAATCTCCATTTCTGCGCGAAGCAGAAGTAAGATCAATGTCCAACGAATTATGGAAGAGTTAGGTGGCGGTGGTCACTTTAACTTAGCTGCGGCACGTTTGACAGATATGAGCCTGCAAGAAGCAGGAGATAAACTGAAAACAGTTATTTTTAATGAAACAAAAGAAAAGGAGTCAGAAGAATGAAAGTAATCTTTTTAGCAGATGTTAAAGGTAAAGGGAAAAAAGGTGAAATTAAAGAAGTACCAACTGGATATGCACAAAACTTTTTAATTAAGAAAAACCTTGCTAAGGAAGCTACAGCTCAAGCCATTGGTGAGTTGCGTGGTAAGCAAAAATCAGAAGAAAAAGCACATGCAGAGATGCTTGCAGAAGCGAAGGAAATTAAAGAAAAACTGGAAGCAGAAGAAACAATCGTTGAATTTGTTGAAAAAGTTGGTCCAGATGGACGAACTTTTGGATCTATTACCAACAAGAAAATTGCAGAAGAATTACAAAAACAATTTGGTATTAAAATTGATAAACGCCATATTCAAGTTCAATCACCAATTCGAGCAGTTGGTTTGATTGATGTTCCGGTTAAGATTTATCAAGATGTAACAAGTGTAATCAATCTTCGTGTCAAGGAAGCTTAATTTACGATTGGTTGACAATATTGTAAAAGGAAGGAAAGTCTGATGGCAGAAGTTGAAGAACTGCGTGTTCAGCCTCAAGATATCCTAGCAGAACAATCTGTTTTAGGAGCCATTTTTATTGATGAGACTAAACTCGTTTTTGTCCGAGAATATATCGATTCACAGGACTTCTTTAAGTATGCTCACCGTTTGATTTTTCAAGCTATGGTTGATTTGTCTGATCGTGGAGATGCTATTGACGCAACCACAGTTCGGACGATACTAGATAGCCAGGGTGATTTACAAACTATTGGAGGCTTGTCTTATCTGGTTGAGATTGTCAATTCAGTGCCAACCTCTGCCAATGCGGAATACTATGCTAAAATTGTAGCAGAAAAGGCTATGCTTCGGCGCCTGATTGCTAAGTTGACAGAGTCTGTAAACCTAGCCTATGAAGCTTCTCAACCTGCGGACGAAATTATTGCTCGTGCAGAAAAAGGCTTGATTGATGTCAGTGAGAATGCCAATCGAAATGGCTTTAAAAATATTCGCGATGTATTGAATATCAACTTCGGAAATCTAGAAGCTCGTTCTCAACAGACTTCGGATATCACGGGTATTGCGACAGGTTATCGAGATTTAGATCACATGACGACAGGTCTGCATGAGGAAGAATTGATTATTTTGGCAGCTCGTCCTGCGGTTGGTAAGACAGCTTTTGCTTTGAATATTGCGCAAAATATCGGAACCAAATTAGACAAGACAGTTGCTATTTTCTCTCTGGAAATGGGTGCTGAAAGCTTGGTCGATCGTATGCTGGCTGCGGAAGGGTTGGTAGAGTCGCATTCTATCCGTACAGGTCAATTGACTGAGGAAGAATGGCGCAAGTATACGATTGCTCAGGGTAATCTGGCTAATGCAAGTATCTACATTGATGATACACCAGGGATTCGAATCACAGAAATTCGCTCTCGTTCCCGTAAACTGGCTCAGGAAACAGGTAATCTAGGCTTGATTTTGATTGACTATCTTCAGCTGATCACAGGGACTGGTCGAGAAAATCGTCAACAAGAAGTATCTGAGATTTCCCGTCAGTTGAAAATCCTAGCAAAAGAACTCAAAGTTCCAGTTATAGCTCTCAGTCAGCTTTCTCGTGGTGTAGAGCAACGTCAAGATAAGAGACCAGTTTTGTCTGATATTCGTGAATCTGGATCTATTGAGCAGGATGCTGATATCGTAGCCTTTCTCTATCGTGATGACTATTATGAGCGCGGTGGTGAAGAGGAGGAAGGCATTCCAAATAATAAAGTAGAAGTGATTATCGAGAAAAACCGTAGCGGTGCTCGCGGAACGGTAGAATTGATTTTCCAAAAAGAATATAATAAATTTTCAAGTATTTCGAAGATGGAGGAACCAAGATGACAGACGCATTTACAGATGTGGCTAAAATGAAAAAAATCAAAGAAGAAATTAAGGCGCATGAGGGACAAGTGGTAGAAATGACCTTAGAAAATGGTCGTAAACGCCAAAAAAATCGTTTGGGAAAACTAATTGAGGTTTACCCATCGCTCTTCATCGTTGAGTTTGGAAATGTTGAAGGAGACAAACAGGCTAATGTCTATGTTGAATCTTTCACTTATTCAGATATTTTAACGGAAAAGAACTTGATTCATTATTTGGATTAAGGCTAATCATGAAAGTGGGAAGTACTCTCACTTTTTTTTATTTTCTTTCGAATGATATAGATGAGGTCAACCTCAAAAATTTAATTATTTGAAGGAGAATCAATGACATTTACTAAAGCAGGACATAAAAAGGGAACTTTTCTCAGAAAGACAGCTGTAGGCTCAGCTTCACTAGTTTTAGCAGGTATTTTTTTATTTAGTGGAGGAACTGTTCATGCCAACCAGGCAAACAATGGATCACTGGCACGAGGAGATGATTATCCCTATTATTATAAAAATGGAAGTCAAGAAATTGATAAGTGGCGGATGTATTCTAGACAGTGTACGTCTTTTGCAGCCTTTCGTTTGAGCAATATCAATGGTTTTGAAATTCCGGCGGCTTATGGAAATGCTAATGAATGGGGATATCGTGCTAAACGAGAAGGTTATCGCGTAGATCAGCGCCCAGCAATTGGTTCTATCGCTTGGGATACGAGTGGACAGTATGGTCATGTCGCTTGGGTATCCAATGTTTTTGGTGATATGATTGAAATTGAAGAATACAATTATGGAGTCAGAGAAAGGTACAATCGACGAACGGTAAAGGCCAATTCTATGACGGGATTCATTCATTTTAAAGATGTGGGGAATGCTAGCTCAGGAAATTATCAGTTATCACTCGTATCTAGTGGGACACATATTTTTACAGAAAAAGCAGCCATTAGGGATCAGCCATCACTCACGGCTACTATTATTGATTACTATGAACCTGGAGAGAGTGTTCATTATGACCAGACTCTTGAAAAAGAAGGCTACAAATGGATTAGTTATATTTCACGAAGTGGAAACAGACGCTATATTCCCTTGACTAAAACAAGTAGCTCTAAAAATGGTTGGGAAAAAGAAGGAACTGTTTGGTATTATTATGAAAATGGTCAGAAAGCAGTCGGTTGGAAGAAGATTAATGGAAACTGGTATCATTTGCAAGCTGATGGTACAATGACGACAGGCTGGTTAAAAGATGGTTCTAAGTGGTATTATCTGAAGTCGTCTGGCGAAATGCAGACAGGCTGGTTAAAGGATAATGGAACATGGTACTATCTTGAAAGCTCAGGTGCTATGAAGGCTAGCCAGTGGTTTCAGGTTTCAGGGAAATATTACTATGTAAATTCATCGGGAGCTTTAGCAGTCAATACGACTATCGATGGTTTCCAAGTTGATAGCAGTGGTGCGCGAGTAGAAAATCCAGCATCATAAGTGTTATTCAGTATTTGGGCTCTTCCTAATGGTATTTTTCCCTGCTTTCCTTTATAATGGGTGTATGGATAAGAAAAAATTATTATTAATTGATGGATCTTCAGTTGCTTTCCGAGCATTCTTTGCACTTTATCAGCAACTGGATCGTTTTAAAAATGCTAACGGTCTTCATACAAATGCTATCTATGGTTTTCAACTTATGTTGAATCATTTGCTAGAGCGTGTTGAGCCTAGCCATATCTTGGTGGCATTTGATGCGGGGAAGACGACTTTCCGTACAGAGATGTATGCAGACTATAAGGGTGGTCGTGCTAAGACTCCGGATGAGTTTCGCGAGCAATTCCCTTTTATTCGTGAGTTGCTAGATCATCTTGGGATTCGTCATTATGAGTTAGCCCAGTATGAGGCGGATGATATCATTGGTACCTTGGGTCGTTTGGCTGAAAAGGATTCATTTGATGTAACTATCGTCAGTGGAGACAAGGACTTGATCCAGTTGACAGATGAACATACAGTGGTTGAGATTTCTAAGAAAGGTGTAGCTGAGTTTGAGGCATTTACACCAGAATATCTCATGGAAAAGATGAGCATCACACCAGCTCAGTTCATTGATCTTAAAGCTCTCATGGGAGATAAGTCAGATAATATCCCTGGTGTAACTAAGATTGGTGAAAAGACGGGTATCAAGCTCTTGTTAGAACATGGCTCGCTCGAAGGTATTTATGAAAATATCGATGGGATGAAGGCTTCTAAGATGAAGGAAAATCTCATCAATGATAAGGAGCAAGCCTTTCTGTCTAAAACACTGGCAACGATTGATACGAAAGCACCGATTGAGATTGGACTGGATGACTTGTTTTATAGCGGTCCAGATGTGGAAAATCTTGGGAAATTCTACGATGAGATGGGCTTCAAACAACTCAAGCAGGCTTTAAATGTATCATCAGCTGATGTGGCTGAGAGTTTGGACTTTACTATGGTTGACAAATTCAGTCAAGATATGCTAAGTGCGGACTCCATCTTCCACTTTGAACTCTTTGGAGAAAACTACCATACAGATGACTTGATTGGCTTTGCCTGGTCTTGCGGAGACAAACTCTATGCTACAGATAAGCTGGAACTTCTGCAGGAGCCGATTCTTAAGGATTTTCTAGAAAAAACACCTCTGAAAGTATACGACTTTAAGAAAGCAAAAGTCCTCTTAAATCGCTTTGGTTTGGACTTGCAGGCTCCTGCTTTTGACAGTCGTTTGGCCAAATACCTTCTCTCTACTGTCGAGAATAATGAAATTTCAACTATTGCTAGTCTCTATGGTCAAACTTACCTAGTCGATGATGAAACCTTCTACGGTAAAGGTGTCAAAAAAGCTATACCAGAGCGAGAAAAATTCTTGGAGCACTTGGCTCGTAAGGTTGCTGTATTGGTTGAGACAGAGCCTGTTTTACTTGAAAAATTAAGCGAAAACGGACAACTTGACCTTCTTTATGATATGGAGCAACCTCTAGCCTTTGTCCTTGCTAAGATGGAAATCGCTGGAATTAAAGTTAAAAAAGAGACCTTGCTTGAGATGCAGGCCGAAAATGAGCTTGTCATTGAAAAGCTGACGCAAGAGATTTATGACCTAGCAGGTGAGGAATTTAATATCAATTCACCTAAACAGTTGGGTGTCCTTCTTTTTGAAAAACTAGGTCTCCCTCTCGAATATACCAAGAAAACCAAGACAGGTTATTCGACAGCCGTGGATGTATTGGAGCGTCTAGCTCCTATTGCGCCGATTGTCAAGAAAATCCTCGACTACCGTCAGATTGCTAAGATTCAATCCACTTATGTGATTGGTTTACAGGACTGGATTTTAGCGGATGGCAAGATTCACACGCGCTATGTGCAAGATTTGACTCAGACAGGTCGTCTGTCTAGTGTCGATCCAAACTTGCAAAATATCCCTGTTCGGTTGGAACAAGGTCGCCTTATCCGTAAGGCTTTCGTGCCAGAATGGGAGGACAGTGTCCTTCTCAGCTCGGACTATTCACAGATTGAGCTACGAGTTTTGGCACATATCTCTAAAGATGAGCACTTAATCAAGGCCTTCAAAGAGGGAGCTGATATCCATACCTCAACAGCCATGCGTGTCTTTGGAATTGAACGTCCTGAGGATGTGACTCCGAATGACCGTCGCAACGCCAAGGCTGTCAACTTTGGAGTGGTTTACGGAATTTCAGACTTTGGTTTATCGAATAATCTAGGCATCAGCCGTAAAGAGGCTAAGGCTTACATTGATACCTACTTTGAACGCTTCCCAGGGATCAAAAACTACATGGATGAAGTGGTGCGTGAGGCGCGTGATAAGGGCTATGTGGAGACCCTCTTTAAACGTCGTCGTGAGTTGCCAGATATCAATTCGCGCAACTTTAACATTCGTGGTTTTGCGGAACGTACAGCCATCAACTCACCTATCCAAGGATCAGCTGCAGATATTCTCAAAATCGCTATGATTCAGCTAGATAAAGCCTTGGTAGAGGGTGGTTATCAGACTAAGATGCTTCTACAAGTACACGATGAAATTGTTCTTGAAGTGCCTAAGTCAGAATTAGCTGCTATTAAAAAACTTGTTAAACAAACCATGGAAGAAGCTATTCAACTCAGTGTGCCCCTCATTGCTGATGAAAATGAAGGTGTAACTTGGTATGAGGCCAAGTAAAAAATAAACAATCAAACAAAAAGAAATCCCCTTGAACGTTACTGTTCAAAGGGGATTTTTGCTGAGAAAATTTTGCAAGAAAAGATAAAAGCGATTTTATCTAACTAGTAGTAGACTTACTTGATTTGTTTCTTTTGTTCTTTTTTGGCAAGTACTGGTAGAATCACACCTAATCCAATCAGAATAATTGGGGTCAAGATGTTTGTAAGAAGCGAGAATTGCCAAGCAGTTGGATTCTCAGCGTAGTTAATTTTTGGAACCATACCTAGGATACAAGCAAAGGCAGTAAAGAGGAAGCACCAAGTACCGATAATAAAGCCAAGCTTAGGATTGTTCACAAACTTGTATTCGGCATTTTTGTATGTTTTCCAAGCACGGTTGAGCATCATATAGGCAAGGAATACCCAGAGATAACGCATTGGCATTACGATAGAATTGAGGTTTGTCATCCATTTTACAAGTCCGTCAATTTCCTGAATACCAAAAATTGGAAGAATGATGATAAGGCTAACGAGTACGCCTGTAAGGAGGTAGCCGTTAATGAGGACACCTTTTTCAGTACGTTTTCGAAGCCAGCTTGGGATGTAGTTTTCATCAGCGTTATTGAGAAGGATTTGTAATGGTGCGTCAATAGAGAAGGCAAGCGCGGCGATTTGTCCGACCATATTTGTAAGAGCGTAGATCACGACAAAGAGGTTTCCAACTCCCCAAGAATTCCCTAACATCTGGAAGGCTTGGTAGGCACCATTACGCATGAGGTCTTCAGGGATATTATTGCCATCAAATAGCATTCCCATTGCAACTGATCCGAGGATAGCAGAGAGACCGACCATGATTGCCATGACAATCATACCTTTTGGAAATTCTTTTGCAGGGTTGCGAGTTTGATTAACATATGGGGAAATTTTTTCACAACCACCGACTGCAAAGACTAGTAGTGAAATTGTTGTAAAGTAAGAAAAATCAAAGTTTGGAATGTAGGTGCTCAGTTGATCCATGTGTGGTGTCGCAAATTGGATGTCTGGTTTAATGAAAGGCAGACCGACAGCCAAAAGCACAAAGAGTAAAGACATAATCAACATAGCACTTCCTGCCAAGCTACCAATGACTTTTAGAGTTGCCAATCCTTTTGTAGAAAGGTAGAGGAAAAGTCCAAAGATTAGCAAGCAGAGAATAACGATCCAGTGGATGTCGATTTGTTTAAGAAATTGTCCGTTACCTTGCAAGGCCCAACCAAGCGGAATAAGAATTCCTTGAGGTTTTTGTGCGAGATACGGGATATGTACAACCCAGTAGGTCCAAGCAGCAAAGTAGGCTAAACGTTTGGTTGATGTTTTTTCAACCCAGTCACTAACACCGCTTCCGCTTTCCTTGAAGGTAGAACCTAGTTGTCCGACGATGAGGGAATAGGGGATAAAGTAGAGTGCGAGGATTAAAATCCAAGATACGACGACTGAAATTCCCTGTTGAGAATAGTTGTTGACGACGTTTCCTAGCCCCCAAACCATGTTGAAGGCAATCAGAGAAACCATCAGCCAATTAAGTTGGTGTTGATCTTTTTTCATAATGTCTCCTTTTCTATTAATTTCAGTATATCATGTTTTTTTGAAAGCGCCTAACAAAATCCGAAATTTCCTATAAAAAAAGTAGGGGGGATTTATCAGCTGGAGTTTGTACTTGAGTAAAAGTTATACACAATCTGTGGATAACTTTGTGAAATAAAAAATTGTTTTCTAAATGTTAGTTTAGAAAAAAGAGATAGAATGTATGAGTTGGGTACTAAGCTAGTCGGTTATAAAGACTGATAGAATAGTCTATTGAGGGTGTTTTACTTTAGAATGTCAAAAAAATGGTTGATAGAAATCGTTTGGAAGTACATGAAATTGATTTGAAAGTTATACACAATCTGTGGATAACTTTGTGGAGGATTTGGTATAAATCAGAAAATCCCCTTGTACATGACAAAGGGATTTGAACTATCAGTGATTTGGTAACCAACTGAGGGTAAAGTTGAGATTTTGGGCGTTTAGCAAATCCTGGTGACCAATACTCTGAACTTCTTTTCCGTCAAGATGACAGTCTTGGACAAAGTGGAAGTGTTCATGATTTTGTTGCGTACGAATATCCAACCACTGGTTTTTTTCTGCAAGATAGACACGAAGGTGATCAAAGAGCGGAATCCCAAGATCATAGCTTGCTTTTCCTGGGCAGGTTGGGTAAAGCCCAAGAGTGGACCAGATATACCAAGCCGATAAACTACCGTTATCCTCATCTCCTGGATAAGCATCCCAGCCAGCTCGAAAGGCTTTTTGACGGAGAGTCTTGATTAAGAGACTGGTGTACTGAGGATAATTACTGTAACGGAAAAGATAAGGGATGTGGAAACTTGGTTGGTTTGAAATGGCTAGTTGACCAAAAGGTGCTGTTGCCATTTCGCTCATCTCGTGAATTTCATATCCATAACCCGTCGTTTCAAAGAGTGGGAGACTTTGACAAGCTTTTAAGAGATAGTTGCTAAAGGCTTCTTTTCCACCCATTGGTTGGCTAAGTCCAGAAATATCATGTAAGACACCGAGACTGGCTTGAATAGCTGAACACTCAGCGTAGTCACGGCCCCAACTATAGGGAGAAAAGTCAGGACGGAAGTTGCCATCTACATCACGCGCCCTCATATATCCTGTCTCAGGATCAAATAGATTCTGATAGTTTTTAGAATAGTGGGCATAGGTTTGTGCCAGCTCTTCATGACCCAATTTTGCTGCGCAAGTAGAGATGCAAAAATCACTGTAGGCATAGTCCAGTGTATGACTGACACTTTCGTGATAGTCTGTGGATAGGTAGCCTAGCTTTTGGTATTGGGCCAGACCATGGCGTCCGTTGATAGCTTTTGGATCAGCCTTAGTCGCAGTTTCAAGCATAGCTTTGAGAAATTCCTCCTCAAGTTCAGGTGCCATGTCTTTACAAGCACTATCTGCAATAAGACCATCGATCAAAGTACCCGGCATCATGCCTCGTTCGTCAGGAGCCAGCCACTTAGGGAGATACCCAGTGTCGCGGTAGATATTGAGGAAGCCTTCGAGAAACTGACGATAGCGTTCCGGAATAATCAAGGCAAAGAGTGGGAATGAAGTGCGGAAGGTATCCCAAAAACCATTATTGGTAAAGAGCAGACCGGGCTTGATCGTTCCTGAAGCTAGGTCCTTATGAATATTTTCACCTTGCTCATTTACCTCATAGAAGGTTTGTGGGAAAAGAAAGAGTCTGTATAGACAGTGGTCAAAAAATGTTCGGTCTACTGAGCCGGTTTCTACGACATCAAAACGACCTAGAAGGTTTTCCCAACTTGCTTTAGCCTCTGATTTCGTTTCTTCAAAGTCTTTTCTAGGCAGATTAAAGAGGGCTTGTTCCTTGGAGATAAAAGAAGTTGCCAGTTGAACCTGAGCTTCCGCTCCAGCCAAGTCAATCCGCCAGTCCTGTCCCTCTTGCTTGATAGATAAGATTTCTACAGAAAATGCAAGAGCAGTAAACATGACTAGAGGACTTTTATTTGTTTCGGTTTCACCTTCTTGTCTCAGGGCCAGAATTCGCTTATCGACTTGTTCAACTGTCAGTTTATCTGCTGCGTGAAGATAGAGGGAGAGGTTCTTTCCTTGTCCTTGTCTTATCTGAAGGGAAGCGCCATAGCAAGTAGGATTTAGCTGCGCTTCAATCTGATAACGCTCAGAAAAAATCTTTAGAAAATGAGGATTAAAAATAGCACGTTCAAGATTATAAGAAGATTGACGATGAAAGAGAGTATCGCCGCTGATTTCTCCTGTAATTGGTGTCAGCAAGAGCCAGGAGTAATCGCCAATCCAAGGGCTAGGTTGGTGGGTTAGTCGAATACCCTGAAAGATAGGAAGATGGGGATCAAAGAACCAAGATCCTTCCTGGTCACTAGTCTGGGGTACAAAGTAATTCATCCCAAAAGGAACTCCTGTGTAGGGTAGGGTGTTTCCTCGTGAAAAAGCATGTTTACTTGCTGTTCCAAAGCGGGTATTGATGGTTTCAAGTATATGTTTCATAGCAGTTCCTTCAGTAGTTTTCTACATTATATCAGAAAAAGGAGACTTTTAGAAAGCGACTTCAAAATATAACAATTTTGTAGAATAATGACTAACATTTGTGTATATATTTTCTGGACTAAAAGCTATATACTGAAAATGAAAATCTGTTTGAAAGAGGCAAAATAGTTTATGGTATATTCAAAAGAAATTGTCAGAGAGTGGCTAGATGAGGTGGCAGAGCGTGCTAAAGATCATCCTGAATGGGTAGATGTCTTTGAACGTTGCTATACAGACACTTTAGACAATACAGTTGAAATCTTAGAAGACGGCTCGACCTTTGTACTGACTGGAGATATCCCAGCTATGTGGCTCCGTGATTCAACTGCTCAGCTTAGACCATACCTTCATGTGGCAAAAAGAGACCCTCGTTTGCGCCAGACCATTGCTGGCTTGGTTAAACGCCAGATGACTTTGATTCTCAAGGATCCCTATGCCAACTCTTTCAATATTGAGGAGAACTGGAAGGGTCATCACGAGACAGACCATACAGACCTCAATGGCTGGATTTGGGAACGTAAGTATGAAGTAGACTCACTTTGCTACCCCTTGCAGTTGGCTTATCTCCTCTGGAAAGAGACTGGCGAGACTAGTCAATTTGATGAAACCTTTGTTACAGCGACTAAGGAAATCCTTCATCTCTGGACGGTGGAACAAGATCATAAGAACTCGCCTTATCGCTTCGTCCGTGATACTGATCGTAAGGAAGATACCTTAGTAAATGACGGCTTTGGACCAGACTTTGCTGTGACAGGGATGACCTGGTCAGCCTTTCGTCCAAGCGATGACTGCTGTCAGTATAGCTATTTGATTCCTTCAAATATGTTTGCAGTAGTTGTCTTGGGTTATGTGCAGGAAATCTTTGCAGAGTTGAATCTAGCCGATAGCGAGAGTATCATTGCAGATGCAAAACGCCTGCAAGCTGAGATTCAAGAAGGTATCGAAAATTACGCCTACACTACAAACAGCAAGGGTGAAAAAATTTATGCCTTTGAGGTAGATGGTTTGGGAAATGCTAGCATCATGGACGATCCTAACGTGCCAAGTTTGTTAGCTGCTCCATATCTGGGTTACTGTGATGTCAATGATGAAGTGTATCAAGCCACTCGTCGCACTATTCTGAGCCCTGAAAATCCATACTTCTACCAAGGAGAGTACGCAAGTGGACTCGGAAGTTCTCATACCTTCTACCGCTATATCTGGCCGATTGCCCTTTCTATCCAAGGATTGACAACGACGGATAAGGCAGAGAAGAAATTCTTGCTAGATCAGTTGGTTGCCTGCGATGGAGGAACAGGTGTCATGCACGAAAGCTTCCACGTAGACGATCCAACACTCTACTCACGCGAATGGTTCTCATGGGCCAACATGATGTTCTGCGAATTAGTCTTGGATTACTTGGATATTCGCTAATACTCTTCGAAAATCTCTTCAAACCACGTCAGCTTCGCCTTGCCGTAGGTATTGTTACTGACTTCGTCAGTTTATCCACAACCTCAAAGCAGTGCTTTGAGCAGCCTGCGGCTAGCTTCCTAGTTTGCTCTTTGATTTTCATTGAGTATAAGGAGCACGCTTTAGCTTCACTGATTCTTGTTAGAATCACAAGTTTATATTTAAAACATTAAAAATTTAAGTTAGAATGAGGTTTTACTCATGGAAAATGTTGTTGTACATATCATCTCTCACAGTCACTGGGATCGTGAGTGGTATCTACCTTTTGAAAGTCACCGTATGCAATTGGTGGAACTTTTTGACAATCTTTTTGATCTCTTTGAAAATGATCCTGAGTTCAAGAGTTTCCACCTGGATGGACAAACTATTGTCCTTGATGATTATTTAGAAATTTGCCCTGAAAACCGCGACAAGGTGCAGCGCTATATCGACGAAGGCAAGCTCAAGATTGGGCCTTTCTATATCTTGCAGGATGATTACTTGATTTCCAGTGAAGCTAATGTCCGCAATACTTTGATTGGACAAGCGGAATGTGCTAAATGGGGAAAATCAACTCAAATTGGTTACTTCCCAGATACCTTTGGAAATATGGGGCAGGCTCCTCAAATCCTTCAAAAATCAGGCATTCACGTAGCAGCCTTTGGTCGTGGTGTTAAACCAATCGGCTTTGACAACCAAGTCCTCGAAGATGAGCAGTTTACCTCTCAATTTTCTGAGATGTACTGGCAGGGTGCAGATGGGAGTCGTGTCCTCGGTATCCTCTTTGCTAACTGGTACAGTAATGGAAATGAAATTCCAGTGGATAAAGACGAAGCCTTGACCTTCTGGAAACAAAAATTGGCAGATGTGCGTGACTATGCATCTACTAACCAATGGTTGATGATGAACGGTTGTGACCACCAGCCTGTACAGAGAAATATTAGTGAAGCGATTCGTGTGGCCAACGAACTTTTCCCAGACGTGACCTTTGTTCACAGCTCCTTTGATGAATACGTTCAAGCAGTGGAAAGTGCACTTCCTGAACACCTATCAACTGTTACAGGTGAGTTGACTAGCCAGGAAACGGATGGTTGGTACACTCTTGCTAATACCTCTTCTTCACGTATTTATCTCAAACAAGCCTTTCAAGAAAACAGCAATTTGTTGGAGCAAGTAGTAGAACCTTTGACCATCATTACTGGTGGACATAACCACAAGGATCAATTAACCTATGCTTGGAAAGTACTCTTGCAAAATGCACCACATGATAGTATCTGTGGATGCAGTATTGACGAAGTTCACCGTGAAATGGAAACTCGCTTTGCCAAGGTCAACCAAGTTGGAAACTTTGTCAAGACCAACCTTCTCAATGAGTGGAAACATAAAATAGCAACTCAGGAAGCGCAAAGTGACCACCTCTTTACGGTTATTAACACTGGATTACATGACAAGGTTGATACAGTTAGTGTTGTAGTGGATGTTGTCACTTGTGATTTCAAAGAATTGCATCCAACAGAAGGGTACAAGAAGATGGCGGCTGTGACCTTGCCAGATTACCATGTTGAAGATTTGGATGGTCATGTCCTTGAAGCCAAGATTGAAGACTTGGGAGCAAGTTTTGGTTATACTTTACCTAAGGATAAATTCCGCCAACCATATATTGCACGCCAAGTGCGCGTGACAATCCCAGTTCACCTTGCTCCGCTTTCTTGGGCAAGCTTCCAATTGGTTGAAGGTCAAGTAAATCACCGTGATGGTATTTACCAAAATGGAGTCATTGATACACCATTCGTAACTGTGAGTGTAGACCAAGGAATTACAGTCTATGACAAGACTACAAACGAAGCTTACGAAGACTTTATCCAATTTGAGGACCGTGGAGATATTGGTAACGAGTACATTTACTTCCAACCAAAAGGAACTGAGCCAATCTACGCTCAACTGAAAGGCTATGAAGTCTTAGAAAATAATGCTCGCTATGCTAAGGTTTTGCTCAAACACGACTTGACCATTCCAGTTAGCGCAGATGAAAAATTGGATGCGGAACAAAGAGGTATCATCGAGTTCATGAAACGAGATGCAGGTCGTTCAGAAGAGTTGACAACCATTCCTCTTGAAACAGAAATGACAGTCTTTGTGGACAATCCACAGATTCGCTTCAAGACTCGCTTTACCAATACAGCCAAAGACCACCGTATCCGTCTCTTGGTAAAAACTCATAATACTCGTCCAAGCAATGATTCTGAAAGCATCTATGAAGTTGTGACAAGACCAAATAAACCAGCAGCTTCTTGGGAAAATCCTGAAAATCCACAACACCAACAAGCCTTTGTCAGCTTGTATGATGATGTTAAAGGAGTGACAGTAGCCAATAAAGGATTGCACGAATACGAAATCCTTGAGGATGATACCATGGCTGTAACCCTTCTCCGTGCTTCAGGTGAGCTAGGTGACTGGGGCTATTTCCCAACACCAGAAGCCCAGTGCTTGCGCGATATCGAAGTTGAGTTTGCAGTAGAATGCCATCAAGCAGGGGAACGCTTCTCGGCCTTCCGTCGTGCAAAAGCCTTCCAGGTGCCATTTACAGCTCTTCAAGTTGCAAAACAAGAAGGTAGCGTTGCAGCAACGGGTAGCCTCTTTAACCATCCGGCACTGAACTTGCCACAAGTCTGCCCAACAGCCTTCAAAGTTGCTGAAAATGAAGAAGGATACGTCCTACGTTACTACAATATGAGTCAAGAAAATGTTCGCGTGTCTGAAAAACAACAAACTATTCTTGATTTGCTGGAACGCCCATATCCAGTTCATTCAGGATTATTGGCACCACAAGAAATTCGTACAGAATTGATCAAAAAAGAAGAAATTTAATTTCAAAAAGAAAACATAAAAGAAAGGAGGAGCGACAAAGTAAGAACTAACTACTGACTCGCTCCTTTTTATAGGTAAAAGCAATGACCCTTGCAACGATTGATATCGGAGGGACTGGGATTAAGTTTGCTAGTCTAACTCCTGATGGAAAGATTTTAGATAAGATCAGCACACCAACGCCAGAGACTCTAGAAGAGTTGCTTGCTTGGTTGGATCAACGTTTGTCAGAACAAGACTATCGTGGGATTGCTATGAGTGTGCCAGGTGCAGTTAACCAAGAAACAGGAGTGATTGAGGGGATTAGTGCCATTCCTTACATTCATGGATTTTCTTGGTATGAAGCGCTTGCTCATCACAAGCTTCCAATCCATCTAGAAAATGATGCCAACTGTGTTGGGCTCAGTGAACTGCTAGCTCATCCTGAGATTGAAAATGCAGCCTGTGTCGTGATTGGTACTGGGATCGGTGGGGCTATGATTATCAATGGCAAGCTTCACCGTGGTCGTCATGGCTTGGGTGGAGAGTTTGGTTATATGACAACCATCGAACCAGCAGAAAAACTCAACAATTGGTCACTATTAGCTTCTACAGGAAACATGGTTCGTTATGTGATTGAAAAATCAGGTCAGTCAGACTGGGATGGCCGTAAGATCTACCAAGAAGCGGCAGCCGGCAATGATCTTTGCCAGGAAGCCATTGAGCGGATGAATCGTAATCTTGCTCAAGGACTGCTCAATATCCAGTATCTCATTGATCCAGATGTGATTAGCCTAGGTGGCTCTATCAGTCAGAACCCTGATTTTATCAAGGGTGTGCAAAAAGCAGTAGACTCCTTTGTGGAAAGATATGAAGAATATACAATTGCTCCAGTCATTCAAGCCTGCACCTATCACGCAGATGCCAATCTCTACGGTGCCCTTGTCAACTGGTTACAGGAGGAAAACCAATGGTAAGTTTTACAGGACTTAGTCCCAAACAATCCCAATCTGTCGAAGCATTAAAAAATCACATTTCCCTACCGGATGTAGAGGTGGCAGTCGCTCAATCTGACCAAGCCTCCATCTCTATCAAGGGTGAGAATGGGCAGTATCAACTGACCTACCGTAAACCTCATCAACTCTACCGTGCCTTGTCTGTCCTCGCAACAGCTTTAGCAGAAGGTGACAAGGTAGAGATTGAAGAACAAGCTGCTTATGAGGATTTGGCTTACATGGCAGACTGTTCGCGAAATGCAGTGCTCAATGTCGCATCTGCCAAACAGATGATTGAAGTCTTGGCTCTCATGGGTTATTCAACTTTTGAGCTCTACATGGAAGACACTTATCAAATCGAGGGGCAGCCCTATTTTGGTTATTTTCGTGGAGCATACTCTGCTGAAGAGTTACAGGAAATTGAAGCCTACGCCCAGCAGTTTGACATGACTTTTGTCCCCTGCATCCAAACCTTGGCTCACTTATCAGCCTTTGTCAAATGGGGTGTCAAGGAAGTGCAGCAACTCCGCGATGTAGAAGATATCCTCCTCATCGGTGAAGAAAAAGTCTACGACCTGATTGACGGTATGTTTGCGACGTTATCTAAACTACAAACTCGCAAGGTCAACATCGGGATGGATGAAGCCCACTTGGTTGGTTTGGGACGCTACCTTATCTTGAACGGTATTGTGGACCGTAGTCTCCTTATGTGTCAACACTTGGAGCGCGTGCTGGATATTGCCGATAAGTACGGTTTCCACTGCCAGATGTGGAGTGATATGTTCTTCAAGCTCATGTCAGCAGATGGCCAGTACGACCGTGAGGTGGAAATTCCAGAAGAAACACGCGTTTATCTTGACCGTCTCAAAGACCGTGTGACCTTGGTTTACTGGGATTATTATCAGGATAGCGAAGAAAAATACAACCGTAACTTTAATAATCACCACAAGCTCAGCCAGGATATCGCCTTTGCAGGTGGTGCCTGGAAGTGGATTGGTTTTACGCCCCACAACCATTTCAGCCGTCTCATTGCAGTCGAAGCCAACAAAGCTTGCCGTGCTAATCAGATCAAAGAAGTCATTGTGACTGGCTGGGGGGATAATGGTGGTGAAACAGCCCAGTTCTCGATTCTGCCAAGCTTGCAAATTTGGGCTGAACTCAGCTACCGCAATGATTTAGAACGTCTATCAGCTCATTTCAAGACCAATGCAGGATTATCCGTTGAGGACTTTATGCAGCTTGATTTGGCAAACCTCTTGCCTGACCTGCCAGACAATCTCAGTGGAATTAACCCCAACCGCTATGTCTTTTATCAGGATGTTCTCTGCCCAATTCTTGACAAGCACATGACACCTGAACAGGACAAACCACACTTTGCCCAAGCAGCTGAGACTCTTGCTACTATTAAAGAAAAAGCAGGCGTCTACACTTATCTCTTTGAAACGCAGGCTCAGTTGAATGCTATTTTAAGTAGCAAGGTTGATGTGGGACGACGTATCCGTCAAGCCTATCAATCAGGCAATAAAGAGAGCTTGCAACAAGTTGCTAGAGAAGAATTACCAAAACTCCGAAGCGAGATTGAAAACTTCCACAAGCTCTTTAGCCAACAATGGCTAAAAGAGAACAAGGTCTTTGGCTTGGATACAGTGGACATCCGTATGGGTGGACTCTTGCAGCGGATCAAGCGAGCAGAAAGTCGTATCGAGGCTTATCTTGCTGGTCAAATTGACCGCATCGAAGAACTAGAAGTAGACATCTTGCCATTTAATGATTTCTACGGAGACAAGGACTTCGCAGCAACAACAGCCAACCAATGGCATACCATTGCGACAGCTTCGACCATTTATACAACCTAGAAAAACTCTATTCAGGAAGAAAGTTTCTCGTGAAACATCCTTCTTATATAAAAAAGTTTTCCACATAAAATAATTTGTGGAGTTTTTTCTATAATTAGTAGTTTAAACTATCCTTAAAATAAGAGTATACTATTTTTGTAAACGTTATCAAGCCTAAAAATTGTGAGATTATCAAGTTTTAGAAAAATAAAAAGGGAGGAAATTATGAACAAGTTTTCAAAAACTTTGAGAGATAATTGGATATTTCTCTTAATGGTTTTACCAGGGACACTTTGGTTGATCTTATTCTTCTACATCCCAGTATTTGGAAATGTGGTTGCCTTCAAAGACTACCATATGACTGGTGAAGGATTCGTCCACAGTATTATAAATAGTAAATGGGTTGGACTAGATAACTTCAGATTCTTATTTAGTTCAAAAGATGCCTTTGTCATCACTCGAAACACTGTCCTTTACAACCTTGGATTTATCTTTATCGGTTTGATCGTATCGGTTGGGATTGCCATTATCCTTAGTGAACTTCGCTCTAAGCAAATGGTTAAAATCTACCAAACTTCTATGTTATTCCCGTACTTCCTATCTTGGGTTATCATCAGTTTCTTTACAGATGCTTTCCTAAATATCGATAAAGGGCTTATCAATCACACCTTAGAAGCTCTCGGGATGAAGGGTATTAACTTCTACGCTGATATCAGTATCTGGCCTTACCTCCTCCTTTTCCTAGGTATCTGGAAAGGCTTCGGATATAGTAGTGTTATGTACTACGCAACTATCATGGGTATTGACCCAACTTACTACGAAGCAGCGACAGTGGACGGTGCTAGCAAATGGCAACGTATTCGCAACGTAACCATCCCTCAGTTGACACCACTTGTGACAGTATTGACCATCCTTGCAGTCGGAAACATCTTCCGTGCAGACTTCGGTCTCTTCTATCAAATCCCTCACAACGCTGGTCAGCTCTATAGCGTAACAAACGTATTGGACGTCTATGTCTTTAATGGTTTGACACAGACAGCAGACATCGGTATGGCTTCAGCAGCTGGTCTCTATCAGTCAGTCGTCGGTTTGATTCTGGTTATCCTATCAAACTTACTTGCAAGACGTGTTGATCCTAACTCAGCACTATTCTAGAAAGGAGGAGCATATGGCAAAAAAAATTCAAAAAGAAAAAATTGATAATGTTGGCATACACTCCTTCAGCAAGAAAGCAGATATCTTCTTTAGTATCATTTCTGGTTTGCTGGCCTTCTCTTGTATCTTGCCTTTCATCTTTGTCATTATTATCTCAATTACAGATGAGAAGAGTATCGTTCAATATGGATATAGCTTCTTCCCATCACAGTTTGGATTAGATGGTTTTGAGTTCTTGGCTCAGTTCAAAGATAAGATTTTACAAGCGCTCTTTATCTCAGTATTTGTGACAGTTGTCGGTACATTGACAAACGTCTTTATCACGACAACTTACGCCTATGCCATCTCGCGTTCAACATTTAAGTATCGTAAATTCTTTACAATCTTTGCTCTTCTTAGTATGTTGTTCAACGCTGGTTTGGTACCAGGCTATATCGTAGTGACTCAATTGCTTCACCTTGGTGATACTATTTGGGCCTTGATTGTTCCAATGCTTCTATCACCATTCAACATCATGTTGATGCGTTCCTTCTTCAAGAAAACCATCCCAGAAGCAATCCTCGAATCAGCTCGTATCGATGGAGCTAGTGAAGCTCGTATCTTCTTCCAAATCTGTTTGCCACTGTCACTACCAGGTATCGCAACGATCACATTATTGACAGCGCTTGGATTCTGGAATGACTGGTTTAACGCCCTTCTTTACATCAAGAGTGATAACTTGTATCCATTACAATATTTGCTCATGCAAATTCAAAACAACATGGATTACATTGCTAAGTCAGTTGGTATGTCAGGACAACTTGCGGTTGCCCTACCAAAAGAAACAGGTCGTATGGCCATGGTCGTAGTTGCGACTGTTCCGATTGCGATCCTCTACCCATTCTTCCAACGTTACTTTGTAAAAGGTTTGACTATCGGTGGTGTTAAAGAGTAAGGAAGTCTAAGAAACAATGTTTCTTCTCTAACTCTGATTTTTCTGACAAAGGAAAATCAACAATCTAATTTTGTTAATAACTTTAAAAATAAAAAAAGGAGTTTTTATAATGAAAAACTGGAAAAAATATGCTTTTGCATCTGCTAGCCTTGCTGCTTGTGGAAACCTTAAAGGAAATAACCAAAAAGCTGCTGAATCATCATCATCAGGTGATACAACTGTTATCAAAATGTACCAAATCGGTGACAAACCAGATAACTTGGATGAATTGCTAGAAAATGCAAACAAAATCATCGGAGAAAAAGTTGGCGCTAAATTGGATATCCAATACCTTGGTTGGGGTGACTACAGCAAGAAAATGTCAGTTATCACTTCATCAGGTGAAAACTATGATATCGCATTTGCAGATAACTACGTTGTAAACGCTCAAAAGGGTGCTTATGCTGACTTGACAGAATTGTACAAGAAAGAAGGAGCTGATCTTTACAAAGCACTTGACCCAGCTTACATCAAAGGTAACACTGTAAACGGTAAGATCTATGCAGTTCCAGTTGCAGCCAACGTTGCATCTTCACAAAACTTTGCCTTCAACGGCCCACTTCTTGAAAAATATGGAATCGATATCTCAGGTGTAACTTCATACGAAACACTTGAACCAGTATTGAAACAAATCAAAGAAAAAGCTCCAGATGTAATGCCATTTGCTGTTGGTAAAAACTTTATCCCATCAGAAAACTTTGACTACCCAGTTGCAAACGGACTTCCATTCGTCATCGACCTTGAAGGTGACACTACTAAGATCGTAAACCGTTACGAAGTTCCTCGTTTTGTAGAACACTTGAAGACTCTTCACAAATTCTATGAAGCAGGATACATTCCAAAAGACGTAGCAACTAGTGATACTTCATATGACCTTACTCAAGATACTTGGCTTGTTCGCGAAGAAACAGTAGGACCAGCTGACTACGGTAGCAGCTTGCTTTCTCGTGTTGCTAACAGAGACATCCAAATCAAACCATTTACTAACTCCATCAAGAAAAACCAAACAACTCAAGTTGCTAACTTTGTAATCTCAAACAACTCTAAGAACAAAGAAAAAGCAATGGAAGTGTTGAACCTCTTGAACACTAACCCAGAACTCTTGAACGGACTTGTTTATGGACCAGAAGGCAAGAACTGGGAAAAAGTTGAAGGTAAAGAAAACCGTGTTCGTGTCCTTGATGGATACAAAGGAAACACTCACATGTCAGGATGGAACACTGGTAACAACTGGATCCTTTACATCAACGAAAACGTTACAGATGAGCAAATCGCACAATCTAAGAAAGACTTGGAAACTGCAAAAGAATCTCCAGCTCTTGGATTCATCTTTAACACTGACAGCGTGAAATCTGAAATTTCAGCTATCACTAACACTATGCAACAATTCGATACAGCTATCAACACTGGTACTGTAGACCCAGAAAAAGCTATTCCAGAATTGATGGAAAAACTTAAATCTGAAGGTGCTTACCAAAAAGTATTGGATGAAATGCAAAAACAATACGACGAATTCTTGAAAAGCAAAAAATCATAAGAATAATTGATTTCGTGTATTCATTCCTAAAAATTGCAATCACTGCCTTGTCTGGTGCTTTCCAGATAAGGTGGTGATTCTTTTTATAATAAATGCATATTCTGTGTTTTTGTTTAGAGATTTGTTCTAACATTTAACATTGGTTATAGACATATGAAAAAATACCATCCATTCTTTAAAATCAGTGCAATCTTATCCTACTTATTTTTCGTATATGGGCTTTCTTATACTCTTCGAAAATCAAATTCAAACCACGTCAGCGTCGCCTTGCCGTACTCAAGTACAGCCTGAGGCTAGTTTCCTAGTTTGCTCTTTGATTTTCATTGAGTATTAGCTAACACTTAAGGTTCAAAACTACTGGCAATTTTCTTCTCAGATTGGCAATTTTTTCTGGATCCGAAACCTTATCAGTCTTGTCTTTATTAGCATCATGATAGGGATTTTAATCAAGACAGGCCATGGTTATCTTTTTGTCATTCCTAAGAAAAATGGTTGTGGTATGGACTACTAACAGTTCTTGTAGCTGTACTCCTTATAACTTTTAATTTCCAAACAGCTAGACATGTACAATCAACTTCTGAAGGTTGGGCTGTGTTGATTGGCTATAGTGAGACAAATTTTGCTGAGTTGGGTCTCTACTTGACCTTATTTTTCCTAGGTACTCTGATGGAAGAGTTGATATATAGGGGCTTGTTCCAACATGCCTTCTTTAAAGATTCGAAATTTGGGCTTGACCTGATTCTTCCTTCGCTTTTGTTTGCTCTTCCTCACTTTTCAAGTTTTCCCAGTGTACTGGATATTCTTGTTTTTTCGACATTTGGAATCTTTTGTGCTGGTTTAACTCGCTATACCAAGAGTATCTATCCTAGCTATGCAGTTCATGTTATCAATAATATCGTAGCTACCTTGCCGTTTTTGGTAACCTTTCTTCATCGAATATTTAGCTGAAACAAGATCTGAAACTGGGTCTTGTTTTCAATTTTCGGTCAAATAAATTGCATTCGCTTTCTTGGGGGAGTATACTGGTATAGTTGAATGAAAAATTCTGATAATTTAATCTTAGAAAAGAGAATTAATCTTATGTCAAAAGATATTCGTGTCTTACTATACTACCTTTATACTCCAATTGAAAATGCGGAACAATTTGCTGCAGACCATTTGGCTTTCTGTAAATCAATCGGCCTCAAAGGTCGTATCCTAGTCGCAGACGAAGGGATCAACGGAACCGTTTCTGGAGACTACGAAACAACGCAAAAATACATGGACTACGTTCACAGCCTCCCAGGTATGGAAGACCTCTGGTTCAAGATTGACGAAGAAAGTGAGCAAGCCTTCAAGAAGATGTTTGTTCGCTACAAGAAAGAGATTGTCCACCTTGGTTTAGAGGATGATAACTTTGACAACGACATCGACCCACTTGAAACAACAGGTGCTTACTTGTCTCCAAAAGAATTCAAAGAAGCTCTTCTAGACGAAGATACAGTGGTCCTTGATACTCGTAATGACTATGAGTACGACCTTGGACACTTCCGTGGGGCTATCCGTCCAGACATTCGTAACTTCCGTGAGTTACCACAATGGGTTCGTGATAACAAGGAAAAATTCATGGACAAGCGTGTCGTGGTTTACTGTACAGGTGGAGTCCGCTGTGAGAAATTCTCAGGTTGGATGGTTCGTGAAGGCTACAAAGATGTCGGTCAATTGCATGGAGGAATCGCCACTTATGGTAAAGATCCAGAAGTTCAAGGGGAACTTTGGGATGGGAAAATGTATGTCTTTGACGAGCGTATTGCAGTCGATGTCAACCATGTCAATCCAACCATTGTAGGCAAAGACTGGTTTGATGGAACACCATGTGAACGCTATGTCAACTGTGGAAATCCATTCTGTAACCGCCGTATCTTGGCATCAGAAGACAACGAAGATAAATATCTTCGTGGTTGCTCACACGAGTGTCGTGTTCACCCACGTAATCGCTATGTTTTAGAACATGAATTGACACAAGATCAAGTCATCGAGCGTTTAGCAGCAATAGGTGAGAGTTTAGACCATTCTGAAGTTGTATAATAAACATTAACAGTCCTAAAGGGCTGTTTTTCTATGCTTTTGACTAAAAAATCTTAAATTTGTTTCTGCATCTTTCAGGAAAATGGTGTATACTATATGTAAACGATTTCAAAGGAGACCATTATGGTGAAAACATTTTTTATTCCAAATAAACAAAGTATTTTAGGACAACAGGAGATTTTAACAGCTAAGTCAGTCTTGGCCCTAGTAGATGGCTTGGAATCGCATAGTTATGATGCTATCTACCTCCGTCAACCTCTCAATCGCCTTGAGTATATCGAGTGTGGAATCGTAGGTAAGTCTCAATTTCTCTTTAAAGTTCGATATCTAGATGCTCAAAAAGGCTATCAAGTGATCATTCCTGACTTAATTACAAGAGCTGACTGGGAGGTTGTAGAAGGGCTCTTGCGGGCTTTGTCTAGCAAGGTTGGTGAAGCAGTTGAAGGCTTGGCAGACTTTGATTTGGAAAACTATTTTCAAGAAACGGTTAAGAGCTATCTAGCGGATAAGGCTGCTCGTTTGGCCTTTTGCCAAGGAATTCTTTCACCTGTTTACTTTGATAAGAAGGATTTAGAAAGTTTCCTAGAAGAAGATGGACTGGCACGTTTTGAAGAATTAGTTAAGAGGGTTCAAGGGTCAGATGCCTACCCTGCAAGTGTGAAATTCTACCCAGATAGTGAGGGTAAGGTTCATGGCATCTATCACCTGGCTCAGGGGGTTAAGACTATTTTGCCGAAAGGTCCTGTTGTTCCTGTGCCTTATGTTGAGCAGTTGGCTGGTAAGGACCTTGTCTGGGAGATTGACTTGGTAAAAATCTCTGGAGATGGTTCTAAGCCTGAAGACTATGAAGCAGTAGCTAGACTGGATTATCAAACCTTCTTAGAAGTTCTTCCAAAGGAACTTTGTCAGGATTTGGATGCTAACCAAATAGTGGTAGGACCTGTTTTGGGGGAAGATTTTGAGAACTTAGTAAAAGGTAACTAGAGGCATATATGAAGGATACCAGTTTTAAATAATGTGATAAGGCAGATCGTTTGGTCTGCTTTTTGTGTACACAAAAAATCCTGTCAGAGTGACAGGATTTTATCTTACATAAAAGCTAGGATTCGGAGATAATCAGAAACCAGTGCCATTTCTGCTAGGAAGAAGAGAAATAGGACGCTTCCGTTGACGAGGACAGCCAAGAGCAGGCGATAAAAGGGATCAGTTGAGCTATCCTTACTCGGTCTTGAGATGATGTAGAGGTTGCCAAGTAGGAGCATACCAATACTAATGAGACAGAGAAGAGCCGCAAAGCGTAGGCCATTAAAGAAGGCAAAGAAGCTAGCGACGCCTGTCAGTAGGATAGGAAGGGCGAAGATCCTGCCATACTCTTGAAAGGCTCTTTCCAGTGTCCAATCGCTGTCCTGATCGACAAAACGTTTGACTACGAATCCACCCATAAGGATAGAAAAGAAGAAGAGGCTTGTCGCTACTAAGATAGAGAAGATAGAAAAGAGATTGAGAGATGGGAATTGTTCCACGAAGTTGGCATCGATACTTGCCATGTGGCCGTAGTAGCTATGTTTGGCATGGTAAACAGTAAAGAGGAAACTCGTAGCAGAAAAGATAGTTAGGAGTGCAAAGGCATTATAACTATGTTTTTTATCTGTATCAAAACGAGCTGTCGGCTCTTTCAGAGCACCTAGTAGCCAGGTCCAAAAATCAGCCAGTTCTTCTTTGAAGATTGCAGTTTTTGTAGGTGTAGGGTCTGGTAAAAATGGGCTTTCCAAAGATTTGCTGGTTAAAGGTTTGCTTGTCTGAGAAACTTCTTTAACAGGTTTTTCTGACTTGTCTGTTTTTGTTGCCAGTTCTTCTTCTTCAGCTTCTTGTTCTTCAGCCTCTACTTTTTCTAAATCAGCATCCTTATCTTCTGGAATAGCTTGGGAATTTTCCTCGACTACTGGCAACTCTTCTTTTTCTTTTAGTTCTTCCTCGGGAATGACTGGGTCAGATGGACTTTCTTTTTTATCATTGATGGCTGTTTTATCTAAATCAGCACTTTCAAACCATTCTTGAGTCATGATGAGACCTCCCTTTTGATTAGTAACTTTTTATTCATGATGTCTATAAGAAGGCGAGCGAACATCCTCTTTTGGTAGATTGATGTCTTGACCAGCTTTTGCGACAAGTAAATCTTGCGTATCTTTTTTCTCTACTTTGTAAGGATTTGAGAATTCTTCATCTTCCTTGTTTTCCTCGTTTGGATTATATCCTTCCCGACTACGATGATAGATGGAACCATGGTCAGAAGAAAGTTCTACATTAATTCTCTCAAGTTCTTTTTTAGCTAGCTTGATGACCATATCTTTTTTTGACTCTAGCTCTACCTTACCATGTACTTGAATATCCTCAGCAGAGATATGTTCATGGTCTGCTTGGATGCGGCTATCTGTTAGACTGGTTTCAAATACATTGACAATTCCAGTTGTGATCAGTTGGCTATTTTTAATCTCGCTATCAGTGATACGAAGGAGATATCCATTTGACAGAATCTTGGCATTGCTGAGTTTTGCATTAGCAATTGAAAGGATACGATGGTTTACCTGGGCAGTTAGATTTTTTAAGTCTTTTCCTCTTGGTAATGAGAGAACAACTTCATCATTGCGGCTAGAAATTCCGCTTGCGATAAAGAGGATACCTTCGATACTAGAACCTATAGAGCGACGTGTAGTAGACTTGGTGTCAGTTATTTCAAGACTTTTCTCTTTGATAGAGTGTTGAAGATTTTCTTTTTCAGAGATGGTTGGATGATACTGGAGGTGAATCTTATCATCATTTGACTCCGTAATGACGAGCGAATGTTCTGTTAGTGAGATGTTTAGATTTTCAATATCTTGATCAAAAACGAGTTCTTCCATTCGACTTTCAAAGACTGGATTTTGAGACATTGCAAGGAGGCTTCTGACTCCGTCTGTTTGGATGCCGATGATCATCATTGAAAAACCGATGATACTGGTAACAACACCAAAGATAAGAAATCCTTTTGTCCATTTACGCATGTCTTTCACCTCTCTTTCCTCTATTAAGAATCCATTGGATAAGTCGAAGGACTAGTAATCCAAAGAAACGTGCTACATAGGAAGTCGCTAGTAAGACTAGAGACGAAGCTCCGATTGCCAGTAAACCTCCACCAAAAATCAGTACAAAAGCAGATGTCGATTCAGCCAGAACGTAGAAGCTTTCAAATAGGAGAACGCCTCCTAGGATTAGTCCAGCTACTGATACAGCAAAGAAGGCTATAAGTATACTGACAGCAGCGATAAAAATCCCGATGATAGCCATGAGAATAGCAATTCCGACTGGAATTCCGATAGGGGCTGCAAGAAGGGCTAGTAGAGCGATGCGTAAAATATGGCGGTCGTTCTTACTGGAATTTTCTTCGTTGATTTTCTTATCAAGAAGTGTAGTCAGGACATCATGGGCAGCTTCTTTTGGACTTCCCAGGCTAGCGATAAGCTCCTCCTCACCTTCTGGACCCGCATCATCAAAGAGTTCTTTGAAGTAATCCATGGCTTCAATGCGATCAGATTGAGGAAGCTTCATCAGATAGGCTTCAAGCTGATTCAAATATTCAGTTCTTGTCATGGCGAATGCTCCCTTCTATGATGCCGTTGATAGTGTCAGTGTAGAGTGTCCATTCTTCTCGAAGGACAAAGAGTTGCTCCTCTCCGATTTCTGTCAAGGAGTAGTACTTCCGCATCCGACCTTGGTATTCGCGAGAGTATGTAGTCAAATAGCGGTTGGTATCCAGTTTTTTCAAGATGGGGTAGAGGGTAGATTCCTTGATTTTGGCAATGAGTTTAATGGTTTGGCTAATCTCATAACCATAGGAATCCCCTTGTTCTAGGATGGCCAAGATGAGAAATTCAATCAAGGCCGATGATGTTGGAAAATACATGGGGCACCTCCTTTTTTAGTATGTAAAAATTTTATATATAATTATTCTACACATACATCATACATCTAAATGTAAGCCCTGTCAAGTAATATGTGTAAAATTTTTATATATAAAAAATCTTCTAGTGAAAACTAGAAGATTAGAGGATTTTCTGAGAAATTTATCTGAATTTTATCGTAGATTTTTTATATTTGATATCATTATCCAATAGCTTCAGTAAAGGCGTTACATATTCTGGATTTGGAAACTTAGGACCAAAAATTACCTTCTCAATTTGAATTGGGTTTTCCCGTTCTACATAAAGTTTACCAATTCCAGATTCTTTATCAATTTTTATTTTATCGTTACTTGGGTCTAGATTAGCATAGCGTAAGATGCGCAGTTCGTTTTCATATTTGTAATCGACAGATTTAAATAAGTAGCGAATTTCTTCGATACATTCAGAAATAGCATTTTGATAGTTCTCCTCCGTGACTTTTGAACCGATATCTAGTTTTTCTTTTAAACTATTCAACAATTTTTCTAATTCTTCTATTTCCGACTTCTCAAATAGTTCAGTTCGTTCTAGTTTTAAATTTTCCTTTATATGCTTAACATAGGCAATTCGGTAGAGATAATCACGATTCCCTTTTGAATCACTAGCTTTTTCTACAGAATTCGGTTCAGTTCCTTCATCATTAACAGTATCGACTGAATTTTCGCTTTCACTCCGAGAGATAGATTTTTCAAAACCACTATTTAATTCAGATTTCAGTAAATACATCTTATCAGAGAATTCTAAAATGTTTTTTTCTTGACGCCACGAAACATCATTGAAGGAAGTAAATCTAGAAAAATCATCTTCACGAAGTACTAGACAAACACCTTTGGCATCATCACCATACTGGGACCACATGGCCAGATCATCCGTTTTGTTTGTAAAACTCATTAAAAACCATGAGCTTGGTTCTAAGATATCTCGTCTATCTAAACCTAATATCTGTTCTATGACGATTCCTTCTTCAGGATCATTCATATAATTAGCATTATACAAGCGAGTTTTCCCAGATACCGAAAAAGTACTTTTCTTCTTTTCATTCTCCTCTTGATCTAACATAATTTGGAGAGTGCTTCCCTTGGTGTAGTGGCCGAATTTAAGCATCTGATTTTTATCTTCGTCTTTTAGCCCAAGTTGATACTTGATTTTTTGAACAAGTTGATAAATAGATAGCAAGTTCTTTAGTTCACTCGAGTCTTCTTTATAACGTTTTACCCATGTTTGTAAAATAGCATATTTAGTATTCTTTAAAAGACCTTCTTTTAGGATAAAGTTGAATAGCTTGTACTCCTCTCTATAACAAACATTATCATCATGAAAAAATAGATCATCAAAATTTTGTAACATAAATTTGGAGAACTGTTCATAGAGTTTTTTAATTATTTTTGTGGTTTGCAGACGTTCGCTTAACTCTGTTTGGTGTTCAAATAAGCTTGCTAAGACCGTGCTATATATAAAAGCAATTTCTTCGGATTTTGGAAATTTTTGCTGCAATTTTTCTAATTTCTCGACAGTAGCCTCGATTTTCTTTAACTCGGTCTGCTTGATTAATAAAACGAACAAAAATCTAGCATACTGTAAAGCTATGTCATGCGATTCAAGGAATTTTTGCTGCAATTCCTGTAATTTCTCAGCAGTAGTCTCCAGTTCGTCCAATACGGTCTGCTCGAACGATAAAAGGACCAAAGTCCTAGCAAATGCTTCTGCTATATCATGTGATTCAGGGAATTTTTGTTGCAAATTCTCTAATATTTCAGCAGTAGTCTCTAGTTCCTTCAACACAGTCTGCTTAATTGATAAGTTGAACAAAATCATAGCAAATGCTTCTGCTATATCATGTGATCCAGGGAATTTTTGTTGCAAATTCTCTAATATTTCAGCAGTAGTCTCTAGTTCCTTTAACTTAGTCTGCTTATTTGATAAATTAAATAAAACCAGGGCATACGGCAAAGCTATATCATGTGATTCAGGGAATTTTTGTTGCAAATTCTCTAATATTTCAGCAACAATCTCAAGTTTATTCAACACGGTCTGTTTGCTTGATAAAATGAACAAAAACCTAGCATAGTGCAAAGCTAAATCATGCGATTCAAGGAATTTTTGCTGCAATTCTTGTAATTTCTCAACAGTAGCCTCCCGTTCCTTCAACGCAGTCTGCTCGATTGATAAATTAGCTAAAATCTTAGCATACTGCAAAGATAAATCATGCGATTCAGGGAATTTTTGCTGTAATTCCTGTAATTTCTCAACAGTAGCTTCGAGTTCCTTCAACACAGTCTGCTCGATTGATAAATTAACTAAAATCTTAGCATAGTGCAAAGCTATATCATGCGATTCAGGAAATTTTTGCTGCAATCTCTGTAATTTCTCGACAGTAGCTTCGAGTTCTTTTAATACAGATTGCTTGCTTGATAAAATGAACAAAAACCTAGCATAGTGCAAAGCTATATCATTCGATTTAGGGAATTTTTGTTGCAAATTCTCTAATTTTTCAGCAGTAGTCTCCAGTTCCTTCAACACAGTCTGCTTGGTAGATAAAATGAGCAAAATCCTGGCATACTGCAAAGCAATCTCTTCATATTCTGGAAATTTCTCATAAATTATTTTTGCTTTTTTTGCTAGAGCTTCACAGGCAGTCTTATCGGTCTCCTCTGCTGATAAGTCAAGGAGCTTACCTAACTCTGCTATACTTTGTTCCAAATTGTATTTCTGTTCATCCATACTATGTCCTCACTTTGAAATAGTAATTATTGCTAGTTAAAACTAATCTGCCTTTTCGTTTCTTAATTAGTTTCTACATATTTTATTATATCAAAAACCACATTTTTCTCCTAGTATATGTATGATGCTTTTTAAATATATACTCATACAAAAAAACCAGACTCAGTCTGGCTTTCAAAGTGTGTTTGTTTGTGGTAACTTCTAAAAACTTTCTAAAGGATTTTATCCGCTCGATCCACCATAAAGAGGGCGATTGTCATGATGATATCAATTACTAGAAGAATCAGTACCGCTGGAACCCAAGACTGGAACATGTTAAAACTGTAACCAAAGAGAGTTGGTCCAAAGGCAGCTAGAATGTAACCACCGGTCTGGGCAAGTCCAGATAATTGAGCCGTTTTTTCAGGCGAGCTTGTTTTAATAGAGAAGCAAACCATGAGATAGGGGAAAAGTGCGCTACAGGCCGTGCCAATCAAGAGGTGAGCCATCAGCCAATAAAAGAAATTACTACTTGGGTATAAAAGCATAGCAATTCCTAACATACCAGCCAGAGAGATGACTGCTAACATGATTTGACGGTGACGATTTGACAAACGCGTCGTTAAACTTGGAATGGTCATGGAGAAGGGAATGCTAATTAGTGAAAAGATAGAAGCCAGAAGTCCGGCATCCGTATGAGCTAGCCCTGCACTGATGGCCATGGTTGGTAACCAGGTCATGCTGGTATAGAAGAGTAGGGACTGAAGTCCACCGAAGACAATAATAGCCCAAACTTGCTTGCTTTTTAGGATATTCTCTTTTTCTTTTTTCTCTTCATGCCCTTCTAGAAAATGATTGTGGCCATGGTTGGGGAACCAGACCAATAAGGTTAGCAGGCAGACCATGGACAGACAGAGAATCAGCCCCTTCCAAGATGTTGCCTGAGTAATGGGTACAGAGAGGTAGGAAGCTAGTGCTGTCGCGATTCCCATAGTCGTCACATAAACCGTTGTCAGGAAGCTAATCTTTTGTGGGTAGTTTGCCTGAATCATACTAGGAAGAAGTACGTTAAAAATAGCGACACTTGCTCCGATGAGTAAGGTTCCCAGATAGAGAAGGGGAAGATTGAAGATACGAATCACTGAACCGATGGTTAAGACGAGGAGGCTGTAGGTAAAAAGATGCTCAAGTCCAATCTTTTGAGCCAAACGCGTCGCAAAAGAGGAGAAAAGGGCAAACATCAAGAGAGGGAGACTGGTCAAAACACCAAGTGAACTAACTTCCACGCCTAAATCTTGGGCAATATCTCCCAAAACAGTTGGTAAAGCTGTGAAAGGAGCTCTTAAGACCGCTCCGATTAAGATAATTCCTAGAATAAAAAAGAGTGATCGTTTGTTCATGTGCACCTCAATAAGCTGATTTTGATAACAGCTTATTTTAATTTTTTTTCCTAAAGATGTCAAGTTGACCTGACGTGATTCGCTACGTAGCCGATAGAAATCATAGAAAATAAGGACAATATATTTACTAGTTTTTTTCTGGGATTCAAATAAAAATAGGAAAGTCTGAAAAATTGTGATAAAATAGTGAAAGAAAATATATACATTGGAGAAAAACTGTGTCTGAAAATCGGAAATTTAGTGTCTTGATGTCAGTCTATATCAAAGAAAATCCTACCTTTCTAGAAGAAGCGGTAGAGAGTATCTTACATCAAACGCTTAAGCCTAGTGAAGTGGTTATCGTTGAAGACGGTCCATTGACACCTGAACTCTATCAAGTGTTGGAAAAATTGGTAGCACAGTCAAGTATTCCAATCAAACGTTGTCCACTGGAGCAAAACCGTGGTCTGGGCTTGGCACTACAGTATGGTGTTTTGCAGTGTCAGTATGATGTCATTGCCCGTATGGATACGGATGATATTGCTGTTGAAGATCGCTTCGAGCAACAGTTTGACTTGATGGAAAAGGGGAAATTGGATCTACTAGGCGGTCATATTGCAGAATTCATCAATCAACCTGATGAAATTGTTTCTTACCGTCGTGTGCCGATTAAGCACGAAGAGATTATCGCCTACCAACGTATGAGAAGTGCTTTTAATCACATGACTGTTATGTTTAAAAAAGAGATGGTTCTCAAGGCAGGTAACTACGAAGATGGGCTCTATATGGAAGACGATTTGCTCTGGCTCAATATGATTAGTGCTGGTGCTCGGACTGGAAATGTGGATCAGATTCTTTGTAAGGTACGCGTGGGAGCAGGGATGTTTGAACGCCGTGGTGGCCTTCGCTATCTTAAACTCTATCGTCAGGCACGTCAAAGAATGCACGCGCGTGGACAGATTTCTTATGGTGAGTATCTGAAAAGTGTTTTAATCCAAGTTGTCGTTGCCCTATGTCCAGGCTTTGTCCGACAGTTTATCTTTTTAAAACTATTGAGAAAAAGTAAATAGCTAATTAGTTTAAAAAAATGTCTTGTAATTACTAGAAAATGTGATTTTGTGTAGGAGGATACCATTCACATGAATAAAAAAATGACAGATTATGTAATTGATCTGGTTGAAGTGTTAAATAAACAACAAAAACAAGTCTTTTGGGGGATTTTTGATGCTGCCAGCATGATTTCCTCAATCATTGTTTCTTACATCTTGTTTTATGGATTGATCAATCCAGCTCCTGTGGACTATGTCATCTATACAAGCTTGACCTTCCTTTTCTATCAAATCATGATTGGATTCTGGGGGCTCAATGCTAGCATTAGTCGTTATAGCAAAATCACAGACTTTATGAAGATATTCATCGGAGTAAGTGTCAGCAGTGTCTTGTCCTATCTCCTTTGCTATGCCTTCTTGCCACTTTTCTCTGTGCGTTTCATCGTTCTCTTTATCTTGCTCAGCACCTTCTTGATCTTGCTCCCACGTATTACTTGGCAGTTGATCTATTCAAGACGCAAAAAGGGTGATGGAGAAGGGGAACATCGTCGTACCTTCTTGATTGGTGCGGGAGACGGTGGAGCTCTCTTTATGAACAGCTACCAACATCCTACGAGTGATCTTGAGTTAGTGGGTATTTTGGATAATGATGAAAAGAAAAAAGGTCAAAAACTAGGTGGAATCCCAGTCTTAGGATCTTATGAACAGTTGCCAGAACTCTCTAAACGTCATCAGATTGAAAAAGTTATCGTTGCGATTCCTTCTCTTGATCCATCCGAGTATGAGCGTATCCTAAAAATGTGTAACCAACTTGGCTTGAAGTGTTATAAGATGCCCAAGATTGAGTCGGTTGTACAAGGATTGCATCCTCAGGTAGGTGGTTTCCAAAAAATCGATATTACTGACCTTTTGGGACGTAAAGAAATTCAACTAGATGAGTCACGCCTAGGCTCAGAAATTACTGGAAAAACGATCTTGGTGACAGGTGCAGGAGGTTCTATCGGGTCTGAAATTTGCCGTCAGGTTAGTCGTTTTAATCCAGAGCGCGTGGTTCTCTTGGGTCATGGGGAAAACTCTATTTATCTGATCTATCATGAATTGATTCGTAGCTTCCAAGGAATTGACTATGTTCCTGTGATTGCAGACATCCAAGACTACGATCGCTTGCTTCAAGTATTTGAGCAGTACCAACCAGCCATTGTTTACCACGCTGCTGCCCATAAGCACGTGCCAATGATGGAACGTAATCCAAAAGAAGCCTTTAAAAATAATATCCTCGGAACTTACAATGTTGCCAAGGCAGTTGACGCCGCTAAGGTACCGAAGATGGTTATGATTTCGACCGATAAGGCCGTTAATCCACCAAACGTAATGGGAGCTACCAAACGTGTGGCAGAGTTGATTGTTACAGGATTCAACCAGCGTAGTCAATCTACCTATTGTGCGGTTCGTTTTGGGAATGTTCTTGGTAGCCGTGGTAGTGTGATTCCAGTTTTTGAGCGTCAGATTGCAGAGGGTGGTCCAGTGACTGTGACGGACTTCCGTATGACTCGTTACTTTATGACCATTCCAGAAGCTAGCCGTTTGGTGATCCATGCAGGAGCTTATGCTAAAGATGGGGAAGTCTTTATCCTTGATATGGGAAAACCAGTTAAGATTTATGATTTGGCCAAGAAAATGGTTCTTCTTAGTGGACGTACTGAAAATGAAATTCCGATTGTAGAAGTGGGGATTCGTCCAGGTGAGAAACTCTATGAGGAGTTGTTGGTATCTACTGAATTAGTTGATAATCAAGTCATGGATAAGATTTTTGTTGGTAAGGTTAATGTCATGCCACTTGAAGTCATCAATCAAAAGATTGAAGAATTCCGTGCTTTGCAAGGTTCAGAGTTGAAGCAAGCTATTATCGGTTTTGCTAACGAAACAACTCACATTCATTAAAAAAGATAAAGGTATGATTCCTAGCTTCATGTTAGAGGTAAGTGGAATCATACCTTTTATTGATAACTGCTACTCCTTTACCAATTTTTGAACAAACTTGTCAATGTTGAACATTTATGGTAAACTAAATTTACACTATTTGAAAATCAAAGTAAATGAGGTCTGCATCGTTTGACTGTACTTAGATATGGTTTATAACGAACTTTCTAATTTGCTCTTTCATTTTCATTTCGTATGAATTAAAAAAATAGGGAGTAACTTATGATTAACGCATATAAGAATTTCTTTAAAGGTTATGTAGATTTTACAGGCCGTTCAACACGCTCAGAGTATTGGTGGATTTGGCTGATGAATCATATCTTGTTCCTACCCCTGTATATTCTTATCTTCAATAATGAGATAAACCAAGGGCCTTCTCTGAACTTTACTTTAGTTATATTGGTTGTCAGTATTTATGCCATTTTGGCTCTACTCCTTTTGTTGCCTACTTTAGCGTTAAAGATTCGACGTTTGCGTGATGGAGGTTTCCACTGGGCCTTTATCTTCCTTCACTTTGTTCCAATGGTCGGACGTTTTGCTCTATTAGTTCTGCTAGCGATGCCAAGTAAGGAAGTAGAAATAGTAACAATCAATAGACCTAAAGAAGTTGAAAGCGAAGAAGTTTCCCCTTTTGAATAATTGGACGAATACGGGGAATGTCATTCTCCTCATTATGATCAGACAAAAAGCTCCCAAACCTAACTTTTAGGCTGGGAGTCTTTTGTTTAACGTTTTAATTGTAGATGCTGTAAAATGTCTGTTGGGTGGTGAGCAATCCAGTCAGGATGATAGGTCATGAGCTCCGTTTCATCGCCAAATCCCCAAGTAACCGCTAATTTTTTAATGCCAGTTTCTTGGGCGCCAATCATATCAAACTTGGTATCTCCGATAATAACAACTTTTTCTGGCTCCAAGTTATGAGTTGTCAAAGCTTGACGGATGACATCTGCCTTGTGTAGGGCTTGAGGGCTTGAACCATAAATGCCATCAAAGAAGTGGTCAATCCCAAAATTGCTAGTCATGTCAACTGCGGTTGGTGTATTCTTCGTAGTAGTGATATAGAGAGGATAATGCTCAGCTAGTTCTACGAGTAAATCTTTGATATGTGGAAAGAGTTGGGCTTCGTAAACACCCTTTTCCTTATAGTAGGAGCGATAAAGCTGGATAGCTTGCTCAATCTGCTCAGTTGGTAAGCAAGTGGCAAAGCTGGTTTCTAGCGGAGGACCCATAAAACCACGAATAGTCTTGGCATCCGGACTTGTCACTCCCAGTTGCTCAAAGGTATAGGTGAAACCATTGTGAATGCCGATAGAACTGTCCACGAGTGTTCCATCTAAATCGAAAAAAATAGCAGAAATTGATGACATATACTCTCCTAGTTATTTTGAAATTATTCGCCGAAGATTTCTTTTTGAAGGCGACGGCCTGTCGGTGTGGCAGCGAGGCCTCCCTCAGCAGTTTCACGGAAGGCAGTTGGTAGGCTAGAACCTACTTGATACATGGCGTCAATGACCTCATCAACTGGAATTTTGGATTCAATACCAGCTAGGGCCATATCGGCTGCGATAAAGGCAAAGCTTGCTCCCATAGCGTTACGCTTGACGCAAGGAACTTCAACCAAGCCTGCAACAGGGTCGCAAATGAGACCGAGCATATTTTTAATGACAAAAGCCAAGGCCTGACTAGCTTGATAGGGACTTCCTCCAGCAGCTAAGGTCAGAGCAGCGGCGCTCATGGCAGAAGCAGAGCCAACCTCTGCTTGGCAGCCTCCTTCAGCTCCTGAGATAGAAGCGTTGTTAGCAATGATGAGCCCGAAAGCGCCAGCAGCAAAGAGAAAGTCTAGTTGTTGCTCATGGGTTAAATCCAACTTTTCAATAGCAGCAGTGAGAACGGCTGGAAGGCAGCCTGCACTACCAGCAGTAGGTGTTGCACAGACCAGTCCCATCTTGGCATTGTGTTCATTAACGGCGATAGCATTACGGGCTGCAGACAAGACAGTGAAGTCTGATAGGGTCTTTCCTTTTTTGATGTAGTGGTCAAGCTTGGCAGCATCTCCACCTGTCAAACCGCTACGAGATTTTTTTTCACTAAGACCAAGCTCAACTGAAGCTTTCATGACTTCAAGGTTGCGCTCCATGAGAAGGAGAACTTCTTCACGTTCACGACCTGTTAGCTCAAACTCGGTCGTAATCATGAGCTCAGCAACATTGCCTTGAAAATCAAGTTCGGCTTGTTCGACTAATTCTTTGATAGAGTAAAACATATTTTCTCCTATTGAAAGAAATTGACATTATGCAAATGAGGAATTTTACGAATCTCTTCGATAGATTCGTCACAGTTGCGACTATCAACTTCGATAATCATAATGGCTTTCTCACCAGCTTTTTCTCGGGTTACATTCATTTGGGCGATGTTAATGTCAAAGCGAGAGAGGGCCTCTGTTACGTGAGCGATCATACCAGGAACATCCTGATGAACGATGATAATGGTAGGGGTGTTCATGTTGAGGGATACGGCAAAGCCATTGAGCTCTGTTACCTGGATATTTCCACCACCGATTGAAATTCCTGTCACACTGATGGTCTTGTGCTCATTCTTAACAGTGATTTTCGTAGTATTTGGGTGAGGAGCGTTACTGTCTTTCTGGATGGTCCAAACGATTTTGATTCCACGCTTATGGGCAATTTCTAAACTATTTGGAATTTCTGGATCATCTGTGTCCATTCCCAGGATTCCAGCGACAAGGGCGAGATCAGTTCCGTGCCCTCGATAGGTTTTTGCAAAAGAATTAAAAAGCTGGAACTCGACCTCGGTTGGAGTATCGTCAAAGATAGAAGAGACGATTTTACCGATACGAACAGCTCCTGCCGTGTGACTACTAGATGGGCCAATCATGACTGGGCCAATGATATCAAAGACAGATTGAAAACGAAGTGATTGCATCTGTTTCCCCTTAAAAAGATTCTTAACTCTATTATATCAAAGATTAGATACAAGCGCTCAATTCCATGATAAAATATCTAAAATCCCCATAAAGCCTATAAAATCAAGCCTTTTGTAACAAAAAGAGGCTATTTAAGTGAAATAAAACATAGTCTTGTAACATTTCTACATAAAACCGTCAAGAAACAGTAATAATAGTAGGGTATGATGGAAATATAAGAAAGAAGGAGAATCTTTTAATATGAAATCAACAACTAACAAAATTAAAACAGGACTTGTAGGAGTAGCAGCAGCGCTTGCTTTCCTTGCACCATCACTTACTTTTGCACAAGAAACAACAACTTACACAGTAAAATCAGGTGACACTCTATCAGGAATCGCTGAAAAATACAATACAACTGTTGAAAAATTGGCAGAAAAAAATAAGATTAAAGATATTCATTTGATCTATGTAGACCAAGTATTGGTTATTGATGGTGAAGCACCAGCAACTTCAACTACTTCAGCTGCGACAGCAGAAGCTCCAGTAGCAGCACTTGCAGCTACTGAAACAACAACTTATGAAGCACCAGCAGCAAGCGTAACTGTAGCAGAAGAAACTGTTGCTACAACAGAAACTTCATCATCAACTTCAACTGTAAGCGGATCTGAAGCAGAAGCTAAAGAATGGATCGCTCAAAAAGAATCAGGCGGTAGCTACACAGCTACAAACGGACGTTACATCGGACGTTACCAATTGACAGATTCATACTTGAACGGTGACTACTCAGCTGAAAACCAAGAACGTGTAGCAGATGCCTACGTTGCAGGACGTTACGGTTCATGGACTGCAGCTAAGAACTTCTGGCTTAACAACGGTTGGTACTAAGAACTGACGAACAAAATAAGATGCAAAAGTCGAGGGATTTCCTCGACTTTTTTATATTTCCTTTGCTTGATAACAGGTCTCTACTTCCTTTTTGAGGTGAGATAGCATTGAGGTTTCATCAGTTAACTCCATAAGGGAGAAGCCCTTTTGAATAAGATGATTATTACCAGTGCAAATACCTATTCGAACATAAGTGATTGCCAAAATATCGTATCTTTTCTTTTTCTTAGCGTCCTCTAGTAAGGTGTAGCAGATTTGTTGACAGGTATTTTTATCTTGATTGTACAAGTAGATGGTGGACAGATTGAGTAGGATTGCCACTCGTAATTCATATAAATGTTGATAGTTTTTATAGACTTCCAAGCGTTGCAATATTTTTCCAGTGATGAGATGGAGGTGTTCAATGGGAAAACTGAAAAGAATGGTATTGAGGATTTTCAGGTCACTCTCATACCATGTATCTTGTTTTTCAATTTTTTCCCAAAGTTTTGTGATAGTCTGTTTTACTTGGTTTGACAGTTGCTCTGTACCATGTTGACGGATATGAATGACAATTTCTAGCATATCCCTTATTTCTTCTATAGGCAGGTCGTAGTGGGTCTTGAGATAGTCTTGGCATGTTTCAAAAAAATTAACTAGACTACTACTGCCAATGATAGAAGTCATATTGAGATAAGTTTGCATGATTTCTGTTCGTTGGCTCGGTTGATAGAGATGGCAGATGTAGTCAAACTCTTCAAAACTCATATTGATTTGACGGAGAAGAAATTCCATATTTTCATATTTGGGAGTTGCCTTGCCGCTTTCAATCTTTGATAGGCTGGTTCTTGAGATGACATTTCCACAGACCTCTTCTTGGGTCAATCCTTTTGACTCGCGTATTTCTTTATAGACCTTTCCGAAATCATAACGCATAATTTTCTCCTTTTCGTGAAAAAAGTTAACAAATAATAAAATCCTATTAAAAATATTGTATCATAATAACAGGAATAGTAAAAAAGAAAACTAAAATATTGTGTGAAAAAAGTTAACTAATTTTAAAATAGAGTAAAGAAGAGGTATACTGTATATACAAAATACAGGGAGGAGGGAAAAAGTATGAATAAAAAAGTTTTTCGCTTTTTAGTTATTCTTGCTTTCTTATTCAGCATTGCTACGGTTTTCCCATGGAAATGGCCGATATAATGCGCTAGTTGTAAAAATGAAAGGAAGGTGAGTCCAATGGATTATTTAGTGATTACATAAGATTTTCTGTGAATGTTAATTTCGTTTTAAGGTAGTTATTCTATAAATTTGAATTCATTATAATTTTGATTTTTAGTTTATCATATTTGGTTTCACAGAAAGTATATCATATCCCAAATTAAAGAAAACAATACAATACAACATGTTTTTCATTTTGTATTGTGTCGTAAGTGGAGCGAAAGGATTGGATTGTAATAATGAAAAAACCAGATACTAAAACAAAGTTATTTGCAAGTATATGTGCTACGTTAATGATTGGTGCAATGGCTGTCTCTGCTAGAGAAATTTCGGACTACGATATGATTATGCCGAGATTCGGAGGTCGTACAGTGACTGACTCATTATATAAAACAAATCAATCAAGAGGAGTAAATAATAATACATCAATCGGTGGTGGTTATACAATGCACTGTGCTATTTTTAGAGGTGACGCTCAAATGACACATACATATTCTGCAGGCAGTGGAGATAGGATTTATTTGAATTATAATAGTCCATCAGATGCAGAAGGATCTAATCTTAGATTGGGTGGATGGACAGGGTTCTCAACATATGTTAAAGTTCAAACCAGCGGTTCATGGAGTCCTGATGAGTATTAAGAGCTAGAATATAGGTTTGTATATTTGGGGGTGAGCATGTTCGCTCATCCCATTTGTTTTATAGGAGAGAAGTATGGATTACAAGGTCAGTATGTTTTTAAAAGGGATGAAAAATAAGCAATTCTTTTTAGCAATATTAATTATTTTAACTTCTATGATATTTTCTGTAAGTACATTTATTGAAGAGGGGATGGAGTATTTTTTTAATCATGATTATATTGTGGCATTTTTACAAGGTTATAATGGTGATAGGTCGTTGTTAATAGTTTTGGCACCTCTTATTGCAACAATTCCTTTTGCGTCACAGCATATCGAAAATAGAAAAAGTGGAACAATGAAATATATTGTATCAAGGATGGGATATAAACAGTATTTTAATTCTATTTTTATAATCAATGGATTCATATCATTTACAACATTTATTTTTGGAATGTTATTATTCTTGATAATGTCAATTTTATTTTTTAATAGAAGTATAAATATGGATGCTTATTATGCAATAACAAAAGTTTCTATTTATGAATCAGCAGTGAGGACATCTCCGTTATTTTATGTAGTAATAATCATTTTACATTGTTCCTTTGTTGGCGTTGCATATAGTAGTGTTGGATTGGCGATGTCATACTTTATTAAGAGCAAATTTGTTGCATGGTTATCCCCATTTATTTTAACGACAATAGGATCATTGTTTGCGATGTTTTTAGGTCTTACTAAAATTGAACCAATGGCAATTTTTGATGTTTCAAGAGTAAAAGGAATAAGCGTAATATTTGTTTTTGTATACTTAATCCTTATAGTAGTAATATCATATTGGATATCGTATAAAAAATTTAAAAGGGATATAGAAACTGATGAAGAAATTTAAAGAATTAAAAAATAAAGAAGATTTTTATATAGGTTTTATATATTTATTAGTTGCTTTTGCTATATTAGCAAATTTTAGTCAGCTGATAGTATTGAAATATAAATTTGGGAATTTTCATTTTGGTGAGCTGATTCTTATCATGTTTAATGATTCCTATACTGGATATTTCACCTTTCCGTTTTTATTAGCTTTCATAATGATGCTACAAAGCCCAGTTGAACAAAATATATTTTTTGTACTAAGTAGGTATTCAAGTAGAAATGATTTTTATAGAAATAAGCATTTCAAAATTTTGAAAAGTGTAATTTATTATGTGGTTAGTATTTGTATATTTTCCACCATAGTAGGAATAGGAGATTCTAACTTTGGCATCGGCATTTCAACAGCCACAAAAAAATTTTCAGAAACGTATTTATTTGGAAATTTTGAAACGAATATAGTAATTTATGAGATAGTAAAGATAATAATTTTACAAGGATTGTTGCTATATTTCTTTTCCCTGCTCCATGCACTTTTAACACAGTTTAGAATATCACAATCGTTAGTATTTGTTATCTATACGGGCACTTTGATTGTAATGGCGGGTTCAGCATTGGGCTTTTTAGGAGAACATCTGAGAGCATTTTCATTGTTTTCCATTTCTGGCTCAGTGTATGGTTACGGCATAAATTTCATTGGTAGATGTGGGATATTGGTATTTGTTGATGCAATGTTGCTTCTATTAAATTTTAAAATATTTGAAAATAAAGATATTACATTACCTAAAGGAAGTAAGCAGTATCAAAATGAGTAAGGAGTTGAAACGTATGGATTGTATAAAAGTAGATCATCTTTCAAAAATATTTGGGAAAAAGTATGTTATAGATGATGTTAGTTATGTTTTTGAATCAGGTAAAATATATGGAATTGTAGGAACCAATGGATGCGGGAAAAGTGTATTATTTAAAATGCTTTCAGGATTAATGAAACCTACTACTGGTAAGATTACAGTTGGGAGTGTAATTGTTGGGGAAAATGGATCTATGCCACTTGATGTAGGGTTACTTATTGAACATCCGGGATTTTTGCCTAGTCTAACTGCATTAGAGAATTTAGAGCAATTAGCTGCAATCAAAAATAAAATTACTAAGAAAGAGATTGAGGAAGTATTGAATAAGGTAGGTTTATATCAGGATAAAGATGTAAAAGTAAAAAATTATTCATTAGGCATGCTACAAAGATTAGGGATTGCCCAAGCATTGATGGAAAATCCTAAGATTTTACTCCTAGATGAACCATTTAATAGTATGGACTATGAAGGTGTAGAAGAACTTAGAAAAATAATTAAGAGTTATGCTCGAAAGAATCATATTACTATGTTGGTCACATCTCACAATAAAGAGGATATTGAAGTATTATCTGATATTGTTCTTGAATTGAAAAACGGTAAATTAGTTGAGACATCTAACTTTTAGTAATGGTAGGTGGCTAACTTTATTATAGGTCTTTCAATACACTTTCCCGAAATCATAACGCATGATTTACTCCTTTTTGTGAAAAAGTTAACAAATAATAAAATCCTAGCAAAAATATTGTATAATAGTAATATAGAAAGTAAGGGAGAAAACTAAAATAAGTTTAAGGAGTACTATGATGTAGCTAGAAAAGAGGTGGAAAAATGTTTAAAAATAAGGAGCTTTTTCGAGTAGTCATGATATTTGTGATAGGAACCATCCTAATTTTAATGACACCCGTCTTATTTAAAGTTGTCATGGAACTATTTTCAAAATAAATACGACTCTGCTTTAGGCGGAGTCGTGAATCAGGAGGTTAAGTGATGAACTACAATTTAAAATATCTTTTATCAGGACTATTTATCATAGTCTTTATAGGTTTCCTAGTCTGGGTGAGTTATGTTAATCAGAGGAAGGAAGAAGAGCATTCGGATGTGTCTTTTGAAGCGAGGTTAGATAGTGAGGTCAAGGCCTTATTTAAACAACTAGGATTGGGTGAGGAGCCTCATTATTTCTTAGCCTATCGCTACCTACATCCTTGGTTTGATTTGGCTATTTTACCACCAACAGTTGAAATTTTCTTAACTAAAATAGCGTTGGTGATGGTAACCCCAGATGAACTGCTGATAAGAAATCTTGGGAATGGGATGACTTTCACAAGTGAGCATCATCGTGATTTGCGACAAGGACTTATCCGCATTCCAAAATCAGAGATGAAAGAATTTGAGATTCGTAACTGGAAAAAATTTTTTGTATTTGGCGATTTTTTGACAATTAAAACAAGCCAACATAGCTATTATTTACAGGTTAGAGATGATGGACTTCAAAAGGGAAGCCTTTCTACCAAACACTTCTCAGACTTGAAACGACAAGATTTTTTAGGATTATTGACAGATAAAAGAACATTCTGATTGACAATTGCCCTAGTTGTTTATTGTAAACTTTACAAATGAGCTGCAAACACTAGAATCCATTCAGAAAGGCAATTCCTATGAAAAATAAAATTTTAATCATTGTTTATATTTTAGCCTCGCTAATCATCAGTTTTATAATCTTTTCACTTTTGCATATTGATTTTAAATGGTGGACAACTTTGGCTATAAGTGCAGGATTTATTTACATCTACTTAAAATTTAGTAAAAAATAAAAAGTACCTGCACCTATCTCGCTTTCGTCTCTTCACGGGAGGTATCTCTATGAAAAAAATCAGTCATCTTTGTATGCTCTTGCTCTTGCTGTGTACTACGTTTTTTGTCCTGAATGTAAATGTTACACGAGAAATAGTGCGGATTCAGGAGATGGGCAAGACAACTTATTCATTTGACTTGTACTTGAAAGATGTCACTAAACCGACAGAAACTATTCTCCAGTTTTTTGAAGAGGTTGCAAGTCAAGACAAGGTCTCTATTATCAAAGTAGATAATGGCGATGAGGTGGTCAAGGCTGGTGTTTTTGATAAGGAAACCTTCCCTTATCAGGAGTTCGGTCTGACTTCTCTTGATTTTTCAAAGAATGAGAAGGGAGTCTACAGCAACCAGGATCTTCCCAATAATCTAGGAACCATTCCCACCTTTTTAAAGGTGAAACTCATTCGACTCCAGACCTTTCGATCCTATATTGAGGATAAATCCCATACTATAAATGGACGCTACATGATTACCTCCAGCAAAGAAATAGATCGCGATACCATTCTACAAAAGTGGAGTGATTTTTTCCAGATAGATAAGACGATTTTATTAGAACCCACTTACCGAAGTCAGGTTGGAGTGCTAAATCAAGCTTTGTTACTATCTATCATTATCTTTATCTTGGCAATCTTGCTTGTGATTTTAATGACAGTTTATCAGCCGATGATGGAGATGAAACGAGTGGGGGTTCAAAAGTTACTTGGTTTTCAAAGTAGGGCGATTTTGGCTGGTTTTGTAAAGACTAATTTTTATCTTCTCTTGGGTGGAAGTCTTATCATTGACTTGGGGCTATTTTTAGTGCTGGACTACAGACCAAAACTTCTGTTCCCAAGTTTACTCTTATCCCAATTTCTGCTTTTACAGTTGTATTTGTTCATCAGTTGGCTGACCTACCTGATGATTCAGAAAATGACAGTCAGTTCCATGTTGAAAGGTTTTTCATCTGTCAAACTTGGTCTCATCTTCAATTATGTGATGAAAATAGGGACAACTATTTTACTGACGGCCTTACTGATTGGGGTGGGCAAAAGTCTAGAACAAGAAAACAAAGAACTTGCTTATCAGCAACAGTGGGTAAGCCAAGGTAATTACCTGACCTTAGAAACCTTCAAACTCAATGATAACCTGTGGCAAGAAGAGCTAGCAGGTTCAGGGAAATCTACAGATTATTTCTACCAATTTTATCAAGACTTGCTAGCAAAAACACAAGTAAACTATGTGCGAAGTGCGAGTCTTCCTATCAAACCAGTCATCAAAGCTGAACAAGTGCAGCAGTACCAACTGCCTGATAAGGTAGATGTTTACTATGCAAACCGTCAATTTTTAGAGAGTAAGGGATTCAAGTTACCAGATACCGGCACTAAAAAAGTTATTTTGATGCCAGCCAGTGATAAAGGACAAGAAGGCAAGAATCAGTTCTTGGGAAAATCCATCGCCTATCTTTCTATGAGGTATGAAGATCAGCAAAAGCAAACAATAGAAGATATGGATGTAGAAATTGCCTACTATGAAGGAGATTGGTCTTTCTTCCCTTATAATAATGAGCGAAAGGAAAATCTCCACAATCCAATCATTAGTCTGGTAAATGATCAAGACATGATGTGGGAAGAAAAGACTCACTTGTCAACGACAGGTTTAAACAACCCGATGAAAATTGAAAATACAGAACAAAATCAAAAAGTGATTACAGAGTTAGTCGATAACTTATCTGATGGTAGCTATTTAAAATTTTCATCGATTCAAGCAATTCAAGAGGAGATGGTTGATACCTATCGGGATTCTGTTCGCAATTTTAACGTTCTGTTTGCCTTATTTGCTCTTCTCAGTATGATTATCTCCTACTTTTTACTCGTTACCACTTTCTTGTTGAAGCGCAGGGATATCATTACCAAGAAGTTTATGGGGTGGAAATTGGTCGATCGCTACCGTCCTCTCCTCGTTCTGCTCTTGTTGGGCTATAGTCTCCCTCTTCTAGTCTTGATTTTCTTTGCCCATGCGCTCCTGCCACTTCTACTGTTTGCAGGTTTTACATGTTTGGATATACTATTTGTGCTAGCCTTGGCTTCTAGGATGGAGAAAAGAAGTCTAGTAGAGTTATTGAAAGGGGGCATCTTATGATTGAGTTGAAAAATATTACGAAAACCATTGGAGGAAAAGTGATTTTGGATCACTTGTCTCTCAGGATTGATCAGGGAGATTTGGTTGCCATCGTTGGAAAAAGTGGTAGTGGTAAGTCGACCTTGTTAAATTTATTAGGTTTGATAGATGGTGATTATAGTGGACGGTATGAGATTTTTGGTCAGACAAATCTAGCGGTCAATTCTGCTAAGTCGCAAATAATAATCCGTGAACATATCTCTTATCTGTTTCAAAATTTTGCCCTGATTGATGATGAAACGGTCGAGTACAATCTCATGCTGGCGCTGAAATATGTGAAATTGTCTAAGAAAGACAAGCTCAAAAAGGTGGAAGAGATTTTAGATAGAGTAGGTTTGTCAGCTACTTTGCATCAAAAGGTCTCCGAGTTGTCTGGTGGCGAACAACAACGAATTGCAGTTGCTAGAGCCATCTTAAAACCCAGCCAGCTAATTTTAGCCGATGAACCAACAGGTTCTCTGGATCCTGAAAATAGAGATTTGGTCTTGAAGTTTCTCTTAGAGATGAATCGAGAAGGGAAAACAGTCATTATCGTGACCCACGATGCTTATGTAGCCCAACAATGTCATCGGATCATTGAATTGGGCAAGGGGATGTAGCTATGTTGTCAAAAATCTTCTAACTTGACTTAAATTATAAAAGGTAGTTAGTGAAAGAGAATATCAGAGGTTGGTAGATTATCAGCCTCTTCCTTGTCTTCTCTATCTAAGCATGTTATAATGAAAACTGCTCAAACGACCTTCAATCGTGAAGCACACACGACCTTCAATCGTGAATAAACGAATAGATGGGAGAACTACCATGAGTGATAACTCTAAAACACGTGTTGTCGTGGGGATGAGTGGTGGTGTCGATTCGTCGGTGACGGCTCTCTTGCTCAAAGAGCAGGGCTACGATGTGATCGGTATCTTCATGAAGAACTGGGATGACACAGATGAAAACGGCGTCTGTACGGCGACCGAAGATTACAAGGATGTGGCTGCAGTGGCAGATCAAATCGGTATTCCTTACTACTCTGTCAACTTTGAAAAAGAGTACTGGGACCGCGTTTTTGAGTATTTCCTAGCGGAATACCGTGCAGGACGCACACCAAATCCAGATGTTATGTGCAACAAGGAAATCAAGTTCAAGGCCTTTTTGGACTATGCGATGACCTTGGGAGCGGACTATGTGGCAACTGGGCACTATGCTCGTGTGGCGCGTGATGAGGATGGCATCGTTCACATGCTTCGTGGTGTGGACAATGGCAAGGATCAGACCTATTTTCTCAGTCAACTTTCGCAAGAACAACTCCAAAAAACCATGTTCCCACTGGGACATTTGGAAAAACCTGAAGTACGAAAAATAGCTGAAGAAGCAGGACTTGCGACGGCTAAGAAGAAAGACTCGACAGGGATTTGCTTTATCGGAGAAAAGAACTTTAAAAACTTCCTCAGCAACTACCTACCAGCTCAGCCTGGTCGCATGATGACTGTGGATGGTCGCGATATGGGCGAGCATGCCGGCCTTATGTACTATACGATTGGTCAGCGTGGCGGTCTCGGTATCGGTGGACAACACGGCGGTGACAATGCCCCTTGGTTTGTTGTCGGCAAAGACCTAAGTAAGAATATCCTCTATGTCGGTCAAGGATTCTACCATGATTCGCTCATGTCAACCAGCCTAGAGGCTAGCCAAGTCCACTTTACTCGTGAGATGCCAGAGGAATTTACGCTAGAATGTACGGCTAAATTCCGCTACCGTCAGCCTGATTCTAAGGTGACAGTGCATGTCAAAGGAGACAAGGCAGAGGTCATTTTCGCGGAGCCACAACGCGCCATTACACCAGGACAGGCAGTTGTCTTTTACGATGGTGAAGAATGTCTCGGTGGCGGTTTGATTGACAATGCCTACCGTGATGGCAAGGTTTGTCAGTACATTTAGATTGACAAATTTTCTCAATTTGCTACAATAATAAAAGCAATAGAAATGATGGTCAAAGCTCATGGATGTTGCAGGCTTTTTGTCCTGCACTTCTTTGGAGTTTTGACTGTTTTTGTGTCGTTTAAAGGAGAGGATAAAAATGACTCAACAAGACTTTCGGACAAAGGTGGGAAACACTGTTTTTGGTGTTCGGGCGACAGCCTTGATTCTCCAAAATCGCAAGCTCCTAGTTACCAAAGATAAGGGCAAGTATTACACTATTGGCGGTGCGATTCAAGTCAATGAAAGCACGGAAGACGCGGTAGTCCGTGAAGTCAGGGAAGAATTAGGTGTCAAAGCTGAGGCTAGACAACTAGCTTTCGTGGTTGAAAATCGTTTTGAACAGGACGGTGTTTACTATCACAATATCGAGTTTCATTATCTGGTAGACTTGCTTGAAGATGCTCCATTGACCATGCAGGAAGATGAGAAAACGCAACCCTGTGAGTGGATTGACTTGGATAAGCTCCAGAATATTCAGTTGGTTCCGGCATTTTTAAAAACCGCCTTACCAGAATGGGACGGACAATTACGACACATCCATCTTAACGAATAGGAGAGAAAATAATGGTTAAGCTTATTGCCCATGTGCTTGTTCATAGTGGTGGTGATTATTTGCTCATTCAGCGTTCGGAAATTAAAAGAGAACAACCCAACGTTTATCCAACTTACTGGGATATTCCTGGTGGCGGGGTTGAAAAGGGTGAACTTCCGCGAGATGGAGCTCTTAGAGAATGTATTGAAGAAGCGGGAGTTATGTTAGACGGCAGTTCGCTCAAACTTCTTCACGAAGATAGTCAACTGGATACCTCTAAGGATACTGTCTTTACTCGCTTAGTTTATAAAGCAGAGTGGGTTGGGGAGAAGCCAATTATCAGATTAGATCCTGAAGAGCATACGCACTTTAAATGGGTTACTATGGATCAAGCTCTAGAGGAGGAGAAGTTAGTTCCTTATTTGCGAGAAATTTTTGAAAGGTTAAGAAATGACTTATAATTTTACTGAAGAATACGATATTATTGTAATCGGTGCGGGACACGCTGGGGTTGAGGCTTCCTTGGCTGCCAGCCGTATGGGCTGTAAGGTCTTGCTTGCGACTATTAACATTGAAATGCTGGCTTTTATGCCTTGTAATCCCTCTATCGGTGGTTCTGCTAAGGGGATTGTCGTGCGTGAAGTCGATGCCCTCGGTGGAGAAATGGCGAAGAACATCGACAAGACCTACATCCAAATGAAAATGCTCAATACTGGTAAGGGTCCTGCGGTTCGTGCCCTTCGTGCGCAGGCTGATAAGGAACTTTACTCTAAGGAAATGCGCAAGACGGTTGAAAATCAAGAAAATCTGACCCTTCGTCAAACCATGATTGATGAGATTTTGGTGGAAGATGGCAAGGTTGTCGGTGTTCGTACAGCGACCCATCAAGAATATGCTGCCAAGGCTGTTATCGTTACAACAGGGACTGCCCTCCGTGGGGAAATCATCATCGGAGACCTTAAGTACTCATCAGGTCCAAATCACAGCCTAGCTTCTATTAATCTAGCTGACAATCTCAAGGAACTTGGTCTCGAAATCGGTCGTTTCAAGACAGGAACCCCTCCACGTGTCAAGGCTTCCTCTATCAACTACGATGTGACAGAGATTCAGCCAGGAGACGAAGCGCCAAATCACTTCTCTTACACTTCACGTGATGAGGACTATGTTAAAGACCAAGTACCGTGCTGGTTGACCTATACCAATGGTACCAGTCATGAAATTATCCAAAACAACCTCCACCGTGCGCCTATGTTTACAGGTGTGGTCAAGGGAGTGGGGCCTCGTTACTGTCCATCGATTGAGGACAAGATTGTGCGCTTTGCGGACAAGGAACGCCACCAACTTTTCCTTGAGCCAGAAGGGCGCAATACAGAGGAGGTCTATGTTCAAGGACTTTCAACCAGTCTGCCTGAGGATGTCCAACGTGACTTGGTACATTCCATCAAAGGGTTGGAAAATGCAGAGATGATGCGTACTGGTTATGCTATTGAGTACGATATGGTCTTGCCTCATCAATTACGTGCGACTCTGGAAACCAAGAAAATTTCAGGTCTCTTTACTGCTGGTCAGACAAATGGAACGTCAGGTTACGAAGAAGCTGCTGGCCAAGGGATTATCGCTGGTATCAACGCAGCGCTGAAAATCCAAGGCAATCCTGAGTTGATTTTGAAGCGCAGTGACGGCTATATCGGGGTGATGATTGATGACTTGGTGACAAAAGGAACCATTGAACCCTACCGTCTCTTGACCAGTCGTGCTGAATACCGTCTCATCCTCCGTCATGACAATGCCGATATGCGTTTGACTGAGATGGGACGCGAGATTGGTCTTGTGGATGATGAACGCTGGGCACGCTTTGAGATCAAGAAAAATCAATTTGACAATGAGATGAAGCGCCTAGACAGTATCAAACTCAAGCCAGTCAAGGAAACCAATGCCAAGGTTGTGGAGATGGGCTTCAAGCCGTTGACAGATGCAGTGACAGCCAAGGAATTTCTCCGTCGTCCAGAAGTCTCTTACCAAGATGTGGTTGCCTTCATCGGACCTGCCGCTGAAGAGTTAGATGACAAGATTATCGAATTGATTGAAACAGAAATCAAGTACGAAGGATACATCTCAAAAGCCATGGATCAAGTTGCCAAGATGAAACGCATGGAAGAAAAACGGATTCCAGCCAACATCGACTGGGATGATATTGACTCTATCGCGACTGAAGCTCGTCAGAAGTTCAAGCTCATTAATCCAGAAACCATCGGTCAAGCCAGCCGTATTTCTGGGGTTAACCCAGCAGATATTTCCATTCTGATGGTGTATCTGGAAGGTAAAAATCGAAGTATTTCAAAAAATTTAGAAAAAAAGGCTGACTAAAGAAAAAGTGCTGAATTCTCTTTTGGGAATTCAGCTTTTTTTGATAGAATCGTCCTCTATTTTCGAATAAAGAGAAAAGGAGGAATGACCATGCTGACAGTAGAAGAAAAAAATTTTTTAGACCACTATAAAAATGCTTCCTATCATCGTTTTTATGAGATTGAGCGCTTCACTAGTCTCTGTCAAAAGTTAGACAAATGGCCACCATAGGCTGACAAGCTTTAGACTTTTTGATATACTAGAACAAATTAAAACATAGGAGAGAATGAATGAACGTATATGGCAGATTAGAAGAGGAACCAACTCCATCTTGGACGGGAATTCAGGATGATTTAGTTGGGAGAGAGGAGCGCTTCGAGGATGAACCAAGTTCATTTGCTCCCTTACCATTATTTAAGATCCTAATCTGGAGCACTCTAGTTGTACTTGTATCTGTAGTTCTTCCTTTCTTGCTAGGACTAACTAGCCCAGAGCAGGCACAAGATTTTTATATGGGATGGGCTATGCACCAGGGGGGAGATATCTACACAGACTATTTTGGAACGAGTGGTCTTCTCTATTACTTTTTACAGTATCTAAGCAAGGGTAGTATTTTGTTTGCAGCCTTTACTTGGCTTGCTCTAGTGGGTGCTGGAATTTTTCTTTTCCGTTCAACCTATGACTTGACGAAAGAGGATGAGCAGTCGCGACAAGTGTTGACGGTTTTTTACCTTCTTGCGGGAGGTCTTAGCTTTGGTGGTGGCTATGCCACAATTCTTGCCCTTCCATTCCTGTTTTACGCTCTTAGTTTAGTAACAAGGTATTTGGTAGAGTATAATCATGACAAAGGTTTCGTACGTATTGGGATTAGCCTGGCTCTAGCATTTTTCTTTGCCCCGCTAGTCACAACTTTATATGCTCTAGTCTTATCCTTTGCTTTGTTAGCCTTTAATATTGGACGTGGTTACTGGGCTCGTGGCTTTTATCAATTTCTTGCGGTTAGTCTAGGATTTTCACTCTTCTTTTATCCGATTGGTTATTATACGGCTTATAATGGGAGTTTCGGAAGTGCTATCAGTCAAATTCTCTATCCAATTGATAGTTTGAATTTCATGTCCAATCCAGGTCTGTTAGATAATCTTCTCTTTTATGGATTATTAGCAATTGGTCTTGGAGGCTTGACATCGGTCTTCACAGGATTTTTCCAGTCTAAACCAAGCAAACAATACGTCTTATCCATATTTGCTTCAGTAGCTATCTTATTGTTACTAGGATTGGAAATTTTCTCTACAGAACCGATTCACGGTAGTCGTCTAGCTGAGTTGCTTCCTTTCTTGTCTATTTTACTATTGACTCGAATTCGTGCCAATGATACAGAAGGAGTGAGTCGTCGAAGAAGATATAGCGAAGCCCCTTCGGTATGGGCAATCTTCCTTAAAGGGAATGCTTACCTGCCTATCTTGGCCCTGGCTTACCTATTTTTAGCCCCTCTGGTAGCACGCTATGTTCTTCACTCAGAACAATATCAAGAACGTGCTCGTATCGAAACTACGGTTAAAGGACAAACACAGGCAACAGATCGTATTTATATATGGGATGATCTTACTAATGGTTATAAGACTAGTGAACGTTTAGCAGCTAGTCAGTTGCTATCACCAAAATTATATACTGGCCTTGATGCAAATCGTAGCAAACTTGTCAATGATTTACGTGATAATCAGCCTAAAGTGATTGTGGTCAATACCAAAACAACTCTCTGGACAGAAGTAGAACAGCTTCTGGCAGAAAGTTATCAACCAGTTCAAAGTGAAGTCAAAGACTTTAAACTTTACAAATTAAAATAAAATAATCAATATCTAGTGTAAATTTTATGAAAATATGAATTTTAATACTAGATATTGATTTTTATTTTTATAGTGATATAATACTTTAAGAAAGAATATTTAAGAAAAGAGCCTGGATATGATTGTATTGGAAGAGAAAACAACCCCTGATCCAACCTTATTTGTTGAAAAGCGCGACGGTAGACGCGTCATTTTTGATATAGATAAGATTGACAAAGCCTTGCATAAGGCTGCGGAAAAAGTCATGGATGTAACCCCCTTGGTAGAAAAGCGTCTTAATACTCTAGTTGAACGTATTGTAGAAGAGATTCATAGTCGCTTTCCGCAGGGAGTTAAGATTTATGAAATCCAAAATATTGTAGAACATGAATTGCTTGAAGCCAAAGAATATGCGCTGGCTGAGGAGTATATTACTTATCGGACACAAAGGGATTTTGAGCGATCAAAAGCGACAGATATCAACTTTAGTATCCATAAACTACTCAACAAAGACCAGGCAGTTGTCAATGAAAATGCTAATAAAGACAGTGATGTCTTTAATACCCAGCGTGATTTGACAGCAGGGATTGTTGGGAAGTCAATCGGACTGCAAATGCTTCCTAAGCATGTAGCCAATGCCCACCAAAAGGGAGATATCCACTATCACGATTTGGACTACAGCCCCTACACACCGATGACCAACTGCTGTTTGATTGATTTCAAGGGGATGTTGGAGAATGGTTTTAAGATTGGAAATGCGGAGGTGGAGAGTCCTAAGTCTATCCAGACTGCAACAGCTCAGATTTCCCAAATCATCGCCAACGTTGCTTCTAGCCAGTACGGGGGCTGTTCAGCTGACCGTATCGATGAAGTCTTGGCGCCTTATGCAGAAAAGAATTACCAAAAACACCTCAAAGATGCGGAAGAGTGGGTCTTGCCTGAAAAACGGGAAGATTATGCCTGGAAGAAAACGCAAAAAGACATCTACGATGCCATGCAATCACTCGAGTATGAAATCAATACTCTCTTTACTTCAAATGGACAAACACCTTTTACTTCGCTAGGTTTTGGTCTAGGAACTAATCGTTTTGAGCGGGAAATTCAAAAGGCAATTTTAAACATTCGTATCAATGGGCTTGGTTCAGAACACCGTACAGCTATCTTTCCTAAACTTATTTTCACGCTTAAAAGAGGCCTTAACTTAGAGGAAGGGACACCCAACTACGATATCAAGCAATTGGCTCTAGAGTGCGCAACCAAACGGATGTACCCAGACGTCTTGTCTTATGATAAGATTGTTGAGTTGACAGGTTCTTTCAAAGTTCCTATGGGCTGCCGTTCGTTCCTTCAAGGGTGGAAAGACGAGAATGGCGTAGAAGTCAATTCAGGTCGGATGAACTTGGGTGTTGTGACAGTTAACCTGCCTCGTATTGCTCTTGAGTCTGAAGGTGATATGAATAAGTTCTGGGAAATCTTCAACGAGCGAATGAACATTGCGGAAGATGCTCTGGTTTATCGTGTCGAACGAACCAAGGAAGCAACACCAGCAAATGCTCCTATCCTGTATCAATACGGTGCTTTTGGTCATCGTCTAGGTAAAGAAGAAAGTGTTGACCAGCTCTTTAAGAATCGTCGTGCCACAGTTTCGCTAGGCTATATCGGTTTGTATGAAGTAGCAACTGTTTTCTTTGGTAACAGCTGGGAAAGCAATCCAGATGCTAAGGAATTCACGCTAGACATCATTCGCGATATGAAACGCCGTGTAGAAGAGTGGTCAGATCAATATGGCTATCATTTCTCTATCTACTCAACACCATCTGAAAGTTTGACAGATCGTTTCTGCCGACTAGATACAGAGAAGTTTGGTTCTATTCCTGATATTACAGATAAGGAATACTACACCAACTCTTTCCACTACGATGTTCGTAAAAATCCAACACCGTTTGAAAAATTAGACTTTGAGAAAGTCTATCCGGAAGCAGGTGCGTCAGGTGGTTTCATCCATTATTGTGAGTATCCAGTCCTTCAGCAAAATCCAAAGGCCTTGGAAGCTGTTTGGGATTATGCCTATGACCGTGTGGGCTATCTTGGGACCAATACTCCAATAGACCGTTGCTACAAGTGTGACTTTGAAGGGGATTTTGAACCAACTGAGAGAGGATTTGCTTGTCCAAACTGTGGAAATAGCGACCCTAAAACAGTAGACGTTGTTAAACGGACTTGTGGCTATTTAGGCAATCCTCAAGCGCGTCCGATGGTTAATGGACGTCACAAGGAAATCGCAGCGCGTGTCAAACATATGAATGGTTCAACGATTAAAATAGCTGGGCATCAAGTAACAAATTAGAAAGAAGTGAAATGGGAAAATATCAATTAGATGATAAGGGCAAGGCCTTGGTACAACGATTCCACGAAAAACATTCAAAAGGTGGAGTTAATAAAAAAGACCGAGTGGCTAGTCTTAGAGAGCAATTTTTAAATAAGAATAAGAAAAAGTGAGAGTTCCCTCTCACTTTTCTCTTAGTTGGAGGTAAAGATGATATTACGCAGACCAAGATTGGCAGATAAAGAAACAATTTTAGAGATGATGGCAGAGTTTGAGCAGACTCAATCAGCCCACGACGGTGGCTTTTGGGATGCTGAGGGTTTTTCTTACGAGAATTGGCTAGAAACTAACCTTAATAAAGAAATGGGAATAAACTTGCCTGAAAATCGCGTTCCATCAATTCAGTTCGTATTGTTTGATGAATCAGGTCATGCTTTAGGTTTTTTAAATTTACGATTGAGACTGAATGAGGGTTTACTGAATTATGCTGGCCATATCGGCTATTCCATCCGCCCTTCTGAAAGGGGAAAAGGTTATGCTAAGGAAGCTCTCCGTCAGGGCTTGCAAATTGCCAAGGAAAAGAACATCCATCGTGCTTTGGTGACTTGTAGCACAGAAAATCCTGCCAGCCGAGCTGTTATCTTAGCTAATGGTGGGAAGTTAGAGGATGTTCGAAATGGAACGGAGCGTTATTGGATAGAGGTGGAGTAGAAGGATGACATGGAATACACCAAAACCAGGCGAGTGGAAGAGTGAAGAGCTAAGTCAGGGACGTATTATTGATTATAAGGCTTTTAACTTTGTGGATGGCGAAGGGGTGCGCAATTCGCTTTATGTGGCAGGATGTATGTTTCACTGTGAAGGTTGCTACAATGTAGCGACCTGGTCCTTTAATGCAGGAATTCCTTATACGCCAGAATTGGAAGAACAAATCATGGCAGACTTAGCCCAGCCCTATGTTCAAGGATTGACTTTGCTAGGAGGAGAGCCATTCCTTAATACAGGTATTCTTTTGCCCCTTGTAAAACGCATTCGAAAGGAATTGCCAGAAAAAGACATCTGGTCTTGGACAGGCTACACTTGGGAAGAAATGATGTTGGAAACTCCTGACAAACTCGAACTTTTATCCCTGATTGATATCCTGGTAGATGGTCGCTATGATAAAAGCAAGCGTAATCTCATGCTTCAGTTCCGTGGCTCTTCCAACCAACGGATTATCGATGTGCAAAAGTCTCTCCAAAGTGGAAAGGTAGTCATTTGGGACAAGCTTAACGATGGAAAAGAAAGCTATGAACAGGTGAAGAGAGAATGAATAAAAAAGAGTTAATAGAAAGACTAGTATCAGAAATAGATTCGGGAAAAGTAAAAACACTGGGTATCTACGGTCACGGCGCTTCAGGAAAATCAACTTTTGCTCAAGAATTGTACCAAGAACTTGATTCCCAAAAGGTAAATTTACTAGAGACAGATCCCTACATTACTTCGGGACGACATTTAGTGGTACCTAAAGAGACACCAGACCAAAAGGTGACAGCATGTTTACCGGTAGCACATGAGCTGGCAAGTTTACAAAGAGATATTCTTGCTCTGCAAGCGGGTATGGATGTCTTGACAATAGAAGAACCTTGGAAAGCTAGTGAGATCTTATCTGGAGAAAAAACGATTTTGATTGTCGAAGGGATGTCTGTGGGTTTTTTACCCAAGGAACTTTTTGACAAAACCATTTGTTTCTACACAGATGAGGAGACCGAATTAAAGAGGCGATTAGCTCGAGATACGACTGTGAGAAATGGTGATGCATCCATTATATTGGCTAGTCAGCAGATGAGACGAGAGCAGTATCTACAATACTATAAAGAAACCGAGTCAAGAGCTGATATCTTGGTAGATCAATCAGATGATAAATTTCAAATTAAAACTAACATTATATAGAAGAAAAGGCAGATAATCTAGCACTTAAATATGAAAATTTATTAAAATGGAATAAGAAAACAGTTTCATCTAAAAAATTTAAAAAAATCTGTCAAATCCCTTGCAATCGCAGGGGCTTTGTGTTATTCTATTATGGTGCTGTAAATTACAGCTTTAGCTTTGATGCAAGAGGTTGCGACACGCTCGGTTGCATTGCCACACAACGCGCGTCGGTTTTCTTGTGGAGCTAGCCTATTATCTTAAATAGACGAAAAGGAGAAAAAGATGGCAAACAAAAAAATCCGTATCCGTTTGAAAGCTTACGAACACCGTACGCTTGACACAGCGGCTGCAAAAATCGTAGAATCAGCTACTCGTACAGGTGCACAAGTTGCGGGTCCAATCCCACTTCCAACTGAGCGTAGCCTCTACACAATCATTCGTGCGACTCACAAATACAAAGACTCTCGCGAACAATTTGAAATGCGTACACACAAACGTTTGATCGATATCGTTAACCCAACTCAAAAAACAGTTGACGCTTTGATGAAATTGGATCTTCCAAGTGGTGTAAACGTAGAAATCAAACTTTAATTTAAAGCTTGATAACTTGAGCATAAAAAACGCTCGTTAAAAACTTTTTGAATAAAAAATATAGAAAAGGAACTATTTTCTCATGACAAAAGGAATCTTAGGGAAAAAAGTGGGAATGACTCAAATCTTCACTGAAGCTGGCGAATTGATCCCTGTAACAGTTATTGAAGCAACTCCAAACGTTGTTCTTCAAGTTAAAACTGTTGAAACAGATGGATACAACGCTATCCAAGTTGGTTTCGATGACAAACGCGAAGTATTGAGCAACAAACCTGCTAAAGGACATGTAGCAAAAGCTAACACGGCTCCTAAGCGCTTCATTCGTGAATTCAAAAACGTTGAAGGCTTGGAAGTTGGTGCTGAAATCACAGTTGAAACTTTCGCAGCTGGAGATGTTGTTGACGTAACTGGTACTTCTAAAGGTAAAGGTTTCCAAGGTGTTATCAAACGCCACGGACAATCACGTGGACCTATGGCTCACGGTTCTCGTTACCACCGTCGTCCAGGTTCTATGGGCCCTGTTGCACCTAACCGCGTATTCAAAGGTAAAAACCTTGCAGGACGTATGGGTGGCGACCGTGTAACAATTCAAAACCTTGAAGTTGTACAAGTTGTTCCAGAAAAGAACGTTATCCTTATCAAAGGTAACGTACCAGGTGCTAAGAAATCTCTTATCACTATCAAATCAGCAGTTAAAGCTGGTAAATAATAAGGAAAGGGGAATACAGTCAAAATGGCAAATGTAACATTATTCGACCAAACTGGTAAACAAGCGGGCGAAGTTGTTCTTAACGATGCAATCTTTGGTATCGAACCAAACCAATCTGTTGTGTTTGATGTCATCATCAGCCAACGTGCTAGCCTTCGTCAAGGAACTCACGCTGTTAAAAACCGTTCAGCCGTTTCAGGTGGCGGACGCAAACCATGGCGTCAAAAAGGAACTGGACGTGCTCGTCAAGGTTCTATCCGCTCTCCACAATGGCGTGGTGGTGGAATCGTCTTCGGACCAACTCCACGTAGCTATGCGTACAAACTTCCTCAAAAAGTTCGTCGCCTTGCACTAAAATCTGTTTACTCAGAAAAAGTTGCTGAAAACAAATTTGTAGCCGTTGATTCTCTTGAATTTACAGCTCCAAAAACTGCTGAATTTGCAAAAGTTCTTGCAGCTTTGAGCATCGATTCTAAAGTCCTTGTTATTCTTGAAGAAGGAAACGAATTCGCAGCTCTTTCAGCTCGTAACCTTCCAAACGTGAAAGTTGCGACTGCTACAACTGCAAGTGTTCTTGACATCGCAAATAGTGACAAACTTCTTGTTACTCAAGCAGCTATCTCTAAAATCGAGGAGGTTCTTGCATAATGAATTTGTATGATGTTATCAAAAAACCTGTTATCACTGAAAGCTCAATGGCTCAACTTGAAGCAGGCAAATATGTATTTGAAGTTGACACTCGTGCGCACAAACTTTTGATCAAGCAAGCTGTTGAAGCTGCTTTCGAAGGTGTTAAAGTTGCAAATGTTAACACAATCAACGTAAAACCTAAAGCTAAACGTGTTGGACGTTACACTGGTTTTACTAACAAAACTAAAAAAGCTATCATCACACTTACAGCTGATTCAAAAGCAATCGAGTTGTTTGCTGCTGAAGCTGAATAATCTAAGGAGGAAATATCGTGGGAATTCGTGTTTATAAACCAACAACAAACGGTCGCCGTAATATGACTTCTTTGGATTTCGCTGAAATCACAACAAGCACACCAGAAAAAACTTTGCTTGTTGCTTTGAAGAACAAGGCTGGTCGTAACAACAACGGTCGTATCACAGTTCGTCACCAAGGTGGTGGACACAAACGTTTCTACCGTTTGGTTGACTTTAAACGTAACAAAGATAACGTTGAAGCAGTTGTTAAAACTATCGAGTACGATCCAAACCGTTCTGCAAACATCGCTCTTGTACACTACACTGACGGTGTGAAAGCATACATCATCGCTCCAAAAGGTCTTGAAGTTGGTCAACGTATCGTTTCAGGTCCTGAAGCAGATATCAAAGTAGGTAACGCTCTTCCACTTGCTAACATCCCAGTTGGTACTTTGGTTCACAACATTGAGTTGAAACCAGGTCGTGGTGGTGAATTGGTTCGTGCTGCTGGAGCTTCTGCTCAAGTATTGGGACAAGAAGGTAAATACGTTCTTGTTCGTCTTCAATCAGGCGAAGTTCGTATGATTCTTGGAACTTGTCGTGCTACAGTTGGTGTTGTCGGAAACGAACAACATGGACTTGTAAACCTTGGTAAAGCAGGACGTAGCCGTTGGAAAGGTATCCGCCCAACAGTTCGTGGTTCTGTAATGAACCCTAACGATCACCCACACGGTGGTGGTGAAGGTAAAGCACCAGTTGGTCGTAAAGCACCATCTACTCCATGGGGCAAACCTGCTCTTGGTCTTAAAACTCGTAACAAGAAAGCGAAATCTGACAAACTTATCGTTCGTCGTCGCAACGAGAAATAATTTAAAACTAGTCGCTTAAGCACTAGATAATCCGCCAGCTCGGTAGCGCTCCTTGAGAGCGCAAGCCGCTGTGGTACAACATTTAAAGGAGAAAAAATAAAAATGGGACGCAGTCTTAAAAAAGGACCTTTCGTCGATGAGCATTTGATGAAAAAAGTTGAAGCTCAAGCTAACGACGAAAAGAAAAAAGTTATCAAAACTTGGTCACGTCGTTCAACGATCTTCCCAAGTTTCATTGGTTACACAATCGCAGTTTATGATGGACGTAAACACGTACCTGTTTACATCCAAGAAGACATGGTAGGTCACAAGCTTGGTGAATTTGCACCAACTCGTACTTACAAAGGTCACGCCGCAGACGACAAGAAGACACGTAGAAAATAAGGAGAACATAAATGGCAGAAATTACTTCAGCTAAAGCAATGGCTCGCACAGTACGTGTTTCACCTCGTAAATCACGTCTTGTTCTTGACAACATCCGTGGTAAAAGCGTAGCCGATGCAATCGCAATTTTGACATTCACTCCAAACAAAGCTGCTGAAATCATCTTGAAAGTTTTGAACTCAGCTGTAGCTAACGCTGAAAACAACTTTGGTTTGGATAAAGCTAACTTGGTAGTATCTGAAGCATTCGCAAACGAAGGACCAACTATGAAACGTTTCCGTCCACGTGCGAAAGGTTCAGCTTCACCAATCAACAAACGTACAGCTCACATCACTGTAGCTGTTGCAGAAAAATAAGGAGGTAAAATCGTGGGTCAAAAAGTACATCCAATTGGTATGCGTGTCGGCATCATCCGTGATTGGGATGCCAAATGGTATGCTGAAAAAGAATACGCGGATTACCTTCATGAAGATCTTGCAATCCGTAAATTCGTTCAAAAAGAACTTGCTGACGCAGCAGTTTCAACTATTGAAATTGAACGCGCAGTAAACAAAGTTAACGTTTCACTTCACACTGCTAAACCAGGTATGGTTATCGGTAAAGGTGGTGCTAACGTTGATGCACTTCGTGCAAAACTTAACAAATTGACTGGAAAACAAGTACACATCAACATCATCGAAATCAAACAACCTGATTTGGATGCTCACCTTGTTGGTGAAGGAATTGCTCGACAATTGGAGCAACGTGTTGCTTTCCGTCGTGCACAAAAACAAGCAATCCAACGTGCAATGCGTGCTGGAGCTAAAGGAATCAAAACTCAAGTATCAGGTCGTTTGAACGGTGCAGATATCGCCCGTGCTGAAGGATACTCTGAAGGAACTGTTCCACTTCACACACTTCGTGCAGATATCGATTATGCTTGGGAAGAAGCAGACACTACATACGGTAAACTTGGTGTTAAAGTATGGATCTACCGTGGTGAAGTTCTTCCAGCTCGTAAAAACACTAAAGGAGGTAAATAACCAATGTTAGTACCTAAACGTGTTAAACACCGTCGTGAATTCCGTGGTAAAATGCGCGGTGAAGCTAAAGGTGGAAAAGAAGTAGCATTCGGTGAATACGGTCTTCAAGCTACAACTAGCCACTGGATCACTAACCGCCAAATCGAAGCTGCTCGTATCGCCATGACTCGTTACATGAAACGTGGTGGTAAAGTTTGGATTAAAATCTTCCCACACAAATCATACACAGCTAAAGCTATCGGGGTTCGTATGGGATCTGGTAAAGGGGCACCTGAAGGTTGGGTAGCACCAGTTAAACGTGGTAAAGTAATGTTTGAAGTTGCTGGTGTATCTGAAGAGATCGCTCGCGAAGCGCTTCGTCTTGCAAGCCACAAATTGCCAGTTAAATGTAAATTCGTAAAACGTGAAGCAGAATAAGGAGAAGGCATGAAACTTAATGAAGTAAAAGAATTTGTTAAAGAACTTCGTGGTCTTTCTCAAGAAGAACTCGCGAAGCGCGAAAACGAATTGAAAAAAGAATTGTTTGAACTTCGTTTCCAAGCTGCTACTGGTCAATTAGAACAAACAGCTCGCTTGAAAGAAGTTAAAAAACAAATCGCTCGCATCAAAACAGTTCAATCTGAAGCGAAATAATAGACTAGGGAAGGAGAAATTTCAATGGAACGCAATAATCGTAAAGTTCTTGTTGGACGTGTTGTATCTGACAAAATGGACAAGACAATCACAGTTGTAGTTGAAACAAAACGTAACCACCCAGTCTATGGTAAACGTATTAACTACTCTAAAAAATACAAAGCACATGATGAAAACAATGTTGCCAAAGAAGGCGATATCGTACGTATCATGGAAACTCGTCCGCTTTCAGCTACAAAACGTTTCCGTCTTGTAGAAGTCGTTGAAGAAGCGGTTATCATCTAATCAAACCTGAAAGGAGAAAACTGAAATGATTCAAACAGAAACTCGTTTGAAAGTCGCAGACAACAGCGGTGCACGCGAAATCTTGACTATCAAAGTTCTTGGTGGTTCTAAACGTAAATTTGCGAACATCGGTGATGTTATTGTGGCATCTGTAAAACAAGCTACTCCTGGTGGTGCGGTTAAAAAAGGTGACGTTGTTAAAGCAGTTATCGTTCGTACTAAATCAGGTGCTCGTCGTGCTGATGGTTCATACATCAAATTTGACGAAAACGCAGCAGTTATCATCCGTGAAGATAAAACTCCTCGCGGAACACGTATCTTTGGCCCAGTTGCACGTGAATTGCGTGAAGGTGGCTTCATGAAGATCGTGTCACTTGCTCCAGAAGTACTTTAATTTTCACAGAGCAAAAACAAACAAACACAGTCCCCTGGCCTAGCCAGGGTGCCCATTGGGCGTAAGAATAAAAGGAGAAAAAAATGTTTGTAAAAAAAGGCGACAAAGTTCGCGTAATCGCTGGTAAAGATAAGGGAACAGAAGCTGTTGTCCTTACTGCCCTTCCAAAAGTAAACAAAGTTATCGTTGAAGGTGTTAACATCGTTAAGAAACACCAACGTCCAACTAACGAACTTCCTCAAGGTGGTATCATCGAGAAGGAAGCAGCTATCCACGTATCAAACGTTCAAGTTTTGGACAAAAATGGTGTAGCTGGTCGTGTTGGTTACAAATTTGTAGACGGTAAAAAAGTTCGCTACAACAAAAAATCAGGCGAAGTGCTTGATTAATCACGAAGGAAAGGAGAAGTATAATGGCAAATCGTTTAAAAGAAAAATATCTTAATGAAGTAGTTCCTGCTTTGACAGAACAATTCAACTACTCATCAGTGATGGCTGTGCCTAAAGTAGATAAGATCGTTTTGAACATGGGTGTTGGTGAAGCTGTATCAAACGCTAAAAGTCTTGAAAAAGCTGCTGAAGAATTGGCACTTATCTCAGGTCAAAAACCACTTATCACTAAAGCTAAAAAATCAATCGCCGGCTTCCGTCTTCGTGAAGGTGTTGCGATCGGTGCAAAAGTTACCCTTCGTGGTGAACGTATGTACGAATTCTTGGATAAATTGGTTTCAGTTTCACTTCCACGTGTACGTGACTTCCACGGTGTTCCAACAAAATCATTTGACGGACGCGGAAACTACACACTTGGTGTGAAAGAACAATTGATCTTCCCAGAAATCAACTTCGATGACGTTGACAAAACTCGTGGTCTTGACATCGTTATCGTAACTACTGCTAACACTGACGAAGAGTCACGTGCATTGCTTACAGGCCTTGGAATGCCTTTTGCAAAATAATATAGGAGGTATAACTAATGGCTAAAAAATCTATGATTGCTAAGAACAAACGCCCAGCGAAGTTCTCTACTCAAGCATACACTCGCTGTGAACGTTGTGGACGTCCACACTCAGTTTACCGCAAGTTTAAACTTTGCCGTGTTTGCTTCCGTGAATTGGCATATAAAGGTCAAATCCCTGGTGTAACAAAAGCATCTTGGTAATTTAAGATATCAAGGGCGTCAAAACTCCAAGTGAAAATAGGAAACTTGACGAAGAAACTTTAGTTTCTAGAAAAGTTTATCTTTTTCACACAGAGTTTAGCCCGGGTTCAGTTGGGCTTGCCAATTTGAACACGAGCTACAGCTTTGGCAAAAAAGACCAATTTGCTTTGGAGCATCGCTCCTGCATCAAATTGCCTATTTTTGCACTTGCTGTTACGCTCTTTGTATCATGTATTAACTAGCAAGTGCAACTTGCAAACTACTAGTAAGAGGAGAAAAATAAAATGGTTATGACTGACCCAATCGCAGACTTCCTAACTCGTATTCGTAATGCTAACCAAGCAAAACACGAAGTACTTGAAGTACCTGCATCAAACATTAAAAAAGGGATTGCTGAAATCCTTAAACGCGAAGGTTTTGTTAAGAACGTAGAAATCATCGAAGATGACAAACAAGGCATCATCCGTGTATTCCTTAAATACGGACCAAACGGTGAAAAAGTTATCACAAACTTGAAACGTGTTTCTAAACCAGGACTTCGTGTCTACAAAAAACGTGAAGACCTTCCAAAAGTTCTTAACGGACTTGGAATTGCTATCCTTTCAACTTCAGAAGGTTTGCTTACTGATAAAGAAGCACGCCAAAAGAACGTTGGTGGAGAAGTTATCGCTTACGTTTGGTAATATTTAGTCCCCAATTTCTTTGTGACTCTTCGTTATCGTCTCTTGCCTAACCCAAAGTTATGCCTACGAGACGATGACTAGATTCACCTTGAAATTGAAACCTAAATGTTCCTTCAAATCGAGAAATCGATTTACCCCCGTGAAAACTGGCCAACAAGGCCTGACAATTTAACAGGAGAATAAAAACATGTCACGTATTGGTAATAAAGTTATCGTGTTGCCTGCTGGTGTTGAAATCACTAACAATGACAACGTTGTAACTGTAAAAGGACCTAAAGGAGAACTTACTCGCGAGTTCTCAAAAGATATTGAAATTCGTGTGGAAGGTACTGAAGTAACTCTTCACCGTCCAAACGATTCAAAAGAAATGAAAACTATCCACGGAACTACTCGTGCTCTTTTGAACAACATGGTTATTGGTGTATCAGAAGGATTCAAGAAACAACTTGAAATGCGTGGGGTTGGTTACCGTGCACAACTTCAAGGATCAAAACTTGTTTTGGCTGTTGGTAAATCACATCCAGACGAAGTTGAAGCTCCAGAAGGAATTACTTTTGAACTTCCAAACCCAACAACAATCGTTGTTAGCGGAATTTCAAAAGAAGTAGTTGGTCAAACAGCTGCTTACGTACGTAGCCTTCGTTCACCAGAACCTTACAAAGGTAAAGGTATCCGTTACGTTGGCGAATATGTTCGTCTTAAAGAAGGTAAAACAGGTAAATAATATTGAGTGGTTGATTTTCAGCTACCAATATCATTTCCAACTTTGTGCATAGCACACGATTTAAAACTAAAGAGGTGAAAACTGTGATTTCTAAACCAGATAAAAACAAACTCCGCCAAAAACGCCACCGTCGCGTTCGCGGAAAACTCTCTGGAACTGCTGATCGCCCACGTTTGAACGTATTCCGTTCTAATACAGGCATCTACGCTCAAGTTATTGATGACGTAGCGGGTGTAACGCTCGCAAGTGCTTCAACTCTTGACAAAGAAGTTTCAAAAGGAACAAAAACTGAACAAGCCGTTGCTGTCGGTAAACTCGTTGCAGAACGTGCAAACGCTAAAGGTATTTCAGAAGTGGTGTTCGACCGCGGTGGATATCTATATCACGGACGTGTGAAAGCTTTGGCTGATGCAGCTCGTGAAAACGGATTGAAATTCTAATAGGAGGACACTAGAAAATGGCATTTAAAGACAATGCAGTTGAATTAGAAGAACGCGTAGTTGCTGTTAACCGTGTTACTAAAGTTGTTAAAGGTGGACGTCGTCTTCGTTTTGCAGCTCTTGTAGTCGTTGGTGACCACAACGGTCGCGTAGGATTTGGTACTGGTAAAGCTCAAGAAGTTCCAGAAGCAATCCGCAAAGCAGTAGAAGATGCTAAGAAAAACTTGATCGAAGTTCCTATGGTTGGAACAACAATCCCACACGAAGTTATTTCAGAATTCGGTGGAGCTAAAGTATTGTTGAAACCTGCTGTAGAAGGTTCTGGGGTTGCCGCTGGTGGTGCTGTTCGTGCCGTTATCGAGTTGGCAGGTGTAGCTGATGTTACATCTAAATCTCTTGGCTCAAATACTCCAATCAACATTGTTCGTGCAACTGTTGAAGGTTTGAAACAATTGAAACGCGCTGAAGAAGTTGCTGCCCTTCGTGGTATTTCAGTTTCTGATTTGGCATAAGAAAGGGGATAAAATGGCTCAAATTAAAATTACTTTGACTAAGTCTCCAATCGGACGCATTCCATCACAACGTAAAACTGTTGTAGCACTTGGACTTGGCAAATTGAACAGCTCTGTTATTAAAGAAGATAACCCAGCAGTACGTGGTATGATCACTGCAGTATCTCACTTGGTAACAGTTGAAGAAGTAAACTAATTAAATTTTAGGGGATGTGCAGTATACCATCCCCTAAAACTAGATATAGTCATCTTTGATGACAAACGTATAGGCGAGTTGATAGGAGAGACAACCTTTTCTCTCTTATCGGCGCTAGCATTTTACAAAAGAGGAGAAAATATATAATGAAACTTCATGAATTGAAACCTGCAGAAGGTTCTCGTAAAACTCGTAACCGTGTTGGTCGTGGTACTTCATCAGGTAACGGTAAAACATCTGGTCGTGGTCAAAAAGGTCAAAAAGCTCGTAGCGGTGGCGGAGTACGCCTTGGTTTTGAAGGTGGACAAACTCCATTGTTCCGTCGTCTTCCAAAACGTGGATTCACTAACATCAACGCTAAAGAATACGCAATTGTTAACCTTGACCAATTGAACGTCTTTGAAGATGGTGCAGAAGTAACTCCAGTTGTTCTTATCGAATCAGGAATTGTTAAAGCTGAAAAATCAGGTATCAAGATTCTTGGTAACGGTGAGTTGACTAAGAAATTGTCTGTAAAAGCAGCTAAATTCTCTAAATCAGCTGAAGAAGCTATCACTGCTAAAGGTGGTTCAGTAGAAGTCATCTAAGAGAGGTGACCTATGTTTTTTAAATTATTGAGAGAAGCCTTCAAAGTCAAGCAAGTTCGATCAAAAATTCTTTTTACAATTTTTATCGTCTTTGTCTTCCGTATCGGGACTAGCATTACGGTTCCATGGGTGAATGCCAATAGCTTGAATGCTTTGAGTGGTCTATCTTTTCTAAATATGTTAAGTTTGGTGTCTGGTAATGCCATGAAAAACTTTTCAGTTTTTGCACTTGGTGTTAGTCCATACATTACTGCTTCTATCGTTGTCCAACTCTTGCAAATGGATTTATTACCGAAGTTTGTAGAGTGGGGCAAACAAGGGGAAGTTGGTCGTAGAAAGTTGAACCAGGCAACGCGATATATTGCCCTTGTTCTTGCATTCGTGCAATCTATCGGAATTACTGCTGGTTTTAATGCTTTATCTGGAGCCAAACTTTTGACTGTTCCTTTAACACCACAAGTTTTCCTTGTGATTGGAGCAATCCTAACAGCGGGTAGTATGATTGTAACTTGGTTGGGAGAGCAAATTACTGATAAGGGTTATGGGAATGGTGTTTCCATGATTATCTTTGCGGGGATTGTTGCTTCAATTCCTGATATGATCAAGGGTATCTATGTTGACTACTTTGTCAATGTACCAAGCAGTCGCTTGACTTCCTCCCTCATTTTTGTTGCTATCTTAATTGTAGCAGTCTTATTGATTGTTTACTTTACAACTTATGTTCAACAAGCTGAATATAAGATACCAATTCAGTATACTAAGGTAGCACAAGGAGCACCGTCAAGTTCCTATCTTCCATTGAAGATTAACCCTGCAGGAGTTATTCCAGTTATCTTTGCTAGCTCGATTACTGCAGCACCAGCGGCAATTTTACAATTTGTAAGTGCATCTGGTCTTGATTGGGCCTGGGTACGTAGTGCTCAGGAGTTGCTATCTACAACAGCCCCTACAGGTATCGCTCTGTACGCTCTGTTGATTATCCTCTTTACATTCTTCTATACATTTGTACAGATTAATCCAGAGAAGGCAGCAGAAAATTTGCAAAAGAGCGGTGCTTATATCCACGGAGTCCGTCCTGGTAAAGGGACAGAAGAGTATATGTCAAAACTTCTTCGTCGTCTCGCAACAGTCGGTTCCCTCTTCCTAGGTGTCATTTCTATTTTACCTATTGTAGCTAAGGATTTATTCGGTCTTTCAGAAGTCGTTGCTTTTGGGGGGACAAGTCTTTTGATCATTATCTCAACAGGTATTGAAGGAATTAAACAATTGGAAGGTTATTTATTGAAACGTAAGTATGTTGGTTTCATGAATACAACAGAATAATTGTAATAGAAAAGAAAATTCACTATTGCTCAGAGAGTGGAGTTTAAAAATCAAAGACCTTGTCAGATTTTTATCTCCTCTCTTCTATTTTGTTTTTAAATAGGAGTTGAAATGAATTTTTGCTTCTATTTAAAAACAAAAAAGGAGTTTGAATCATGAATCTTTTGATTATGGGCTTACCTGGTGCAGGTAAGGGTACACAGGCAGCAAAAATTGTTGAACAATTTCATGTTGCTCATATCTCAACAGGAGATATGTTCCGTGCAGCAATGGCTAATCAAACTGAAATGGGTGTCTTAGCTAAGTCATATATCGACAAAGGCGAGTTGGTTCCAGATGAAGTTACAAATGGTATCGTGAAAGAGCGTCTCTCACAAGATGACATTAAAGAAACTGGTTTCTTGTTGGACGGGTACCCACGTACAATTGAACAAGCTCATGCCTTGGATAAAACTTTAGCTGAATTAGGGATTGAGCTTGAAGGTGTTATTAACATCGAAGTAAATCCAGATAGTCTTTTGGAGCGTTTGAGTGGTCGTATCATTCACCGTGAAACTGGCGAAACTTTCCATAAAGTTTTCAACCCACCAGTTGACTACAAAGAAGAAGACTATTACCAACGTGAAGATGACAAACCTGAAACAGTAAAACGTCGTTTGGATGTTAATATTGCCCAAGGTGAACCAATTATTGCCCACTATCGTGCAAAAGGTTTGGTACATGATATCGAAGGTAACCAAGATATCAATGATGTCTTTGCAGATATCGAAAAAGTATTGACAAAATTGAAATAAAAGCGTTTTTCATGCTTGCAAAATGTCTCTACAAATGTTATACTGAGTTAGTCTGACTTATAATTGTTGTCTCTGTGTCTAGAGGCATCAAATCGAAATTTATGGAGGTACTTTTGCGTGGCAAAAGACGATGTGATTGAAGTTGAAGGTAAAGTAGTTGATACTATGCCGAATGCAATGTTTACGGTTGAACTTGAAAATGGACATCAGATTTTAGCAACAGTTTCTGGTAAAATTCGTAAAAACTATATTCGTATTTTAGCGGGAGATCGTGTTACTGTCGAAATGAGTCCATATGACTTGACACGTGGACGTATCACTTACCGCTTTAAATAATCGAAAAACTTGGAGGGATAAGAAATGAAAGTAAGACCATCGGTCAAACCAATTTGCGAATACTGTAAAGTAATTCGTCGTAATGGTCGTGTTATGGTAATTTGCCCAGCAAATCCAAAACACAAACAACGTCAAGGATAAGATAGAAAGGAGAAAACATGGCTCGTATTGCTGGAGTTGACATTCCAAATGACAAACGCGTAGTAATTTCATTGACTTATGTGTACGGTATCGGACTTCCAACATCTAAGAAAATCTTGGCAGCTGCTGGAATTTCAGAAGATGTACGTGTTCGCGATCTTACACCAGATCAAGAAGATGCTATCCGTCGTGAAGTGGATGCAATTAAAGTTGAAGGTGACCTTCGTCGTGAAGTTAACTTGAACATCAAACGTTTGATGGAAATCGGTTCATACCGTGGTATCCGTCACCGTCGTGGACTTCCTGTCCGTGGACAAAACACTAAAAACAACGCTCGCACTCGTAAAGGTAAAGCTGTTGCGATTGCTGGTAAGAAAAAATAATATAGGAGGTAAAAGTCTTGGCTAAACCAACACGTAAACGTCGTGTGAAAAAGAATATCGAATCTGGTATTGCTCATATTCACGCTACATTTAATAACACTATTGTTATGATTACTGATGTGCATGGTAATGCAATTGCTTGGTCATCAGCTGGTGCTCTTGGTTTCAAAGGTTCTCGTAAATCTACACCATTTGCTGCTCAAATGGCTTCTGAAGCTGCTGCTAAATCTGCACAAGAACACGGTCTTAAGTCAGTTGAAGTTACTGTTAAAGGTCCAGGTTCTGGTCGTGAGTCAGCTATTCGTGCTCTTGCTGCCGCTGGTCTTGAAGTAACAGCAATTCGTGATGTGACTCCAGTGCCACACAATGGTGCTCGTCCTCCAAAACGTCGCCGTGTATAATCATAACCTTACACTGCTTTTCGTTTAAGAGGGAGTAACTAAATGATCGAGTTTGAAAAACCAAATATAACAAAAATTGATGAAAATAAAGATTATGGCAAGTTTGTAATCGAACCGCTTGAACGTGGTTACGGTACAACACTTGGTAACTCTCTTCGTCGTGTACTTCTAGCTTCTCTTCCGGGGGCGGCTGTAACATCTATCAATATCGAAGGTGTATTGCATGAATTTGATACAGTTCCGGGTGTTCGCGAAGACGTGATGCAAATCATTCTGAACATCAAAGGTATTGCAGTAAAATCTTACGTTAAAGACGAAAAGATCATTGAACTAGATGTGCAAGGTCCTGCTGAAATTACAGCTGGAGATATCTTGACAGATAGCGACATTGAAATTGTAAATCCAGATCATTATCTCTTTACAATCGGTGAAGGTTCTTCTCTAAAAGCGACAATGACTGTTAACAGTGGTCGTGGATATGTACCTGCTGATGAAAACAAAAAAGATAATGCACCAGTTGGAACACTTGCTGTAGATTCTATTTATACACCAGTTACAAAAGTCAACTATCAAGTTGAACCTGCTCGTGTAGGTAGCAATGATGGTTTCGACAAATTAACCCTTGAAATCTTGACTAATGGAACAATTATTCCAGAAGATGCTTTAGGGCTTTCAGCACGTATCTTGACAGAGCACCTTGATTTGTTTACAAATCTTACAGAGATTGCTAAGTCAGCAGAAGTGATGAAAGAAGCTGATACTGAATCGGACGACCGTATCTTGGAACGTACGATTGAGGAACTTGACTTGTCTGTGCGTTCATACAACTGTTTGAAACGTGCCGGTATCAACACTGTGCATGATTTGACAGAAAAATCTGAAGCAGAGATGATGAAAGTAAGAAATCTTGGACGCAAGAGTTTGGAAGAAGTGAAAGTCAAACTCATTGATTTGGGTCTTGGATTAAAAGATAAATAAAGGAGGAATAAATGGCTTACCGTAAACTAGGACGCACTAGCTCACAACGTAAAGCAATGCTTCGCGATTTGACAACTGACCTTTTGATCAACGAATCAATCGTGACAACTGAAGCTCGTGCTAAAGAAATCCGTAAAACTGTTGAAAAAATGATTACTCTAGGTAAACGTGGTGATTTGCATGCACGTCGTCAAGCAGCTGCTTTCGTACGTAATGAAATCGCATCTGAAAACTATGATGAAGCAACTGATAAGTACACTTCTACTACAGCACTTCAAAAATTGTTCTCAGAAATCGCACCTCGTTATGCTGAACGTAACGGTGGATACACTCGTATCCTTAAAACTGAACCACGTCGTGGTGATGCAGCGCCAATGGCGATCATCGAATTAGTATAAAATCATCAATTTTGTTGAGTGTTATGATGATGGAGTCTTGTGCTCTTAGTCTAGCTCTGGTCTACCGCTAGGACTTATGTCCTAGCGGGAACACTCATCATAAGATGATAAGGTAGACGCTTGTTTACGAAATTGTTTTTTACTAAAGAACAATTTCGTAAGCAGGCGTTTTTGAGTATTTTAGTAAGAAATATGCTATACTATTGAAAAAGAAAATCAACAATGTTCATTTTCTCAAAAATATTCTATAAAGAGGTTATGTGCCAATAAATTATCAGTTTTAAGTTCTAAACTAGCGACTTGGTAAAAAATATTAGCCTGGTACAAGATCAACTAAGAGATTTTTTTAGGGTTTCAACTTGGATAATTGTTCACTATTAAGTGATTTAGTTACTCTATCTCCCTTTTTCATTTTATTTTTGTCCAAAATGGATATCGTTCTGTGTTAGAAACGGAGTTTAATCATGAAAGCTATTATTACTGTTGTTGGTAAAGATAAATCTGGAATTGTTGCAGGTGTTGCGACAAAAATTGCTGAATTAGGCTTAAATATTGATGATATCTCACAAACAGTCTTAGACGAATTCTTTACTATGATGGCTGTGGTATCTAGTGATGAAAAACAAGATTTTACTCATCTTAGAAACGAATTTGAGGTTTTTGGTCAGACTTTGAATGTCAAAATCAATATTCAAAGTGCTGCTATTTTTGATGCTATGTACAATATCTAGGAGGTATTTATGGATATTAGACAAGTTACCGAAACAATCGCAATGATTGAGGAGCAAAACTTCGACATTAGAACCATTACCATGGGGATTTCCCTTTTGGACTGTATCGATCCAGATATCAATCGTGCTGCGGACAAAATATATGAAAAGATTACTACAAAAGCAGCTAATTTAGTGGCTGTTGGAGATGAAATTGCGGCTGAGTTAGGAATTCCTATTGTGAATAAACGTGTGTCAGTAACTCCAATTTCCTTGATTGGTGCTGCTACCGATGCGACGGATTATGTACTCTTGGCTAAAGCACTGGATAAAGCTGCGAAAGAAATTGGTGTTGACTTCATTGGTGGTTTTTCAGCCTTGGTACAAAAGGGTTATCAAAAAGGTGATGAAATCCTTATCAACTCCATTCCTCGTGCTTTGGCAGAAACGGATAAGGTTTGTTCATCAGTAAATATCGGTTCTACCAAATCGGGCATCAATATGACTGCAGTAGCGGATATGGGACGCATTATCAAGGAAACAGCTTCTTTATCTGATATGGGGGCGGCTAAATTGGTTGTATTTGCCAACGCGGTAGAGGACAATCCTTTTATGGCAGGCGCTTTTCATGGTGTAGGCGAAGCAGATGTCATCATCAATGTCGGTGTTTCTGGTCCAGGTGTTGTTAAACGTGCCTTGGAAAAGGTTCGAGGTCAGAGCTTTGATGTTGTTGCTGAAACTGTTAAAAAGACAGCCTTCAAGATTACCCGCATTGGTCAATTAGTCGGTCAAATGGCTAGTGAGCGACTTGGAGTTGATTTTGGAATTGTCGATCTGAGTTTGGCTCCAACTCCAGCAGTGGGTGATTCTGTAGCTCGTGTTCTTGAAGAAATGGGACTGGAAACAGTTGGGACCCATGGAACGACGGCTGCTTTGGCTCTCTTAAACGACCAAGTTAAGAAGGGCGGAGTTATGGCCTGCAACCAAGTCGGTGGTTTATCAGGTGCCTTTATCCCTGTTTCTGAGGATGAGGGAATGATTGCTGCTGTGCAAAATGGCTCCCTTAATTTGGAAAAACTAGAAGCTATGACGGCTATCTGCTCAGTTGGTTTGGATATGATTGCCATTCCTGAAGATACACCTGCAGAAACGATTGCGGCGATGATTGCGGATGAAGCTGCTATCGGAGTTATCAATATGAAAACAACAGCTGTACGTATTATTCCAAAAGGAAAAGAAGGCGATATGATTGAGTTTGGTGGGCTTTTAGGAACAGCTCCAGTCATGAAAGTCAACGGTGCATCGTCTGTTGATTTCATTGCTCGTGGAGGGCAAATTCCAGCTCCAATCCATAGTTTTAAAAATTAAAAAGAAATGGAATCTGTTTAAGTTGGGTTTAAGGATAGACAGGTATACTATAATCATTAAATAAAGACCTCCTAACTTTATTTAATAGAAATCCTAACTTTTTCATAATAATCTCCTACAAAAGTCACTCCAAAGGGTGACTTTTGTTTTTTTCTAATCAGAAATGAGGAGACTTGTATGCCCAAATTTGAGAAATTTTTGAAAAAAGATGATGATTTTAGAGTGAAAATATGTCTTTTTATTAGGTAAACATGGGCTAAAACCTTGCTATTATTGGCTTTTTGAAAAATTATGGTATAATAGTAGTAGTTTTAATAGATGGAGTTAAATTTTGAAAAAACGCTTTCGTGTAAAAAAAGAGAAAGATTTTAATGCAATATTTAAAGAAGGGAAGAGTTTTGCTAATCGTAAGTTTGTTATTTATCGATTAGAAAATAATGAACAGCATTTTCGAGTTGGTCTGTCTGTCAGCAAAAAATTGGGAAACGCTGTCATGAGAAATCAGATCAAAAGAAGAATTCGACATATTCTGATTGAACATAAAAATCAGCTGGTTGAAAACGTAGATTTTGTTGTGATTGCTCGAAAAGGTGTTGAAATCTTGGACTACGCGGAAATGGAAAAAAATCTACTTCACGTATTAAAGTTATCAAAGATTTACCAGGAAGGAAATGGAAGTGAAAAAGAAATTACAGTTGACTAGCTTCATGGTGCTTGCTTTGTTTGTGATGAGCGCCTGCACGGCTAGTGGTACGACGAGTGAGATTACAGCTGAATCAACAGATTTTTGGAGTAAATTTGTTTATTTTTTTGCTGAAATCATTCGCTTTTTATCATTTGATACAAGTATTGGTCTGGGGATTATTTTATTTACCCTTCTAATCAGAACCATTCTTTTACCAGTCTTTCAGATACAAATGGTGGCATCTAGAAAGATGCAAGAAGTACAACCACTGGTTAAGGAGTTGCGAGAACGTTATCCGGGACGGGATATGGAGAGCCGTACCAAGCTGGATCAAGAAATGCGTCAGTTGTTCAAGCAACATGGTGTCAAACAGTCAGCTTCTCTTTGGCCAATCTTAATCCAAATGCCAGTCTTGTTGGCCTTGTTCCAAGCTTTGAGTAGGGTAGAATTTCTAAAAACGGGTCATTTCTTATGGATTAACCTTGGTGGTGTTGATACGACTTTTGTTTTGCCTATTCTGGCAGCTATCTTTACTTTCCTTAGCACGTGGTTATCCAATAAGGCCATGGTTGAGAAAAATGGCGCCATGACAGGGATGATGTATGCAATGCCAGTCATGATTTTCTTCTTTGCCATGTATTCACCAAGTGGGGTTGCCTTATACTGGGCGGTATCCAATGCTTATCAGGTGCTCCAAACCTATCTGCTCAACAATCCATTCAAGATTATTGCAGAGCGTGAGGCGGGAGTACAGGCTCAGAAGGATTTAGAAATCAAGAAGAGAAAAGCTCTCAAGAAAGCACAGAAAAAGAAAAAGTAAGGAGGAATCTTGTAATGGTATTATTTACAGGTTCAACTGTTGAGGAAGCAATTCAAACGGGATTGAAGGAATTGGGGATTCCTAGAATGAAGGCGCATATCAAGGTTGTCTCAAGGGAGAAAAAAGGTTTCTTTGGCCTTTTTGGGAAGAAACCAGCGCAAGTTGATATCGAAGCAATTAGTGAGACAACTGTTGTGAAGGCAAATCAGCAAGCAGTTAAGGGAGTTCCAAAGGAAGTTAATGCTAAGAACGAACCCGTTAAGACTGTTAGTGAAGCAACCGTAGACTTAGGGCATGTTGTTGAAGCAATCAAAAAAATCGAGGAAGAAGGACAAGGGATCTCTGAAGAAGTCAAGGCCGAAATTCTTAAAAATGAGAAAGAAGCTAGTACAATTTTAGAGGAGACTGGTCATATTGCCATTCTAAAAGATTTGCTGCCAGAAGAATCTAAAGAGCAGGAAGAAGTCGAGCAGAATGATGATTTAGAAAATCTAGGTTTGAAGATTGAACCGACCTATGATATTGACCAGGTGGTCGAAGAAGTAACCAACTATGTTCAAGGTATTATTGATGATATGGATGTTGAGGGAGCAATTTCAAGTACCTCAAATCGCCGTTCTATCAATATGCAAATTGATACCAATGAACCGGGTCGTATTATCGGTTACCATGGTAAGGTCTTGAAATCTCTTCAGCTCTTAGCACAAAATTATCTTTATAACCGCTATTCAAGAACCTTCTATATTACCATCAATGTTAATGATTATGTAGAACACCGTGCAGAAGTCTTGCAAAGCTATGCACAGAAGTTAGCTACACGTGTCCTAGAAGAGGGACGTAGTCAGGTGACTGATCCAATGTCTAGCAGCGAACGTAAAATCATCCATCGTATTATTTCACGTATGGAGGGTGTCACTAGTTATTCAGAAGGTGATGAACCAAATCGTTACGTTGTGGTTGATACAGAATAATCAAAGCAAAATCAGGGGCTCCCTGATTTTTTGCTAGCTAAGGGAGGTTGATCCTATGTTGAATACAATGAGAGAATATCTAACTTACTCTGGTTTACAGTATCAAAAACCCGAGAAGGCAGGTCAAGAAGCTGAAAAAATGCTTTATTTGAGGAGCAAGGGGCAGGAGGCTAGAAAGGTCTTTACACACTTAGCCAAGGCTTTTCAAGAAAGACATCCAGAATGGGATCTCCAAGGGACGAGTCAGTGGATGAATCAAGCCCAACGTTTGCGACCGCATTTCTGGGCCTATCTACAGCGTGAGGGAGAAGTGACAGAGCCTATGTTGGCCCTTCGTTTATATGGAAGCCCTTCTGATTTTGGAGTTTCACTAGAAGTGAGTTTTATAGAACGTAAGAAGGATGATAAAACTTTAGACAAACAGGCCAAGGTCCTAGAAGTTCCAGTGGCAGAAGGGGTTTACTATCTAGTTTACTCAAATGGAGAAAGTCAAAAGATGGAGGCTACTGAGGAAAATCGTCAAATTTTAAGAGAAAAACTATCCCATCAAGAAGTCCGAAAGGTTTTAGTGAAGATAGATATTCCAGTGACAGAAAATTCATCTGAAGAAGAAATCCTAGAAGCTCTACTGAAATCTTATGACAAAATTCTTCCATTTTATCTAGCTACAAGAAAATAAGGTAATCATAAAAATATCATAAATCATACAGTCCAAGAGTGAACAGTCCGCTGTGTAATTCTTGGTCTTTTTGTTTCCGTTTTCACATTATATAATAAACTTACAAAAACAATTCAAAAGGAGAACAATTATGGAAGTCATTTCAAGTGTTCTAAATTGGTTTTCTAGCAATATTTTGCAGAATCCCGCATTTTTCGTAGGTTTATTGGTGCTAATAGGATACGCACTGTTGAAAAAACCTGCTCATGACGTTTTCTCAGGTTTCGTTAAAGCAACAGTAGGCTATATGTTGCTCAACGTGGGTGCTGGTGGTTTGGTTACAACCTTCCGTCCAATCTTGGCAGCCCTTAACTACAAATTCCAAATTGGTGCAGCGGTTATCGACCCTTACTTTGGACTTGCTGCAGCAAACAATAAAATTGCAGCTGAATTTCCAGATTTCGTCGGAACTGCAACTACAGCTCTATTGATCGGTTTTGGAGTAAATATCTTGCTTGTAGCTCTACGCAAGATTACGAAAGTAAGAACCCTCTTTATTACTGGTCACATCATGGTACAACAAGCTGCAACTGTATCTCTTATGGTTCTATTCTTAGTCCCACAATTGCGCAATGCTTATGGTACAGCAGCAATCGGTATCATCTGTGGCCTTTACTGGGCAGTTAGTTCAAATATGACTGTTGAGGCAACTCAACGTCTGACTGGTGGTGGCGGATTTGCGATTGGTCACCAACAACAATTTGCAATCTGGTTTGTAGATAAAGTGGCAGGACGCTTTGGTAAGAAAGAAGAAAGTCTAGACAATCTTAAATTGCCTAAGTTCCTCTCAATCTTCCATGATACTGTTGTTGCCTCTGCTACTTTGATGCTCGTTTTCTTTGGAGCCATTCTGTTAATCTTGGGTCCAGACATTATGTCTAATAAAGAAGTCATCACTTCAGGAACTCTATTCAATCCTGCAAAACAAGATTTCTTTATGTACATTATCCAAACAGCCTTCACCTTCTCAGTTTACTTGTTTGTTTTGATGCAAGGTGTCCGCATGTTCGTATCTGAGTTGACAAATGCCTTCCAAGGTATTTCAAACAAATTGTTGCCTGGTTCATTCCCAGCGGTCGACGTTGCGGCTTCTTATGGATTTGGTTCACCAAATGCGGTCTTGTCAGGATTTGCCTTTGGTTTGATCGGTCAATTGATCACAATTGTCTTGCTCATCGTCTTTAAAAACCCTGTCCTTATTATTACAGGATTTGTACCAGTGTTCTTTGATAATGCAGCCATCGCGGTCTATGCTGATAAGCGTGGCGGATGGAAAGCAGCCGTTATCCTATCCTTCATTTCAGGTGTCCTCCAAGTTGCTCTAGGAGCTCTCTGTGTAGCCCTTCTCGACTTAGCATCTTACGGTGGTTACCATGGAAATATCGACTTTGAATTCCCATGGCTTGGATTTGGCTATATCTTCAAATACCTCGGTATCGTTGGTTATGTACTTGTATGTCTCTTCTTGCTCGTTATTCCTCAACTTCAATTTGCAAAAGCAAAAGATAAAAAGAAATATTACAACGGTGAAGTTCAAGAAGAAGCTTAGTGTCTAGAAAAGGAGAAAATAAAATGGTTAAAGTATTAGCAGCGTGCGGAAATGGAATGGGTTCATCTATGGTTATCAAGATGAAGGTTGAAAATGCCCTCCGTAAACTTAATCAAACAGATTTTACAGTCAATTCATGCAGTGTCGGTGAAGCAAAAGGTTTAGCAGCAGGCTATGACATCGTAATCGCTTCTCTTCATTTGATCCAAGAATTGGAAGGTCGGACTAATGGGAAGTTAATCGGGCTTGACAACTTGATGGATGATAAAGAAATCACTGAAAAACTCAGTCAAGCACTACAGTAAAAGGTTGGAGGGGGCTGGACAGAAACTGAGAGTTATCGTTTCTGTCCTTCTCCCTCTTTAAATAAGGGAGGCAGATATGAATTTAAAACAAGCTTTAATTGACAATGACTCAATCCGACTAGGGTTAGAGGCTAAAGATTGGAAGGAAGCAGTCAAGGTAGCAGTAGATCCCTTGATTGAAAGTGGGGCAATTTTGCCAGAGTATTACGATGCTATTATCGAATCAACTGAGGAGTATGGTCCTTACTATATCTTGATGCCAGGTATGGCTATGCCCCATGCTAGACCTGAAGCTGGAGTGCAAAGAGATGCCTTTTCATTGATTACCTTACAAAATCCTGTTGTATTTTCAGATGGGAAAGAAGTCTCTGTTTTGTTGGCACTAGCAGCAACAAGCTCAAAAATTCACACGAGTGTAGCTATTCCACAAATCATTGCTTTGTTTGAATTAGAAGATTCTATTGCACGTTTACAGGCTTGTCAGACTAAAGAAGATGTCTTGGCGATGATCGAAGAATCTAAGGATAGCCCTTATCTTGAAGGATTGGATTTGGAAAGTTAGAAAGAGGAATAAAGAAATGACAAAAAGAATACCTAATTTACAAGTTGCATTAGACCATTCAGACTTGCAAGGAGCGATTAAAGCAGCTGTTTCTGTTGGTCAGGAAGTAGATATTATCGAAGCTGGAACTGTTTGCTTGCTTCAAGTTGGAAGTGAACTGGTTGAAGTCTTGCGCAGTCTTTTCCCAGATAAGATGATTGTGGCAGATACAAAATGTGCTGATGCTGGTGGAACAGTTGCCAAAAATAATGCCGTTCGTGGAGCAGATTGGATGACTTGCATCTGTTGTGCAACCATCCCTACTATGGAAGCAGCTCTAAAGGCTATCAAGGCTGAACGAGGAGAACGAGGCGAAATCCAGATCGAGCTTTATGGTGATTGGACTTTTGAACAAGCTCAGCTTTGGCTAGATGCAGGTATCTCCCAAGCTATCTATCACCAATCTCGTGATGCCCTTCTTGCTGGTGAAACTTGGGGTGAAAAAGACCTTAATAAGGTTAAAAAACTCATTGACATGGGCTTCCGTGTGTCTGTAACAGGTGGTCTAGATGTAGATACTCTCAAACTTTTTGAAGGTGTTGATGTCTTTACCTTTATCGCAGGTCGTGGAATTACAGAGGCTGCAGATCCAGCAGGAGCAGCGCGTGACTTCAAGGATGAAATCAAACGAATTTGGGGGTAAACCATGGCACGTCCAATTGGAATTTATGAAAAGGCAACCCCTACACACTTTTCTTGGCTAGAACGTTTAAATTTTGCCAAGGAGTTAGGCTTTGATTTTGTCGAGATGTCTATTGATGAACGTGACGAGCGTTTAGCAAGACTGGACTGGAGCAAGGAAGAACGCTTGGAAGTTGTCAAAGCGATTTATGAAACTGGAGTTCGTATTCCTTCTATCTGTTTTTCAGGTCATCGTCGTTACCCATTGGGATCAAATGATCCAGTTCTAGAGGAAAAATCTCTGGAACTCATGAAAAAATGTATCGAATTAGCTCAAGATTTGGGAGTTCGTACGATTCAATTAGCTGGTTACGACGTTTACTATGAGGAAAAATCACCCCAGACACGCCAACGTTTTATTAAAAATTTGAGAAAAGCTTGTGACTGGGCAGAAGAAGCTCAGGTGGTACTTGCCATTGAAATTATGGATGATCCTTTTATCAATAGCATCGAAAAATACTTGGCTATAGAGAAAGAAATTGACTCTCCATACCTCTTTGTATATCCAGATATTGGGAATGTGTCTGCCTGGCATAATGATGTCTATAGTGAGTTCTATCTCGGACATCATGCCATCGCAGCCCTCCATCTCAAGGATACTTATGCAGTGACAGAAAGTTCAAAGGGCCAGTTCCGAGATGTACCTTTTGGGCAAGGTTGTGTCAAATGGGAAGAAGCTTTCGATATTTTAAAGCAAACCAATTATAATGGACCTTTCCTAATCGAAATGTGGTCTGAAAATTGTGAAACTGTAGAAGAGACACGCGCAGCCATTCAAGAGGCCCAAGCCTTTCTCTACCCACTTATTAAGAAAGCAGGTCTGATGTAAGATGAATCAAGTAATTAATGATATGCGTAAACGAGTCTGTGATGCCAATCAATCATTGCCAAAACATGGACTTGTTAAATTTACCTGGGGCAATGTATCGGAAGTCAATCGCGAACTCGGTGTCATTGTTATCAAACCATCAGGCGTAGATTATGACGAATTGACACCTGAAAACATGGTAGTGACTGATCTAGATGGCAAGGTCCTAGAAGGAGATCTAAGACCATCTTCTGACCTTCCGACTCATGTGCAGTTATATAAGGCTTGGCCAGAGATTGCTAGTGTGGTCCACACCCATTCGACTGAAGCCGTTGGTTGGGCTCAGGCAGGTCGTGATATTCCTTTCTATGGAACAACCCATGCGGATTATTTCTACGGTTCAATCCCTTGCGCTCGTAGTTTGACTAAGGATGAAGTAGAAGTAGCCTATGAAAAAGATACTGGCCTAGTTATCGTAGAAGAGTTTGAACGTCGTGGTTTCAACCCTGTTGAAGTACCAGGGATTGTCGTACGTAATCACGGTCCATTCACCTGGGGCAAAAACCCAGAGAATGCTGTCTATCACTCTGTTGTACTAGAGGAAGTATCTAAGATGAATCGCTTTACAGAGCAAATCAATCCAAGAGTTGAACCTGCTCCTCAGTACATCCTAGAAAAACACTACCAACGTAAACATGGACCAAATGCTTATTACGGTCAAAAGAAATAAGAAATTGAATTGAAAAGAGGCTAGGACCTTTCGATCCAAGCCTCGCTTTTGTAGTTGTCATTATCCACTGTTCGGAGTTTACAGCATATAATTGCAAAGTCTGTACGAATGTGATACCATTATAAAGTTGTTTTGGAAGCGATTGACAAATAGAGGAGTATGAATTATGGTTTTATATAAGGCGAGCTGTGACTTGCTTCAATATTTGATGGATCAAGAAACGTCCAAAACGATTATGACGATTTCAAAAGATCTAGCTCAATCTCGAAGAAAAATCTACTATCACATTGATAAAATCAATGATGCTTTGGACGATGAGAATTTGCATATCATCAGTCTGCCTCGGATTGGTATTTACTTGACCGATGAACAAAGAGAAGCTTGTCGTCAATTATTAGACGAAGTTGATTCTTATGATTACATCATGAGTGCCAACGAGCGGATGCAGCTGATGCTCCTTCTGATTGGTATTTCCAAAGAGAGAATCACGCTTGAAAAACTCATGGAATTAACAGAAGTTTCTCGAAATACGGTCCTAAATGATTTAAATACTATTCGTTACCAGCTGACACTAGAGCAGTATCAAGTAACGCTTCAAGTTAGTAAATCTCGCGGTTACTATCTAAATGCACATCCTCTTAATAAAATCCAGTATCTTCAATCCCTTCTCTATCATATCTTTATGGAGGAAAATCCAGCCTTTGTTGCTATTTTAGAGGAAAAAATCAAAGAACGATTAGACGGTGAGATGCTTCTTTCCGATGAGGTCAATCAATTTCTCAAAAAACAGGTTCCGTTGGTTGAGCAGGATTTGGGGAAAAAAATAAACCATCACGAAGTCACTTTTATGTTACAGGTCCTCCCCTATCTTCTACTTGGATGTGATACCGTTACTCGTAATCAGGACAAACACCAAGAAATTGAGCAAGAGTTTTCATTGATTCGAAAGAGAATTGAATATCAGGTATCCAAAAAACTAGGAGAGCGCTTGTTTGAAACATTTGGAATCTCATTTTCAGAATTAGATAGATCTCTGTTAGCCATTCTTTTGTTATCCTATCGAAAAGATCGAGACATCCATGCAGAAAGTAAAGATTTTCAGCATTTGAGAATGGCTTTAGAAGAGTTTATTTGGTATTTTGAATCCCAAACCAGAATGGAGATTGAACAGAAAGAAGACTTATTGAGGAATCTTGTGATTCATTGTAAGGCGCTATTATTCAGAAAGAACTATGGGATTTTCTCAAAAAATCCTTTAACTCGGCAGATTCGTTCCAAGTATAGTGAACTTTTCGTAATTACAAAAAAATGTGCTGAAGTACTAGAAGAAACCTGGCAGATTCGATTGACGGATGATGAGATTGCCTATTTGACCATTCATGTTGGAGGTTTTTTAAAGTATACTCCATCGATTCAAAACAATACCAAGAAGATTTATATTGTGTGTGATGAAGGAGTGGGCGTCTCTAAACTTTTACTCAAACAGTGTCGATTCTATCTTCCAAATGAACAGATAGGGGCAGTCTTTACAACTGAGCAGTTCAAAAGTGTAGAGGATATTACTCAGGTTGATTTACTAATCACAACCAACGATGAACTTGAGAGTCATTTCCCAGTTTTAAAGGTAAATCCTATACTTGAGGCAGAAGATATTTTACGCATAACAGACTTTATGAAGAACAAGGTCCTTCGAAAAGATGGTCGCACTTTTAAGGATAATCTCTCAACCATTATTGCCACCTATATATCTGATAAACACGCTGCAGCAAAATTACAAGAAGAAATTCAACTTTTAATCAACCAAGAATTAGTCATCCAAGCTTTTTTAGATGAATCATAAACATCACAGTCCAATGATGAACACAAACCTGTGTTTTTCTTGGTCTTTTTTAATATATCGGTCGGTGTTATACTAAGTATGAAATGAAAACTTGAACAAAATATGGAGGATTTCAAATGCCAAACGTAAAAGAAATTACAAGAGAATCATGGATTTTAGCTACTTTCCCAGAGTGGGGAACATGGTTGAATGAAGAAATCGAAGAAGAAGTTGTGTCTGAAGGCAACTTCGCCATGTGGTGGCTAGGCAACTGTGGTACTTGGATTAAAACACCAGGCGGTGCTAACGTTGTCATGGACCTTTGGTCAAACCGTGGAAAATCAACCAAAAAAGTGAAAGATATGGTTCGTGGACACCAAATGGCAAATATGGCAGGTGTTCGTAAATTGCAACCAAACTTGCGTGTTCAGCCAATGGTTATTGATCCATTTGCCATCAACGAACTCGACTACTACTTGGTTTCACACTTCCATAGTGACCATATCGACCCATACACAGCTGCAGCAATTCTCAACAATCCTAAGTTAGATCATGTTAAGTTTATCGGTCCTTACCATTGTGGACAAATCTGGGAAGGCTGGGGTGTTCCAAAAGAACGCATCATCGTTGTGAAGCCAGGTGATACTATCGAACTAAAAGACATGAAGATTCATGCAGTAGAATCATTTGACCGTACTTGCTTGGTAACACTACCAGTGAACGGTGCTGATGAGACAGGTGGCGAACTTGCTGGGTTGGCTGTTACAGATGAAGAAATGGCTCAAAAGGCTGTTAACTATGTCTTTGAAACACCAGGTGGAACCATCTATCATGGTGCGGATTCTCACTTCTCAAACTACTTTGCGAAACATGGTAAAGACTTCAAAATTGATGTTGCTTTGAATAACTATGGTGAAAACCCAGTAGGTATCCAAGATAAAATGACCTCTATCGACCTACTTCGCATGGCAGAAAATCTTCGTGCCAAAGTCATTATCCCAGTTCACTATGATATCTGGTCTAACTTCATGGCTTCTACCAATGAAATCCTAGAACTTTGGAAAATGAGAAAAGATCGCTTGCAATACGATTTCCATCCATTTATCTGGGAAGTTGGTGGTAAATACACTTATCCTCAAGACCAACACTTAATAGAATACCATCACCCACGTGGTTTTGATGATTGCTTCGAACAAGACTCAAATATCCAATTCAAAGCCTTGCTTTAATATAAAAATTTTTTCTGGAGGTTATCCGTATGTTGCACGATACGGATAATTTTCATATAATAGTACAAATAGAATATGTGATAGACCTATCACCTCAAAGAGAAAGGAAATTCTATGTCAAATCTATCTATTAATGCGATTCGTTTTCTAGGTATTGACGCTATCAATAAAGCCAACTCAGGTCACCCAGGGGTGGTTATGGGAGCTGCACCGATGGCCTACAGCCTATTCACTAAAGAACTTCGTATCAATCCAGCTCAACCAAACTGGATTAACCGCGACCGTTTTATTCTTTCAGCTGGTCACGGATCAATGCTCCTCTATGCTCTTCTCCACCTTTCAGGATTTGAAGATGTGAGCATGGATGAAGTAAAGAACTTCCGTCAATGGGGCTCTAAAACTCCAGGTCACCCAGAATTTGGTCATACAGCAGGGGTTGATGCAACAACAGGTCCTCTAGGACAAGGGATTGCGACTGCGACAGGTTTTGCACAAGCAGAACGTTTCCTTGCAGCTAAGTACAACCGTGAAGGTTATAACATCTTTGACCACTACACTTACGTTATCTGTGGAGATGGTGACTTGATGGAAGGTGTCTCAAGCGAAGCTGCTTCTTATGCAGGCTTGCAAAAACTAGACAAGTTGGTTGTTCTTTATGATTCAAATGATATCAACTTGGATGGTGAGACAAAAGATTCATTCACAGAAAGTGTTCGCGATCGTTACAATGCCTACGGTTGGCATACAGCCTTGGTAGAAGATGGAACAGATTTAGAAGCTATTCATGCTGCTATTGAAGAAGCTAAGGCTTCAGGCAAACCATCTTTGATCGAAGTGAAAACTGTTATTGGATATGGTTCTCCAAACAAACAAGGGACTAATGCCGTACACGGTGCTCCTCTTGGTGCAGACGAAACTGCAGCAACTCGCCAAGCCCTTGGTTGGGGCTACGAACCATTTGAAATCCCGGCAGAAGTTTATGCTGATTTCAAAGAAAATGTTGCAGACCGTGGTGCATCAGCATACGAAGCATGGACAAAACTAGTTGCAGATTATAAAGAAGCTCACCCAGAACTTGCTGCAGAAGTGGAAGCAATCATCGAAGGGCGCGATCCAGTTGAATTGACTCCCGAAGACTTCCCAGCTTTAGAAAATGGCTTCTCTCAAGCAACTCGTAACTCAAGCCAGGATGCTTTGAATGTAGTAGCTGCTAAATTGCCAACCTTCCTCGGTGGATCAGCTGACCTTGCTCATTCAAATATGACTTACATCAAAACTGATGGACTTCAAGATGATGCAAATCGCTTAAATCGTAACATCCAATTTGGTGTTCGTGAATTTGCAATGGGTACTGTCTTGAACGGAATGGCTCTTCACGGTGGACTTCGTGTTTATGGTGGAACATTCTTCGTATTCTCAGACTATCTTAAGGCAGCGGTTCGATTGTCAGCTCTACAAGGTCTTCCTGTAACTTATGTCTTCACACACGATTCAATCGCAGTTGGTGAAGACGGACCAACTCATGAACCAATTGAGCACTTGGCAGGTCTTCGTGCGATTCCAAACCTTAATGTTTTCCGTCCTGCTGATGCGCGTGAAACTCAAGCAGCTTGGTATCAAGCAGTGAAGAGTGAGAAAACACCAACTGTTCTTGTCTTGACTCGTCAAAACTTGACTGTTGAGGAAGGAACAGATTTTGCTAAAGTTGCAAAAGGTGCTTACGTTGTATATGAAAATGCAGCAGACTTTGACACAATCTTGATTGCAACAGGTTCAGAAGTGAACTTAGCAGTAGCAGCCGCTAAAGAATTGGCAAGTCAAGGTGGAAAAGTTCGCGTAGTCAGCATGCCATCTACAGATGTATTTGATGCACAAGATGCAGCCTACAAAGAAGAAATCTTACCAAATGCAGTTCGTCGCCGTGTAGCAGTCGAAATGGGAGCAACTCAAAACTGGTATAAATACGTTGGTCTTGATGGAGAAGTTCTTGGTATTGATACCTTTGGAGCATCTGCCCCAGCACCAAAAGTTTTAGCAGAGTATGGATTTACAGTTGAAAACTTAGTAGAACTTGTAAACAACTTGAAATAAGAAAAATCAGGGCATTTGCTCTGGTTTTTTATTGCCCCAAAACTAGGGTGCAATCTTGTAAAAACAAGTGAAATTTGATATAGTAGTTTTATCTGAATTACAAAGGAGTAAAAATAATGGGTGGGAATTTAACATTTTTGATTATGCTTGTCTTGATGTTGGGCTTGATGTTCTTCATGCAACGTTCTCAAAAGAAACAAGCAGAAAAACGTATGGAAAGCCTCAATAAGCTTCAAAAAGGCTACGAAGTAATCACTATTGGTGGTCTCTACGGTACAGTTGATGAAGTAGACACAGAAAATAGAACAATTGTTCTTGATGTTGATGGCGTATACCTAACCTTCGAACTCGCAGCAATTCGAACTGTTTTGCCAGTCAAAGAAGCTGTCACACCTGAAGGTGCAGTTATCGAAGAAGGCAGTGCTATTGAAGAATAAAACGGGGTGGAATGCATTCCCGTTTTTCTATAAATGAGAGGAACAATGATGAAAAAAGTAGTCTTTGTCTGTCTTGGCAATATTTGTCGTAGCCCTATGGCGGAATTTGTAATGAAATCTCTGACCGATAAATATGAGATTCAAAGTCGAGCGACTTCTTCCTGGGAACACGGTAATCCAATCCACAAAGGGACGCAAGGAATTTTTCGAAGTCATGGCGTTCCTTATGATACTTCAAAAACTTCCCAACAAATTTCTAAAAAAGATTTTGAGTATTTTGACTATATCATTGGGATGGATGAGTCTAATCTCGCTGATTTGCGTCAGATGTGTCCACAGGATCAACAATACAAGATACAGCCTTTTGCATCTGAAAGCGTTCCAGATCCCTGGTATACAGGTGATTTTGAAGAAACTTATGACCGAGTTTTAACAGGTTGTCAGGCTTGGTTAAGTCGCTTAGAAAATGAGAGTGAACATGGAAAATTTAAAAAAACTCTATGAAAGATATAGTGTCTATTTAACACGTCCCCGTTTAGAAATTGCGACAGTGATTGTCATTGTTGTCTGTGCAGGTCTCGTATTTCTAACCAATCTTCCAAAACAGGGCGTTCTTAAGCTTGATAACGATGCTATTATTTATGACGGGAGTCTAGTTCGTGGTAAGATGAATGGTCAGGGCACTGTTACCTTCTCAAACGGTGATACCTATACTGGAGAATTTAGCAATGGTGCCTTCAATGGTAAAGGTACCTACCAAGCTAAAGCAGGTTGGGTATATGAGGGAGACTTTGTAAATGGCCAAGCTGAAGGAAAAGGAAAACTGACTACCGAACAAGAAGTAGTCTATGAAGGGGACTTCAAACAAGGTTTATTTCAACAAGCACAATAACCTCCTCCTAGAAGGAGGTATTCTTCCAGGATACGAGAAAGCGCTTACATGGAAATAAAAACGGCTTACAAGACTGTTTTACAACTAAGTTTGTGAAAAATAAAACTTTTTTAAAAATATTCACAAACTAGTGGCTCAAAAGCATCTGCAAAAGGGTGTTTGACATCATTTTCACAAACAAACAAAAAAAGTTTGTGAAATGCTCATGAAACTGTTTACAAACGTTTAAAAAAGAGTTATAATAAACTTGTGAAAAAATTAACAAAGGACTTACAATCCTTGAAAGCTATGGAGGAAAATATGGCTGATAAAAAAACTGTAACACCAGAAGAAAAGAAACTCGCTGCTGAAAAGCATGTCGATGGTTTGGTGCAAAAAGCTTTAGTTGCCCTTGAAGAAATGCGTAAACTCGACCAAGATCAAGTCGATTATATCGTAGCAAAAGCTTCAGTTGCAGCACTTGATGCTCACGGAGAATTGGCTTTACATGCCTTTGAAGAAACAGGACGTGGAGTATTTGAAGATAAAGCAACTAAAAACCTATTTGCTTGTGAGCACGTAGTAAACAACATGCGCCACACTAAAACAGTTGGTGTTATCGAAGAAGATGATGTAACAGGATTGACTCTTATCGCTGAACCAGTTGGTGTTGTTTGTGGTATCACTCCAACAACTAACCCAACTTCAACAGCAATCTTTAAAGCGTTGATTTCATTGAAGACTCGTAATCCTATTGTCTTTGCATTCCACCCATCAGCTCAAGAATCATCAGCTCACGCGGCTCAAATCGTTCGTGATGCAGCAATTAAAGCAGGTGCTCCTGAAAACTGTGTACAGTGGATTACTGAACCATCTATGGAAGCAACTAGCGCATTGATGAACCACGAAGGTGTTGCAACAATCCTTGCAACAGGTGGTAATGCCATGGTTAAAGCTGCATACTCATGTGGTAAACCAGCTCTTGGGGTAGGTGCCGGAAACGTTCCAGCTTATGTTGAAAAATCAGCTAACATCCGCCAAGCTGCTCACGATATTGTAATGTCTAAATCATTTGACAACGGTATGGTCTGTGCATCTGAACAAGCGGTTATCATTGATAAAGAAATTTACGATGAATTTGTAGCAGAGTTCAAATCTTATCACACTTACTTTGTAAACAAAAAAGAAAAAGCTCTTCTTGAAGAGTTCTGCTTCGGCGTGAAAGCAAACAGCAAAAACTGTGCTGGTGCAAAATTGAACGCTGACATCGTTGGTAAACCAGCAACTTGGATTGCAGAACAAGCAGGATTTACTGTTCCAGAAGGAACAAACATTCTTGCTGCAGAATGTAAAGAAGTTGGCGAAAACGAGCCATTGACTCGTGAAAAATTGTCACCAGTTATCGCAGTTTTGAAATCTGAAAGCCGTGAAGATGGTATTGCTAAAGCTCGTCAAATGGTTGAATTTAACGGTCTTGGACACTCAGCTGCCATCCATACTGCTGATGAAGAATTGACTAAAGAATTTGGTAAAGCTGTTAAAGCTATTCGTGTTATCTGTAACTCACCTTCTACTTTCGGTGGTATCGGGGACGTTTATAATGCCTTCTTGCCATCATTGACACTCGGATGTGGTTCTTACGGACGTAACTCAGTTGGGGATAACGTTAGCGCCATCAACCTCTTGAACATCAAAAAAGTCGGAAGACGGAGAAATAACATGCAATGGATGAAACTTCCTTCAAAAACATACTTTGAACGTGATTCAATTCAATACCTTCAAAAATGTCGTGACGTTGAGCGTGTCATGATCGTTACTGACCACGCTATGGTAGAGCTTGGCTTCCTTGATCGTATCATCGAACAACTTGACCTTCGTCGCAATAAGGTTGTTTACCAAATCTTTGCAGATGTAGAACCAGATCCAGATATCACTACAGTTGAACGTGGTACTGAGATCATGCGTGCCTTCAAACCAGATACAATCATCGCTCTTGGTGGTGGATCTCCAATGGATGCTGCTAAAGTAATGTGGCTCTTCTACGAACAACCAGAAGTGGACTTCCGTGACCTTGTACAAAAATTCATGGATATCCGTAAACGTGCCTTCAAATTCCCATTGCTTGGTAAGAAGACTAAATTCATCGCTATCCCAACTACATCTGGTACAGGATCTGAAGTAACTCCATTTGCCGTTATCTCTGATAAAGCAAACAACCGTAAATACCCAATCGCTGACTACTCATTGACACCAACTGTGGCAATCGTTGACCCTGCTTTGGTATTGACAGTTCCTGGATTTGTAGCTGCTGATACTGGTATGGACGTATTGACTCACGCAACTGAAGCTTACGTATCACAAATGGCTAGCGACTACACTGACGGTCTTGCGCTTCAAGCTATCAAACTTGTATTCGAAAACCTTGAAAGCTCAGTTAAGAATGCAGACTTCCACTCACGTGAGAAAATGCATAACGCTTCAACAATCGCTGGTATGGCCTTTGCGAATGCCTTCCTAGGTATTTCTCACTCAATGGCTCACAAGATTGGTGCGCAATTCCACACAGTTCACGGACGTACAAATGCAATCTTGCTTCCATATGTTATCCGTTACAACGGTACTCGCCCAGCTAAGACAGCTACATGGCCTAAGTACAACTACTACCGTGCAGACGAGAAATATCAAGATATCGCTCGTATGCTTGGACTTCCAGCTTCTACACCAGAAGAAGGTGTGGAATCTTACGCAAAAGCTGTCTACGAACTTGGTGAGCGCGTAGGTATCCAAATGAACTTCAAAGCACAAGGTATTGACGAAAAAGAATGGAAAGAACATTCACGTGAATTGGCCTTCCTTGCTTATGAAGACCAATGTTCACCTGCAAACCCACGTCTTCCAATGGTTGACCATATGCAAGAAATCATCGAAGATGCTTACTATGGTTACAAAGAAAGACCAGGACGCCGTAAATAATTGATTATCAGCCAAAACCGAGGGTAAACCTCGGTTTTTTTATGCTTAGAGAATATATTTTTTATTAAGAAATGCATAGAATTGGAGTAGGCTGCAAGGCTAAGTAAAGAAATGAAAATATTACCAAAGCTTATCAGAAAAACAAGGCCAGCGCTTGCAATTAAACTCAAATAGTTATATAATAGGTATGTTGAAAGGTGATTTGTAGTGATTCAAGTTACTCTTTTCACAATAAAATTTTCATGATTTTCATAAGGAGGAAATCACTAATGGTAGTTAAAGTTGGTATTAACGGTTTCGGACGTATCGGTCGTCTTGCTTTCCGCCGTATCCAAAACGTAGAAGGTGTTGAAGTTACTCGCATCAACGACCTTACAGATCCAGTTATGCTTGCACACTTGTTGAAATATGACACAACTCAAGGTCGTTTCGACGGAACTGTGGAAGTTAAAGAAGGTGGATTTGAAGTTAACGGTAAATTCATCCGTGTTTCTGCTGAACGTGATCCAGAACAAATCGACTGGGCTAACGACGGTGTAGAAATCGTTCTTGAAGCTACTGGTTTCTTTGCTAAGAAAGCAGCTGCTGAAAAACACTTGCACCCAGGTGGAGCTAAGAAAGTTGTTATCACTGCTCCTGGTGGAAACGACGTTAAAACAGTTGTATTCAACACTAACCACGATGTTCTTGATGGTACTGAAACAGTTATCTCAGGTGCTTCATGTACTACAAACTGCTTGGCTCCAATGGCTAAAGCTCTTCAAGACAACTTTGGTGTTGTAGAAGGATTGATGACTACTATCCACGCTTACACTGGTGACCAAATGATCCTTGACGGACCACACCGTGGTGGTGACCTTCGTCGTGCTCGCGCTGGTGCAGCAAACATCGTTCCTAACTCAACTGGTGCTGCTAAAGCTATCGGTCTTGTAATCCCAGAATTGAACGGTAAACTTGACGGATCTGCACAACGCGTTCCAACTCCAACTGGATCAGTTACTGAATTGGTAGCTGTTCTTGAAAAGAACGTTACTGTTGATGAAGTGAACGCAGCTATGAAAGCAGCTTCAAACGAATCATACGGTTACACAGAAGATCCAATCGTATCTTCAGATATCGTAGGTATGTCTTACGGATCATTGTTTGACGCAACTCAAACTAAAGTTCTTGACGTTGATGGTAAACAATTGGTTAAAGTTGTTTCATGGTACGACAACGAAATGTCATACACTGCACAACTTGTACGTACTCTTGAATACTTCGCTAAAATCGCTAAATAATTCTTGAGTTAATAAAAGCAAGGCCAACTGGTCTTGCTTTTTTTGTATCTATAAGAAAAAATGGATGATAGTGTCATCCATTTTGGTTTAATTCTCTTTCAAATGTATCTGATAGCGCAGTAAAGCTTAATTTGTTTAAGGTCAGAGGATGGACAAAAGAAAGTTTAAATGCATGAAGCATTAGTCTTTTAGTTTTTGAATGTGGATTGTAGAGAGGGTCTCCAAGGATTGGATGACCGTGGTGAGATAAATGAACCCGAATCTGATGAGTACGTCCTGTTTTTAATCGACAACGAAGAAGACTGGTCTTGTTTTGAAATTGTTTCAATCGAGTTACATGAGTTTCAGCATATTGCCCATTTTTTGTATCAACTATTCTTTTTCTGCGATCATGACGATCACGTCCGATTTTGTCCTTGAAAACAAGCTCTTTGCTGCTGATATTTCCGTTAACAAGTGCCCAATATTCTCTAGAAATCTCTTTTTTCTCCAATAAGCGATTGAGAATAGGCAGGATAAAAGGATTTTTAGCGAAGAGAACTAAACCGCTGGTTTCCATGTCTAGACGATGAACGACATAACAGGTCTGGCCAACGTAGGCACTGACATGGTTAAGAAGAGCAATCTCATCTGGTTGATTCCCGTGGGTTTTCATACCTTCAGGTTTGTTAACGATAATCAAATGTTGGTCTTGGTAGACTTCTTGGACAAGATTAGGATTCCCTAAAACAATTTCTTTTGTAGGATAATCCTCCTCATCGAAAATCAGTTGACATTCATCTCCGGATTTGACAGTTTGATGCCAGTGGACTTCTTCTTGATTGATGAGAATGTGCTTTTTAATTCTCAAGAAATGCCGTATTTTTCTCGGAATGAGTAGTTGCTCCTCCAAGAAGATTTTGACAGTCATTTCAGGAAGAGAATCAGGGATAACAAAGGTAAATTTCATACAGATATTGTAACAAAAAATAGATTATTTGGATAGAGAATCTAGCTAAATTCTTGTCTTCCTATGGGGAAGATGATAAAATAAACGCATGAAATTAGATACATTATTTGAAAAGTTTCTTTCTTTATTTAAAAAAGAAGAAGCTGAAATGGAAGAAATAGAAATCGATGAAGCTAATAATGAAGAAAATACCTCGACTAATTTAAGACGGTCAAGAGGTGGGCGAAAGAAAGTTGGGCAAGTCGGACCTATTCGAAAATTTTGGCGTCGCTATCATTTGACCAAAATCTTTCTAATTCTTGGACTAAGTGCAAGCTTGTTTGTTGGGGTCTATCTATTTGCCTTGGCTAAATCGACAAATGTTACAGACTTGCAGAATGCTTTGAAAACACGAACGGTGATTTTTGATAGAGAAGAGAATGAGGCTGGTGCCTTGTCAGGCCAAAAAGGGACCTATGTTGAACTTTCGGAAATTAGTGAAGATTTGCAGAATGCTGTTATTGCGACAGAAGATAGGAGCTTCTATAAAAATAGTGGAATTAACTATGGTCGCTTTTTCCTAGCGATCCTAACAGCTGGTCGCTCGGGTGGTGGTTCTACAATTACCCAACAGTTAGCGAAAAATGCTTATCTTTCACAAGACCAAACTGTTCAGAGAAAGGCTAAAGAATTCTTCCTTGCTTTAGAATTAACCAAAAAATACAGTAAAAAAGAAATTCTAACCATGTATTTGAACAATGCCTACTTCGGTAATGGAGTTTGGGGTGTTGAGGATGCTAGTAAAAAGTACTTTGGTGTTTCAGCATCGGAATTAACTCTTGATGAAGCCGCCACTTTAGCAGGTATGCTTAAAGGACCAGAATTGTACAATCCTCTGAATTCTATTGAGCATTCAACCAATCGAAGAGATACTGTCTTACAAAATATGGTGGCTGCTGGCTACCTTGATAAAAATAAGGAAGCAGAAGCAGCAAGTGTTGATATGGCTTCTCAATTGAAAGATAGTTATGAAGGGAAAATATCAGACTACCGTTATCCTTCTTATTTTGATGCAGTTGTTAATGAAGCTATTGAAAAGTATAATCTAACAGAGGAAGAAATCGTTAATAACGGTTATCGAATTTATACGGAGCTAGATCAAAATTACCAAGCAAATATGCAGGTTATCTATCAAAATACTTCTCTCTTTCCGACAGCTGAAGATGGGACACATGCAGAGTCTGGTAGTGTCGCTTTGGAGCCAAAAACGGGTGGAGTTCGAGGAGTTGTTGGTCGAGTGGCAGGGGATGATAAGACAGGTTTCAGAAATTTTAACTATGCAACCCAGACCAAAAGAAGTCCAGGTTCAACGATTAAACCTTTAGTAGTCTATACACCAGCAGTCGAAGCGGGTTGGTCTCTTAATAAGGAGCTGGATAATCATACCATGCAATATGGTGATTATAAAGTAGACAACTACGCAGGAATCAAGACATCACCAGAAGTTCCAATGTATCAAGCCTTAGCCGAGTCTCTAAATCTTCCTGCTGTAGCGACAGTCAAGCAACTTGGTATCGATAAGGCTTTTGAATCAGGTGAAAGATTCGGACTTGATTTAACGAATGTTGATCGTGTGTTAGGTGTAGCTCTAGGTGGTGGGGTGGAGACAAGTCCGCTACAAATGGCGCAGGCTTATGCAGCGTTTGCAAATGAAGGTTTGATACCTGAAGCGCATTTTATTACTCGTATTGAAAATGCGAGTGGCCAAGTCATTGCAACCCACAAAAATTCTCAAAAACGTATAATAGATAAGTCAGTAGCCGATAAAATGACCAGTATGATGTTAGGTACTTTTACAAACGGTACAGGAATAAGCTCCTCACCAGATGACTATGTTATGGCTGGGAAAACTGGTACAACTGAAGCAGCTTTTAACCCAGTATATACAAGTGACCAGTGGGTTATCGGATATACGCCTGATGTGGTGATAAGTCATTGGCTTGGTTTCCCGACTACGGACGAAAATCATTATCTGGCAGGTTCGACTTCGAATGGTGCTGCTCACATTTTTAGAAGTATGGCGGAAACAATTCTTCCTTATACACCAGGTAGTACCTTTACAGTTGAAAACGCCTATAAGTTGAATGGTATTGAACCAGAAAACACACGGAAACAAACTACAAGTGATACTAGTACGCAGTCAGATGATATATTAGCAGATATTCGTGGACGAGCACAAAATCTGGTCGATGAAGCAGGCAAAGCTATTTCAGATGCTAAGATTAAAGAAAAAGCCCAGACAGTTTGGGATACCATTGTAGATCTGTTTCACTAATACGTTTATAAGCTAAAAGACAAGGATTCAAATCTTTGTCTTTTTCACTCTCACTTGTCAGCATTCACAACTTCCATAACATTAGAGAGTAAAAACAGCACAAGATAGAAACTAGTGCCCTTCTTTCCCCCTTTCTCTGCTAAACTAAAAGCAGAGAAAGGGGGAAAGCAAATGCTTGAAAAGTATTATGATAAGGTAAAGGGAATTGTTCATAGATGTAGAAAAGACTACTATCTCCACCTGTGGGAGAAAGAGGATTGGGACCAAGAAGGCATGATCTGTCTCTATGAACTTCTAGAAAAGCATCCAGAACTAGTGGAAGAAGAAAAGAAACTCTACGTTTACTTCAAAACAAAATTTCGGAATCGAATCCTTGATAGTGTCAGAAAACAAGAGAGTCAAAAGCGTCGCCTAGACCGGATGGCCTATGAAGAAGTAGGGGAGATTAGTCATCGCCTACCAGAAGGAGGATTGTGGTTGGATGATTACTACGCTCTTCATGAATTGTTGGATACTTATAGAAGAAAATTACCACAAGATAAACAAGAAGCCTACGAACGCCTCTGGGCAGACGAACGATTTAAAGGCCGCAAAGCCCTTCTCAGAGAGCTGAAGGAAGTAATTCAGGAGAAATGAAAAAAAGTTAAAAAAAGGTGTTGACAAAGTAAGAAAAGTCGGTATAATAGTAAGAGTTGAAAATAACAACTCCGGTCCGTTGGTCAAGGGGTTAAGACACCGCCTTTTCACGGCGGTAACACGGGTTCGAATCCCGT